>NZ_JAANMZ010000052.1 GCF_011250555.1 Bacillus sp. MM2020_4 | reverse complement strand
GTATATAAGTAGTGAATAAAGTAACAGTATTTTATGTAAGTTCTTGTTACACTAAGTATAAAAAAGCTTTTGAAAATAATGGAGTTGAGACGAATGGAAAAAACCATTATTAAAGATAAATTAAGTAGACCATTACGCGACTTAAGAATTTCTGTTATCGATCGCTGTAATTTTCGCTGTCAATATTGCATGCCAGCAGAACAATTCGGCCCAGATTTTGAATTTCTACCTAGAAGTGCCTTATTGACCTATGAAGAGATAGAACGGTTGGGAAAAATATTTGTTCGTTTAGGTGTAGAAAAAATCCGCTTAACTGGCGGTGAGCCCCTCATGCGTAAGGATATGCCGATTCTTGTCAAAAAACTTTCTGCAATTGAAGGCCTAAGTGACATCGGCTTAACAACAAATGGAGTTCTTCTTCCGAAAGTTGCTACTGAGTTAAAAGCGGCGGGTCTTAAAAGAGTAAATGTCAGCCTTGATACGTTAAATGATGAATTGTTTGGTCAAATTAACGGTCGCGGTGTAGGCACCGGACCTGTATTGGAAGGTATTGAAGCAGCAAAACAAGCAGGTCTTGGAGTTAAAATCAACATGGTTGTCAAAAAAGGGTTAAATGATACAGAAATCATCCCCATGGCAGAATACTGTAAAAATCAAGGTTTAGAGCTCAGATATATCGAGTTTATGGATGTTGGTGCAACAAACGGTTGGAAGATGGATGATGTTGTTACTAAAAAACAGATTTATCATTTATTAAAAGAGCATTTCGAAATGGAACCGGTTGACCCTGCTTATTATGGGGAAGTAGCAAAACTCTATCGTTATAAAGATACTGACGTGAATGTTGGGTTTATTACATCCGTTTCTGAATCATTCTGCTCCAGCTGCACGCGTTCACGCCTGTCGGCAAATGGTCAGATTTTTACCTGTTTATTTAACGGAAATGGCCACGACATCCGGAATTTTATGAGAAATGGAGCAACTGATGAGCAAATAGCTGAGCGGATTACAGCCATTTGGAATGGCCGTGATGACAGATATTCAGATGAAAGAACTGCAGAGACACACAAAACACGTAAAAAGATTGAAATGTCCTATATTGGTGGCTAGCCCCTCTCTAAAGAGGGGTTTTTTTTGCAAAAAAAAAGCCCGCTTGTGATTATTCATCATAAAGAGGGACTCTTGGATTTTTGAGATAAAACTCAAGCCTATATAAATAAGATGTCTTATCCTTTATCGATTAACCAGCAAAAGTAAAATAAGCTGAGATTTTCCGGTTAGATGCAGATCGGAGCTCGTTTCGGGGTAAATAAGGGGAGGATTTCCGACTATGAAAAGCAAAATCCCTCATTTTCACGTTTTTCAAGTCAATAGGAGGAATCTCTCCGTCTGTTTAAGCCTTTTTTAATAATAATTACTAATTAAGTGGAATTTTTCCGACTATTTATCTGATTGGGTGTTTAACCTGATCCCCCAGACGATAAGAGCGGACTCTCTTGATCCCAGATGCGGGAATCAGCAGCTTTTTATCGACTAGCTGTGAAAGTACTTTTTTTACCGTCTTGTCACTTAGCTTCAAATACTTCTCTAGCTCTTTAGGGGATATGGTTTCTCCTTTTCGAATCGCTAGCCGAAGCACTTCCTTTTCCGCAAGAGACAGAGATGTCTGGTCCAGTTCATTACCTAACCATTGGCCAATCACTTGCTGAACAATCTGTTGGCATCGACGAGGTTTCTCGTTCACTTGGTCATAAGAAAAGCGGATCACGGTCCATCCGTCAATCACCAATTGGTTCTGGCGTTCCAGGTTGTCAGAAAATTGCCATCTGCTTATGTTCTTTAGATGAGGGCCATACCCGTCAACCTCAAGGCAAATCCGGATGGCGGGACGAATATAAGCAAAATCCAAATACCTTTTGCCATCCTTGAAATCATCGACTTCATATTCTGGATGAAGATACTTGAAATGGTAAAATAAAGGCCACCATACTTGCTTCAAAAACAACATTTCAGCCTGATTGTGACCTTCTTGTAAGTGCCGCAACCGTTCACCGGTTCTTACGTGCGAGTGAGCATTCAAAAAGGCCTGGTATTCTTCTTCAAAACCCATAGCATCCTTCTCCTATTCAATGGTCATGTCTTTTACAGCACCCTTTATAAACTAGATCCGGTCTAGCATTTGAACAAAATTCAGTGGGCAAACATTACCAGGTTTTAGAAACTGTTCTTCCTCAATTTCCTCTAATATCAAATTTTGCATATATTTGATGCCATGACTGAATCATCTCCATTATTTATTCATTGGAACTTCGAACAGATTTTTGAATTAATGCGATAAAAGGGGTTTAATGTGGCTTCAATTGTAGAATTGAAAATAACAAATAAAGACTTGCGGAGTAGATAGGATAAAAAGAATATTTTGAGAAAGAATTGAGGGTAGAACTATTTTTAGTTTAATAGAATTCATACATTTGTCAATCCATTTTCTTTATCTTTCGACAATACTATTCTTATCATTTCTATTTCCACTAAAAAACTTAATACGTTCTAGCCTCCCCAACCTTAAGTAGAGGCATTTGTCTAAAACCCTCATTTACTTATGATATGGTTCGCAATAATTCGTCAAAATTAGAGACTCTTGGATTTTTGAGATAAAACTCAAGCCCATTTAAATAAGATGTCTTATCCTTAATCGATTAACCAGCAAAAGTAAGCGGAGGTTTTCCGGTTAAATGCAGATCGGAGCTCGTTTCGGGGTAAATAAGGGGAGGTTTTCCGACTATGAAAAGCAAAATCCTTTATTTTCACGTTTTTCAAGTAAATAGGAGGAATCTCTCCGTCTGTTTAAGCCTTTTTTAATAATAATTACTAATTAAGTGGAATTTTTCCGACTATTTATCTGATTGGGTGCTTAACCTAATCCCCCAACCGATAAGAGCGGACTCTCTTGCTCCTGGTGTTGGGAATCAGCAGCATTTTCAATATAGAAAAGACGTATGCCAATTCATACGTCTTTTCTTGTGTTTTTTTTTAAGAAAGTACTTGAAAACAAAACCCTTTATTATGATTAGCTGGCTGTTGATTATTAGGCAATATAACGAGGGAATAAAATATTGTTTTCAAGATGAACGTGCATGAAGGTTAATCCTTCTAATGCTTCCAAGCGTGCATAAACTAAACGGTACGTACCACAAGCATCCAATGGAAGTTCGAAGTCTGATGTTACTTCACGGATTTGTCTTAAAATCTCGCCTGCATGGTCGTGTTCCTTTTCAAGCTCAACAATCATATTTATAGCTTCTTCACGATCTTCAACTGTCCCATCAGCAAGCTGTTTAATTAACGGGAATACAATGGCTTCTTCCTTTTCCATATGCTCAATTAATTCCTTTTTGAATTCATAAAACAGTTCATTCACTTTTAATAGTTCTGGATGGTTGTCGCCATGTACACGTGATACCTTTGTTACATAGGGGCTGAGATTCTTTAATTCTTCTTCCGATACACGATGATAATTTGTAATGACATGATCGATGATGGTGTTTGAATCTGAATCAGTCCAAACCTCTACATCTTTCTCAGTGTTTTCGTATTTTGCAAAAACATCCCTTAATTCCTCCAAGAGAGAGTCCATATTAAGGCCGTTTTGTGCCACTGCTTGTGTTAACGGAATATTTCCGCCACAGCAAAAATCGATACGGTTCTTTTTGAATACGTCACTTGTTTTTGGTAATTCGTTTACAATATCTTTAACTAATGAATTTTCGGTAATGGTAAAAGTCATGGTATAAGCCTCCTGAAATTTTTAATGGTAGCTATGTTCTGACTTCATCATAATTGAAAATGAATCTTAATTAGGTGACCTGCATCACACATCTGCTATGAATTTTTCATTTTTTCTTTCAGTTTGTGACATTTGATATGTTTGCAAGGTTTTTATAGACTTATAATGAATAGTAGCCCTTTACTATTTATACATAGTTAAAAATTGAACCGATTTAGGCAGGAGCTGATGAAGTTGATAGAAAGAAGAAAACCGATTCCGATTGGAGAAGCAGTTGAAAAAATAATGGAACACCAATTACAGGGTGTAACAGAATATGTTTCAATAAATGAGAGTTTTGGCCGTTTCTTATCAGAGGATTTAATAGCAACCAGCGATGTACCTCATTTTGATAGGGCACCGTATGATGGCTTTGCCGTTAGATCAATTGATACACGGGAGGCATCGCTGTCAAACCCCATCGAATTTGAAGTGATTGATCATATTGGTGCTGGAATGGTTTCTATAAAGGTTGTCGGACCAAATCAAGCTGTTCGTATTATGACAGGAGCGATGATGCCTGAGGGAACTGATGCAGTTGTCATGTTCGAAGTCGCACAAGACTACGAAAAAAATGGCGTCCCCTTTATGTCGATTAAACGAAGTTTTAACAAAGGTGATAATGTTTCATTTGCTGGTGAGGACGCAAAAGAAGGAGCAGTGTTAGTAAAAAAAGGGATATTAATTAATCCAGGTATCCAAGCCATGCTCGCTACTTTTGGCTATAAGGATGTACCCGTAGCCAAAAAACCAGTTGTCGGATTATTTGCAACCGGAACAGAGCTATTAGAGGTGGAAGAAGCCTTAGTCCCTGGGAAAATTCGCAATAGCAATTCTCATATGATAGCGGCTCAAATCGAAAGAGTGGGCGGCATGGTTCAGTATTTTGGAAAACTCCCTGATGAATTTGATACATGCTTTGACGCGGTAAAAAATGCATTAAACAAAGTGGATTTATTAATTACCACTGGTGGAGTATCCGTTGGTGATTTTGATTATCTGCCAGCCATATATGAAAAGCTGGGTGCAGAAGTATTCTTTAATAAAGTAGCCATGCGCCCTGGAAGTGTAACGACAGTTGCCGGATATAATGGGAAAATCCTCTTTGGCCTTTCTGGCAATCCTTCTGCTTGCTATGTTGGCTTTGAATTGTTTGCACGACCAATTATCAGAACACTGCTTTTTTCCAAAAAGCCGCATTTAAGGAAAGAAAAGGCTGTACTAGAGGTCGACTTTCTGAAAGCTAATCCATTTACAAGGTTTGTTCGCAGTTCTACATTTATCGAGGATGGCAGACTTAAAGCAACCCCAAGCGGTCTGGACAAATCAAACATCATCATGAGCCTTGCCGGTGCAAACTCATTAATGATTCTTCCCGGCGGCACAAGAGGTTTTGCAGCAGGCAGCGAGGTAGACGTTCTATTACTTGATGATCAGGTTGGTAGTGAGTGGCCGTGGTAAGACCGATTATTTTTCAGGTGGTTGGTTATCAAAATAGCGGTAAAACAACAATTACATCCAAACTGATTGAAACACTGACCAACCGTGGATTAAAAGCGGTGACCATAAAACATCATGGACATGGCGGCAAACCGGATGTGGCAGTGCAAAAGGATTCTACCAAACATCTAACAGCAGGTGCGATTGCGTCCCTTGTTGAAGGAAACGGCAGATTGATTCTACAAGCAGAGCAATGTAAATGTGGTCTTGAAGAACAAATCAAAATGATGAGATTTTTTCAGCCAGATGTCGTTTTAGTTGAAGGGTTTAAACTGGAAGATTATCCAAAGCTTTTATTGATAAGGGATAAACAGGATTTACCCTTAGTAGACCTAGTCAACAATGTTCAAGCCGTGGTGTACTGGAAAGAAGAAATCAAGGAGCTTATATTTACCAAATTGGATGTGCCGTTTTTTCACATATCTGATGAAGCAGCAATTGGTTGGACAGTGCAATTCATCGAGGAACGTGCCCATAAAGAGTGACAAATTATTGAAAAGAGAAGGCAAAAGCCTTCTTTTTTGCATGATCATGTGACGCTCTTCACTTATTAATTCTTGTTGCTATCTTATAGTATTGCTAAGTAGGAATAAGGAGTGAAAGAGATGAAGTTATTTTTACCGAAACAACATGGTGCTTGGGCAATGTTGATCATCCCTTTTTGGCTAGGTGTGATGGATGGGGGATTTTTGTGGCAGCATATTCCGTTTTTTCTTGGCTGGCTTTTATTGTATTTGGCAACCTATCCGATGCTCCTTTTATTTAAAAAGAAAAAGCTCTCTTTTTACACAAAGTGGACGCTCATTTATATGATACCAGCCTTATTGCTATTACTGATACCACTCATAGAAAGGCCTTCAATTGTTTTCTTTGGCCTTCTGATGATTCCGTTTTTTACGATAAACGCATATTATACTTCAAGAAATCAAGACCGGGCCTTTATGAATGATATAAGTGCCATTTTGGTTTTTTCGATTGCAGGCTTGGCAAGTAGTTTTTTAGGACAGGGCGTTATTGGATTTGAAACCATTATTTCCCCCTTTCTAACATCCGTGCTCTTTTTTATCGGCTGCACTTTTTACGTGAAATCGATGATAAGAGAAAAGAAAAATACCACATTCAAATGGATTTCTTGGATTTACCACTTATTGTTAGTCATAGCATGGATTGCATCCGGCTTTTGGATTGCGGCAATTGCTTATATTCCTAGTTTATTTCGAGCCATTATCTTTTACGGTAAAAAGTTATCTCCTAAACAAATTGGGATTTACGAAATTATCAATTCAGCCATTTTCTTCATTTTAATCACCATTCAACACATCCTTTAAAATAAAAAATCGGTCAAAATGACCGATTTTTTCGTTTCTCTTTTTAGTCAACTTTACAAATTTCAATCGGACATTCCTCGCAATCGATTTCTCGTTTTAAATAATCTAGGTCGTGAATAGTAATTGACCCTTTGTCGCTGGAAATGATTCCGGCTTTTCGCAATTCGCTAAGAAGTCGATTGACGACTTCTCTTGAGGTGCCGCAGAAATTGGCCAGTTCTTGATTTGTCAAAGGTAATTCGATTAAAATTCCTCTGTTTGTTTTAACCCCATAACTATTACTAATTCGGATTAAGGTTGAATACAAGGCCCCCTTCTTGCCGTGAAGAACTAAATCACGAAACTTGGTTTGTGTTTTCCGATATTGCAGACTCATCCATTTTATGAATTCAAATGAAAGTGGGAGATTTTGCGAGAGTTTCTCCTCAAGGGTATCTTTCATGATAACGGCTACTTCTCCACTTTCAATGACACGGGCACTTAATAAATAACGAGAAGAAGGGGAGAATAAATTTAATTCACCAACAAAATCCCCTTTAGAGCACATTCTTAACGTAAGTTCTCTACCGTCAGGAATAATCTTACTAATTTGCAGGATCCCGCTTTGCATGATATACAATTCATCCGCAAGCGAACCTTCCTGAAACAGAAAAGATCCTTTTTCAATCTTTTTCATATGATGAACCGTGTCAAAGAGATGTGACAACGTTACGGGCATTTCTTTTACCGACTGCATACAACTAACCACCTTTACAGGTACGAATGATTTTTGAAAAAATAAATGCCAGTCAAGTCCGAAATTACAGGATATTACTATAATTATATTGTTAACAAAGAATAATTAGCAATAAATGTGGAATAAGTTCATACAATCGTCAAAAACTTATCAAATAGAAATTTGAGAAATGTCCAGCTACAGCGCCCTAGCGCTTTTCATATTTCTCAGGAAATATTGTCGACCTTTGTTGGAATTTGAAAGAAATTCCTATAATGGACATGACCAAAATGGAAATAATAAAGATGTAAATGAAGGAGGGAAGAAAGTGGGACAAAATCATCAGTTTAAATCAGGAAAAAAGGCTCCGAATAATGGTATATATATTGAAGTTGGAGATACCGGAGATAATGTACTCCATCCTAAAATGATCAAGCTGAAAGCGGGAGATCCATTCCCAGAAACATCGAATGACGAACGAATTTGGACATATAAGCGGAAACCTTAATGAGATATACAAAAAGTCATCTAATTCGGATGACTTTTTCCTTGTCCAAAATTTTACTTCTATTTAGCATTTGATTTATAATGAAATCAAATAGGTCAATAATGGTCAAAAAGGAGTGAGGAAATTGGACTTAAACCGAATGACGGAGCGATTGCAAAAAGGAATTATGGATGCCCAGACCCTGGCGATTAGAGAAAATCATCAAGAAATAGATGAACAGCATTTATTTTTGACGCTTTTGGATCAAGAGGATAGTCTCATTAAAACGATTTTTGATAAGGCAGGGTTGCCCTTTGATAAAGTGCAGAAAACGCTATTGGATTCACTAGCCAAAAAACCTCAAGTTACCGGGAGCGGGATTGAACAGGGAAAACTTTATATAACGGCAAAGCTGCAAAAGTTATTGGTTAGTGCGGAAGAGTTTGCCTCTAAATTTGCAGATGAATATATTTCGGTTGAGCATTTTCTATTAGCGGCAGCCTATGCGAATGATTCAGCCATGAAAAAAATGATCCAAGCATTTGGGCTAACACCGGAAATGATTTTAAAGGCAATAAAAGAAATAAGGGGGAACCAAAGAGTGACATCACAAAATCCCGAAGCAGGATATGAGGCCCTTAAAAAATACGGCAGAGACCTTGTTGCCGAAGTAAGGGCAGGGAAAATGGATCCGGTCATCGGCAGGGATACAGAGATCCGAAATGTTATTCGAATTTTATCTAGAAAAACGAAGAATAATCCAGTTTTAATCGGCGAACCGGGGGTAGGGAAAACTGCGATTGTGGAAGGATTGGCACAACGGATCGTCAGAAAGGATGTCCCGGAAGGACTAAAAGATAAGACGATTTTTTCATTGGACATGAGTTCCTTAATCGCTGGGGCAAAATTTAGAGGAGAATTTGAAGAAAGATTAAAAGCCGTTTTAAATGAGATTAAAAAAAGTGAAGGGCAAATTTTGCTGTTCATTGATGAAATTCATACAATCGTCGGTGCAGGAAAAACAGAAGGAGCGATGGATGCCGGCAACATGTTAAAGCCGATGCTTGCACGCGGGGAACTACATTGCATCGGAGCGACAACACTTGATGAACACAGAAAATATATTGAAAAGGATCCTGCCCTTGAGCGAAGATTTCAACAGGTACTTGTTCAGGAACCAAATGTAGAAGATACAATTTCCATTTTGAGAGGATTAAAGGAACGGTTTGAGGTGCACCATGGAGTGAAAATTCATGATCGTGCCCTTGTGGCGGCAGCCACTCTCTCAGACCGTTATATTACAGACCGTTTTTTGCCTGATAAAGCGATTGATCTTGTCGATGAAGCATGTGCGATGATTCGCACCGAAATTGATTCCATGCCCACTGAACTGGATGAAGTGACACGCAGGGTTATGCAGCTTGAAATTGAGGAGGCAGCCTTACGAAAAGAAAGTGATGAGGGAAGCAAAATAAGGCTTAAGGCGCTCGTCAAGGAACTTGCCGATCTTAAAGAACAGGAAAATGCCATGAAGGCAAAATGGCTCCTAGAAAAGCAAAGTATCCAGAAGGTGCAGGATAAAAGGGGGCAGCTCGAAAAGCTCCGTAGAGAGCTTCAGGTGGCAGAAGATAAATATGATTTAAACCGGGCTGCTGAACTTCGCCATGGGCAAATACCAATGGCAGAAAAGGAACTAAATGAATTAGAAAGTGGAGCGGCAAAGGATGACCGTTTGCTTCGAGAAGAAGTGACGGGTGAGGAAATTTCAACTATCGTCTCAAGATGGACGGGGATCCCCCTTTCTAAGCTTGTTGAAGGAGAGCGGGAAAAACTGTTGAAATTGGAATCCATTCTGCACGAAAGAGTCATAGGACAAAATGAGGCCGTAAACTTGGTTGCGGATGCTGTCCTTCGAGCACGCGCAGGAATAAAAGATCCAAATAGGCCAATCGGATCGTTTTTATTTTTAGGGCCGACAGGTGTAGGGAAAACCGAGCTGGCAAAGGCATTGGCCGAGTCATTATTTGATAGTGAAGAACAAATTATTCGCATAGATATGTCCGAATATATGGAAAAGCATGCGGTATCACGCCTAATCGGTGCACCTCCAGGTTATGTCGGTTATGAAGAAGGCGGGCAGCTGACAGAGGCCGTAAGACGAAGACCATATTCGGTGATTTTAATGGATGAAATCGAAAAAGCCCATCCGGAGGTATTTAATATTCTTTTACAAGCACTCGATGATGGTCGAATCACGGATTCCCAAGGCAGGGTAGTAGATTTTAAAAACACCGTTATTATTATGACTTCCAATATCGGCTCCCACATTTTACTTGAAAGAAGTGAAAATGAAATTGAAATTTCGGATGGAACAAGAGATAAAGTAATGAGCCAGTTACGAGCCCATTTCCGGCCGGAATTCATAAATCGTATTGATGAGATTATCTTATTTAAATCGTTATCATTACCGGAAATAAAAAATATAGTAGTAAAAATGATGAAGGAACTGGAAAACAGGCTTAAACGGCAACAAATTAATATCTCGATTAGTGAGGATGCGAAGGAATTCATTGCTGTTAATGGATTTGATCCTATTTATGGGGCAAGACCACTAAAACGATATATCCAACGGAATATCGAGACAAAGCTCGCACGTGAAATCATAGCCGGTCGGGTACATGATCAATCGACAGTCGCAATCATGATAGAAAATGGGGAAGTCGCTGTGAAAGTCCTGTAAATAATAAAAAAGGTCATCCAGTATAAACGGAAGACCTTTTTTCCCCATTATGAATTAGGAATGCTTTTCCACAGGTTCATTAGGAATCACAGCAGCAGCAATGTAAATTAAAACGGTTACTCCCAAAGAAACAACAAAACCAGGCATAAATTCAAATTTAGCACCAGGAGTCATCGAGCTAACGACGTATGTAAGCATTTGCACTAAAAGAAAAGACCAGAAAAAAGTCCAAAAGAATCGCACTATTTTTCACCTCTACCCTATTTTACATTAGTTATAATAGTACCATACGATAGAAAAAAAATATAGGGAAAATGAATTTCTGTTTAACTTTTTGAGTAAAATCTGAAAAATGGGCAAACTCCCTTTCATCTTTTGTGAAATGACATACAATATGTTGAGGAAATATGTAAAAGGAGATTTATCGATGGAAAATCGCAACTTTCAGATGGATGCCCAATGGAATATCATTCATTATCCCGAAAAGCCAACAGGATTTGGGATCTTAATCATCGGTGATGAAAGACATTTTGTAGATGAGAGCAAATGCTTTTGGACGCAAAACGAAGGAAAACTGGCCATAATCAATGAACTAAAGGATACAGGGTACACCATTTTTTCCTCAAATCTTCATGGACGAAATTGGGGGAGCCAAAGTGCTGTCGAACTCGCTCAAAGATTATACCACCACGTGATAAGAAGCGAGATCCTTAATGATAAGATCCACATTTTGGCTGAAGGTATGGGGGCGCTCATTGCAGTCAAGTTATTGGAAAAAATGAAGGGCAACATAAGGTCGGTAATCTTGCTCAACCCGATCCTGTCTTTAAAGTACCATCTTGAACAGGAAAAGGAGCACAAATTTTTTTATAAAAAGTTAATGAGAGAATTAACGATCGCTTACAATATGGAGCAAGCTCAAATTGAAAGAACCATTTTCAATTTGGAAGATATTGTTCACCTAGAGTTCGATTGTCCAGTTAAGATTATTCATGTCCTAGCTGGTGGAAAATCGTATACCCAATCAAAACTATACCAACAGATTATCAAGTCTCCAGAAATTAATCCTACTTATATTCTTCCAGAAAAAAAACCACAACTCGGGAAAATATTCATAAAGTTTTTGACCAGTCATGAAACGGTACTTTAAATTTGGTTCCTCCCCAAAAGGAAATATTTCATAAATGAATTGCATAGGATTCAATAAAGCAAGTTTGGGGAGGAATTTCAAATGGACAAGGTTATTATCTTTGGAATATATGAATTTGTTAGTTTTCATGCATGCAAAACGCTTCTGAATAATGGTGTAGAGGTGACTGGAATTCAAATTGATGGGGCGGAAGATAGTCCATTCCTTGAGGAAAAGCGACTTGAGGTGGGGAGGAATGCTAATTTTAGCGAACGGTTCTTATCTGAGTTGGAACTGATGCGAGAGGAAGGCACGACACCAACCACTTTCCTATTTTCAATCTATGATTTGTATATGCAAAACAAAGAGATGGTTTTACAGAAGGAAAAGACGATAAGCCCAATCATCCAATGTATAAAGGATTATCATAACAATGCGAATATAGTATTCATACTTCCCATCCAAATGCTTAGAGGGGAACAAGTAAAGACTATTGAGACATTTATCGAACGAGTAAAAGGATGTTGCAAAAACATTCAGATGGTTTATTTACCTGCTGTTTATGGACCGTGGCAGCCATCGTCCTATCTATATCAACAGGCTATTTTATCAAAATGGATTAAGCAAGACATTATTATAGCGGAGAGAGAATGGACTGGTGATGTTCTATTTGTTGAGGATGCCGCCAGGACGATCATAAAAACAATTGAAACCGGTCATCACGGGAATTTCATACTAGAAAGCGGAAAGCAGAATTATTGGGAAGTGTGCGCCGATTATCTTCAAATAGATAGTGAATTAATCCGGAAGCATCGCTTTGTACCATTTTCAGTTGATCACCAAATTGATGTCGTATCTGTTGGAAAAGTAACACCCTTTGCAGAATCCATCTCAAAACAAATGGACCTTGTCCAACGTTTATATTCTAAAAATTAGTAAAAAAAATGATAATTCATGTCGTACTAGGGTAGTTGTATGTAGAAATGAAGGAAATTTGTCTTTCCATTTCCCTGCTCAAAGGTTAGAATATAAGGAAAATAGACGATTTCTTTACTAGTTTAGGTTCACTATTTGATCCCTTAAAACAGTGAGAAGCATGTATGAGAAGTGGCGGCCATATAAAGGAGTTGCATGGAATGTTTAACCGTTTCGGAATCATTCTTTTATGTCTTCTTTTACTTGGAGCTTGCGGGGAAACAAAAACGCCGGGTAAATTACAGAAGGTGGGCTTGTTGGTTCCAGAAACAATTAATGACCAAGTATGGGGAACAAAAGGCTACAAAGGAATGTTAAAAATACAGTCCAAATTTAATGTGGATGTATTTTATAAAGAAGGAATGAATTCACAAGCCGTTGTTGAACGGGCAGTAGAGGAATTTGAGCAAAAAGGTGTTAATCTAATCTTTGGGCATGGTTCGGAGTATGCGGAATACTTTAATACAATTTCGGAAGACCATCCAAAAATCCATTTCGTCAGTTTCAATGGTGATGCTAAGACGGCCAACACAACCAGTCTTAACTTTAAAGCACATGCGATGGGCTTTTTTGGTGGAATGGTTGCCGCACATATGTCTAAAACCAATAAAGTAGGTGTTTTAGCAGCATATGAATGGCAGCCGGAAATTGAAGGTTTTTATCAAGGGGCATTAGCTGAAAATAAAAACACAACTGTAAGTATAGAATACGTTGGAAATTGGGATGATGAGACAAGAGCCACTCAATTGGCACATCAAATGTTAGAAAATGGTGTCGATGTGGTTTATCCGGCTGGTGATGGTTTTAATGTACCCGTTATCGAGCAAGTTAAGGAGAATGGTTCTTATGTGATTGGCTATGTTTCGGACCAATCAGACTTAGGTGAATCAACCGTATTAACAAGCACTCTTCAGCAGGTGGATGCATTGTATGAAAAGGTTGCGGCACAATACAACGACGGGAAGTTAAAATCGGGTAACCTTTCATTTGATTTTCAAGATAATGTTATTTCACTAGGAAAATTCAGCCCATTGGTCCCTAAAGATTTTATCGAAAATATGAACAGACAAATTGATCAATATAAGAAAACAGGTAAACTGCCTAAATAAATTATTTTAAGGAGTACATATGATTAATCAAGATAAGACACTTCAATTTATGCAAATTGCGATGAAATACTTACCAGAAGCCAAAGATCAATTAGATCAAGCGGGGGTTGAATTATCGATGGAGTTAATTCAGCCATTTATGGATCTGTTTACAAAGGTTATGGAAGAAGCCTATGAACTTGGCAGAGCCGATGCCCTAACTAAAAACGAATAAAGAAATAAGCTGCCATTTAATAGTTGGCAGCTTATTTCTTTTTCCAAAATTGTTCGATTACCGGATATATTTTATCGAATAACGGCTTAAGTCCCCGCACAGATTCATACAGGGTATCAATATTCATCATTAGTTCCTCATAATTGATAGTGGATTGGTTTTGCTTTGGTTCTTGGTGTTGATGATGGGGATGAATCTGTTGATGATGTTCACTTCTGGAACCAAACATAAAACTAGTGAAGCGATCTTGCCTAGAATACTTCTGGGACTCCACTTGTGTTTCTGAGAAAATCGAGCTTTGCTCCTCTTGCTTCAGATTATCCATTGTATTGCCCTCCTTTTTTTAAGTACCTTTTTAAAATAGAATATGACTAAACGAATAAAAGGTAAGTACATTAGCGGAGTCTAAATGAATAGGAAGAAACAGTTGCTTAAAGTAGGTTTAATTTGATAAAATTAGTACCAAGTCATAATAATTGATATTAAACGTTAGGATATAGGTGAATGGTAGCCAAACAAAAGGAGCTGGAATTAATGAGAGCGGGTATTGTCGGAATGGGTAGGTATTTACCTGAAAAGATTGTCACCAATCAGGATTTAGAAAAAATGATGGAAACCTCTGATGAATGGATCAGAACCAGAACAGGAATTGAACAGCGACGAATCGCTGCTGACGATGTAAATACATCAGACATGGCGTTTGCTGCCGCTCAAAAGGCTATAGCTGATGCAGGAATTACTGCTGAAGAAATTGATTTAATTTTAGTTGCAACCGTTACTCCAGATTCGCCGTTTCCATCTGTTGCCTGCAGGATTCAAGAGAGATTAGGGGCAAAAAAAGCAGCTGCTATGGATGTAAGTGCGGCTTGTGCGGGCTTTATGTATGGAATCGTCACAGCAAAACAATTTATTGAATCCCATGTCTATAAATACGTGCTTGTAGTCGGGGTTGAAAAGCTTTCTAAAATTACTGACTGGAATGACCGCAACACTGCAGTATTATTTGGGGACGGTGCTGGTGCAGCAATTATTGGCCCAGTTTCAGAAAACCGTGGAATTCTTTCCTTCGAACTTGGTGCAGATGGCACAGGTGCAAAACACCTTTACCAAGACGAATATATCATTATGAATGGACGCGAAGTGTTTAAATTTGCGGTTCGTCAAATGGGCGAGAGCTGCGTTCATGTGCTGGAGAAGGCAGGTTTAACAAAAGCGGATGTGGATTTTCTTATTCCGCATCAAGCGAATATTCGGATTATGGAGGCTTCTAGGCAAAGATTAGAGCTTCCGGAAGAAAAAATGTCCAAAACAGTTAATAAATATGGGAATACCTCTTCAGCATCGATCCCGATTTCTATAATTGAAGAAGTGGAAGCAGGGAAAATTAAAGATGATGATCTAATTGTCATGGTGGGCTTTGGCGGCGGTCTAACATGGGGTGCAATTGCCATTCGCTGGGGTAAATAGAAAAGCGGAAGTCCCCTAGGCGTTGAGCTGGACCGGTATCGAAGGTAAATGAACTTTATAGATAAATAGGGAAAAGGTAGTGTAGAAAAGGAGATGTACTAATGGAAAAGCGTAGGGTGGTAGTGACAGGCATCGGAGCAGTAACACCGTTAGGTCTTGATGCGGAAACAACATGGAAAGGGATCATTGAAGGCAAGTCAGGCGTTGGACCGATGACAAGAGTAAATGCGGATGAGTATCCTGCGAAGGTAGCTGCAGAAGTAAAAGATTTCAATCCAGAAGTATTCATGGATCGAAAAGATGCTCGGAAAATGGATCGGTTTACACAATTTGCTGTTGCAAGTGCAATAATGGCGGTAAAGGATGCAGATTTAACGATTACGGAAGAAAATTCACCGCGGGTCGGAGTATGGATTGGTTCTGGAATTGGAGGAATGGAAACATTTGAACAACAATTTGAGATCTTTCAAAAGAGAGGTTACAAACGGGTTAGTCCATTCTTTGTCCCAATGCTTATTCCTGATATGGCAACCGGCCAAGTTTCAATCACTCTTGGTGCAAGAGGATTTAATTCATGTACCGTAACCGCATGTGCAACGGGAACGAACTCAATTGGCGATGCCTTTAAAGTTATTCAGCGTGGTGATGCGGATGTAATGGTATCAGGTGGTGCGGAAGCACCAATTACAAAAATGTCTGTTGCGGGCTTTTGTGCCAATACAGCACTATCCACAAACCCTGATCCGAAAACTGCGAGCAGACCCTTTGATAAGAATCGTGATGGCTTTGTCATTGGCGAAGGAGCAGGAATTGTTATACTGGAAGAATTAGAGCATGCATTAGCACGCGGAGCAAAAATATATGCAGAAATCGTTGGCTACGGGGCAACCGGTGATGCCTACCATATCACAGCACCGGCACCAGGTGGTGAAGGTGGTGCAAGGGCAATGAAAATGGCAATAAACGATGCCGGATTAAAGCCTGATGAGATTGATTATGTGAATGCCCACGGAACAAGTACCGAATATAACGATAAGTTTGAAACACTTGCTGTTAAGGAGGTATTTGGTGAACATGCATATAAACTTGCCATGAGCTCAACGAAATCAATGACCGGTCATCTCCTTGGTGCTGCCGGCGGTATTGAAGCTATATTCACCGTACTGGCCATAAAAGACAGCATGGTGCCGCCAACCATTAATTATGAAACACCTGATGAAGATTGTGATTTGGATTATGTCGTAAATAAAGCTCGGTCACAAGAAATTAAGGCAGCCATGAGCAACTCGCTTGGCTTCGGCGGTCATAATGCAACAATCGTGTTCAAAAAATATGAATAAGATAGTAGTAACGGCCAGACAGATGTCTGGTCGTTTTTTTTTCAAGGGAAAGGATATTTTGATGATTTTGTAGAAGTACCTACTTATGAGAACGATGAATTCACGGCAGATCGGCATAGAAAAGAGTGATACGATGAGAATAGGAAAGTTTGCAGAATCCAATGAATTGAGTATTGATACGATTCGACATTATATGGATCTGGGCATTATTGTTCCGGAAAAAACGGGTGGGCATTATTTTTTTGATGAGCAATGCCAAAATGAGTTAGAACATATTTTAGAATTAAAAGGGATGGGCTTTAGTTTAAATGAGATTAAAACGATCTTTTTTTATAAAAACTTCGGGAAATTATTAGATTATGAAGAGGATTCCTACTATCGAACACTTTTTTTAGATAAATTTAAGAAACTGGAAGAGGAAATAAAGAATTTACTCTTAATAAAAGCTCGGTTAAAGTTGAAGCTTGAGCATTTATCAACCAAATCCACAGCTTCAACACATATGATGGGGGTAGATTTAAGGGTTCTTGATTTCCTAAAATGTTTGAAATGCGGTGAAACGCTGATCCTTCAAGACGGAATTATTAGCAGAAATCAAATTATGGACGGTAAGCTTCACTGTGATTGCGGCACAGATTATTTGATTGAAGCGGGTATTGTTAGAGTAGGGGAACAAGAAAGCTCTTATATGGAGCAGTCTTTTGAAGGCCAAATTCAAGAATATATTCAGGAAACGGATCCAGTATATTTGGAAAATTTGCAGAAGGGTCTGTACTGGTCAAAAAGGAAGCTTGATCAAGTTGATTTACATCAAAAAGTTTTACTCGAATTAGGGTCAGGATTCGGATTTTTCTTGCGGAATATTTTTAAGGATTTGCCAGAGGATTGCCTCTATATTGCCGTTGACCATAGTATGGAAAAGCAGCGTTTTTTGAAGGGGTTACTTGAAAGAACGGGTATCAAAAGAAGAATTCTCTTTATTTGCTCAGATTTCCTCGAAATCCCGATAAAGGATCAATCGGTGGATTTGATCATTGATTATACAGGAACAAGCAATTATAGCTTTCATCATGAGACGTTTTTGCTTCATAAAGTGGATTCATTGGTTCAGTCTAACGGATATTTATTGGGGTCTTATTTTGCCTTTAAAAACTTTAGCCCAAAAAGTAAAATTGCTGCCAAATTCAGAGATAATTTTACTGTTGAGAAAATCAAGGAAAATATTGACATGTTAAAGTATAAACCTTTTGAGGAGAGGACTTCGGAATATGTGGATAAGGGCGGGAGGTATGAAGATTTCTTTGTAACAGGAGAAGAGATCTTTTCATATGCGTTTTTTGGAAAAAGGTAGGGTAAACCCTATCTTTTTCATTTTGTCATCATAAAATTCATGGATTATGCCTATTGCTGTTGGGTTCACCCTACCCATTATGCTAGTTATAGAGGGTAAAAAAGGGGGAATGATTCATGGATACTTTCCATTTGAGCACGCCGATAGTTAAGAACAGAAAAGAAGCGAAAAACATTTTTCTATATGCTGCTGGAAAAACCATTTCTATATTTGGTACAGCTATTTATAGTTTTGCGTTAGGATTATATGTGTTAAAACTGACTGGATCTGCATTAAGCTTTGCTGTAACGCTCATTTTGGGAATAGTCCCAATGATTATTATTAATCCATTAGCTGGAGTAATTGCGGATAAATTCAATAAAAGGATTCTAGTGGTATCGATGGATATGGTGAGTGGATTCTTGTTAGTTCTAGTTTATTTTTTAAGTAATCTGTATGGATTAAGTTTAATTTTGATTTATGCCACCACCTTCCTTTTAACAGTATGTACCACCTTCTTTGGGGTCGGAGTGGAAGCCGGTAAGCCAAACATGGTCTCAGAAAAAATGCTGATGAATATCAATTCTGTTGGAAAAGTTATTGATTCCGTCTCATCAATATCAGGTCCGATGCTAGGGGGATTTGTGTTTGTGGTCTTTGATATCGAAACCTTCATTCTCATTAATGGGATATCGTTTATTCTTTCCGGTTTATCCATGCTCTTTATTGACTTCAAACTTTTCAGTCATCAATCGAATGTGGATTTTTCAGGTGGAAAAATTCATTTGATACAGGATGTAAAGGACGGCTTTCAGTATTTGTTTAGTAAAAAGAGTCTGATGAGTATATTTATTTTATTAATAACAATAAATTTCTTTCTTGGCTTTGCTGTGACAATTCCTTTACCCTATTTCATTAATAACATTTTGCGGCTTGGTTCAAAGGAATTCGGTATTATCGAAGGAGCGTTCCCTTTGGGGATGATTTTGGGTGCTGTAATGGTAAAAAGTATTACTGAAAAAATTTCTTACTCCCAATTGGTAAAGTATTTAAGGTTTTCCTTAGCGATTTTTATGATCCTTTCAGGACTACCAGTCATTCCCAATAACCTACAAATTAATCCTGTACTATTCACGGTTTTTTACTGTGTGGTCATGTTCTGTTTTGGCGTTATCATAGCATTTATTGATATACCCCTAGCCTATTTTATGCAAAAGGAAATACCAGATGAATATAGAGGTAGAGTTCTTAGCATAAGTATTAGCATAGGGAAAACGATGCTCCCTGTAGCGATGATTGCTTCAGGAACGTTATTAAACTACATCCCAGCCTATATTATGCCTGTAGCAGGTGGGATCCTGTTCCTTCTAATTAATTTGCGTTCATCGAATAAGATAAAGATTGAAATCAATGTAGAAAAAGCAATTTCTTAGCAGTTTAGTTTTTTTGTCATCCTTTCTTTCTAAAGAACTTCTTCCTAAAAAATTCATAAAATGTCCAGAGGGGGATCTTGAGGTAGATGGGGTGAAAAAATGGGAATCATTCGAACGGATCAATGGTTAAGGGAAGAGTTTGATCGACCGATCGAACTCTGTGAAAGGCTTTGTCCTTATTTTAAGGGGCAAAAAGCAAAGGGAATTTACAACCAGTTAATGGATTTTGGAATGTATCGTCCATCGCGTTCAGCCTACAGCAATCTTAATAACATGGTGGAACAAAAAGTATGGGATCAAGTCGGGAAGATATTTAGTAAATATAAAAATAAATGGAATGGACCAGATGTGCCGGTTTTTCTCTTTCCTGTAGACAATCAATCTGGATTTTTTTTCAGAAGAGAGGAAAAACGTAAAGCCGGAGTCTCCTTCCCTGATAAAATGTTCCTATTTCTTTCTAATCTTGAAGACCCGAAAGAATTGGAAGCACTTCTTATTCATGAATACCACCATGTTTGCCGCTTAAGCATGTTAAATAAAAAAATGGAAGACTATACACTTCTTGATTCCATTGTCATTGAGGGGCTTGCAGAATACGCAGTATTAAAATATTGTGGTAAGGAATATTTAGCAAATTGGTGCCGTATGTATACAGAAAAGGAACTTACAAACTTTTGGGACCGATATTTAAGAAATCAACTTACCCTAAAAAAGACTAATAGAGGACATGATGAACTTTTATATGGGGGAGGGAGGATTCCTAAGTTGCTTGGATATGCAGCTGGGTATAATATGATTAGGAAATATTATGTAGATCATCCTTATTCCACAAAACTGTCCTTTACCATTCCTGCCGAAAAATATAGACAATAAACCTTTCAAAAAGAGCCTTGAGTATAAGGCTTTTTCAAATTATTGAAAAGTGAAAATTCCCAATTTTGTAAAAAAACCTTGCAATTGTAATATTTCTGTAATAGAATTCTATTTAAATATAACAAATTAACAGAATAATTAAAAAAATTAAGAAGGTGGACTATGAGCACTAAAAAGTCACATCTCAAAGAGGCGCCGCTTCTCGAGGTGAGGAATTTAGAGACAGCCTTTGAAATTGATGGGTCCGATTACAATGCGGTAGAAAATGTTTCCTTTCAGGTAAAACCAAGGCAAATTGTTGGAGTTGTAGGGGAATCCGGCTGTGGTAAATCTGTTATGAGTCTCTCAATTATGCAGCTACTTCCAAAAGGAATTGGAAAGGTCAAATCTGGTGAAATCATTTTTGATGGAATTCATCTAGAGAAAATGTCCGAATCTCAAATTAATAAGATCCGCGGGAAGGATGTTTCAATGATCTTCCAAGAACCAATGACCTCGCTCAATCCAGTATTCACCATTGGCTATCAATTGCAGGAAGTTCTTTTTAACCATTTTAAGATATCTAAACGCGAAGCACGGCAGAAAGCAGTTGCCTTGTTAAAGAGTGTGGGGATTTCCCGGCCTGAGAAAATTGTTGATGAATATCCGCATCAATTGTCTGGAGGAATGAGACAAAGGGTAATGATCGCGATTGCCATCGCCTGCCAGCCTAAATTATTAATCGCAGACGAGCCCACAACTGCCCTGGATGTAACCGTTCAGGCACAAATCTTGGAGCTTTTAAAAGGAATTCAAGAGGTAAATGATATGTCTGTGATTCTCATTACACATGATTTAGGAGTAGTAGCGGAAATGTGTGATGAGGTTATTGTAATGTACGCAGGAAAAATTGTGGAACGAACAGATGTTGATACATTATTCCATAATTCAAAACATCCATATACAACCTTACTATTGGGGGCAATCCCGAAAATGGATGGAACCGATGAGCGCTTAAGCTCCATCCAAGGGATTGTTCCATCGCTAACGAATATGCCGAAGGTGGGCTGCCGATTCGCTCATCGATGTCCAAAGGCAATGCCCGACTGCACAACCATTACCCCGCTGCTCCGAGATGTCGAACAGGGACATGAGGTTGCCTGTTTACTCTTTGAAACAAGTATGCCAAAAGAAGGGGTGAGGTAATGAATTCCGTTTCAGTACATAAAAAAGGTAGCGCTTTCATTGACTCTGATAATCTTTTAGAGATTCATAATCTTAAAACCTATTACCCTGTTAAAGGTGGTTTTTTTAAACGTACCGTCGGAAATGTAAAAGCTGTTGATAATATCACTTTTGAGATTAAAAGAGGGGAAACACTTGGACTAGTTGGTGAATCTGGCTGCGGCAAATCAACTGCAGGAAGGACTATTTTACGCTTACTGAAACCTACTGAAGGAAGCATCCTTTTTGATGGAAGGGATATTACGAGAATTCACGGTAAATCCTTGCGTGAGATTCGGAAGGACATGCAAATGGTTTTCCAGGATCCATACGCGTCCTTAAATCCGATGCAAATGGTAGGCGACATCATTGCCGAACCAATTTATAACTTTACAAACAAAAGTAAAAAAGAATTAAAAAAGGAAGTTATGGATTTACTAGATAAAGTTGGTCTGCCACCAGATGCTTATTATAAGTATGCCCATGAATTTTCCGGCGGTCAGCGACAAAGAATTGGTATTGCCAGATCCCTTGCACTAAGACCGAAATTAATCATTGCCGATGAACCAGTATCTGCACTTGATGTTTCTGTACAATCCCAAGTCCTGAATCTTTTAAAAGATCTACAGGAAGAATTTAAATTAACTTTCCTCTTTATCGCACATGATTTAAGTGTGGTAAAACATATGAGTGATCGAATAGGTGTTATGTACTTGGGCAATATGGTAGAGATTGCGGAAAAGGATCTCCTTTACGCAGAACCTCTCCACCCATACACACAGGCTTTGATTTCGGCGATCCCATCTCCAGATCCAAGGGTCAAGAAGGAAAGAATAATCTTAAAAGGAGATGTGCCCAGCCCAATAAATCCTCCATCCGGATGTCCATTTCATCCGCGCTGCCCGGTGGCTATGGAGGAATGTTCAAAGCATAAACCGGTATTAAAGGAAGTTAAGCCCTCACACCGAGTCGCTTGCCACCTTTATTCATAAAGCGGAAGCGCCATGTTCAGGGGCGCTGGAGCTAGAAAGTAATCAAGTTTTACCAAAAAACGTATAGGGGGGAAACGAATGAGAAAACGAAGTATGCTTATGTTAGCTGCATTAATGCTGGTACTATCAGCATTCTTAGCGGCGTGCAGCGGCGGAGAAAAAGCAGGTACAAAGGAAACAGACAAGGAAGGCTCTGATAGTGGTGAAACAGCAGGTAAGCCGCAGGATGGTGGTACATTAGTATATGCACTTGACTCATCTCCGAAAGGGATCTTCAACTGGGCATTCTACGATGATGCAGTCGATGCTCAAGTACTTGATCTTTTCGATGAAAGCTTAATTACTTATGATGAGCACTTAAAGGCAGAACCAAATATTGCCTCATGGAAAACTACCGACAATAAGGTATTCGACTTTGAATTTAAAAAAGGCGTGAAATGGCATAATGGTGAGGAGTTATCAGTGAAAGACTGGGAATTCGCACTTTACACACTTGCTGATAAAGATTATGAAAATTCTCGCTTTGAGAATGTAAAAACAATTGAAGGTGCGCAAGATTTCCATGACGGAAAGGCGGATAAAATCTCAGGGATTAAAGTAATTGATGATTATAATATCCAAATTACTTTTGATAAGGCCCGGGTAAATAATTTGGAAAATGTTTGGGCATATCCATTGTCTCGTAAGGAATTTGAAGGTATTGCCGTAAAAGACATGCCTGCAACTGAACAAGTTCGTACGAAGCCAGTCGGATTAGGACCATACAAAGTCACAAAGGTGGTTCCAGGTGAATCCGTAGAAATGGAACGTTTTGACGATTACTTTGGAGGAAAGCCGCATATTGAGAAGATTGTTGTGAAAGTAATCGATCCATCTCTTTCTGTTGGAGAACTTAAAAATGGCACACTTGATATGACTGCATTCCATCCAAGTATTATTGATCAAGTAAAAGCACTTGATAATGTAAATGTAATCACATACCCAGGATTAAGCTACTATTATGTCGGTTTCCGCTTAGGTACATGGGATGGCGAGAAAAATATCATGAATGAACCGAAATATCAAAACTTAAAACTTCGCCAAGCAATGTATTACGCGATAAACCGTGAAGAATGGGTTAAGGCGTTCTTCTTCGGGGTTGGTAAACCGGTAAACCGTCCAGTTCCTACAAATCACTGGATTGCCGCAGATAATAAAGACCTAGAGCAATTCGAATATAATCCGAAGAAAGCAAAAGAATTGTTAGATGAAGCAGGCTATAAAGATGTTAATGGCGATGGATTCCGTGAGGATCCAAATGGTAAGGAATTTGTTGTAAACTTTAGTCACTATGCAACACAAAACCCGACATTTGAACAACGGGCAAAAGCAATGACTCAATATTGGGAAGCAGTAGGTTTAAAAACAAAACTTAATATGGTAGATTTTAACCTTTACTATGACATGCTTGACAAGGCAGATAAATCAATGGAAGTATATTTTGCTGGTTGGTCAACAGGTACGGATCCGGATCCTACTGGACTTTGGAGTTCAAAAGCACTTTGGAACCATCCACGCTGGGTGAATGAAGAGAGCGATAAATTATTAGATCAGGCACTTGATCTAAGTGTTGTTGGTACTGATGCTAATAAACGTAAAGATCTATATGTACAATGGCAGAAGCTATTCATGAAGGATCTTCCTGGACTACCAATTGCAGAACTTGAAGAAACAATGGCGGTTAGCAAACGGGTTCAAGGTGCTAAATTTGACGTATCGGGGATGAATCGTCCAAATGAATGGTGGATCAAGCAATAAGTAGAGCGAACTAACATGTAGTAAACTATGTTAAATTCTTATATCCTTTGGATTAAACCTCAGAATGTGAGTAGGGAGGGGCAGGGAGATCTTACTCCTTAGTCCCTCCAATTTTACCGAACTCCTAGTTACATAGACGTACCAATTTAACATAGTAATAGACAAGGAGAATGCACATGCTAAAGTATGCATTTCGAAGAATATTGGGCATGATTCCGATGTTATTTCTCATATCTATAGTAGTCTTTACCTTGGCAAAATTAATGCCTGGAGATTCACTAGGCGGTGAAATTGACCCAACAAACACAAATCCGCAATATATTGCCGAAATGAGGGAGAAATTGGGCTATAATGACCCTATGCCACAGCAATATATACGCTGGATTAGTAAGTTTGTCCAAGGCGATTTTGGTAAATCAACCCGCTTTAAAATTCCAGCCGCAGATGTGATTAGCGAACGAATACCAAATACTCTATTACTTGGTTTTACCTCTATATTAATCACGTATATCCTAGCCTTTATTATGGGGACATACGCTGGAAGAAAACCATATACTATTGGCGATAATCTAATAGGAGGAATAAATTATTTAGGGTTATCTATTCCTTCCTTTATTGCAGGGGTATTTGCCATCTTCTTTTTTTCTTTTACGTTGGGATGGTTCCCATCAAATGGTTCAGTTGATATAGGTGTTACAGAGGGGACGCTTGAATATTGGTTTAGTCGCCTGCATCACGTATTCTTACCCGCTTTAGTCCTAGGATTATTAAGTACAGCAAGTTATACACAATTCTTACGCAACGATATTATTGAAAATAGCAGGAAAGATTTTGTCCGCACTGCGCGTGCTAAAGGGACACCAGAAAGAAAAATTTACAATGTTCATATATTAAGAAATTCAATTATACCGCTTATAACATTTTTAGGGTTTGATTTAGTTGCCATTATCAGTGGTGCAATTATCACCGAAACAATTTTTACTTATCCAGGTCTTGGACAACTATTCTTACAATCTGTAGGAACCAGAGATTATTCGGTATTAATGACGTTGACAATGTTATTCTCCTTCTTAACACTAATCGGTAACTTGGTTGCTGATATATTATACGGTGTGGTAGATCCGAGAATTAGGCTAGATTAGGGGGGCAAGAGATGGAAATTATGACTCAGAAAGAAACCAAAAGAAGTACAGTACCCCCGAAGAAAAGTTTATCACCATGGGCAATTGCCCGTAAAAAGTTTCTAAAAAATAAATTAGCCTTGGTAAGCCTCATCTTTTTAATTATTGTGGCAGTTGTATCCTTTCTTGCGCCGTATATTACGACCGCTGATGTGACCAGAATTAATATTGGTCAAATGTCATTAGAGCCATCCAGCAAGCATTGGCTGGGGACGGATAAGGCAGGTCGCGATGTATTTACAAGATTACTGTATGGCGGTCGAATCTCATTGCTAGTTGGAATGAGTTGTACATTATTTGTTATTATTCTTGGTACTTTAATCGGCTCCATTTCCGGTTATTTTGGTGGTGCAGTTGATAGCTTATTAATGAGATTTACTGACTTTATTTTAAATTTTCCTTTTCTGGTATTTGTCATTGTTCTAAATGCCATTCTTTTCGGAAAGGTAAATGGATTATGGGTTTTAATTGGAACCATTAGTATTCTGAGCTGGGGTGGGGTCGCCCGGATTGTACGAAGTAAAATCCTTGCTGAGAAAGAAAATGAATATATTACTGCGGCGATTTCGATAGGGTGTTCACCAGCAAAAATAATTGTTAAACACCTACTTCCGAATATTTTATCCACGATTATCGTTCAAGCAACCATCACATTTGCCACGATGATTGTTGCTGAAACAGGTCTAAGTTTTTTAGGCTTTGGTGTACCGCAAGAAATTCCAAGTTGGGGGAATATGTTGAATTCAGCAAATGAGCCGGATGTGCTCCAATTTAAACTTTGGATTTGGATTCCTCCTGCATTAATTATTACAATTACCATTTTATCGATTAATTTTATTGGTGAAGGGTTAAAAGATGCTTTTAATCCGAAATCAAGAAGGTGAAAATCTGCCAGTGATTTGGTAGATTTTTTTTTCGTGATCATTGCCAGTGTAATAAAAAATGGTTCAACCCTATATATGAATAAATAGATTAAATTGGAATTGGGGCAAAATATATATAAAGGAATAATTTAACTAACCTCTGCCCATACTGATTGACAAACAGTTTCTTGAAGTGAGGGGTTGTATCATGTTGTATCTTCATGATGTTTGGGTAAATTGGTTTGAAGGTGAAGAAAACGGCTATAATGTCTGTCATTTTCATGAATGGCGCAAGGATGACGGTGTGGAGCTGTTAGATCAGGCACCACTAATAAAAGTCGAGCCAATTCTTTTTAACTATATTGAAAATGATTTGTCGGAACTGCCGCAACAGCTCCTGGATGATATTTACCAGAAGGCCTATTTGAGGAAGAACCATGAACGAGTTCAGCTTGACTATTGCTTTGTTGTATCTGATGGGGTAGGGATATTAGCCATAGATACAATTGGCTATACGATCCCGATTCGAAAAAGCAGATTAATACCGAGGCAAGAACAACTTGTTTATGAAATGATTAGTCAACATGAAGCAAAGCAATATCATTTTTATGGGCAGCCTCAAACAAAGGACTTCCATATTTTATCACCTGAGCCAGAATTGATGAGGGGCCTAACTAGAAAAGAAAGACAACTAAAACAGCTATTATTTATGGCTCTTGATCAATTACTATCATCCAATAACGAGGCAGAGGTACGCTATTGGTATACGGAATGGTGTCCGGAGCAATATTCCACCATTCAAGAATTGAATTTTGAAGCTGCTTGGGAACAGTTATTTGAAGAAACTAAGTATGGCTGGACAAAGCGCCATGAAACATTTTGTGAAAATCTAATTAAAGGGCAGCCGTTTTTTGAAAAACTATGGGAAATGGAGCACGGTCCAAAGGTAAACTAAAAGCCTGGCCCAAAAAGTATGTTAACCATACTTTTTGTGGACAGGCTTTTTATTTGACAGGCGAAAGCGCTGGAGTTAAACAGTTAACGGCGTTTTCGACCTAGCCCCATCGCATTTTCCATTTTCTTAAGGGTTTTGCTGGCAACCAGGTTAGCTTTCTCGGCACCGCGATCCAAAATATCATCCAACAAACTGGACTCCATTAGGTTGTAGTACTTTTCCTGAATAGGAATAAAGAAGTTAGCAACCACTTCAGCTAGATCGCCTTTAAAATCTCCATAGCCTTTCCCTACATACATCTCTTCAAGTTCAGAAATCGATTTGCCACCAAGAATGGAGTAGATGGATAACAAATTTGATACACCAGGTTTATTGACGGTATCAAATTTCACTATTCCATCTGAATCAGTAACGGCGCTTTTGATTTTCTTCACAATTTGATTCGGCTCATCTAATGGAGTGATAAAAGCCTTTTTATTTGGATCGGATTTGCTCATTTTTTTTGTTGGCTCTTGGAGTGACATAATCCGTGCTCCCACTTTAGGGATGCTGATTTCCGGAACGGTAAGAATGTCATTATACCTCTTATTAAACCTCTCTGCCAAGTCGCGGGTTAATTCCATGTGCTGTTTTTGATCCTCACCAACCGGAACAAGGTCGGTATTATACAATAAGATATCTGCTGCCATTAATGGCGGATAGGTTAACAAACTGGCTGAAACGGCTTCTTTTCCAGAGGACTTATCTTTGAATTGCGTCATTCTTTCCAATTCTCCGATATAGGAAATACATTGCATCATCCATCCTGCCTGCGCATGTGCAGGCACTTCTGATTGAATGAACAAGGTTGCCTTCTCCGGGTCGAGTCCGACAGCAAGGTATAATGCCGCAAGACTGCGAATATTTTTCCTTAATGTTTGTGGATCTTGGGGAACGGTAATAGCATGTTGGTCAACAATGCAGAAGAAGCAATTGTATTCGTCCTGCATTTCAACGAATTGTTTCAAAGCCCCGATATAGTTCCCAAGTGTAATCGTACCACTTGGTTGTATACCTGAAAAAATTGTTTTCATCTGAATTTTCCTCCTATATATAAATAAAAAAACCATCCATCCCAAAAAACTAGGGACGAATGGTTCGCGGTACCACCCTAAATTACTCAAAAAGAGTCACTCAGTTCTAAATCGTCGTCAATGTGACGATTCAGAGTCCTTATAACGCAAGGAAAACGTCTCCTCCTACTGTTTTAATCAGGAATTGATTAAAGGTTCAGAAAGAAGCTCCAAAGTCCATTCCGTATTACTTCGTATTTGTTTTCACCGGCCACAAATTCTCTGAAACGAAGGAAAATACGTACTATTCTTTATCATTGCTTAACAGCTGTTATTTTATTACTCACATTATAAAGGAAATACATATTTAATTTCAAGTAGGTTAAAAATAATATACCAGTAAGGCAATGATCATAAAAAGACCGTTCATCAGTCCATGAAAGAGGAGTGGCTTTTCGTTGACAGTAATCATTTCTGATAATCTTGGTATGTCTTCAAAATTTCGTTTTTCTCCCCCTTTTGAAAAAAAGAGATTAAAGGATCTAGAAATGGCATCATAAAAGCCACTGTGAATGGTATAAAGTAGTAATGAAAATAATAGTAAGCCTGCGGTAAAGAGGAAAGATATATTGATATAATTCAGTAACGAAATTTCTTGTTGGTAAAAATATGAAATGATGATAATCGCTATCTGAGTAAAAGAGAGAATAATTAATTTTTTCTTTAGACGAGATTTCACTGAATAACCTCCAAAACATTGATTTATAAAGGATTACCTTAGGTCTATTATACAAAATAACCTAAATAAGATTA
>NZ_JAANMZ010000051.1 GCF_011250555.1 Bacillus sp. MM2020_4 | reverse complement strand
ATATAAATGAGGAATGAAAACAGTCATGTCCCATAAATAATCATCATACAAATAAAGGGAATGTTTCGATCAAATGAAACAAGCAAGGTAGTCAATAGATTCCACAAATTTTGTCGAATCAATAAAAATAATGACATAAATTATTGTTCTTTATCACCCTTAAATGGCAGGATTTATGTTTTTATTTTTATAGAAAATATGATATAGTAATTGAGGTTCGTTTACCGGAGCTTAAATTGGTAAGTGAGAGGAGAAGTTAGACATGAATAAATTTAGACTATCTAAAAAATTAAACAATAGTCATATTACATTCTTCGTAGTTGCCGTTGTATTATTTTGGATCAAAACCTATGTGGCATATCAAATTGAATTTAACCTTGGAATTGATAATAACCTGCAGAAATTTTTGTTACTAATAAACCCGTTAAGTTCAGCGCTTTTCTTTTTTGGATTAGCACTGCTCTTTAAAAAGCATACAAAGTTGGTTATGATTATTACCAATTTTCTATTATCTTTCTTATTATACGCCAATATAGCGTATTATCGGTTTTTTAATGACTTTATTACCGTTCCTGTTCTAATGCAGACAAAGACAAATGCAGGACAATTGGGAGATAGTGCACTTTCGTTAATGTCCCCATTCGACATTCTTTACTTTACAGACTTTTTTATTTTAATTGCTCTAGCATTAACTGTTTTCAAACATGTAAAGGTAACGAACAGAAAGTCATTTAAAATTGTCCTTTTGTTTGCCATTACGACCTTTTTATTTAACCTTGGATTGGCCGAAAAGGATCGTCCGCAATTATTGTCGCGTTCATTTGACAGGAATTACTTGGTAAAATACTTAGGCGCGTACAACTTTACCATATATGATGTCATTCAAAATGTTAAATCATCTAGTCAACGTGCTTTAGCGGATAGCAGTGATATTACGGATGTAGAAAACTACCGGAAAGCAAACTATGCTGCACCAAATCCTGAACTCTTTGCAAAAGCAAAAGGAATGAATGTTCTTTATATTTCTATGGAATCATTTCAAAGCTTTATGATTGATTATAAAATGCCTGACGGACAAGAGGTAACACCATTTTTAAATTCGTTGGTACACGATGGAAGCACGTTTTATTTTGATAACTTCTACCATCAAACAGGACAGGGTAAAACTTCGGATGCTGAATTTTTAATGGAAAACTCTTTATACCCAATGGCTCAGGGTGCTGTATTTGTAAATAAAGCACAAAATACGTATCAAGCAATGCCATCTATTCTTAAAGGTCAAGGATACAGCTCAGCAGTCTTACATGGTAACTATAAAACATTCTGGAATCGAAATGTGATCTATAAAGCATTCGGGTACGATCAATTTTTTGATGCAGAATACTACAACATGACAGATGAAAATACGAAGAATTATGGGATGAAGGACAAACCATTCTTTAAAGAATCGATACCATTGCTTGAAAGTTTAAAGCAGCCGTTCTATACAAAGTTTATTTCCTTATCAAACCATTTCCCATTTGAAATGGATCCTGACGATACCGATTTCCCTGCAGGTGATTATGGTGATACAGTTGTGAATCAATATTTCCAATCTGCACACTATATGGATCAGGCTTTCGAACAGTTTTTTAATGATCTAAAAGCAAATGGTATGTATGATAATACTGTGATTGTCATGTATGGTGACCACTACGGAATTTCCGAAAACCATAACGAAGCAATGGCTAAGGTTTTAGGCGTAGACGAGATCACTCCGGCTATTAACGCTAAACTGCAGCGTGTGCCATTGTTTATCCACGTTCCTGGTGTAAAAGGCGGAATCCAACATCAAGTCGGCGGAGAAGTAGACGTTCGCCCAACAGTACTTCACTTATTAGGAGTAGATACTAAGGATTATATGGAGTTTGGCTCAGATTTATTATCACCACAGCATCGTAATTGGGCTTTATTTAGAAATGGCGATTTTGTAGCATCCGATGTCCTCCAAATTAAGGACAAATGCTATTCTGATGCTACCGGTGAATTAATGGAAGATGCAAATGCATGTAAGGAAACCTCTGATAAAGTGAATACAGAACTACAAATGTCTGATGAAATTGTCTATAAAGATCTATTACGTTTCTATAAACCAGATGGATACACCCCAATTAACCCGAATGACTATGAATATTTGGGACCAAAGGGTAAAGGATCAAAAACATCGGAAAGTAATTAATCGAAAAAAGACTGTGACCAATGGTGTCACAGTCTTTTTTGAAATATAAATATCGACTACGAGAATGGTCTAGCTTGCTCCAGGTCATTCGCCGCTGGGCATGGCGCTTGCGCTTCTCTTATCTATTTCCGCCTAAAACCTTCTTCTTTCAAAAATTCCTCAGCCTCGCCGTATGTATCGAAGCTTGCATCAAGGTTTAACCCAAAGTAAATATTCCATGATTCGTTTTCATTCACCAGAATGAGGAGATGGTTTTCATCATCTATCCATCGCTCTTCAGTTGATTCTCCGACAATGGCTTCCTCAGCAACTGTTTTTTCTTGAGGTGATAGTGCTTGGATTGATTCTTTTAGCAAACGTTGCAGCTGTTCAGCAGAAAAATCGCGGATATTAACCATGCCTTTGTCATCTGTTTCATAGTTCGTCAAGTGCCCGGCATAAACGAAACCATTTCCTTTCGGATGCAGATGATAAACAATATTTTTTTTATCGGAAATACTGTTCGAAAACTGGAAGTTCACACGCCCAAGTGAAACATTTTTCCTTTCTAATTCACTAAAAGATTCAATAATCGCTAGTTTTTCATCATACGTAAGCATAGTTTCCTCCAATTGTTTACTCTTCATAATTTCTTATCATACAGACTTTTTCTCTAAAGGTAAAATTTATTTATTTCGGGGATTGAAAACAAGTAGTAAGGTGGTGTAAAATTACACTAAAGGTGAAAGATAAGAAAATTTTTCCGATTGTTTCTATAATCATTATCATAAGGCGATGAATAGAGGGGAAATTCAATGGGGCCAACCAGTAATGAAGAGAGAAAAAGAATTTTCAGGAAAGAACTATTCACATTAAAAGAAGAAGGGTATTTGTCCGAAAAGGTCGTTGAGCACGTGGCTAGGGCATATCACCAATATTACTTGGATTTAGTAGAAATTGAGGCAATACCGGTCCCAATGGAAACGGTTGCCCAAAAGCCTAAACCTGCACCTGCAAAACCGCAAAAGGTGAAAAAGACACTTACTCCTGAGCAGGTTCGTGAGAAGAACATCACATGGTTATTAAATATTGGGGTCATTTTTTTATTAATTGGCGGTTTGTTTGTGGCGACGAGTAATTGGGAATCGATGACTAGTTTCATGAAAAGTGGTTCGATAGCGATTGTATCGCTCCTATTTTATGGAATTGCCTGGCTAACAAATAAAATTCTGCACATCAAGAAGACGGCTTTTGCCTTTACTGTCTTAGGCAGTCTATTTTTGCCGATCTTTATCCTTTCGTTGGGGTGGTTTGGTCTTTTAGGCTCCTATTTATCTATAAATGGGGAGGGACGATATTTCCTCGGGATGCTGGGAAGCTTTTTCCCGCTGATGGTTTATCTGTTATTTGCGATGAGCTTACGTTCAAGATTATTTGTTTGGTTTAGCTTTATTTCGTTATCTGTCGGGGTAGCCTTTATAATGGCAGGAACCAAAATTACAGTTGATTTCTTTTACCTTGGGATAATGACCTTTAATGCAATTCTTATTTTTGTCTATCATAAGATTAAAATGATCAACCCACTCAAATTGTTTACCAAGGAATTTGTCCCATATATACAGGTTAATCTCGTTCTGTCTACATTGTTTATGCTGTTTTTCTACCAGAATGAAGTAGTCTATAGTTTTAACCTATTATTAACCGCGATTATTTATTTATCGATGATGTATGTCAGTGGGAAAAAGGAATATCATTTTGTTTTCAGTTTGATGATTGTTTATGGTGCCTACCAACTAATTGAGCATAGTTTCCTTGATCATTTTGGGGCAATTGTTTACTCATTTATTGGTTTTGGAATAGTATTTGTCCCCAAAGTAGTAAACAATCAATTTTCCTTACATAAAGCCTTTCACTATACGAGCGCAGTTATTTCCGGGTTCGCCTTTGTTTACATTAGTTTAGAAGGTATTTTCCTTCGTGCAGGGAATCCATCCCTTGTTCTCATGATTGCCTATTTTGTTATTGCGGCCAACTTTATTTATATATCCCATCAAAACTCAAGAAGGTTATTTCCGTATTTAAGTTCCTTGTTTGTAGCATCAGGCATTTACGAACTTATTGCATTACTAGTTCAACCCTTCGATGGGATCCATTTTTCACTTACATTATCCATTGGCGGTTTTATCCTATTTACCGTCTTTGGTTTTGTCCACCTATCCACCTATATAACAATCATTCGAGTAGCATCTAGGGATGTCGGAATTACGTTAATGGCACTAGCCGGGTTGACCGCTATAACATTTCTTTATTGGTGGGAACTGGCTGTAATACTTTTCCTATTCGTTATTGTCGCCTTGTATCTACACAAGTTGGAGGAAAGGATCCTTTTTAAAGAAATAGCCCTTTTCTTACTACCACTTTCAATTGGTTTTTCTATTATGGCTTTTGGTGAAGAGATAAATGGTCGATTTCCTGTTTATCGACAAGAATTTGGATATGCGATTAATTTTGCCATTGCAGCTTTATTGGTGTTATTGACCAGTATTGGCTGGTTGAAAGCCACCGAAAAAAAGCTCAGCCAAATTTCACTATTTGTCTCGCAAGCATTTTATACTGTTGCCATGATTCATGCACTGCTCTCCCCAAGCAATCAATTTTGGGTGCAGCCACTTGTCATGCTGATTGGAATTGTCATGTATTACTATTTCTATAAAGTGATTGGTGAAAAATGGGTTGCGTTTGCTATCAGTATCACAACGCTTCTTTCTTATTTTTCGATTATTCATGCCATCCGTTCAATTGTAACGTTTAGCCCCATCTTGAATTCGTTAATTGCTTCCGCAAGTGCATTAATCATGTTGCTGATTGCCTATCTATTTCGAAAAAAAGGTCAGGACTTATCGAATGCCTATGCTTGGACAGGTCACATTATTCTTCCAGTAGCACTCGCATTTACTTGGTTTGCCTTTCATACAGACTCAGCCTACAGTTTCATACTTGCATTATGCGGATATGCAATAAGTACAAAATTAGCGAAGAGGGAATGGAAAATCAAAGTCTTTCTTTATGGAAGCTTTACAGCATCGTTTTTTATTGTTTCAACAAGTTTAGATCGAGTCATAACCCAAACAAATGGGCAGTATGAATTTCCAATCACCAGTGGGCTGATTCTAATTTTTTCACTTCTTGTCACTGAAGAGTTTAAACAACGTATAGCTTATTATTTCGTGCCATTTTCGATTATGGGAATATGCTGCATGCTTATTACTTATCCGTTTGGCTTGCTGCCCTACGTCATAACTGGCCTTTATACTTTTGGAATTTTATTTTATTTGCATAAGACCAAATGGGATGTTATTGGAATTGTCCCATTATTCCTGTTTTTCACAGCAACAGTTGAATTTTCATTTTTTAGCGGTATGAGAGAGCTCGAAAAATTACTGCTAGCAGGTGGTTTGGGAATTCTGATGACGATCATCGGACAACTGCTGTATAAGAAATTATTTGAAAGTGCTGCAAGGCTCCAGGAAATCAAGTTAGATGGATATACAGTCGTATCCTTTCTATCCTTTTGGTTCATGTACTTTTTTACAAGCCAGCTTTTGTGGAGCCAAGCACTGCCTGGAATTCTGATTGCTGCCGTTCTTTGGCAGCAAAGAAAAAGAGTACCGGCAAGTGTCTCAGTCTTTATGCCGATTTTAGGAGGAGCCTATTTACTACAGCCATACTATGCCATCATCCGACAGGTAAATGTCCCGCCATTATGGGAGCGGGAGGTCTGTGTCCTGCCCATTATCATTCTAATGATTTTCATTCGCCGAAGTTTAAAAGGCCGATTTGCGGATGTTACAAAGTTGATCCAATGGGGAGTACTCATTATCGTAGCACTGCTCTTAGTCCAAGATGGAATGGCAAGCAATACGATATATGATGCGATAATAGTAGGATCTCTCTCCTTGATTTCAATGTTGACGGGGATGTTTCTGCAAGTTAAATCATATTTTTTCGTCGGTTCTGGAGTTTTACTATTAAACGTTTTCTTACAAACCAGGCCATATTGGGGGAATATGCCGTGGTGGGTTTATTTATTAATTGCGGGGTTAATCCTGATCACTGTTGCCAGCTTTAATGAATGGCATAAGCAAAAAGTACAAAAGGGTGAAACAACCTTTATAGCCATAGTGAAAGAAAAAGTTATTGATAAAATGAGAAAATGGGATTAAATCATGTTGAACTATCCCGTCGTACCCAGATGATTCATCTTTTATTGAAAAATAATATAAAGTCTGTTATAATAGAATTAATCAAATAACTGTAGTAAATGGAGGAGCCTGTCACCAAGGGAGTAGTATGTCCTTTGGTAGACGGGCTCTTTTTATTTTCTCACAAAAGGAGTCTGTTTATAAAAAAACAGACTCTTTTTAATTTTATGAAAAAGGAAAGGTGATTTGATGCAATTACTTTTTGAATTAGCGATTATTTTACTGGCTTCGAAAATTGCAGGTGAAATAAGTGTAAAATTAGGGCAGCCCTCAGTACTCGGAAAGCTGCTTGTGGGAATTCTTTTAGGCCCTGCTGTATTAGGACTTGTTACAGAGACGAAAACATTAGAGGAAATAAGCCAAATTGGCGTTATTTTGTTAATGTTTATCGCTGGTATGGAAACGGATTTAGATGAATTTAAACGGTCAGGGAAGGCGTCTACACTTGTAGGATTAAGCGGAATTATCGTTCCGTTATTTGTTGGCTACCTTGCTGGAATTTTCATGAATATGACCACGTTTGAAGCGATTTTTTTAGGTCTATTGCTTTCGGCAACAAGTGTCAGTATTTCTGTTCAAGCACTTAAAGAGTTGAATAAAATGCAGTCAAGAGAAGGAACCACCATTTTAGGTGCAGCAGTCATCGATGATGTCGTGGTTATTATTGCCCTAGCCTTTTTAATGAGTATGGCAGGCGGGGATGTCAATTTAAGTATGGTAATAGTGAAAAAGGTTCTCTTTTTCGCAGGTGCTATCTTAGCAGCATGGAAGGTAGTCCCATGGATATTAAAGAAGTTTGCCCCATTAAACGTGACAGAATCATTGCTTTCCGCGGCATTAATCATCTGCTTTCTGTTTGCTTATGTAGCGGAATTAACGGGTGTTGCCGCCATCATTGGCGCCTATATAGCAGGTGTTGCAATCAGTCAAACGAAATTTAAACATGAAATATTTGAAAAAGTAGAAACTGTTGGCTATTCGATTTTTGTCCCTGTTTTTTTCACTTCCATTGGTGTGAAAGCAAGTTTTGATGGACTTTCACAGCATTTTGGTGTGATTATTGGTTTAAGTATTCTAGCCATCTTAACAAAATTAATTGGTGCCGCAGCGGGTGCCAAATTAGCGAAGTTTTCATGGAAAAGCTCGATGGGAATTGGAGCGGCCATGGTTTCACGGGGAGAGGTAGCCTTAATAATTGCTGCCATTGGCTTAGAAACGAAGTTAATTAATCAAGAACTGTTTTCCATACTAGTCATTGTTGTTCTAGTTACCACCATTGTAACACCACCAATGATGAAATTCTTTTTTAAACAAAACGAAAGACAAAAAGCGGTGAAGATTACTGCCTAATAAAGAGAAAACAATCCAGCCCTCCGATTGGGCTGGATTGTTTTCGAATAAGATAGGATTTAATTCATTTCTGCTTTAAGAAACGTCCAGCGCATGCACCCTAACAGCTAATGCTGAGTAGGGTGCATGCGCTTTTTCACATTAAGAAGCAGATTTAAGTTGTTTTTGGTCTGTTTGCTTGCCAACATTTTTTAAACCGATAAAAAACCTCGTTGTGAAAATAATGGCTGCTACAATAACAAAGATCCCGCAGATGGCACCAACCTGGTCAGACCCTGTCCATTCTGGAAGATGTTCAGCCCAGCGTCTTGGGGCACTTATTTTTCCGGCATAAAGGAATGAGCCTGCAATCCCGGAAAAGAATAAGAAATAGATGGAAATAGCAAATTTATCAAGTCCTGTTTGCTTTTGTGTTCCTTCGGTTTTATTGAAATAATACATAAAACCGAAAATCATGGCAACAACACCCATCCCCATGTACGTATGAAAATGTCCTGGTACCCATTTCGTATTGTGCATCACATGGTTTACGACAATAGTAGCATCAATAATGGCAGGCACGGCACCGGCAACCCAGCCGAACATTGCTAAGAACATCATACTAGAAGCAAAGTCCCATTTAACAGCAGAACGGAAGACAATCATTAACGCACCATAAGCGGTAACGACCATAACGGGAAGTCCGTTTGCGTAAGAAAAAATTTGACCGATGATTAACATCCATCGTGGTACGGCAAAATCCATTAATAAGTGGTGTGTATAAATCATTAGGGTAAATAAGGTTGAAAAATTCCAGGCAATTAAAAAGGCTTTATTTGATTTCCAAGGGCGTCCCGTATACTCGGATAACACTTCATAAACTGCAATTACCGCCATATAAATCGTACAGTTAGCAAAAATATGGCCAAAAGCATACGTTAAATGCTTTGCGAGCATTGGATCAAAGGTGAAATTAGGATTAAGTATGTTAATGATGGATTCAACTAAAGCCGTTGCACCGGCAAGGATTCCCGTTGAATTCGCTATGATGACCATTGTAGTGGCAACCACAGCTGGAGGTGGTCCATATCCTTTTTTACCTCTAAAAATATAGTCCCAGCCTAAGGATTTTCCTAATCCGCCATATTCCTTAATAAGGCGGGCAGCTAAGTAAAAATACATAACTAGGTAACCTACACCTAATAGGAGGAGACCGAATAAAAATAATAATGCTCCTGTAGTTCCGTATATTTTGGCTGAGAATGATGGAAGTGGGTACAAGAATGTCCAGCCATCAGAAAAATTAAACCCAAAAATGGCAGTCAAAATCATCACGACACCAATTAAAGACAAAATTAAATTAGCAAAAAATACTTTATGATTTAAATGAATATATTTTGAAAGGTAATACCACATGATGGCGCTTCCACCCAGAGCAGCAATACCAATCATACCCGTTCCATGAATTGTCAAAACCTTATAAAACATCTGTGCAGGAATTTTAATCAGATTGCCTTGGTTCAATAACATGATTACACCGAAGATCATCATTAAAACCAGAACCACAGAGGTAACCATTAATGATAAAGCAACGCCTTTTTTAATCGAGTTCCGTGCATTACTTTCCATCTTATTTTCCCTCCTTAGGTTTCACAACGATGTCTTTAATCATCACATGATGGCCTGCGCTGCAATATTCCAAACAAAGGATCTTATAGGTTCCTGGTTTATCAAAGGTGATGCTGACCGTATTTTTGTACCCAGGCATTGCCTGTGTCTGGGCAATCAGCTCCATTTTTGTGTCATATAGACCAAAACCGTGGGTAACATCCTTACTCGTGACGCGAAACTGTACTGGCTCCCCAACCGTAAAGTTTTCATCACTTAATTGCCAGGCAAATTGCATCCCCGTTACCTCCACAACTTTGCCATCCTCTTTAGCAAGGACATGCTGGTTGTGATAAGGAAGCTTGCTCAATGATATGGCTGAAGCAAATCCCATGATGGCAAGCAAGCCAAGGAAATAAAACTTGCGAATTTTGTAGCCTTTTTCTTGAATCGGTCCATACTCTCTTAATTTTCTCGATTCTCCATACACGAACGAAAAAGCAAGTGCTATGAGGAAAACGAAAAACAATGTAGCGTACCACGCGATAGATTGGTACATACTATCCCTCCCATTATCTGAATCTCAGAGTGAGCAGTCCCCCAACCGCCACCTGATTCATTTCCCATTGTAAACTGCTTTTTGTGAAAAAATAGTGAACTATATCATACTTTAACTAGTAATCTGTTAAAAAAGAAAAATACCCCCATGATTTGATAAGGACGGTCGAATTATCTTGTACCTGAACAAGAACGCTATGGAGGTTAGATAATGGGAATCGTGTTTATTGATATTGACAAATTACTTGAAACTACATCGGATCTAACATCTGAGAAGAATAGTCAAATGGTGAAGAGGGTTGAAATTGATCAATTACTAGAAAAGACTCGTGATTGGTAATAATCATAAATTGTTAAATGTATAATATGTATAGGGTGCCTTCTACTTAGTAGAAGGCTTTTTATATGGATCATACTGGATACTATTGGTGCATTTTTTGACGAAAAGATTTATTCTTGACAAGAAATGCTATTATGCGTTACTATATACTGGTAGTTAGTAATACTGAATATAAGTAAAACGTAGTACCTATGTTACCGAGCACTGGATAAACTATAGTGAAATACTAATGGGGTGGTATTTTGGAAAATATTACAGAAATGCTGAAAGGAGTGCTTGAGGGTTGTGTGCTTGAAATCATCAGCCGCGGCGAAACTTATGGCTATGAAATCACGCAACAGTTGCGAGAACTTGGCTTCGCTGATGTAGTTGAAGGCACCGTATATACGATTACATTAAGGCTTGAGAAAAACAATCTGGTGGATATCGAGAAAAAGCCATCCACTATGGGACCACCGAGAAAATTTTACACACTCAACGCTGCAGGGCAAGAGCAACTTGAACTTTTTTGGAAAAAGTGGGAATTCATCTCAAGTAAAATTAATGAACTCAAAACTAAAAATATCAAAAGGAGAGAAGGAAAATGAATATTTTTGAAAAAATTATCGGGAGTCTGGATGACAAGCGGGAATGGAGGGAGCTGGAGTCGCGTGCAAAGGCACTACCAAGTGAGTACCGTAACGCATACAAAGCTATTCAAAAATATTTGTGGACTTCTGGTGGTGGTCCAACTGACTGGAAGGACTGCAGCCGTATCTTCGGCGGAATTCTCGATCTCTTTGAGGAAGGAGCAGTGGAAGGCAAGCAAGTCACTGCCCTTACGGGCGAGGATGTTGCTTCCTTCTGTGACGATCTAGTAAAGGATGAGCAAACTTGGAAGGATAAGTATCGTAAAAAGCTGAATGATACGATTGGCCGTGGCTAACGGCAAGTCCCTAGTGGCTTTTCGCCTATTACCCACAAAGAAATAATTCAATAAATAATGCGGACTGAATAGCTGGCTACAAATGAGAATTGCCACCATTACTATTCAGTCAAATTTTTACCCTAGTAGTAAGTAATACAGATTATTAGTCATACTAGGTAGGGGAAGGTAGGAATCTAGCGCATTGTTGCGCTTTTAATTGGGAGGAAAAAAAGATGAGTGATACAGCGATTTCTGTAAAAGGAATAACAAAATCCTTTAAAGACAAGGAAGTCTTAAAGGGGGTGGATTTTGAGGTTCGGCGTGGTGAAATTTTTGCACTGCTGGGCTCAAATGGTGCTGGCAAGACGACAACGGTCAGTATCCTCTCAACGCTGATGAAACCCGATAACGGTGAAGTAGGAATTTGTGGCTTTGACGTCCAGCATCAACCGGATCATGTTCGTCAGAATATTAGCCTGACAGGGCAGTTCTCAGCTTTAGATGGTTTGCTCACCGGCAGGGAAAACCTAATGATGATCGCCAAGTTACGGGGAGTTCCCAATCCCGCTAAAGTCGTCGACCAGCTACTTGCAAAATTCAGCCTGACCGATGCATCCAACCGCCGGGTGGACAAATATTCCGGGGGGATGAAGCGCCGGCTTGACATCGCCATGAGCCTGATCGGGACGCCAGCAGTCATATTTCTCGACGAACCGACGACAGGGCTTGATCCCGAAGCGCGGATGGAAGTCTGGAAAAGCGTCAAGGAACTTGCCGGCAGTGGTACGACCATCTTACTGACGACCCAGTACCTGGAGGAAGCCGAACTACTAGCCGACCGTATCGCTATCCTACATGGTGGAAAAATCATCACAACTGGTACCCTTGCCGAACTTAAGGAAATGTTCCCGCCCGCGAAAGTGGAATACATCGAGAAGCAGCCAACATTAGAGGAAATTTTCCTCGCTGTCATCGGAAAAAAGGAGGAGATGTAAATGAAAAGCACAACAGGTGTATTACTTGGGCGGTTAATGCGCAATTTCATGCGTAGTCCTGATACGATTATCACGGTGGCGATTACACCGATTATGATGATGATGCTGTTTGTCTACGTATTTGGCGGCGCCATAGAGACTGGCACGGACAACTACGTCAATTATTTATTGCCCGGAATCTTGCTGATGACTATCGCTTCCGGTGTTGCTTATACTTCCTTGCGGTTATTTAATGACGTAAAGAGTGGGCTGATGGCACGTTTCATTACCATGCCCATCAAGCGCTCGTCGATATTGTGGTCTCACGTGTTGACCTCGCTTGTCTCCAATGCGGTTACTGTCGTGGTGGTTATTCTTATCGCGCTTTTGATGGGTTTCCGTTCTAACGCTGATATTTTGGATTGGCTTGCGGTAGTTGGGATACTTGGACTGTTTACGCTGGCGTTGACATGGCTGGCTGTCATTCCCGGCTTGACAGCAGGATCAATGGAAGGGGCGACAGCATACTCGTACCCACTGATTTTTCTGCCATTTATCAGTTCCGCTTTTGTACCTACTGTAACCATGCCTAAAATTGTCCGTTTGTTCGCTGAGAACCAGCCTGTGACTTCAATTGTGAATTCCATTCGCGCCCTCTTGTATGAAGGGGCTGTTGGGAATGGTATATGGACCGCGCTTGCCTGGTGCGTTGGCATTATGGTCATCGCATACTCCATTGCCAGCCAAGTATTTAAACGCCAGTTAAGGTAATCGAGCCAATATGGGATTTACCATATTTATAGTCGGCTATTGAGATAAATGTACCTGAACATGCAATCCAATAATTAATATTATTTATAGGATATTATTGCAGTTACTAAAAAAAGAAAGAGAATAAAATAAATAGCGATCGATAGTTATGTAAAAGCCTTGGTGCCTTCTATTAAATAGAAGGTATTTTTTCTATCATTTATTCTATTGCTTTAAAGCAAAAAAATATTTTTGCTTTTTCTATTGCTTTTAGCCCAAAAAAATACTAGAATAATTTTTAATATATGAAATTTTTAGAAAATTAGATGTTTAATTTAGGGGGATGTAAACAAATGAAGAAAAAAGTAAAAGGACTTTCGATTGCGTTGGCGGGAATGCTGCTGCTGGCCGGCTGTGGCAGTAAAGAATCTGCAGGTGGTTCGGAAAAGGATGGTGCAGATAAGGAGTTTAAGGTCGGTATTAGCCAATTCGCTCCGCATCCGTCTTTAGATGCTGCGACAGAAGGATTTAAAAAGGCTTTAAAGGACAAAGGACTTAAGGTAAAGTATGATGATCAAAATGCCCAGGCGGATCAAAATAATGTTCAAACGATTGCAAAGAATTTCGTTGGCGACAAGGTAGACTTAATATTTGCCAATGCTACTCCTAGTGCAACAGCGGCATTAAATGCGACAAAGGAAATCCCTATCGTCTTTACATCCGTAACAGATCCGGTAGTATCTGAATTGGTGGAAGCACTTGATAAACCGGGAAAAAATATAACCGGAACAACTGACAACCATCCTGATGCAACGAAAACAACGATTCATTTTATTACTGACGAAGTAAAGGCAAAAAATATTGGTGTCATCTATAATTCAGGTGAAGTGAATTCAGAAGTACAGGTAAAAGAAGTGAAAAAGTTAGTGGAGGAAAAAGGAGCTAAGCTTGTTGAAGTTTCAGTTGCCACTACATCAGAAGTGAAACAAGCTACTGAGTCATTGGTTGGCCGTGTGGATGCGATTTACGTTCCTACAGATAATACGGTTGTTACCGCTCTTGATTCTGTTATTGCCGTTGCCAACAGCAAAAAAATTCCGCTTTTCGTTGGTGAACTTGATTCTATGAAAAAAGGCGCGGTTGCGGCAAGCGGCTTTAGTTATTTCGACCTTGGCTATCAATCCGGCTTAATGGCGGTTGATATTTTAACTGGAAAGAAAAAGCCGTCTGAAATTCCAGTTGAACTTCCTAGCAGCTTAAAATTAGTTATTAATAAAGAAGCTGCCAAAGCACAAGGATTAGAAGTAAAAGAGGAATGGAGCAAGATTGGAGAATTCTACGATGGCAAATAAGAAATAAACCCTTCTCAAGGGGGATACCTTTAAGAGGGGGTACCTCCTTGATTTGTACATAAGTAACGAAGGGCTAATGATAATTTTAGTTCTAATGACTCAATGAAAGGATGATCTCAATGTTTACAGCCATATTTGGATCATTTGAAGCAGGTATCATCTATGCGATTATGGCGCTGGGCGTCTATCTTTCCTTTCGTATTCTGGATTTCCCGGATTTAACGGTTGATGGGAGTTTTGTAACGGGTGCAGCACTTTCTGCGGTATTAATCGCGAATGGAGTAGACCCATTTATCGCTACAATTGCCGCCCTTTTTGCCGGTTTTGCTGCCGGATGTATAACGGGACTATTGCATACATTCGGGAAGATTAATAACTTGCTCTCCGGAATCCTAATGATGATTGCCCTTTACTCTATTAATCTTAGAATTATGGGACGTTCAAATATTCCTTTATTGAATACAGATACTGCTTTTACAAAAATCAGTGACTTTTTTGAAAAAACGGGAATTGATTCGTTCTTTAATAGTATTCTCACTGCGGTTGGTCTTGGTGACGATCTGCCGGAAACATGGGGAATTCTTATTTTCATGATCTTTGTAACCTTCCTAATTAAATTCTTAACGGACTGGTTTTTAAAAACGGAGATTGGCCTTGCGATTCGAGCTACAGGGGACAATAAACGGATGATTCGCAGCCTTTCCGCTAATACCAACCTACTGGTCATTCTTGGTCTTGGCTTATCAAATGCGTTGGTTGCATTCTCAGGCGCCTTGATTGCTCAACAGAGCGGATTCGCTGATGTTGGGATGGGAATAGGGATGATTGTTATTGGTTTAGCTTCTGTCATCATTGGTGAAGCGCTATTTGGGACACGAACGATTGCAAGAACCACCCTTGCCGTTATTGGCGGTGCCATTATTTATCGAATTGTGATTACCTTAGCGCTACGGGTAGATTTCTTGGAAACAGGTGATATGAAACTTATTACGGCTTTGATTGTCATAATTGCCCTAACTGCTCCGAAGATTATTGGCAGTACCAAAGAAAAAAAGCGGAAAGCTCGAAGAAAAGTGGAATTAATGGATATTATCCAAACTTCGGCAGAGGCGAAGGGGGAACATCATGCTGCAATTAAATCAGATTCATAAGATTTTTAATGAGGGCACACCTGATGAGAAAATTGCTATCGATCATGTGACACTTTCCCTTAATCCAGGAGATTTCGTGACGGTCATTGGCAGTAACGGTGCCGGGAAATCAACGTTAATGAATATCATTTCAGGCGTGTTAACACCTGATATAGGGGCGGTTCAAATTGGTGAAAAGAATGTCACCAATATGTCGGAATTTAATCGTTCAAAGATGATAGGGCGTGTCTTTCAAGATCCGATGGCCGGCACAGCTCCAAGTATGACAATAGAAGAGAATCTCGCAATGGCCTTTTCCCGGAACAAAACAAGAACACTGCGAAGTGGCGTTACGAAAAAAAGACGGGATTATTTCCGTGAAGTATTGGAATCACTTCACCTCGGACTGGAGAACCGTCTAAATGCTAAGGTTGGTTTGCTCTCTGGAGGAGAACGGCAGGCCCTATCCTTATTAATGGCTACCTTCACAGAACCGTCGATCCTTCTTTTAGATGAACATACGGCAGCACTTGATCCATCGCGGGCAGAAGTGATCACGAACCTAACAAAAGAAATTGTGGATAAATACAATCTTACAACCTTAATGGTCACCCATAATATGCAGCAGGCAATTGACCTAGGAAACCGATTAATCATGATGGATAAGGGACAAATTATTTTAGAGGTGAATGAGGAAGACAAGAAACATCTTACGATTGAAGGTTTATTGAGTGAATTCAAAAGAATCCGCGGTGTGCAAATGGCGAGCGATCGTGCAGTCCTTTCATAGGAGAAAAACTTTTCTACAATTTTAGACAGCCATTTTTGGGTTCAACTATATTTCCAATATGAAGATGGTGCAAACATACCTTATTTGGGTATGTTTTTCTTTTTTCTACGGGAAATAATGCAGCAAGGCACGAATGGACCTTTAGCACCCAACAGCGGTGTTGCTTTACATCCTGCTCTTGAGTGGACAACAACTCATCACTTAAAATTAATTCTGAATATTATAACTGTTATAGGGGGTTGCATGATGAAAGAAAAGCGTGTAAGAGCAGACCAGTTAGTGGATGATTTTTTTCCTGTCCGGGATGTTGATTATATTGAAATTTACACTGGCAATGCTAAGCAAGCCTGTCATTTCTTTTGTACAGCATATGGGTTTAAGCCTGTTGCCTATTCAGGTCTTGAAACCGGAAATCGTGAAACCACTTCCTATTGTGTGAAGCAGCGCAATATTCGTCTCGTGATAACTGGATCATATGCAGAGGAGAGCAGGGTGGCCCAGTTTGTTAAAAAACATGGTGATGGCGTCAGGGACGTGGCCCTCTTGGTTGACGATGTGGAGAAAGCGTTCGAAGAAGCTGTCAGTAGAGGTGCGATTGCCCATGCTGCTCCATATGAAATGGCGGACGCCCATGGAGTTGTCAAGAAAGCCGTTCTAGGTACATATGGCGATACCATCCATACATTGATTGAACGGAAAAATTATCAGGGAGCATTTTTGCCAGGCTTTGAACCATATACCGCATCATTACCGATAGTGGATACTGGGCTAATTGGAATTGACCATGTTGTGGGTAATGTCGAGAGGATGGAGGAATGGGTGGAATATTATTCAAAGGTAATGGGCTTTAAAGAAATGAAACATTTCTCTGACAAGGACATTACGACTGAGTATTCTGCCTTGATGTCAAAGGTAATGCATAACGGCGGTAGGATTAAGTTCCCAATCAATGAACCAGCCGAAGGCAAGCGTAAATCACAAATCCAGGAATTTTTAGAGTTCTACAATGGCCCTGGTGTGCAGCATTTGGCGATTTTGACTGAAGACATTGTTTCAACCGTAACTGAGTTAAAAAAGAACGGAGTAGAATTTCTGAAGACGCCGAGCACCTATTATGAATCATTAGGAGAGCGGATTGGAAAAATTGATGAGGAAATTGAAAAGCTGCGGGAACTAGATATTTTGGTTGACCGTGATGATGAAGGGTACTTATTGCAGATTTTCACAAAACCAATTGTAGACCGCCCTACGTTGTTTATCGAGATCATTCAGCGTAAGGGTGCCCGTGGTTTTGGAGAAGGAAACTTTAAAGCGCTATTTGAATCAATTGAACGCGAACAGGAAAGACGTGGAAATCTATAAAATTTTGGTTTTATTAGGTTATCGGCGAATCTTAAAAGATCAACAATCTATTTAGAAAAAATCATAATCAATAGCAATGAATCGAGGTGTAACCAATTTGGAGATTACTCCTGAAACTCTTGAATGGAGAGAGGCATATAAACTATTAGTGGGGTCTATTTTACCTCGTCCGATCGCTCTTGTGTCAACCATAGATGAGAATGGTACAGCCAATGCGGCACCGTTCAGTTTCTTTACAGCTATTTGTGCTGACCCCATGCTTATTTGCTTTTCACCCCTGCGAAGGGGTAAGGATGGTGCAAAAAAAGATACGTTGGTCAATATAGAAAAAACGGGTCAATTTGTTATCAATATTGTCAGTAATGCAATGGCGGAACAAATGAATGAATGTGCGATTGAATTTGCTCCTGAAATCGATGAACTGGAAGAATCGGGTCTATCGAAAGAACCAAGCGTAAAGGTACGAGGACTACGTATCAAGGAATCTCTCGTCCATTTCGAGTGTGAACTCTATCAGGTGCTCCATTTTGGCGATACTCCCGGTGCCGGCAGCCTTGTCATCGGCAAAGTAGTTCATGTACACGTGAACGATGACCTTTTTGACAAGGGGAGAATAGATACAGAAAAATTACAGCCGATTGGCAGAATGGCCGGTACTATCTTTACTGACCCATTGGCTAAAACGTTTGAAATGATTCGAAAAACGGAAAAAAGGTGAGCTCTGTGAAATTTGTAACCTTTGCAAAAAAAGATGGCTCAATCCGTGCGGGATGGTTAGCCGATGAAGATCATGTAGTAGATATGAAGGAAGCATCCGGTGGGACACTCCCTGATAATCTAGTGAATTTTCTCGATCATTCTGAAGAATTTATGAAAATAGTGAATCATTTTAATCCAAGTGGGCAAACAGGGATCTACCGGATGAGTGATATTCAATTAAAAGCACCACTCCCCATCCCTAGAAGTTTTCGGGACTTTTATGCCTTTGAGCAACATGTAAAAACGGCTAGAGAGAACCGAGGACAAGAAATGATACCGGAGTGGTATGAGATTCCTGTTTTTTATTTTTCCAATCACTTAGCGATTAAAGGGCCGGAAGAAGGCATTGTAAAACCAAAAGAGTGCGAGTGGCTTGATTATGAGCTTGAAATTGCTTGCGTTATTGGGAAAGAGGGCAGAGATATCCCTCGGGATAAGGCAGATGAATATATATTCGGTTATTGTATTTTAAATGATTGGAGTGCTAGAGACCTGCAAAGAAAGGAGATGAAGGTCGGACTTGGTCCTGCGAAGGGAAAGGATTTTTCCACCTCTATCGGTCCGTGGATTGTCACCAAGGACGAACTGAAACCATTTAAAGCAGGAAATGGTTTTAATCTCTCCATGCATGCCCGTGTGAATGGTATCCTGCTATCGGAAGGAAATATGAAGGACTTATATTATTCCTTTGCTGAGATGATTGCTAGGGCATCACAGGACGTTACGCTTTATCCAGGTGAAATGATCGGATCTGGAACGGTTGGCACAGGATGTATCCTTGAATTAGGTGAGGAAATTCATCGCTGGCTCGAACCTGGTGATGAAGTAGAATTGGAGATAGAACAAATAGGTGTGTTGAAGAATACGATTATCACTGGAAACGAGGAGGTGAGGTGATGTATTACCGTCAAATGGGAAAGGTTCCCCATAAACGACACACCATGTTGAAAAAAGACGATGGCAGCTTGTATAGAGAGCAGGTGATGGGAACAAGGGGGTTTTCAGGAACACAATCGATTTTGTACCACCATTTTATGCCAACGGAAGTGGTAAAGGCAGAAATGATTGGCAGCTATTTACCGGAATATGAAGAGCAGCAGTCGTTAAGGCACCGGCATTTTTTTACTAGTCAAATAGGGGTGCAGGGTGATGCACTTAAAGCAAGGACCTATTTATTAGGTAATCAGGATTTACTGATTGGAACAGCGAACGTGACGGCAGAAATGAAACATTTTTACCGCAATGGCGACGGAGATGAAATGCTTTTCATTCATCATGGCAGAGGGAAGCTCGAGACAATGTTCGGGACGATTTCCTACCGGCCGGGTGATTACCTAGTGATTCCAATTGGGACCATTTTTCGGATAATCCCAAATGAAAATGAAAGGACAAAAATGCTTTTTGTAGAATCTTTTAGTCAAATTACGACCCCAAGGCGCTACCGGAACGAATATGGTCAGCTCTTAGAACACAGCCCATTCTGTGAGCGTGATATCCGCGGCCCAGAAATGTTGGCGACGTTTGCTGAAAAAGGAGAGTTTGAGGTAGTTACAAAATCAAGAGGGATGATTTCATCGCATATGCTCGGACACCATCCTTTTGATGTGGTTGGCTGGGACGGCTATTTATATCCGTGGGCTTTTAATATCGAGGATTTTGAACCAATTACTGGCCGAGTTCATCAGCCACCACCAGTCCATCAAACATTCGAAGGGAATAATTTTGTTGTCTGTTCATTTGTGCCACGCTTGTATGATTACCACCCGCAAGCTATCCCGGCTCCGTATTATCACAGCAATGTCAACAGTGACGAACTCCTCTATTACGTCGAGGGTAACTTCATGAGCCGTAAAGGGGTGAAAGAGGGTTCGATCACACTACATCCAAGTGGGATCCCGCATGGTCCACATCCCGGGAAAACGGAAGCGAGTATTGGCAAAAAGGAAACATTGGAGCTGGCCGTAATGATTGACACCTTCCATCCTCTGAAAATTGTAAAGTCGGCACAAAACATTGAAGACACTGCCTATATGTATTCTTGGCATGAAAAGAAGGAGTAACTTAAAAAACAATCCAACTTTATTTGTTGGATTGTTTTTTTTCAAAGAGTATATAAAAAGTGGTATTGTAGTAGTAAGAGAAAATACAGGAATGGGGGTGAAATCATGGAGTTGGAAAAGGTTTTAGGCAAATTAAATGGTCATTCACCTAAAATCCTTGGAAGTGAAACATTTTCAAAATATGCTGTCATGGTGCCATTGCTGCAAAAGGAGGATGGGATTCATGTGTTATTTGAGGTCCGTTCCCTTGAATTAAGAAGGCAGCCCGGAGAAATTTGTTTTCCAGGGGGAAGAATGGATGCTGACGATCTCGATGAAGCAAGCACAGCCATTCGTGAGACGGTTGAGGAATTAGGCATTGATAAAGAGCAGATTTCGGGCGTGTATCCCCTGGATTATATGATTTCACCTTTTGGAATGATGCTCTATCCTTTCGCGGGATACATTAATAGGCCTGAGGACATTCAGCCCAATCCTGCGGAGGTTGGCGAGATATTTACGGTTCCACTCTCTTTTTTAATTGAAAATGATCCTGAAATCCATCATGTTCAATTAAAAGCAGAACCGGAGAAAAGTTTTCCGTATGATTTAATACCCGGCGGTGAAAATTACAAATGGCGCACCAGAGGGATTGAGGAATATTTTTACCGCTATAATAATCGGGCGATTTGGGGGCTAACTGCAAGGATCCTTGCTCATTTTATTGAAATCATTCGCTAATCATTTATAGCTCCCCGATTAATTAATTTGAGCAGGTTTCTTGGTTTTTAGGCCGCTTTTTACTATAGTAACTATATTAATAAAAATTCACCTAGGATAAAGGAGTATTGATTTATGAAAATAGTTGCTATCGTGGGAAGTAATCGGAAACAATCGATTAATAAAAAACTTGTTGCGTTTATGAAGGAACGTTATCGTGATAAAGTTGATATTGAAATTTTACCGATTGAAAATTTACCAATGTACAACCAAGATGATGAATTAACTCCGTCGGAGGTCGTTACGGAAATCAAAAAAAGGGTTGCAGAAAGTGATGGAGTCCTCATCGCCACTCCAGAATACAATCATTCCATTCCTGCTTTTTTAAAAAATGCGCTTGACTGGTTTTCACGAGTAGACAAAGTCATGATCAAGAAACCAGTCATGGTGGTAGGTGCGACGCCAGGTGTGATGGGAACTATTAGAGCGCAGCTTCATCTAAGACAAATATTGCATGCATTGGGAGCCCTAACTTTGCCAGGTAACGAAGTCCTAATCAATGCCGCGCTAGAAAAAATAGATACAGAGGGCAACATGACACATGAACCGACCCTCGCATTTCTTGATACCGTAATGGATAACTTTATGGATTGGGTTGAAAAAACAAAATATCTATAAAAAGTAATAGTGAGATTGCCTTATGGGGTCTCACTATTTTTATATAATCGCCCACGATTGTCTGCCTTGAGAAGACAAATGTACATATAAGGTGGAAAAAACTCTTGAATATTTTCAAAATTGTAATAAAATAAGGATTATATTTTTTAAAAGAGTAGGGGATGTCACACGATGAAGGTCACAAAATTTGGCGGTTCCTCTTTAGCATCCGGAAAACAGCTTGAAAAGGTATTTCAGATTGTTATATCTGATCCTGAAAGAAAAGTTGTCGTCGTTTCAGCTCCGGGGAAGAGATTTGCAGAAGATACAAAGGTTACCGATTTATTGATTGAATGTGCAGAGCAATGTTTAGAAAATCAAAATCCTAAGGAAAAGCTTGAAGCTGTTATGGAAAGATATACAGCGATAGCAGAAGAATGTAATCTTTCCGAAGAGGTGATTCAGGAAATTTACGATGATTTAGTGACCAGGCTTAACAGCAACAAACATAAACCAGATCGGTTTATCGATTTGCTTAAAGCGAGTGGTGAGGATAATAATGCAAAATTAGTGGCAGCTTATTTTCGTGAGCGGGGTGTCGACGCGGCCTATGTCAACCCAAAAGAGGCAGGCCTTCTGGTTAGTGCTGAACCGGGAAATGCTCAAGCATTACCGGAGGCATATGAACGCTTATATTCATTGCATAAGCACCCAGGAATATTAATTTTTCCTGGATTCTTTGGCTATAGCGAGGAGGGGGAGGTATTCACATTTTCACGCAGCGGTTCCGATATTACCGGCTCTATCCTGGCTAATGCGCTAAAGGCAGAACTGTATGAAAATTTCACGGATGTGGATGCTGTCTATTCCGTCAATCCAACTATCGTGAAAAGGCCGAAGGAAATTAAAGAATTGACTTATCGTGAAATGCGAGAGCTTTCCTATGCTGGATTTACTGTCCTACATGATGAAGCACTTGTCCCGGCATTTAGAGCAGGAATTCCTGTCCACATTAAGAATACTAACAACCCTGCCGCACCGGGAACAAGGATTGTTAATGAACGGGATAATACGAATGGTCCTGTTATCGGGATTGCCAGTGACAAAGGGTTTTGCAGCATCTATGTAAGCAAATACTTAATGAATAGGGAAGTTGGCTTTGGACGCAAGCTGTTAGCTATATTGGAAGATAGTGGTCTTTCCTATGAACATACTCCATCGGGAATTGACGATGTGTCTGTTATTTTAAGAGAAAATCAGCTTAATGAGAAAATAGAAGCAGATATCATCAATCGAATTAAGACAGAATTACATGCGGATGAAGTGAAAATCGAACATAGCCTTGCACTCATCATGGTGGTTGGGGAAGGCATGCGTCATAATGTCGGTACGATGGCAAAAGCCTCAAAGGCATTGGCAAGGGCAAGCGTCAATATTGAGATGATCAACCAAGGATCGTCAGAGGTCAGTATGATGTTTGGTGTTAAAGAGGTGGACGAAAAGAGAGCCGTTCAGGCCATCTACGAGGAGTTTTTTGCAGCTGTAACAGTTTAATGGTTATTGAAAAAAGGTACGCTGAGGATGGCGTACCTTTTAGTTTGATTTATTCAATTTTATCTTCGTTCGAATTCCTGCCCATACGGCAATCACGAGTCCGCCCACGGTATCGGCCACTAAATCAGTCATTGTGTCCTTATTACCTCCGCCTTGTAAAGTCATCCCTAAAAATTGGTCGCAGCTAAATTCATAAATCTCCCAAATCACACCGCCAAGTGCTGCGAAGGAGAGAGTAAATAAGAAAACAAACCATGGAGAAATTTCATCACCTGCATTTCGGTGGATCAATCTTTCATATAAAGCAATGCCCGAAAAAGCAAGAATGGCACCGCTGACTAAATGCATAAATGTGTCCCACCAACCGAGTCCATACCATCCTCGGATCGACCCGAAATACTGTGAGCCAATTAAGAAGATTAAATAAGAAATGACAATCGGTAAATTGAACTGAAGTTTTGTAAAAAGGGCTAAAAGCAGGGGGATTGCGCCACAGATAATTCCTCCAATGGCTACAGTTGATTTAAAGGTTACCCCATTTTTAAAGTAATAGATTGCTAAAATGGCCATGAAAATAACATATAAGGCACTAAAAATAATAACGAGTTTCCGATTCATTGATGCCACCTCAACTTTACACTTTCTTTTTTCTTACTAATGAGTAAAAAGCTACAATGAGGCCGCCGGCTACACCGCAAAGTAGATCATACATGGTATCGGTATTTCCACCACGCTGCATCGTGTGTGTAAAGGTCAAATCGCCAACAAACTCATAAATTTCCCATAGTACACCGGCTAAAACGGCAAGTGAGAACACGAAAAGAAAGAGGATTCCTGATGAGACATCTTGGCGGACTTTTTCAGGGATCAATCGTTTGTAAAGGGATATACCAACAAAACCAATGAGCATTCCTTTGTAAAAGTGAACGGAAGAATCCCACCATGTGTAATGCAGGTAAAAGCTTGCGATTGAACCTAGATATAACGATCCAAATAAAAAAAGATAATAACCGAGGATGATGGGAATGTTAAATGGATTTTGTTTCATCCTTAATAAGCAAAGCGGTAATGCGCTAACTAAGATACCGCCGAGCGCAACCTGCCATCTAGAGGCATCACCTTTGACTAAATAATAAATAAATAAGGCAGTCATGAAAATGATAAACAAAATACTTAAAATGATAATAACTTTCCGTTTCACAGTGCTCACCTCATATCGAAGGACTATTAATAATTATGCCCAAACCTGCACAAATATAAATGTATTTAGCCATTGTGCTCGCAAACTGGCATCAAAAAAGGTATAGTGAAATGATAGGTGGCATCCATATTTATAAGTATATTGGTGGAGGATTTCAATGCAAAAGGCGCAAATACCAACATATGAGCGAATTGCCATCGATTTGGCGAATAGAATATACGATGGTAAGTTTAAAGTGGGGGAAAAAATTCATGGCAGATCAACCTTGGCAAGTGAATACAAGGTTTCCCCCGAAACTGTCAGAAGAGCGATAAAGATTTTGGAAGATGTGGAGATTGTGCATTCCACAAAGGGCAGCGGGATAGTGATTTCTTCGCGGGAAAATGCGTATAAGTATATTCACCGTTTTTCCAACCTGGCGAGTATAAAGGATCTGGAGAAACAGATGGCCACACTCATTTCTGAAAGAGCCAATCTCGATGATCAGCTTTTTGACACGGTAAGAAAGATCATGGATTACTCTGGCAAGCTTCGCCATACCAATCCGTTAGCTCCGATCGAGGTGGAAATATTTCCTGGCTGTATTCATATTGGAAAAACCATTTCAGAAATGAAATTCTGGCAAAATACCGGAGGAACTGTAATTGGCATGAAGCGGAAAGGTGAGTTAATTATCTCACCGGGGCCCTATGCATTAATCCTTGAAGGCGATGTATTGTTAGTTATTGGGGATGATAAAACATATGATAGAGTCCTTCATTTTTTAGAGGATTAGGATGCAAAAGAAAAAAGCCGGTTTATCACACCGGCTTTCTTCACTATTACTATTAATTTAATCCAGCAATCCTTCTTTTTCTAAAAATTCTTTTGCAACCTTTGCTGGTGACTCTTTGAGACTGTCAACTTTATAGTTGAGCTGGCGCATTTTATCATCTGATAGCTTACCAGCTAAGGAATTAATTGCCTTCTTCAGTTCCGGATGTTCTTTCAATGTTTCTTCCTTTATGACTGGCACTGCATAATATGGCGGAAAAAAGTTTTGATCATCCTTTAAGACCTTCAATTGAAATTCTTCAAGTAGCCCGTCAGTCGAGAAAGCATCGATGACATCACTTTTATGATTTTTCAATGCAGTATAACGTAAGCCGCCATCGACGGCTTTGACATCTTTAAAAGCCAAATTATAGGTTTTTTCAAGCCCGATTAATCCATCTTCCCGGTTGGGAAATTCAATCGTCGGCCCCATAATTAAATTACCACTTACTTTAGCCAAATCTGAGATCGTATTTAATCTATATTCTTCTGCTGTGTCCTGGCGAACGGCCAGGGCATAGGTGTTATTAAATCCAAGTGGTTTTAATAACTCAATCCCATATTTTTGTTTAAATTCCTTTTGCACATAATCATATACCTTATCAGGGTTACTTTCCGGCGGTTGGTTTAAAATATTAACCAAACCTGTACCGGTATATTCTACATACATATCAACGTCGCCATTCTTAAGGGCGCCAAAAGCAACCTGGGAACCACCGAGATTTAGTTTTCTTTCTACAGGTAGATCCGTTTTGTTTTCAATTAAATCGGCCAGCATGTTTCCTAATATCATCGATTCACTAAAGTTTTTAGAGCCAATGACAATTTTATCTTCGGCGCTGGCGATGGAATATACCTTGAAACCACCTGCGATAACGATGATGATTGAGGCCAGAGCAATCATCCATCGTTTTGTTTTCTTTCCTGACTTTTTGGCTGTTCTTCGTTTACTTGTATAAGAAAGTGAGGCTTCAAGCTTTCCGACTACAAAGTCAATGAGGAGTGCTAAGATACAGGCCGGAATGGCTCCAGCTAAAATCATATGGTTATCAACGGTTTGTACACCTGAGAAAACAAGGTAACCTAGTCCACCTGCTCCAACGAATGCAGCAATTGTCATCAACCCAACTGCTGTTACCGCTGAAATTCTGATACCCGCCATAATCATCGGGAAGGCTAGCGGCAGCTGAACTTTTCTCATGGTTTGACTCTTAGTCAGACCGATGCCTTTGGCGGCTTCCAGAATGTCCCCGTCAATATTCGTCAACCCGGTATAGGTGTTCTTGACAATAGGGAGAAGAGAATAAAGAACGACCATTACAATGGCCGGTGCACTGCCGATTCCAATAAACGGAATTAGAAATCCGAGTAAAGCCAGACTTGGTACGGCTTGAATAACGTTTGTCGTCCCAATAATTGGTTTGGCTAGCTTTTTCTCGTTCGAAATTAAGATTCCTAACGGGATTCCAATAATAATGGCAATTAATACTGAAACGATACTTAAATATAAATGTTCACCCAGTAAATTGACGATTTGCTGATAATTTGCTGTTAGATAGTTCCAAAATCCACTCATTAAAACGCCACCTCCAGGTCAATTAATTGGCTACTTAAAGCCGATAAAATGCTGCTCCTTGTTATGAGTCCTGTTAACTGCTTTGCACTGTTTACAACAGGAAGATAGCCAATTTTGTGCTCATTCATAGCTGCTAGCACAGAAATTAAATTAGCATCCTGTGAAACAGAGAATACATTGTGCTCCATCACCATTTCTATTGAAGTGTTTCGATTGAGCAATTGGATACTTTTTAAAGTGACAAGTCCTTTCAGGACATTCTGTTTGTCTGTAACCATTAAACTATCAACCTTATTGTCTTTCATAATTTCAATGGCTTGTAAAACAGTACGCATGGCGGTTATTTTTATAGGCTGTTGAATCATAATATCCTCTGCCAACATCAGTTCTGGATTATTCCAAACCCTTCTTTTTCCAATAAAGCCTTCAACAAAATCATTCGCCGGATTTTTGAGGATATTTTCTGGCGTGTCGTATTGGAGAATATCGCCATCTTTTAATATACAAATCTTATCTGCTATTTTAATAGCTTCGTCCATGTCATGGGTGACAAAGATAATCGTCTTATTTAATTCCTTTTGCATTTGAAATAATTCATCTTGAAGTGAACTTCTTGTTACAGGGTCAAGTGCACTGAAGGGTTCATCCATTAAGATAATATCGGAGTCTGTGGAGAAGGCTCTTGCTACACCTACTCTTTGCTGCTGTCCGCCGCTTAATTCTTTAGGAAATCTGTGTAAGTAATCCTTAGGGTCTAAGCCGACCATTTCAAGTAAATCATTTGTTTTCTTCTCAATTAGGGCAGGATCTTCACCCTTAAGTTTGGGGATTAATTCCAAGTTTTCTTTAATCGACATATGTGGAAACAGTCCAGTATTTTGAATGACGTAACCAATATTTCTGCGGAGTTCAATGGGATTCATTGTGGAGATATCTGTCCCATCCACAAAAATTTTACCCGATGTCGGCTGTATTAGTTTATTGATCATTTTAAGCAATGTTGTTTTTCCACAACCACTTGGTCCAATAAAGACAACTAATTGGCCGGGATCGATTTTTAATGAAAAAGGATTAATAATGGATTTTGTTCGATATTTTTTGACAATATCTTTAAATTCTATCAAGTTCATTCCCCCTTGTAATAACTTTTGTTTAGTAACAACTCAATAGTAACACACAAGTTGTTACTTTGTCGAATGACTGAGTAAATAGCAGGCGAACAATTCTTTCCAAATGCGTGTCAATTAAGTACAATGAATGTATGAATAAAGTCTAAATAAAGAGGGGGAATGAATGTTGAGCTTTGTTCGGGACAAATTCAGTGCGAAGTTTTTCCTTTTCCTCGTGATAGCCTTTTTGTTGATTCATGTTCCTATCCTCGGGAATTATGTAAAAGTAGTCAATACACTAATACATGAATCTGGGCATGCCCTGATTGCTCTTCTCGGCGGGAAGGTAGAAACGATTTCTTTATTTATGAATTCTGAAGGGGCAACTGTCAGCAGTCAGTCAACATGGATAGGCAGCTTCTTTACCAGCCTTGCTGGCTATACTTTTGCTTCTTTTATGGCGTTTCTTTCTTTTTTACTAATTGGGAGAAAAAAGGGAACGCTTTTAATTGATATTTTGTTAGCATTTATTTTTTTAAATCTAATCTTTTGGGTGAGAAATCCATATGGGGTTTTTTGGCTCTGTTCATTTGCGGCTGCTTTCCTCTTTTTATTGATCAAGGGAAGTCAAAAGGTGAGAGACAACCTATTACTCTTGATTGCATCGATTCTATTAGTGGATTCGGTTCAAAGTGCATATGAAATCCTTTTAATAAGCGTTGGTCAGCCACAAGCGGCAGGGGATGCGTCCAATCTTGCCCAATTAACAATTCTTCCCGCATTTATCTGGGGATTATTCTTCTTTATGCAAGCACTGTGGTTCTGTTATTTTGGGTTGAAAAGAGGATATTATCGATTAGCGAAATAAATGAGCAAAAGCCAACCGTATTATCGACGACGGTTGGCTTTTATTAATGTTAATTTATAGTCAATGAAGAATCGCGATACTCTTTTGTTAAATTATCGATTATAGTTTGGACCGGTAGTATTTCCTTAATTTCAGCTACTCTGGCTCCTGCGAAAACGAGTCCATTTTCCACATCGCCATTAACAGAGGTAAGCAGGGAATCCAGTGTACAAAAACGGTAGGAACAATTTTTTAAACAATCATGACATTTGGCTATTTTCAATTTGTCCGGACCGGTAATCAAATTGGTAAAGTTATTCTTGATGGCTCTTCCTTGTAAGCCGACGGTGGTTTTAACCAATACCAGATCATCTTTATCGGCATTTACATATTTTTGTTTAAAGGCTAATGGCGCATCGCATTCTGCGCTTGCAACAAACCGTGTCCCCATTTGCACGCCTGAGGCTCCCAACGCAAGTGCTTTGGCAATATCGCTGCCAGTCATAATTCCTCCGGCTGCGATGACAGGGATGGAAACTGCTTCAACAACTTCGGGTAGGATATCGAACATGGGTCGATCTGTCCCAAGATGTCCGCCTGCTTCAAAGCCTTCAACCACAACAGCGGCAGCACCGAGCCGTTCTGATATCCTGGCTAGCTTTGCAGAGGATACGATTGAGATAACAGGAATTCCTGCTTGTTTTCCCCATGCATACATGTCCCTTGATATTCCGGCACCGGAGATGATAAAATCAACCTTTTCCTCGAGGGCAGCTTTCATTTTTTCAGCAAAGTCATTCATGGCAAATAGTACATTTACGCCAATGTAGCCTGCATTTTTTTTAACACATTCTTTAGCCCGCCTTATATGTGAGCGCATATCGTCAACTGAAATGCCCGTACCGGAAATAATCCCGATCCCCCCGGCATTAGCGACTGCTGACGCTAGTTTACTAAGTGAAATACCTACACCCATCCCGCCTTGCATAATCGGAACCTTTGGTATCATATGACCAATTTTAAGTTGTGGAAAATTCAATTTATTACCCCTTTTCACTTGTTAGTAATAGGAACTTCCAATGAATCTTACCATTTAATACATATGTTGTATGTGATCATTATCACCAGGTCTTAAAGGTAGGTTTTATTAACATGTATAAACTTAAGTCGAAAAGGTCGATTTAATCTTTCATTTAGTATATATTTAGCGAATAGAAAGCAAATGAACTGATTTATACTAGGTCTGCTGTGCTTACTCTGTATAAGAATATTTTTCAAAACCAAACTATACGTTATGGAAAGAAGATTGGATGGTGTCAGGTATGGTAAAACTTTTTACAGATATGGATTTAGATGGTCTTGGCTGCGGGCTAATTGCTAAATTAGCCTTTGGGGATAAAGCAAATGTATTTTATTGTTCTTATCGAAATTTAAACCAGAGGGTCGAATCGTTTATTAAACATCCGGCGAATAACCAGGAAGAAACTTATATTACCGATTTAGCTGTTAATGAGTTGGTTGAGAAAAAACTGCAGGAACGGTTTCAGCGGGGCCATCATATTCAGATGATTGATCATCATGTGACGGCGATGCATTTTAATGAGTACAACTGGGGCTGGGTAATGCCAGAGTATGATAATGGCAAAAAAACATGTGCGACCTCATTGTTTTATGATTATTTGATTGAGCATGGGAAGATTGAGCGAAATCATGCACTTGAGGAATTCATTGATTTAGTCCGTCAATATGATACCTGGGAATGGGATGAAAATAATAATGTGACGGCCAAGCGGTTAAACGATTTATTTTACATAATGAACAGAGAACAGTTTGAAGAAGAGATGTTAAAGCGGTTAAAGGAAAATACCGATTCGTTTCAGTTAACGGAAACAGAAAATATGATTCTTGATATTGAAGAGCAAAAAATTAATCGCTATATCCACTCAAAAAGCAGGCAGATTGTGCAAACCTTTGTGGGCGATTATTGTGTCGGTGTTGTCCATGCAGAGCAGTATTTGTCCGAGCTAGGCAATGCGTTAAATAATATTTATCCTCATATGGACATGATTGTTCTTTTGAATGTAAGTGGAAAGAAAATGGGCTTCCGAACGATCCATGATGAAGTGAATGTGGCTGAATTTGCTCAGAGATATGGTGGTGGGGGGCATCCGAAAGCTTCCGGATCTGAGTTAACAAAAGAAGGATTTGAAACCTTTATTGTCAACGTTTTCGAACAGAACCCGCTTAAACCGGATGCCGATCGGAATGAATATAATGTGAAAGAATCAGCCTTTGGAACAAGCTATCAAAACCATTTGGGGGAAAGTTCGTATATTTTACCGGCAGGGGATGGAAAATATGAACTTGTCCATAATGGGGGGAAGATTGGGCAAACGTTTTCTGCCTTCTCCGAGGCGGAACGTTTTCTTAAAAGAAATCATTCTTCTTGGCTTAGACAAGATCAAGAATTCTTATATAAGCTTTCTGGGACATTAAAGATCTCACTTGACGAATTAAGGGAAAATTACGATGAGATCATCAGTAATCATATGGTCGATATTATGCATATTTAAACGAGAGCTTGGGATGCCCCAAGCTTCTTTTTATACGATTTTTTACTCAAGTAACCATTTTAAGGTTTCCTTAAGGATAAAGTGGTAAATTTATCGCGGGTATAAGGTATTGCTATTTCAAAATTGTAATTTCTATGCAACAGAAAGTAAATTCAATTACATCTTTCTGTAATATTAATGGGTTATCATTATCTTAAAGATATATGTATCACTAT
>NZ_JAANMZ010000050.1 GCF_011250555.1 Bacillus sp. MM2020_4 | reverse complement strand
GTAAGAACCCTGAAAGATGATCAGGTTGATAGGTCAGAGGTGGAAGCGTGGCGACATGTGGAGCTGACTGATACTAATCGTTCGAGGACTTAACCAATTGATTATTCGTTTTTACAAACTTCTTCTGTATTATCTAGTTTTGAGGGAACGAAAAAAAGTAAATTTCCTCTTGAAAAAAACAAAAAAGACATTATAATAAAATAGTGTCAAAAAATAGTCTGGTAATTATGGCGAGAAGGTCACACCCGTTCCCATACCGAACACGGAAGTTAAGCTTCTCAGCGCCGATGGTAGTTGGGGCATGCGCCCCTGTGAGAGTAGGACGTTGCCAGGCTGTTAAATTATTATTCCGCAGTAGCTCAGTGGTAGAGCTATCGGCTGTTAACCGATCGGTCGTAGGTTCGAGTCCTACCTGCGGAGCCACTTTTAAACAACTAAGAAAATCAGCTATGCTTCCATAGCTCAGTAGGTAGAGCACTTCCATGGTAAGGAAGAGGTCATCGGTTCGAATCCGATTGGAAGCTTACCTTTAAAACATTGATATAGAGCCATTTCTCACCGATGAGAGATGGCTTTTTTGTTGCGTGTTTTTAGGGCAGTTGACCAAGCAACTGACCATTTTATTTTCGAAGGTTTAAAAAGGCATCTCCGAGGGCTTTATTTAGATTTTTATTGACGTGTGTGTAGAGGTTCATCGTCGTCTTTATATCCGAATGACCAAGTCGTTCCTGAATGGCCTTCATACTAAATCCTAGGCCTAAAAGATAACTGGCTGACGTGTGCCGTAAATCATGAAAGGCAATTTTTTTCAGATTATGACGTTTAACAATTCTACTCCAAAACTGGCTAACGGAATTAGGATCATAAGGAGTACCATCGATGTGCGCAAATAAAAGATCAACCTTTTCTCCATATATAGTTCTAAATCCTTTGTATTCATCTCCTATTTGTTCGATTTCCTTTTCACGTTCTAGTAGATAGGCTTGGACCTCTGCCATTGTAACTTCATCAAACGTTACGATTCGGTCATCTTCAGTCTTGGTATCTTTTACCCGCAACCCGTATTCTTTGGTTTTTTGGACAGACCTACTAATATGAATGGTATTGTTAACAAAATCAATATCTTTGTACATATCAATCCCTAATACTTCTCCACGACGTAAGGCACCAGTTACAGCTAGGGTAACCATTAGCGCTTGATGGTGAGGGATTAATTTGACTACGTCAAAAAGGTGGATGATTTCCTCATCTTCGTAATAATCCTTTTTGCGGGCTTTAACCTTAGGTTTGGGTACTTCCTGAGAAATGTCCTCTTTAATGATCTCCAGCTGCATGACATACTTATATAAACTTCTTAGACAGCGGTGCCGTTTTTCAAACGTGTAGTCTCCGACAACTTTCTCCTTTTTCTCTTTACTACCTGTGTCTTCTATTTTTGCATTCTTTTCCTTCAGTTCCTGACTCTTTTTAATTTCTCTATTAAAATAGGAGATAAAATCATTGGCTTTTAAATTTTGAATTCGAGCCTTTCTAAATTCCGGAAGGAGAGAGTCTTCAATTACATATTGGTAGGTTTCTTGCGTTTGTGCATCCAGTTTAAATGGAGCGAACTCTACTTTCCATTTTTCATACAAGTCTTCGAATGTCATTTTGCTGTGATCTGCTAGTTTTCCATCTTCTAATTCTACTGACAGACGGGCTAGTATTTTTTTAGCTTCTGTATCATTTTTACAGGGTAATGTTCGAAATTTACGATTTCGCTTACCACTTGGTAAATATCCCAATTCTAATCTAAATTCATAAAATCCCTTACGAACTTCTTTGAATCCACTCAATTTAACCCCTCTTTTCGAATGCATGTTCTGTTTTGTGTTGAAAAGAAAAGCCCTAACAAATGGGCAATTTTATAATAGGCTTGCTAGCTCTTGATATTCCTTTTGATCGGCACGGAAATATACTGTATAATCAATCCCATTCTCATTAATGAGTAATGCGACAATAGAGTCATCTTTCTTTCTTCCACCTATAGCGGCTCCTGCAATTAAACCTACTCCTCCGGTTAATAAACCGCCTGCTATTGCGCCAGCAGCAGCTTTGCCAGCACTTCTCTTTCCTTTTTCAGACCACTCAATAGCTTTTACTGTAACAACATTTGAACCAAAGTTAATTTGATTTTGACCTGGGGACTTTTTAATCTTTACTGTCTTTCCAGCCTTTATTTTAGGATATCCTCCTAAATGTTCTAACTCGACATTTTCATCGAGCTCTTGCATCTTCTGCTGCAGTTGCTCTAATTTTTCTTGTCCTTTTTTAATTTTCTCTTGGCGGATTCTTTCTTTTTCTTCTTTAACGCGATCTTTTTCTTCTTGAGTTAATTCTGGCTGGTTGAATAGATTTTTTAAGAATCCCATCCTAAGTTCCCCCTAAATTAGATTTATAAATACCGTTCCATTTCATAAGGTATACCGTGTTCCCTCAATATTTCTTGCTTTGTCTGGTACATACTTAAGTTAGATTCATAAGTTAAGAGTTTAATTGCCCAATAGTTGGCTTGCTTTTCTATCTTATCCCTGGAAACTAAAGTGTGTTTATGTAAAAAGGGTGTGTTTTCATTCGGATGCAATACGGCATGGCCAAGTTCATGAGCACAAACAAATGTTAATTGATTTTCATCCATATCACTGTTTAATGTGATAATTTGATGTCGGGCATTTTTCATATAAAATCCTAGGGTCTCACCTAATGGGAAGTACCTAATTAATATATTTTTCCCTTCCGCCATTTCGAACGGATTATTTGTTTTGTGCCTTTTTATCTCTAGTTCTAATTTCTTCATAATCCAGCTCACTAGAGATCACTCCTAGTCTTTACGATATTTCTTTGGAGTAAATTTTTTCTTTGCCAGTTGCTTAGTTAAATTTAGATTACTTTCTATAGCTGCTTTCACAAGCTCTCTTGTTACATCATCCAAAGGTTCCCCATCAAAAGATAAAGCTGTATTTGTTCCCATGGTTTCCAAGATATTTTCGAGGTCTTTAGCAATATCTCTTTTATCCTTATTATTTAGTGGTGGAAGATTATCTTCTACTTTTCGTCCATGGAGAAATTCAGTAGAACAATCTAGCGCTTCAGCTAAACGAGCAACGTCGCCATGGTTAGGGTCGCTATAACCACGTTCCCAGTTAGAAATAACCTGAGCTGAAACACTAACGATTTTCCCTAATTCAGCTTGGGTATATCTTTTTTCTTTTCTCTTTTGTTTAATTCTATCGCCAATTCCCATAATAAAACTCCCCTAAATATCCATCAATTAACAAAATAATACCAACAACTAACGAAAAATGATACAAAACTAACGGTATATGAGAATTTATTGAAATTATCTGTTGACACTAACGGAATTTGTTAGTATTATAAATATAACGGAATGCGTTAGTTTTTGGAGGTGAAAAGATGGTACACGAAAATGTTGAAAAAATAAGATTGGCGAAAGGAATTACGAAAACTCATATTGCAAACAAATTAAATTTGTCATTACAAGGCTATCGTCACATAACATCAGGTGAAGTAAGACTAGATGTAGAAAGGTTAAAAGTTATTGCAAATGTCCTTGGGGTAGATCCAGCAATTTTTTTTGATAACAAACTAACGGAATCCGTTATTAGGGAAATTGAAAAATCAGCTTAAGGAGGTGATCCAGTTGGCAATGACAGTCAAAGATGCAGCTAAGTATCTTGATGTATCGGTTGAAACAATTTATCGGATGGCAAGAGCTGGCGAGCTCCCATGTTTTAAAATTCGCAGCTTGTACCGGTTCGAAAAAGAATTCTTAGATAAATGGAAAGAGCAACAGCAAATGAATTGCTTGAATTCTATCAGTGATGTCATTTGATTAAATTTTATCAGTTTATACCAAATTTCGCGGTAGAAAGGGGATGTGTACAGATGCCAATTGGTAGAGCCGCAGTGGCTGCCAAGATGGCCAGGAAGGATGCAGGAATTACACAACTAGAAATGACATTCGATGAATATTACGGTTCCCGTGAGTCCGTCTCCCAACAGGAGAATGGTCGTTATCAAGTTCAACCAGAGTTATCTAATTATTATGCAGAAAAACATAACAACCCTTGGGTGGCGATGGAGGCAGCAGCTGAATACACCAACTGGGGACCCGTCCAATTGGATGGGGACGCAGTTGACCTACATAGAACGTCTGTATCGCTCAAAACAAAAGAAGAATTGGAAGAAGCGCTAACTGCCATGATGGAAGCTTCAAAGCGATTAACCATTAACCCAAAAGCATTAGATCCAGTGGAAATACAGGCAATTGAAAAAACAATATCAGAAAGCATTGATGCTATCACAGCTTTAAATCACTATGTTGCCACATTATGCAAAGAGTACAACATATCCTGGGCTAAGATGTGGACCCAGCATAAATTAAAGCTGATTCAAAGGAGGTTTATCAAAAAGTGAATAAAGATGACTTTTTGCCAGAGGATGCTCGGAAAGCTAATGAGGAATATCGTGCTGCATGGACCTGCATCAGCAGAATCGAAGAAATGTTAATGGAAGGGAATCTACAGGAAGCGAAACTTACCACCGTTAATCTCTTAAGCTCTTTGAATGAACTTGAAAAGCTTCAGGAGAAAAAAGTCAAACGAGGACGCCTGGAAGAATTGGTGCAAAGTATTGTTGCTACAGGCATATCAATCGAAATGGTTTCAATCAAGAAGGGGTGATTAAAATGTCCGAGAAAATTCCGAGTTATCTAGCAAACGATTGTTACTGGAAAGGCGTAATCCATTTATTTTCAAACAATTGGAAGCTTAAAGGTGTTTTTACTACAAAATATTTCAATTTGGAAAATGGAGAAATACGAATCATGGCTTTAAAAAGAACTGCTGCTCCATGGTCTAAATCAGAAAAGTTTATGTTAAACCTTGCTTTGCATCTTTATAACGAGAGCAACAAAGTCAATTTAAGCGATATGGACTATCTTGACGGCTATAACAAGAAATTAGCAATGGAAGCAATCAAATTACGTTTTTTCTAAAAGGAGAGTACACAGTTGAATATTTCAAAGAGAGAAAAACTCGAGCAGCTCATACAAAAGTTAAAAGCGCAGGGAATAAAAATAGATTGGGCGGTGCGGATCCGATGAGGTTGTTTACAAGTCCAGTAATGACAAAAGAAGAAGTTCAGCATTGGTGCCAAAAGGTACGAGATAACAAAGGGAAGGTTACCCTTTTCGAGCTTCAATTGAAATCAGCATCGAAAGTACTTACTACAAAAGAAAAAGCAGCAAGCTAGGCGGGCACCTGCTTACTGCACTTGATCTTCTATATTTAGAGTTTATCACCGTTCGTTCGGTGCGGCAAGTTTCGTTTTTGCCGTCATGAGCCGGGGGTTTTCCATCCCCCCAAACATCCCCTTTCCTCCGGCTTGTGACGGTGCAAATGAGGCACCAATTAGTTAGGAAGGAGGAACTTATGAATCAGCTTATTGGAAATAAAAAAGACCCCTGTTCGCAGCAGGAGTCAGATGCATTAAAAATAATTGATACTCCTATTTTATCGGAAAGGAGAGTCTTTATGCAAGAAAAATTCCGTTCATTGGAATTTGCGATTAACCATATGGAGTTTTTGGTTAACTTGCACCGGAGGTCCATAACAAAACATCCAGAGCAATATAGTGATTCATTTAAAAATGGCCAAAATCTAATTTTCAGAGATTTTTTTCCGGCAATTCAGGAGGTACGTGAAGAATTGAAAAAGATTAATGAGGAGGAATAACATTGTCGAAACAATTTAGATTAGAAAGTCTAGAAATCAGAAATTTTAAAGGCATTCCGTATTTCGCAATGACTCTAAATGGGATTAACGCATTTGTCTTTGGGGATAATGCCACTGGAAAAACTACATTAGTTGATAGTTTCATTTGGCTATTGTTTGACAAGGACAGCCAAAACAAAAAAGATTTTGCACTCAAAACGTTAAATGAAAATGGCGAGGAAAAGCATATGCTTGAGCATGAAGTACAGGGCGTATTCTTGCTGGATGGTAAGCAGTTGACTCTTCGGAAAGTATACTCTGAAAAATGGACACGTAAACGTGGATCTGCAACAGATGAATTCACGGGTCATACCACCACTTATTATATTGATGGGGTGCCTGTGAAAAAGAAAGAGTATGAGGATTTAATAAAATCAATTGTCCAGGAAGACCTTTTCAAACTACTAACATCACCTACATTTTTTAATGAACAAGTGAAATGGCAAGATCGAAGAAAAACCCTGTTAGAAATTTGCGGAGACATATCCGATGAAGAAGTCATAGCTAGTGAAAACGCCCTGGCACCACTGCCGTCAATCCTGCAAGGTCGGACCATTGAAAACCATAGAAAAATCATTGCTGCCCGCCGTGCTGAGATTAATAAAGAACTTGAGAAAATTCCGGTTCGCATCGATGAGATTCAGAGGGGATTGCCTCAGTTGGATGGATTAGACAAGCAGGCACTGGAAGCTGAAATAACGATACTTAACAATGATATTGATGACAAAATGACTCAGATTAGCAGTATCAAAAACGGAAAGGCCATTTCAGATAAGCAGAAATTAATTCAAGAAATCGAAATGGCATTAATGGATATTAAGCGAGAACATGATTCTGACTCTAAAGAACGTGTATATCAGCTACAAGTAAAAACACAGGAAGAGAAGTCAAATATTTCTATCCTCACGTCGAAAGCGGAAAACTTGAAAATTCAAAAAGGACACAATGATGAAAGCTTAAAAACTATTGAAAATCAGCTCGCACAATTAAGACAAGAATGGCACGAAGTTAATAAACAAGAGTTTCAGCATACAGATGCATGCGAATGCCCGGCATGTGGGCAGTCTCTACCAGCTGAGCAAGTGGATGCAACAAGAGAAAATGCTCTATCCCAATTTAACCTTTCTAAAGCTCAGAAGTTAGAAGGTATCAATACGAAAGGTAAACAAGGGGCTGAGCGAAAACAGAATATCGCAGCTGACAATGCAAAGCTGACGAGTGAATATGAAAAAATTAACAGCCAGATTGTTGAAAAACAACAGAGCTTAGAAAAACTGAATGCTCAGTTGAAACAACAAGAAAGCCTGGTAACAGATATTCTCGAAAATCCACACTATGTGGCAAAGCTCCAAGAAAAGCAGGTCGTCGAACAAGAAATTAAGCATATAAGGGAAATGTCAGAAGGGGCAATCCAGGATATTCAAATGGAAATTATGAATACCAAAAATAAGCGTGATCAGCTGCAAAGACAAGTAGGACAATTCGTACTCGCTGACCAGTCAAATAAACGGATTGAAGAGTTATCTCAACAGGAACGTGATCTTGCAGCAGAATTCGAAAAACTTGAACAAGAACTTTACTTAACAGAAGAATTCATTCGAACCAAAGTCAATTTGCTAGAAGAAAAGATTAACAAGAAGTTCAAATACGCCCGCTTCAATCTATTTAAGCAGAACATCAACGGTGGTTTAGAAGAAGTTTGCGAGACTACTTACAAAGGTGTTCCTTACGGATCCGGATTAAATAATGCGGCACGTATCAATGTTGGTTTGGATATCATTAATACGCTTTCGGATCATTACGGTTTTTCTGCCCCTATATTCGTTGATAACGCTGAGGCTGTAACTGAACTGATTGATGTAGATACACAAGTTATACGGTTGTTAGTGCCTCCGACTTTTGACACCTTGCCGGCGGAAACAAAACAATACCTTATCAAGTTGAACGGAAGTTACGAACATGCAAGCGAAGGATGGAAAAGCCTGAATAAGCAATTAAGGGTAGAGATTGAACTAAACGAATATAAGGAGGTTATCTAATTGAGTAATCAAAATGAAGTTGCTGCACAATCCAGCTTTCAAACCGGATTAACCAAAATTAGCAATACATTTTTCCCGATGATTGAACGCCAATTATCGGGAAATGGGATCAATATGGACCATTACCAAAAGCAATGTGTAATGTCAGCGATTTCCGCAATCAACTCAGTCTTAGATGTTAAGGGAATAAAGTGGACAGACCCAGCCTTAGACAAAAACAATGTTACTCAAACCTTATTAAGTGTTGCCGCATTAAAACTAAATGCGGCGGCCAGCCCCCGAGAAGCATACTTTCAAATTCGAAATGTAAAGATGAAAAAAAACGATGAAGATGTTTGGGTTAAACAAATCGAAATGGGAATTGAGGGCGACGGAAATGATGCTATTCTTTCAAATTTTGGTCGAGGTGTAGAAGAAGTTCATCAATTTTGGCAGGTACGCTCCGAAGATCAGTTTGAATATCCAAAGTATAAGGGTATCGAAATGAGCCCACCTGAATGGACACCGACAGGTAAGGGGGAAGTGGTTCGAGTAGTTTACCCTATCACTAAAAAGGGTGGTAGGACCGAATATTACATTGCAGAACGCGAAGACGTCGTCAAAAACCTTATCGCCCATGTGAAAAACAACCTTATGAACGAGACGTTTGGAATTGCAGAATCTCGATTTAAAGCGAATGCCAAACAAAAAAATGAAATTGATGCAAAGAAAAAAGAAATTGTAAAAACGATTGAAGAGCTTGGTTTAAAAGCTCTTGATGATGAAACTGTTGAAAAATATATTAGTCCGGCTTGGAAGGATCCGCAAAGTCGGGAGACCATGATTATTAGGAAAATGCGTAACAACATTGTGAAAAAGATTCCGAAAGACTTCGGCAATGCCTTTATTGAAATGACTTACAGTGAAACTGAAGATGACAGCTACTCAAGAGTAAGAAAAGAAATTAATGAGAATGCGAACCAAGAAATGATTGATATAGATCCACCAGTGAAGGAATCGACTACTCAGGAAAAACCAGAAGTAATTGAACATGAACCCAAACTTACTAAAGAAAAGGAGAGTAACGAAGAAACCCATTATGAAAATGAGAAAAAAGATGACCCACAAATTGAACAAATAGGACTTGAATTCTAATGATAGAAATCACTGCCCTGTCTTCTAGTTCGAAGGGGAATTGCTACCGAGTGACAGACGGTAGCACCCCGCTACTGTTGGAATGTGGACTATCTTACAAAGAAATACAGCGAGGGTTTAATTTTCAAATGTCATCGATTGCAGGATGTCTGGTAACCCACGAACATGGTGATCACTGTAAAAGCATTAAGGATGTGTTAAAAGCCGGAATCGATGTTTATTCATCAGCTGGTACATCTGAAGCTATAGGTATTAATCATCATCGGTTTAAGACAGTTGAGGCAAAGAAGCAATTCATCCTTGGTACATGGACCATACTCCCATTTGATGTACAGCATGATGTCAGCGAACCTCTTGGGTTTCTGCTGGCAAATCAAGAGGGAGAGAAGCTCCTTTTCGCCACTGATACTTATTACATTAAATATCGCTTTCCGGGTCTTACTCACATCATGGTGGAATGTAATTACTCCCGTGAAATCCTTATAGAAAACATTGTTAAAGGGCGAGTACCCAGGGTAATGAAGCAACGATTAGAAAAGTCGCACTTTAGCCTCGAAAATGTTAAAGAGTTTTTGAAGGCTAATGAATTAACAAAAGTACAAGAAATTTGGTTGCTTCATTTAAGTGATACCAATAGCAATGCTGATCAATTTAAACGAGAAATTATGGAATTGACCGGGAAGCTAGTATTTGTCCCTTAATTAAGGAGGGAAAGCATGCAGGGGTACATCAAAGACTTTAGAAAAGAACTAGGCAGCGCTATATGGATGATGCCGCCCCTCTACCATAGAATCTGGCAATACCTCAAATACACGGTAAATCATCAGGATAACACCATTCCCATGCGAGACGGAACCTTCCTGACGATTAAGGCAGGTCAGCATCTTACTTCTGTCCGTGAGGTTGCTAAAAAGGTCGGATGGTATGAGGGGGTGAAATACAAAGAACCAAACCCCAAGACTGTTACCACCATCCTCGAATGGATGGAGAAACAGTCAATGATTAGGATAGATCGCGGGAAGGGTAACAGGCAGTACACACTAATAACGTTGTTAAATTGGGATTTATACCAAGTAAAAAGTGTTGAGGGTAACACCACTGAAACACCTAGAGGTAATCAAAATGAATATAGGGGTAACAGACAGGGAACAGGGTCGAACCAATCATACCAAGGCATTCAAGAACCAAATGGTGTTGAGGGTAACAGTCAGGGAACAGTGGGGGAACACCTCGCGGATATAAACAAGAATGATAAAGAATGTCTTAAGAATGATTTATTTATTGCTGCTGATGATAACACACACGAAGAAATTGACGGGGTGCCTACGACCGGCCCACAGGGTGATCCAGTGCCATCTGGAGAAATATCACAAACTTCGGAAGATGCAGCCAAAATTCTTATAGACCGCTTTATCCAACTACGAGCCTATGGCTTTTCTAGTTCGCCTGTTGATGAATCAGCTGCAAAGGAGATTATCGCAGGAGGAGTACCTATAGCTGATGCACTAGTTTACCTAAAAGAGTGTTTTGACAATTACATACCAAAACATTCGAGGGACCGTATTAATAGCTTGTCTTATTGCGCTGGGCCTATTTTGGACAAGCACCATCGGAAACTAGAGTCTATAAATCCTGCTAAAAAGCAACCAGCACGAAAGGGTGCGTATAAAAGACCTATTCGGCAAGAGATTGTACCTGAATACTTTACCGATGATCCTAGCAAAACAACGACTCCTCAATTAAGCGAGGAGGAAGCTGCTAATAGGCAAAGGGCTATACAAGAAAAGTTAAATAGGTTTAGAGCTTTATAGAACACGGAAACGGGAGTGAACAGTATGGGAATCTTACTAGAAGCTGTCAAACACCGGAAGAAAGTTAGGCAAAAGGCGCCATTAGAGGTGAAACGGGAAATCGTCCTAGATGAACTACGGGCCATGAATGTAACCACTTCCCGTTGCGGTAAAGCTATTGAATCACTTGATTATGAGGCTCTTAAAGAGGAATGGGTAATTGCGTCCATCCTATGGGTGGACATCGAAAATGAAAATGGAAAGTGGTTTTAATGCCGAAGGATTTATTAGTCAATGCACGAAAGAAAAGAGTTGTTATTTTGGAGGATTTGGATTTTGTCTGGGATCAGCCAGAGCTAAATGAAATCGCCCAAATGTGGAATAGGAGCCTTAGTGTGAATTATATGGCAGAGCACTTTAACCGGGATCCTGACGAGTTACTGATGGCCATAATCCATCTGGCAAGAAACGATAAGCTAGTACCTCGGAAATACGGATTGAAAGGGTAAAAGAATGGCAGATTCTAAGTACGGCAATAAAAAGGTCGTCATTGATGGCCATAAATTCGATAGCATTGCAGAATCAAAGTATTATGCCCAGCTTAAATGGCTTAAGCAGGCGAAGCAAATAAAGGACTTTAAGCTTCAGCCACGATTCCTATTGCTTGAGGCTTATAAAAAGAATGGTAAAACTGTCCGTAAGACTGAGTATGTTGCAGATTTCGAGATTCATAACCTCGATGGCAGCGTTGAAATCGTGGATGTGAAGGGTGTTGAGACCCCGGTATTTAAACTTAAGAAAAAGATGTTTGAAGCCCGCTATGAACATACATTGAAAGTGGTCACGTTGGATGAAACTCATGGCTGGCTAGAGTTAGAAAAGCTCCAAAAATTGAAAAAGAAGCCAAAGAAGGTGAAGCCAAATGCGAAGAAAAAGGCAGCGACAGTGGGTTATCCTTTCCCGAAAAGAGCAAGGAAAGTTAGTAGTCGTATATGAACCACTTCGCAAGAAAGAAATAGCCTGTAGGCTCAAAAATGGCTGGGAGCGGGTGGGGTAATGTTACAAGGTATTTGTATTGACTCAGGTTACACCGCCGTTCTGCAGAAGGGAACAAGCTATTATCTCTTTCCCAATGGGGCCAATCATTACTATGTATCAAAGTTTCCTAATTCAGGTGCACATATGGGTTGTTTCCAGGCTAGCTATTTTCAAATAATTGAAGATGAACTATGGCCAGAAGAACCGGAAGCAAGGCCAGTCAGTTTGGATCCCGAGAAGCTTTATAATGCCCAGCTCATTTGGAGGCAGCCAGGATACAAGCAAATCAAATTGCAAGAGTATTATTTACTGCCGCATGAAACTCACGGCACTTTTTACGAGGATAACAGTTTAAGTGTTTTGCGAGGATGTCTTCCGCTTCACTGGTTTACCGATTTTGTGGAAGTGGAAATTGATAAAACCATAACAGAAACCACTAATTTTGATATCGAATTCGATGAAAGTGATCATTTTTTAGCAGAAAGTGAACCTGGAACAGCAAATTATATACAGCTGTCATTGTTTGATTAATTTTTAAGGAGGCAAGCCATGCATGAACTTTATACAGTTAGTGTTTCGCCGGATGCATATGAATTTAATTTGGCACTTAAAGATAAATGGGCAAAAGTAGCAGGTCATTTATTAAAAATAAACGAGTTTAAATTTAGTGCGGTACCCATTAAAAATACAATACGGATTTCTGAAGTGAGATCAGGAGCAAAATTAATAGATGTACGTGTGCCGGATAATATTCAGAGTTATGAAGACACAATGATGTTTTTAGAGCTGAATGTGGTACCTCGATTAGTAATGATAATAAAAAAGATCGGTAGCGAGAAATTTAATAATCAAGTTAATGAATTTAGGGAAATTGCTATAAAAAACCTTGGCAAGAAGCCTGCCACTAAAAAGCTAGATACGAATTGGCTTAAAGAGGATAAAAGTGGAGTTCTTCACTGAAGAAATAAATAAAACCCCGGCAGTAAAGTCTCCGGGGCAAGGAATGTATTCATTAGGAGATGAATGAATTCCAAATATCATATTATCACACATTAATATATTTACAATATATGTCACTGATTTGACAAATTTAGGAGGTAAATTGATGCAAAAAGCTTTCGAAAAAATCAAAGCTGAAATGGAAAAAGAAAAAAATTCTTATGTTCAGGTTGTTGGGGAATTTATGCTACAGCAAATCGAAAAGTATCCGGAAGCTGCTGAGCAGATCCTCGCTAAAGATAAATCAATTATGAGGAGCCTTGAGGAAATGAAGAAGGTTGCCTCGAAGAAGAAGGTCGGTAATATGGCTGTCCTTACGCCAGCAGAGGGATTTGAAGTGGTCCTCAAGTATTTTGGTATTACTGAAAAGCCTTTAGCATTTGATGTACCTGTTGCCCCTCCAGTTCCAAAGCCGAGTGCGCTGGCAACAGACTTCGATGTTAAACTAGATGACTTTTTGTGAGGGGGCATCAGGAAATGAAAAATACAACTGAATATGAGGAAATCTTTTCTCACTTTTCTAATGAATTAAGTCAATCCATTATTGATTATGCTATCGCAGATCCTTTTAAATCTAGCCGATATATCTTTACTTGGAAAAAGGGAAAGCAACAGTACGGATATTGTACCCATTGCCAAAATGAATTTGAAACATCCAATTTAAAACATAAGAGTCAGTTTACTTGTCCTGAATGCCAATCACAATGCAAAGTACAGGCAAGCGGGATTAGCCGTAAATATATGGTTGATGAAGTCTACTTTGTATACTACGAAAAATCACTAGTCAATCCAGCTGCAATTACTGCAAGAGGCATTTATGCAATAAGGGATTACCGATTTGATTTTCGTTCAGTTAGTACAATGATTCAAACAAAAGCACTTTACGTCTTTGAACCAGGGAAAAGCAGGATGATCCATCGACCGTATGTATACTTTTCACACACTGAAGGAATGTCATATGTGAGTGGATGGGACAGTAAGAAAAATATTAGGTCAGAATTAAATACGTCGATGGCCAATAAATCTTGTTATTGCTCCTATGACAGCATAAGGGAAGCGGTGAAGGACACCCCATTCCAGTATAGTACATGGGAAAGCTATCTTACTGGAGATATGGTTGAGTTTTTTGACCTGTATTCCAAATATCCGTGTATTGAGTACTTAACAAAAATGGGCATGCGGTTACTAGTTGAGGCTAAGCTGTATGGGCGTAAGACTTACGGGGCAGTTAATTGGAACGGGAAAACAATCCAAAAGGTTTTGAGGCTATCTAAGCAAGATTTAAAGGAACTTCAACAATCAGATGTTCAAATAAGTTCATTAATTTTGAAGTTATTCCAGATTTCTAAAAAGGATAAATCAAAAATGCCGCTAAAGGAAATCTGTGAGATTGATATACAATACGGCCATTATTTCGAGGAACTAAAGAATATTCTAAAATACACAAAATTGAGTAAGGCAGATGCGTATATTGAAAAACAATATAAAAGAGAGGCTAAGGTTAGAAAATATTGTAGTAGCCGAGAGATAATCACTACCTGGCGGGATTATATTGCGGATTGTGTTCGATTAGAAATGGATCTTAGTCAAGAAAATGTATTGTTCCCATCGGATTTACACAGGGCCCACCAAAATACTATAAAACAAGTAAAAATTAAAGCCGACGTACTATTAACAAAGAAAATTGAGGTAAGGGTCAAAGTGCTTGAAAAATACTGTTTTGAACACAGTGGGCTAATGATCCGGCCTGCTGCAGACTCAAAGGAATTAATTGAGGAAGGGAAAGCTTTACAACATTGTGTAGGAACGTACGCTGACCGCTACGCTAATGGGAAGACCAATTTATTCATCATTCGCAAAGTCAATGAACCGGACAAGCCGTTCTATACCATGGAGATAAAGGGAAATTCAATTGTTCAAACAAGAGGGCGTAAAAATTGCTCTCCTACAAAAGAGGTTAAAGCTTTTATTGATGCTTTCACGTTAGCCAAACTTACAAATAAGCCGAAGCAAAAGAAAACTAAAACAGCAGAAAGGCAGGATGTTGCCGTATGAGTGAGTTAATCGTAAGAACTCCAATAATGATAGCTACTGAGATTAATAGCATCAAAGAACAAACAAAGAAGATGCTGCTCGTTAATAGTATCGAAATTGGCCGCCGCTTAGTCGAGGCAAAGACTATCGTTCCACATGGTGAATGGGGAAAATGGCTCGAAGAATCTGTTGATTACTCCAAGAGCACAGCTAATAATCTAATGAAAATATTTAACCAGTACGGTGCAGATCAGTTTTCGCTCTTTGGCAGCGAAGCGAAATCCCAAGCGCTTGGAAATCTTTCTTACACACAAGCAGTAGCGCTCTTGGGTGTGCCGGCTGAAGAACGAGAAGAATTTATTCAAGAAAATGATATTGATACTATGTCTACCCGTGAATTGCAACAGGCAATCAAGGAAAAGCAGGATGTGGAGAAAAAATTAAAAGAAGCGGAAATGTTGGCCAAGAAAGAAAAGGCTGCTCGTGAAAAATTGGCTAAGGAAATTCAAAAGATGGAAACGCAGTCTAATGACCACACCTTAATAGTGAACAAGCTAAAATCAGATTTGGAGTTTGCAATTGCAGCTGGCAATACGCAAGAGGTTGATAATCTTCAGTCAGCTCTTAATGGAAAAGAAAAAGAACTGTCCGCTTCATTGAAAAAGATAAAAAAGCTCGAGCATCAGCTGAAAGAAAAGCCCATCGAGGTGCAGGCAGTAGTTGAAAAGGTACCTGCAGAAATTGAACAGGAACTTGCGGATCTTCGTAAGCGTGTTGGCCAACAGACCGATAAGGCTGTAGTGAAGTTCTCAGTATGCTTTGAAACGCTGGTTAAAGGATTTGGAGATTTATTAGGTACCTTATCCGATATAAATGGTCCAGAAGATCAGGAGAAGTACAAAAAGGCGGCTTTGGGGCTGATAAATAAAATGACTGAGAAGCTTAATTAGTCTATTGGGTCTAACTTATAGGAAATTAGACTTATCCCAAAAAAGGAGACGGTAAAACATGAAAATTGGAACAAAAGTTAAAATGGTCAATTGTTATGAGGCAAGAAAAAAACCCGATAAAGTTTGGGTCACACGAAGCGAACCGTGGGAATTGGGGGATGGGCAAAAGGTTGTTTTACTGGAAGGTAAGACAGGTGGATTTTCAGTTGATTGTTTAGAAATTGTAGAGGAAAAAGGATTGAAAGATGTTCTTGTTTTTCAAGTTTGTGAATGTGATTCAGTTGCAGCTTATTCACTTGAGGAAGCTCTAGCATGGTACAAGGGCCTCACTGGTTTGAAAGACGATGAGTTATATGATTATGACGAGATTAAGATAGTGCCGTTTGATAAAGAAGTCTGGAATGATGAGGAAAGAACACGGTTAATTTCGGTAAGGGAAATTATTGATAACGAGTGGGAAGGTACTCCATTTATTGTAACTTCGGAAATTTAATAATTTGTTTTTTTGAGTAAAATGCGAATTAGAGAGGTGAGACAAGTGAAAATTCCATGGCATAAGAGGATATACGCTTTATATAAGGGAGAAATGTTCATTTCAGAAGGAACGATCCGAGAAATTAACAGAAACACTGGAAAATCAATAGACTTCCTCCGATATATGACCTCGCCCTATTATAATAACGTTCGCTGTGGGGACAGTCCTGGACGGCTTAGAATGGTTTCGTTAGATGATGATGAATAGGAAGGATGATTAGAATGGTAGTTGAACATGCGGATGTATTAGAAAGGGTTAATAAAGCCCTTGGCCATGATTGCAAGAATAAGAGCTTACTAGAAACAATCGAATCCTTAGTGGATCATATTGAAAAGCACCAAATTGAAAATGGATCAAAAGCCGGGTACATGGATTTGGATGACTAAATAAAAAAGCCAGGATCTCTCCCGGCCAATTCCAACTTAATTATACCATATGGGGGAGATCCTTTTGCGATTAAAAGAGATAGAAATTAATCCTAGTACGATGAAACTAGAAATTGATATAATGGAACAAAAAGGAAGCTTTGCAATTGTTGTGTGTAATGGGAAGGCTCGATTTACAAATCTTCCAGACCATGGGGAAACTAGGATTATTACACATCAAGGAAAAGTCAAAAGGGTGAAGTTTGATGAAGGAGAAGATTTTTGAAAGTTTGAATACGATTTTAGATTTTTTTAGAAAAAAAATAAAAAATGCGTTTATTAGCTTTATTTTGGGGCTAGTATTAATATTTGCCATTTGTATTGCTTTAATGTTTATTTTCAAAAGAGATTCAATCGCTATAGCAAATACTTTTTCATGGTCAATTACTGCATATTGTATTTTTCATTATTTTAAAGGTGCAAATGCGTATAAAAATAAGCAAACAAAAAGAAAATTAGAAAATGATATTACTAAAGAAATTAACATTAATTTATTTCAATGGGTTGGGCAAACAGATTTATTTGGCGAGTCATTATATGTCTGGTTAAGAAAATGTGCTCAGGCAGATATTGCAAGCAACTTGAAATTGATAAAACAAGAGATTGTTGAGTCTGTAGGAGAATCGATTTATGATTATTATTTATTAAAAGATTATTTAGAGTATTACGCTAAAAATAATTTTCTTTATAAATTGTGGACAATGCTGTTCCCTATTTTATTAAGCTCCTTCACTGGAATTATTGCCAAAGTTACAGTTTGGGATAACATTTTTAGTTATTTTCTAAAAAAAATACCGGAAAATGATATTAAAACTTGGGAACAAATAGAATTAATAGTTCAGGTAGGAGCGATAACTTTCATAGTTCTATCACTGGTTATTTTTATTAGGTCTGAACTTACAAGGGATAAAAGAATTATAGATTTAGTTATTAAGGTTGTTGATAGTATTATAAAAGAGAGAGAGGAAACAAAAAAAGAAGAATCATAAGTTCTACCAGCCATCTGGAGGACACTGAATGACGCATTAAGCGTTGTTTGGTGTCCTTTTTTGTTTTCTCATCAATGTACAAGGAGATAAGGATATGAAGCCATCATTTCAGAACCAATTAAAGCAATGGCAGCACAAACACCAAGAACCTACTCCTAAGAAAAATAAATCAGTACAGCCACAGCCGGCAAAGAAGAAAACAGAGAAGTTATCTGACAGTGATTTGAAGTACTTAATGGGTACCGGACGCCCCACCTACCGCCGCTACAAAGGTTCGCTGAGACAAAAATAATTAAGGAGCTGATCATGTGAGAGTGTTAATGGCAGAATATCGAAAATCCCTAAGAGAGGCTAAAAGAATGAAGGCTGATTTAGATAATTTAAAGAAACCCTCTCTGCGGGATGAAGAGGATAAAAAAGCAATCGCCGGCATGATCAGCGACTTGGAATTTGCTCTTGAATGGATGAAGAGTGGAAGGAATCCGGATGCCCGCCGCGGAATCGATAAACATGGAGTATACTTAACTGATCCTGCTGTCTTGGATGTTTTACCCGTTCATCCGTTTTATAAGGAAATCTCCCAAGATGGTACCGGTTGGAATGGAATGAATAATGAAATCATTGAGGATGCTCTTTGTACATTAACGGTAAGGGAAAAAGATATCTTCCTCATGATTAAAGTAGAGGGGATTACTTATGAATACACCGCCGAATTGTTGGGGATAAAAAAGAGTACAGTGCAATCTCACCTAGAAAGAGCAGAAAAGAAAATTGCACAGCGTAAAAATGAGAGCCTTTTTCTTGTTTCGTGAAAAAGGCTCTTTTTTGTCGTACAAATGATGTATTAATGATGAAATCAATTATTTTTTGTGTTTCGTTTTATCAACTAGTTCCCACTTGTTACCTGGTTTTGAGGTAGGTGGAAGAGGTTTATTTTGAATCCCAGTTATTTCTGTATTACTAACTTTTCCACCTCTAGGTCCAACTTCTTTAAATTGTCCAGAATCGCTAGGTCTTTCACCTGGTTTATATGGCATGAATTATCACCTCCTTTTTTTACAATATTCGTCAAAAAAGGAGGAAATACCTCCTATTTGTTGAATGTTTTAAGATGGAAGGAGGCGATACCATGACAAGCTTCAGAGTGCAATTAAATCTGGATAAAGAAAGTAGAGTTTTTATTACCATAAAGAGTAATGCTAAGGCTAACGCTCTTAATTATTTACAGACAAATAAATGGGTTAAAGATGAAGATTTAGAAAAGTATCATAATATGGATAAAGTTATTTCTTTTCAAATCTATGATGAAGATTAACATTCAGAAGGCACCCCTCGGGGTGCTTTTTATTTTGGAGGCGGTGAGGATGTAATGAGCAATGCTGGAAGACCATTAAAATTTAGATCGGTTAAGGCGCTTCAAAAAAAAATTGATGAGTATTTTGAATCGTGTTTTGAAGAACAATGGATTGAATATGATGATATATGGAGGCCGATATTAGATCGTAATGGAGAAGTGGTTAAACATCAAGTAAAGCCATTTACAATCACTGGGCTAGCTTCATTCCTTGGTACAACTAGGCAAGGCCTGATTAATTATGAGCAAAGAGATGAATTTTATGACACGATAAAAAACGCGAAGGTAAAAATTGAAGCCTATGCAGAGGAAGCCCTTTATAAGCCGAAAATCGCAGCTGGGGTCATTTTTAATTTAAAAAATAATTTTGGTTGGGAAGATAAGCAGGGCATCCAACACAGTGGTGGCGTTGACCATACAATCGATCTTACAAGCTTGACTGTTGAGGAGTTGAGGAAACTTGCGAACTCTGACAGTTGATCAACGTCAAGCAATAGCCCAATTAGCAAAGGAAGAACTATCGAGAAGGTATTATCGTGACTATGTAGAGTATGTACACCATAATAAATATCGGCATTTTAGGCACACTGAATTGGTGTGCAAGGAACTGCAACGTGTTGCTGATGGTGAGCAAAGGTATATTATGATTGAAATGCCCCCGCGGCACGGTAAGTCAATGACGGTGACGGAAACGTTCCCGTCTTTTTACATTGGAAAAAATCCTGAAAAGCGAGTAATTGTAGCCTCTTATTCTGATAGTTTAGCAAGGTCGTTTGGTCGTAAGAACCGGGATAAGGTCAATGAATTTGCACCCCAGTTATTTAAAGTGGATTTATCCAATGCAAATAAGGCTAATAATGATTGGTCCATTGAAGGAAAAAACGGGGGCATGGTGGCAACTGGTATAGGAGGATCCATTACTGGTAAAGGTGCAGACCTATTAATTATTGATGACCCATATAAAAACGCGGAGGAAGCCAATTCAGACACAATCCGTCAAAAGGTATGGAATGAATGGGAATCCACATTATCTACCCGTTTACATGATGGTGCAAGTGTAATAGTGATTATGACCAGATGGCACGAGGATGATATTATTGGGCGATTATTAAAACATAGCCCCCGTAATTGGTCGCGGTTACGCCTCCCTGCAATTGCTGAAGAAGAAGACGATTTATTAAACCGTGAAATCGGGGAAGCTCTTTGTCCTGAATTGGGTTTTGATGAGAAATGGGCAGAGGAAAAGAAACGAGAAGTGGGCTCCCGCACCTGGGCATCCTTATTCCAGCAACAACCTTCACCATCTGATGGTAATATCTTTAATCGTTCATGGTGGAAATATTATAAGGTCCTTCCCTCACGATTTGATGAGATGATTCAGAGCTGGGATTGCACGTTTAAGGATAATAAGGATAGCGATTATGTTGTTGGACAAGTATGGGGCCGATTAGGCGCTGACAAATATTTAATCGCACAAGTACGCGGTCAGATGAATTTGCCTGCGACCATACAAGCAATTAGAAATCTTACGGCTGCATATCCTTTGGCGTATGCAAAGCTCGTAGAAGATAAAGCAAATGGACCAGCAGTTATACAGATGCTTTCCAATGAAATTCCTGGACTAATCCCTGTTAATCCAGAAGGCGGCAAAGTTGTCCGCGCTACAGCTGCATCTCCTGATGTAGAAGCGGGGAATGTTTATTTACCAGATCCCACGATAGCTCCCTGGATTAATGATTTTGTTGAAGAAGCAGCAGCGTTCCCTAATGGAGCAAATGATGACCAAGTAGATGGATTTACACAAGCTATTATTCGATTTAATCAACCTAAGGAATTCACTAGAATTGCAATGCCTAGTCTATCAGGTTGGAATATGAAGGGGGTGAAAGATTGAATATAATTGACCGTTTTTATAATTGGCGAGCACAAAGGCAAGTAAAAAAATATTTCACTGGCGTAAGGCAATCGGTTAATAACAGAATCGATTCAGGGCGACAGACCCGTGATCGATGGGTGAAACAATTTGCTTGGTATGACGGACTAATACGTAGGGACCACCTGCGTTCCAAGAATATCATGGATTCTCTTCGATTAATTCGAGATATTAATCCGGATGCTTCCTTAGCAATCTGGAATTTTTTGCGTTTATCAAACCAAGGCCATGAATTGGAGTGTCTGAAGCCGACCGGCACTAACGATAAGCAAGGACTTGATTATCTTAATTCACTTGCATCCCGAGTGGGGAAGCTGTACGCCGGCGGAACTGATCAACTTATTAATGTTCTCAACCTGACAGGCTATACACAGGGAGCCATTGCGTTAGAAGTCGAGCTAAACGAAGGTTTAAATGATGTAGTGGATTTCCACGCCGTGGACCCTTCCTCCCTTGATTTCAAAAAGGACAAGGATACTGGGGAAATTGAACTTGTTCAGAAGCAACCTGACGGCACCTATAAAGTACTGAATCAAGAGCAAGTATTCTATTTCCCAATTGACCCTGACATTGGTGATCCATACGGACGGAGCCCTATTTTACCAGTTTTGCAGATTGTCTTTTTTCAAGTGGAAGTATTAAAGGATTTGAAGGCAGTAGCCCATCATCAAGGGCATGCTAGATTTGATATTTCTATCATGGAGGAAGCAATACTGAAGAACATCCCTCCTTCCATTGCTGCACAGGGTGAGACTGCGGTCAGGGAATTTGTAATGAATTATATTAAGGATATTGAAGCGGCATTCAAAGGCTTGAAACCGGATGATAACTTCATTCATCCTGATTCGGTAAAGGTCGAAATGGCAGGTGGTACAAACGGGAAATCAATGGATGTCACCAAAATTATTGATGTCATTAATCAGCAAGTTGTTTCTGCCCTTAAGCAACTTCCCATCCTTCTCGGTCGTAACGAGGGCAGTACGGAAACCCATGGGACCATCCAGTGGCAAATCTATGTAGCTGGTATTGAGTCAATTCAACGCGGCACCAAGCGTATTTTGGAAAAGGCTTATAACCTCGCCCTGCAAATCCAGGGTAAGCAAAGTCGTGCTCGAGTCACTTTTAATAAAATCCGTACCACTGATCGGCAGGCAGAAGCAACGGCTGAAAAGACCGAAACAGAAACTAAAATCATGCAGATTAACCAGGGTTGGATTGACAACAACGAAGCTGCCAATGACATGGTTGGTCATGACGCTGTTGGGGAACCGATTAATAACTCTGTTCCCGCAACGCCTCCAGTCGGCCGCAGTAGACGAATGCAGGTTAAACGGGCTCCAAAGACACGGACAGACGACGAGGAAGATGAGTATGTCAAAGAATTAGATACTCCCTATGCAAGTGATTTAGCTGTACTCACCACAAGAGCACGAGATGCCTTTTTTTCGTTGCTAAAAGACCAAAGGGACCAATACATTGAAAATGTAAAAGTCGCCCCGGAATTACCAAGTAGAATGCTCGTATCTATTAATTCAGTACGGTCCATTACTCGTGATGAGAAGCCGGAGCCTGATGCAGAATTTGAAGAATGGGTAAAGGTTAATATTTTAAAAGGGCAAGAGGAACAAATGGCTCTATGGAATGATGAGGGGCTGGATTGGATTGAACAGGCAGCGCAAATTGCCGGGGAAGCAACCCTAGTGGAATTGGAATCTAGCATAGATTTTAACACCAAGGATGAAACTTTAATGCGCTGGTTGACCAATAGGGCAAATGATTCCGCCGAATTAATTCAGGGCACTACAGACCGTGACGTAATTATGGCTCTGTGGGATGTGGTGTACGATGGGAAATACTCCATCGATAAATGTGTAGAAGCTTTACAGGACTCGTTTACCTTTAGTGAGGGGCGTGCAACCCGAATAGCCCGAACAGAAGTATTAAATGCCGGCAGGGCTGGCCAGTATCATGGCGATATGCAATCCGGAATGGTGATCGGCAAAGAGTGGAAATCCGCTAAACAAGACCGAACGCGAGCTGGGCATCGAGCTGCTGATGGCCAAATTGTTAAGTTTGATGGGGCGTTTTCTGTTGAGAATGGTTCAGGTGTTAAAGAGGAATTGTTGTTCCCAGGTGACCATTCTTTAGGAGCCACAGCTTCAAACACAGTTCAGTGCCGATGCTGGTATAAGAGGATCCTCCAAGGCGAAGAAGATAAATTGAAAGGGTGATTATCATGAATCGAGCACAAAGACGTCAGGCGAATAGGCTAGAAAAAAATGGTCCCAACCGGCTGAGTGATTTACCTAAATATGTACAGAATCACCAACAAAATATGGCTGCCATACTCGTTACCTCTGCTCTTACTGTTTTAGCAGAGGATTTTCATTTTACTCCAGAACAATTAAATGAATTTAACGAGAAATTGCAGATGAAAGCCATGAGTGCTATTAAATAGCTTTAAATAGCTGGAAGGAGGTGAAATGAATTGGGAGAGGCAACGGTCCTTCATTTGCCTGTGAGGGTAACAGTTGATAATGGCCAAGATGTAAACCTTGACCTTATTAACCGGCATACATTGGAGCCAGTTACTTCGGATGAAATATTCACTTTTTCGGGGGTATGCTCAAATGATTCACTAGATTCGTATTTTACCCGGATGGATCCAATTACTACACTTCGAAATTATGCGGATGACCTTAAAAACGGGGTCGCTTTACAGGAAGGGCACAATGTCCGTATTAACCCATACGGACGTTCTTACGATGGAATTCTTATTCCAGCCGGTGAAGACGCTAATACGTTTAATTCTGTCCGCGGTCATTGGTACCTCATGAGGGGATTGACCATAAACGGCAACCATACAGATGATACCATTCGAGCAATTAAAGCGGGGATTATACGGGATATGTCCGTAGGTTTTACTGACGAATCATATCGTTGTGGATCCTGTGGCCGTGATTTGTGGGATTGGGAATGTCCGCATATTCCTGGCTTAGAAGACGAACAGGGACGTATATCCTTTGCATGGATAGTGGATGCCAGACTAAGGGAAGTATCAACTGTTTACAAAGGTGCTTGCCCCGGAGCATACATCGATAAAGCGCGGGAATATGTTTCACAAGGTGAACTAGCATTAGAAAAAGTACAGCGATTAGAGCGTAGATTCCAGGTCCGTTTGGATGATGGGAAACGCTCTATTTTTATGCCAAAAAAGGAGGAAAGATCTGAAATGAATCTATTAGAACAAATCAGAACGGCTTTAAAAGAAGGAAAAATCGAAAGACGCTCGGTTTATGATGCTTTATCTACAGAAGGTGAAGTCTTTCGCCAACCGGAGGATGTTCAGCTTCGAAATGAGCTCGGGGATGCGGCCACCGTAGAAGGTGTTAAGCAATTAAAGACAGAGGCAGAGCAGGGCCGTCAGTATGCTGCTGATCTGATTGACCAAGCTGTGCAAGCAAGAGTAAAAGCGCAAGGTGATGGCTTTGATTCGGAAAAGTATCGTTCAATGCTGGTTCGTGCGGCTGACCTTGATTTCGTTAAGGAAGAAATTAAGTCATATGGTGACTTAGCTGCACAACGATTTACACCAGGGCGCCAAACAAATCCAATCGATCCTGGTACACGTGGCCAAGGAATAGAGGATGAAGAAATTATTGTCTCAGAAAATTTCAAAGGAGAGGGTAAATAATGTTGAACAAACGTGGTGGAATCGTCCCGGATAACTATGGTTTATCGTTAACTGTATTTGTGCAAGACGCTACAGTAGCCGCACCTGTCAAAGGAGGGGCACCGTTAAAATTAGCAAATACCGGAGCTTATCATGCTGTGAAATGTGCTGATGGCGATGCTATTCAATTAATCGCAAAGCATACGGTAACAAACCCAGATGCACCATTAGGAGTTCATGTATATGGATTTTCCCGCAATGATGAAATCCCTTATACAGGTGCAATCGCTGTGGGTGATCCTGTTGTTGCAAACGGAGCAGGCGGGGTAAAAAAGGCAGGGGCTGCAAACGGTACGTTTGTGGCGTTGGTTAACGATAGCAAAAAAACAGTAGAAGTTCTACTACCATAACAGGAGGGGAAATCATGAAATTTACAGGCAAAATTAAAAACAGCCGTGGAGAAATTATTGAGTTAAAAAACGGTTCAGATTTAACAACCGCGATGAGAGAATCAGCTCAAAAAGATGGTCGCATTGCAGGACAAGCAGAGGACTTACTCAAGAAAAACAGCTCTGCTACTTTCCGTTCTTATCTTGACTCTCAAGGCGTTACTCTTAAGGATGCTATTCGATCTCTAGGTATTAGGGAAGTGGACACGCTTCAAGTCCGTGCGCTTTATGAAAATGACAATACAAAGCCATTGTTCAATGCGGTTTTGGAAGATGGTTTCCGTGAGGGATATCTTGCTGCAGGTCGAGCCGATCAGTTAGTAGCTAAAACCATTTCTATGGACCAAATGTCTTACCAATATTACACGCTCGAAAACAAAGATAATGATGATCTTGATTTAAGTTTCGTTGGTCAAGGTGCACCAATCCCGGTCGTTACAATTAAGTTGGATACTGATCATACTATTTTTGTTTATAAACGCGGTGGCGGTATCGAAATTACCGATGAAGCAAAATCGATGAAGATTGATATGCTGGCACTCCATTTACGTAAGCGCGGCATGCAAATGGGCCGTACAGATGAAAAGCTGGCTATCCAGCGATTGCTCAATGGATATTTTAAGGACGGTACCGATGCTGCTCCAACGCTCGGAGTAAAAACAGCGAACGATTGGAAATTGTCCGATATTTGGTATGCAACTCAATATGCTAATCAAAAATATGGTTTTACGTACAATCGGACTATCATGAATCTGAAAACTGCTGAAAAGTGGGCTACCCAAAAGGAGGATAACGGCCAACTAATCTTCTTAAATGAATTAAAAAATGGGGAAATGCCGAATGTCCTTCGTATGGCACCGTTCATATCAGAGGAACTTCCGGACAATCGCATTATGCTCGTAGATACTAATTTCGCCCTGGCTGAATACCAGTACAAGCCGTTTTCAGTTGAGAATGACCGCAATGTAAAAACACAGGTAGAAGGCTCGTATGCCACTGTGACATCTGATTTCATTCCTTTTGATCCGAATGCTCGTATGATTCTAACGCTTGATACTGCTCGATAAGGAGGTCAGAATTGTGGCTAAAAAACAGGAGAATTTGAAAGAGGAACCTGAACTATCTGAAGAAAAGCAAGAAGGCAAAAAGAAGAAGTATAAAATGAGAGATCCCAAAACACAATATGCGGATCTCTCTTTTACTTTGGCTGGGGAACAAGAAAAGGAATTACCTGAAAATCCATCTGATTTCTTGCTGGCTTACATTAAGGCTGGATTTATTGTCGAGGTGGAGTAGCATGTACGCTAATACTCAAGAAGTTAAAGACAGGACCTCCTTCCCGGAAGTTGCTGCATTAACGGATGAAAAAATAACTGGTTATATCGAGCGGTCGGAAAGCTGGTTGCATCGTGCTGCCGGCAGAAAGTTTCGTGATGAAACGGATCCTGATATGCTTGCTGATCTCCGCACTGCTACCATATTACTGGTGGAATATCTCTGGTATCAAGATAATCCAGATGTTAAAGAGGATTCACTTAGCCCGATTGATAGTGAGAAAATCGGGTCTTATTCGTATACTGCCAAAAAGGTTCAACCTGGTGAATCAACCGGCATTCCTGAACTTGATAGCATTATTGATTCATTGAAGGTGCAGCCGGTAACGGGCATTTCCTTTTTTGCTGTTTCAGGGCCATCAGGATGTGAACAGGGATGAGATTAGAACGCCTTTTAATCCATCGCTGTACTTTAATTAACCCAGGACAGGTAGTGGGAAAGGATGCGTACAATCGGGACATTATTGAAGATGTCCCTACACCTAATGTCCATTGCCGAATTGATCAGATAAAAAGAAGAATGAGCAATGATTCAAACGGGGTGGACATAATTGTTGAAAATGTCCTCTTTTTGTCCGCTTCAGAACAAATAAATGACGCCATGACTATTAAGGATATTGTCGATAAGGATGGAAATTCAGTCCTATCTGGAATCTTTAAGGTGGATAATATTAATCCAATACATGGTCGCATTCGACTTCACCACTATGAGGTCACACTGAAAAAGGCGGGTGATTAAATGGCCGATGGTGTTAAGGTACAAATGAAAATCGATGCAAAGGCAATGAGTTATTTCAAAAGCAAGTTACCTCACAAGCTCCAAGAGGCTCGTAAAAAAGCAGTGGAAGCTGCAGGGATGGTTTGGGCCGATGAGGCTAAAGAGATTACGACACAGGATGATCATATTGATACTGGTTTATATGTAAATTCTATCGGATATGTAACCGGCTCTCCGGCTACTTCATCTGATGTGATTAATGATGTCTCAGATAGGGGCTCTAAAACCACATTAAAAATCGGCTCAAATGTAGCGTATGCCGGCCATCTAGAAAAGCATTTTAACATTATGGGCAGGGCACTGGATTCATCAGAAAAGCGGATTAAAAAGGTAGGTCAAGAGCAAATAAAGCGGACCTTATTCGGAGGCTGATAAACAATGATTGATTACAAGGATCCTATCCCTCCGGTTATAAATTTTTTCTCTTTACGAGGTGTTAATGTCTTTGGAAATACCTTTCCTACAAATGCCAAATTGCCCGCTTTGCTTGTTCGTAATTCAGGGGGTACTGATTATACTCGTATTCAACTAATCTACCGTGCTGACAAAGATTACGAGGCTATGGGTGGACTAATTGGTGCTATGAATCTTTTAGAGCGTTATGCAAGTAGCATTGCTGGGTTACAGGTAGTTTGGTGTGAAAGGGAGGCTAATCCCATGCCTGATGTTGATCAAGACACTCAGAAACCTGAAGCCTGGTGCTATATGAGGTTAGAACATTTAGAAGCATAGGAGGCTGATTTATTTGCCTAAATTAAAAAAGGAACCAAAAAAGATTATTTGCGAGGGCCCTGTTGATCAAAACAACGGTGCCCTCATTTTTAGATTGCAACGTAAAGATGAAATCTTTGACATGTATAAAGGACAAGTACTTGTCGTAGGCGATGAAATCTCAAAAGAAGAAGCTAAAGAGCTTGTTGAAAACACTACTTGGAAATTTAGAGAGGTGAAAAGTTAATGCCGGATTTATTTAAAACAAATTCACAAAATATAGTGGGTGGTCCCGGTCGATTGGTTTGGTCTCCATTCGGAACGACGGTCCCAGCTGCAATCGCAGATGTAATGGACTTAGCAACCTATGAATTAAAGGCTCCTTGGAAAGACTTAGGAGCAACAAACGAAGGGATTTCAACATCCCGTAGCTTCGAGACAGAGGATTTCGAAGTGGATCAGGTGAAGGGACCTGTAGACTCTGATATTACCAGCTGGGAACACTCAATAGAGACTCAATTGGCCGAAAATACATTGGAGAATAGGCAGCTTGCTTTAATTGGGGGACCTATCATAGAAACTGCTCCCACTCTTGGTACAGCGACAACCACAACAGGCGCATTAGTTGTTGGTGCGACAATTATTGCGGTGACAAGTGCTACGGGTTTTTTAGCTGGTAAGTATTTAAAAATTGGTAATGAAGTATTAAAAATTGGCTCGATTTCCGGAAACTCGATCTATCTTGCTGAGCCAGTAAAGACAGCAGCAGCTTCCGGGGCATCAGTTTCCCCAGTAACGGCTTTAGGGACGAAAAGAATTGGTTATGGTACAACAAGTAATTTACCAATGATCATGATTGGCTTAATTAGCCAAAAGAAAGATGGCTCTCTTTACATGGCCATTTACCGAAAATGCCAAATCTCTGGTGATGAGAAAACACAGGGTTATTCCAAAGAGAAGCGATTATTGCCTCTCAAGTTAAAAGCGTTCCCCGTTGATGGAGTGGACGAAATCGAAAATGTGTACTACGAAATTGAGGAAACGAGGTAATTAATCAATGGAGCAAAAATTAAACTCTTTAGATATTGGACCACTTGGTAAAGTAACTATGGTAGAGGGTGGTACCCTAGTGGTCCCAAGGTTAAATAACCTTAAGCTTATTAAAATTGCAAAATTCCTTGGCATTGATGGGATGAAGCTTTATGAACAATATCAGGGTATTATCGGAAGTCAGGAGCTATCTGACAGCGAAAAGTTCATCACCATTTTAATTGAATTGCCAGAGGAAAAAGTCGTCCATTTACTATCAATCCTTCTTGAAATCGAAGATGATCAAGCATTGTCTCTGGATCCAGTAATCACCCTTGAAGTAATTGAACTTTATGTAGATCAGGTTAATATAGAAAAGGCTTTTATGTTGGTCCGGAGTCTGGCGAAGAAGCTATTCAAAGTGGAACTTCCGGACCTGAAGAGTCTCTTCAACAAGAACCGAGGGATCCGTACAGACAGTGGGGAGAGTTTCTTGACAAACTCGTAAACAGCATTGAACTAGTATCCTCCCATTTTCGATATACAGAGGAATATGTACTTGATCATTCTCCTCAATGGCTATTTCGCAAAGCGAGACAGGCTCAAAAGGAACAATGGGAAAAGCAACGGCAAAACATCATTGGCCAAGTACAATCTATATCAATTCTTCTTGAGGGTATTTTTTCAAAAGGACAAGCGCTTGGAGATTTACTTCCTCCTGAATTTGAAAAGGCATTGAGCGGCGAAAATACGGAAATGGAAAATTCTAATTACAAAACGGATACATGGTGGAAGGAGTCTGAATCCAAATAGGGTTCAGGCTTTTTATTTTGGAGGAAAGGAGGAGATATAGTGTCCAATACAGTTGGCGGGGCCAACATTGAGATTACTGCCGATGATTCTAACGCCAGAGCCAAAGTCGGTGGATTTTTTGGTTTTCTAAAGAAATCTGCTGATACGGCAGCAAGGGTACTAGGTGCTTTTGCTATATTTGACCGTATCAAAGCAGGAATGAATGCGGCATATGAAGGAACCATTGGGGCAAATGCTTCCATGGAACAATATCAAAACACCCTTACGACTGTTTTGAAATCTAGTGAAAAGGCGACGGAAACCTTAGCGTGGGCTCAAAAATTTGCCGCTGAAACACCATTTGAAATCCCAGACATTGTCGAAGCTACAACTCGTCTCTCGGCTTATGGTATGAAAGCTCAGGATGTCATGAAGTCAACAGGTAACATGGCAGCCGTGATGGGTAAACCTCTCATGCAGGCGGTAGAAGCTGTAGCTGATGCGCAAACAGGTGAATTGGAACGTTTGAAAGAGTTCGGTATAACAAAGCAAATGTTAATCGATAAAGCCGCTGAAATGGGGAAGAAGGAAGTCGTAAATGCCAAAGGGCAAATAACGGACATGCAAGCTTTTAATGATGCCTTATTTGCCCTAATGGATGATCGATTTAAGGGCGGTATGGAAATTCAGTCGAAAACATTCGACGGGATGATTTCCAATGTAAAAGATTCCATTGCGACAATGGGTCGTGAAGTTTCTAAACCCATTTTTGAAAAGTTAAAACAAGGGTTACAATCTGTTCTCCCTGTGATAGGCGCATTTACTCAAACTATTCAAGGCGATTGGTTAGGGGCAAGAGATACTTTAACCCAAGCATTTGGTGCAAATACTGCTGTTAAGATTGAAGTTTTTTTTACTAAGATTTACTCGTACTTCAATAAAGCAAAACAATTCATTACAGATTTAATGCCTACCGTTGAAAATGTAAAAGAAATAATAATTAATATATTTCCATTGTTGCAGGATTTGGGGTTAATCGCAGGGGCCGCTATCGAAGGAGCTGCCGATAATCTTCCAGGGATTTTGGAGGGAGTTACAGGGGTAGCAAAAGGGTTTACTGAGTGGGAAGGTTTTATCCCCATAGTAGAAGGGATAACAGCGGCAACAGCTACTTATCATTTCCTAGTGGACGTAGTAGCAAAAGCTGAGGAACTTTGGAACAAGGCTAAAAAAATTGGTATTGCTTTGCAAATTGCCTGGACCGAAGCTACGATTGCATCTGCTACAGCAGGTGGTGGGTTGAAGGGTGCACTCGCGGGGTTAAGGGCTGGATTTTTAAAACTAAACGTTACCATGGCTGCAAATCCAATTATATTAATTATTGCTATTCTTGTAGGGCTGGGTGTTGCGTTATATGCTGCTTACAAGAAATCAGAAACATTCCGTAATTTTGTAGATAAATTATGGGCTTCCCTTAAAGAGGGATTTTTTGCGGTCATAAATTGGTTTACTACCACCCTGCCTCAATGGGTTGCGAGTGTTGTTCAATGGTTCACTGAAATGAAGGATAAGGGTGTTGCTTTATTTTCTGAATTGTGGAGTAGCATTTCTTCAGGAGCCCAAATATTTTTTGCGTTTATCATGCAAATTTTGAGCCCGTTTATTACTTTTTTCGTAAATTCGTGGCAGAATTTGAAATTGCTAGTTCTTTCGATCGTAACCGGATTTTTTGCACTGCTTACTGGAGATTTTGAGGGTGTGAAATTAGCCTTACTCGGAATCATAACGGCATTTAAAAATCAATTTATTAATTACTGGGAATTACTAAAATCAACCGTCCTCAAAGTGGCTATTTTACTCTGGGAAGGAATTAAGTCAGGATTTTCATCAGGAAAAGATTTTGTCATTAATACTGCTGTTGCTCTTTATAATGGGGTAATTAACTGGTTCAAGTCTATGTATGACAAAGTAGTCGGTCATGTAGATAATACGAAAACTAAGGTTTCTACTGGATTTTCTGAAGCTAAAGATGCAGCTGTTAATAAGATAGAAGATATGTATAACGGCGTGATTGATTGGATTAAATCTATCCCTGGAAAATTTATAGAAATGAAGGATAAGATTGTTGGAACAGTCAGCGGAATTGATCTTTATAGCATGGGTACTAACGTAGTACAGGGTTTCATTGATGGTATCGGGTCCATGTTTGGGAAGGTTTGGGGGAAAGTTAAAGATCTAGGTGAAGGACTGAAAGAAAAACTGAAAAATGTTCTAGATATCCATTCTCCCTCACGAGTAACCATGTGGATAGGTGAAATGCTTGGTGCGGGTATGGTTGATGGTATGGATAATTCACTATCCGGGATTTTGAAGATGTCTCAGAAACTTGCTGATGCATCAGTTCCTAATTTGAATGCTAGTAAAATACCAAATATAAATCAACTGTCTGGTTTATCACCGGTAAATGGTACCGTCGGCAGTGTTCCTTTAGAGATTACTATTCATAATTATACTGAATTGGATGGTAGAGAAGTTGCTAGAGGAACATATAAACATACAACTGAATTTCAACAAATGGATTCAGACAGCAATAAAATATTTAAAGGGAGGCCGTAGTGATGCTGTTTAATGGGGAAAGTAGAGATTATTTAGAAGTTGCCCGCGGAACCATACGGCCTGCCTGGGCACCAATCAAACGAAATCTTAGAACTATCTTAGGTCACCCTGGGGCTTATCATGAAAGTACAGATACTGAACCTATAATTATTCCTGTTTATATTAGGGTCAAAGCAAATAAAACTATGAAATTAGACAAAATCAAAGAGGATTTAGCAGCATGGTTAATTACTGAATCCGTGGCAGAACTCATTTTCTCTGCTGAACCGGACCGAACTTATTATGCAATGGTGGATGGTGGGCTAAATCTCAATGAGTTTGTAAATACAGGTAAAGGTTCTTTTAATTTTATTTGCCCGGATCCTTACAAGTACGGGTCAGAAAAACCAGCAGACATCCTAAACGGCATGGCAACCATCGCCAACAATGGCACGGTAGAAACCCCACCTATATTTACGCTAAACGTCATCAAGCCGAGCACTTATATCGACGTGGTCACAGATGACGCCTATATGCGGTTAGGGCAAATACCTAGTGCTGATAATTCCACATTCGACCCTGTTACAACTATTTTGAATGACCCATTATCATCCACGGTTGGATGGGCACCAACTACCTTTCCTGTTGATGTAGGTGTGATAAATAGTGATGGTA
>NZ_JAANMZ010000004.1 GCF_011250555.1 Bacillus sp. MM2020_4 | reverse complement strand
GAATTGTAATATTATTATCTCGAATTAAAAATATAATAATTCATAATAACTAAATCTGAGATTTTGTAATAAGGTGGTGCGGGATATGGGTTTTTTGGATAAATTATTTGGTAAAACACAAGAGGAGGAAACGACAATGACAAAATTAAACATTGGTATTATTTTAGGAAGCACACGTCAAGGACGGGTAAGTCCACAAGTAGGAGAATGGGTGAAAGGGATTGCTGACAAGCGTCGGGACGCAAATTACGAAATCGTTGATATTGCAGATTTCAATTTGCCATTTTTAGGAACAACTGACGGCACTGAACCAGGCATCGCAGCATGGAACCAAAAACTTGCTAACTTAGATGGGTTCGTCTTTATTGTTCAAGAATACAACCACAGCATCACAGGCGCATTAAAAAATGCCCTTGATTTTGCACGTGAAGCATGGAATGACAAAGCGGCTGGAATTGTTAGCTATGGTTCAACCGGCGGTGCTCGTGCAGCAGAACATTTACGCGGAATCTTAGGTGAATTAAAAGTTGCCGACGTTCGCACACATCCAACATTATCTTTATTCACAGATTTTGAAAACGGAAGTACCTTCAAACCGGCTGAATTGCATCTGACAAATGTGAATGCCATGCTTGGCGAAGTGATTGCATGGAGCGGTGCATTAAAAACAATTAGATAATGGTATAGCAAAAGAGGGGATGATCATTCATCCCCTTCACTCTATAACTTTCGATATTTTTTCATTGAAAAGATATTAAGTAGGATGAATACACCCGCGAATATCACTAATGCCAGAAGGTCCCCGCCAATCTCACTGAAACCATTCCCTTTATACATAACGCTCTTTAAGGCATCACCTGCATAGTACATGGGAAACACTTTTGCAATCACCTGCAGCCAATCGGCCATTCCTTCCAGAGGGAAAATCCCTGCGAAGAAGATTTGTGGAATAACCGCAATCGGGATAAACTGCATCATTTGAAACTCGGAGGCAGCAAACGTTGATAACAATATTCCTAATGATAATGCCACCAATGCTAAAAGCAAATTAATCAGAAGGACATTCCAAATTGAGCCAGCGAGCACGATATCCAGCACGGTAATCGAATAAATGACAACAATAATTGTTTGCAGGACAGCAAATAGGCCATAGCCGACCAAATAGGCGGTAACAATTTCTCCTCTTCGAATCGGAGTAGATAATAATCGTTCTAACGTCCCAGTCGTCCTCTCACGTAGTAACCCAATGCCGGAAATGATAAATACAAAGAAAAAGACGAAGAAACCGACTAGAATAGGGCTTAGTACATCAAAAAACACGGTGTCTTTGTTTCCATACACATAGTTTGTTTCAATCTTTTTAGGCAGCATTCCTGCTAGTGCTGGATTTTGCTGAATGAGTTTACCTTGTGCAAGGGCTGAAACCGTTTGGTTGACTTTCGCCTGCAAACCCTTGGCGGAACTAGGGTCGTCATTCTGAAGTGTTAATTTCATTTGTCCATTTTCCTGCTGCAGCAACCCGCTTAGATCATCATCCACTACAGTGTTTTTTGATACCGCGTCATATTCTTTTACCTTTATGTCTGCCTCTTTGAAGGCTTTTACGAGATTGGAATCAACCCCTACGACACCTATGGTCGGTTTCACAGTATTGCCATTAAATAAGAAGTACATGAGGGTCAAAATTAATAAAGGAGCCACAAACATTAAGGCTAATGTTCGTTTATCACGCAGCATTTGCTGAATGATCCTTTTGATTAGCGCCGATGTTCTCATGACTGTTTCACCCCTGCTTTGAGGAATACCTCATCGAAATCGTCTGTTCCGTATAACACCTTTAATTCACTAGGAGTGCCGCTGGTTAAGATACAGCCGTCCCGGACCATGGCGACGTAATCGCACTTAACCGCCTCATCCATGACATGAGTTGTGACGATAATAGTCTTCTCTTCTTCATTTTTCAGGCGTAAGAATTCTTTCCAAATCGATAACTTCAATTCGGGATCAATTCCTACTGTCGGTTCATCTAAAATTAACACTTTTGGGTCTTGAATAAGGGCGATAGCTAAGGATAAGCGCCGTTTCATTCCCCCTGAATAGGCTGCCACTCGCTTCTTTAGGTCATCTGTCAGGTTGACTAAGTTAGCAACGTAAGCGATCCGTTTTTTTTGCTCGCCCTTACTCAACCTGTAGAGTGAAGCAAAAAATTTTAGGTTTTCTTCTCCTGTTAATTCTACATATAAGGCATCGGATTGCGCCATATAACCAATTTCCTGAAGCAGGCTAAGATTCGGCATCTTTTCGCCTAACACATGGATCGCCCCTGTATCGGCCATTTCCATGCCAACGATCATTTTGACAAGCGTTGTTTTCCCGGCACCTGACGGACCGATTAATCCGAATAATTGGCCTTTCGGGATGGTTAAGTTGACATCATTTAAAACAGGCTTCTTCCCAAAGCTTTTATTGACTTCCTCTACATGAATGGTTGGATTCACATGAAAACCCCCTCAATTTCATTCAGTTAATGAACAGTGTGTTGATCATCTTTATACCCTAATAATAAATTGTCCATCCATGAATTACAATGAACAATATGGAGTAAAGTGTTCATTGTTGTGTATGATGAAAAAATGAAGGAGAGCTCGCCAGAAATTTGTTACTCTTCCCTTCAGTTATTTTTTCATTCCTGCTACAAACCCTGGTCCAAGTAAAGTCATACTGGTTAAAATGATGGTCATTTCCCGAGGTGTTTTTTCCATGTTACTTTCCAGCCATTGCTGGACTACCCCAAGATGGGCCGAGCTCACATAAGCAATAAAAAATTCCAAGGGAACAAGAATATCCTCCCTTTTTAAATTTTCAGCAATTTTTTGCAGAAACATTTTTTTAATCAATTCCTTCAGCTTCACTTGAAAAGCGGCGTTCCCTTTGGGGCCTAAGATGACCTTCATAAAGCTAGAATTGTCTTGAAAGTATTCAAATAGTTTGAGAATGACGGGAACCGGTTCGGATTGACTGGTAAAAGCAATGGCCTCTATTGGATCGAACTTTTTTATCAACTTTTCAATTCCCTGAAGAATCTCCTCCTCACTTTGCTCTAATAAATCGTACTTATCACGATAGTGCAAATAGAAGGTTCCCCGGTTAATCTTCGCTTTCTCCGTTAAATTGCGGACTGTCACCCCTTCAAACCCTTTTTCCTCCATGAGTACTGTGAGTGCATCGCGAATCAATCGTTTGGTCCGCATAACCCGTTTATCTGTTAAACCTTCTGACACATTCATCCCTCCAAGCGTCATTGTTTGCAATCATTTCTGCCCCTATCATATCAAGATTGGCTAAATATTATCAACACGGTGTTGAGTAATGTTGGTGCCTGACAGCATTTTTGTGGCATTTTTTTGTATAATTGGCAGACCATCTGTTAAACATAAAGTGGAAAATTTACCATTTATGAAAGGTGGTTAGGCCATGTTCATAAGTTTGTTACAAGGCATTACGGTTCAAAATTTTGAAATTCTTACGATTGAAGGAGCAGCGACCATCGTGTTTTATTTCACGGTGTATTCGTTTATTGGCTGGCTGCTTGAAAATAGTTACAGCTTCTTCACTAAGCGAGAATTTTTCAAAGAGAATTTTCTATTTGGCCCCTTTAAACCGATGTATGGCTTCGCTCCGGTGCTGTTGGTTTATTTGATTTCACCTAATACAAATGGGGTCATCATGATCCTCTTATGCTTCTTCGTCCCGACATTTGTTGAGTATGTAAGTGGGATGATGCTCCAAAAATGTTTTCATAAACAATGGTGGGATTATTCGGATACGCCCTTACAGCTTCATGGTCATATTTGTCTTCCCTTCTCCATTTGCTGGGTTTTCTTGTCCATTGTAGTTGTAAAATGGATTCATCCGGAAATTGCTTCAATGTATCGGGCGATAGAACCCTATTGGACATGGGTTTGGTCTGCAGTAGGACTATATTTTCTTGCCGACCTCGTTTTAGCGATCCGGAGGCATTCGCTACAGAATTATCTTACAGATGAACCAACTAACCCCATTCAGTAGGATACTGGGGTGTTTGGAAGCAAAGCCTGTCCTCATGAGGTGCTCGTGAGGACAGAAATGGGGGCAGCCCATTTGGCATAAATCGCGTGAACCGACATAAACTCTATAGGTAGTAAAAGGATCTTTCTCTAAAAACGAAAAACAGAGTAAATGGTAGATGGAGGGAGAAGTATATGTTCGATGATGTTTGGCTTCAAGGTCAATTGTTGTGGAATACCCCTTTATTAGCTGGCCTTATTGTTGCGGCCGCACTATATGGATTCTTATTGATGAACTTTACAAATGGAATCATTCATCTAAAACAACCCTTCCTTTTTTCCCTTGGCTTGGTCTTACTCTATGTAACGATTGGCAGTCCTTTATCGACCGTCAGTCATCTGTCGTTCAGTTTGCACATGATCCAAATGAGTATGTTATTTTTCATCATCCCGCCACTTCTTCTGTTAGGTATTCCCGATTCATGGCGCACTAAGAGCGCACGACTAAACAAACTATTCCTCTCTCCGTCCGCTGCACTATACACCTTTGCGATCCTGTTCCTCTTTTACCATCTGCCAGTTATTTTAACCTATCTGTCACAACATTCGACTGTTCATTATGGCTATTTGCTTGTTCTGCTATACACGTCCTTCCGTATGTGGCACCCCATTGTAAACGGGCAGAATAAACGCTACGCCATGTTGAGCGGGCTATTGTTGCTGCCTGCTTGTTTTCTATTTATCCTCAATGCCAGCCTGGGTGAGGTGAATAACCCGCTGCTTGCACAAATGACTGCAACATTTTGCTTTACCCCCACCGAACTAGGCTCTATCAATCTCCTACCTGCACCGTTTAACACTAGACTTGACCAGATGATGGCTGGCTTTCTCATGCTCGGGCTGCATAAATTTGCGCTCATTGTGACAATGCGTCTTGGGAAAAAAGTACACGTGCAAGAAAAGAGGGGAAATGGTTTATGAACCATCTCCCCTTTTTTCCATACATAGATTCAACTGCCCTGCTTGAAAAAAAACTGCCAAAAAACGTTCAAATGTGAACAAAAAAATAGCCCTACTGAGTCATTGGAAATACCTACCGAATCGTTTATTTTAGACTTGTTACAGATTTCGACCCCTTTAAAAAAGTTTATCTGGAAGGAATTATAGAAATGAAAGTATTACTGAAACTGATTTTATTTGTGGGGATGATTAGTTTAGTTGGAGGAAAGGGGACATCTGCAAACGGATCTCTTCAATCACAAATCAATGGTATGCCAGCAGGTGGGAAACTAATAATAGCGGCTGGCATATATCAAGAACCGATTGTTTTAATAAAGCCGATAGTAATAGAAGCTGAACAAGGAACTATTCTTAAAGCTTGTAATGATAAACCAGCTATTACCATCAAGGGGAAAAATGTAACCGTAAAAGGGATTCAGATCACGAACTGTAAAAAAGATAAAAGCCCGGCAGTGATTAAAATGAGTGGGAAGAATCATCACATTGAAGATGTCACCTTGAAAATCTGGAAATCTGGAATATACCTTGAAAACGTTGAAAAGACAAGTTTCCGGAATATTAGATTAACAGGAAACGGAAAGGGAAACGGGGTTGAACTTTGGGATTCCCACCAAAATACATTTGAAGGAATCAAGATTGAGCATGTACAAGATGGCTTTTATATGGAGAATAGTCATCATAACATCTTTAAAAGCAATACCATCAGTGATTCACGGTACGGGCTGCATGTGATGTTTTCCGACAGTATTACCGCAACCCAAAATGTATCAACACGGAATTTTACCGGTGCAATGGTAATGGGAACCAATCATTCCGTTATTGCTGAAAATCAATTGCTGGAAAATAATCAAAATGTGAATGCCCAAGGGCTGCTACTCTACGATGTACACCATTCCATTGTGCATCACAATCGCATAACTGATAATCGTGTCGGGATGTTTATCGAAGATTCAAGCGAGAATGACATCACTGACAACGAAATAACTGCAAATTTTGTTGGCGCACAAATCAATCGTATTAGGAACAATCTGATTACCGGCAATACGTTTATCAGTAATGTAAATGACTTCCAAGCGACGGATGGAACGGATAATACCATTCAGCATAATTACTGGGACACCGCCATTAAGCTTGATATCGACAGTGATGGAAAAAGCAATTTGCCTCACAGCGCTGATCCATTTTTTCTTAAACTGGCACGAGAAACACCACCTTATCAGCTTTTCTTTCAGCACCCGGGGATGATGTTTTTGCAAAAAATGCTAAAAAGCCCCGTAAACATGCTAGTAACTGACCAGGAACCATTAATGACGAATGTGTTAAACAACCAGCAACAATCCGAACAGCCAAAGACTATCCTCTGGGCCATCTGTCTGTCAATGATTTTCGCTAGTCTACTAATAATCTATTTTGGGAGGAAAAAAATATGAAACACAAATTAGTAAATACCTGCTTCATTGCTATCATAGCTTTATTCGTTGCCGCAGGATGTAGTAAAAAGGAAGTGAAGCCGGTGGAGATCAATGAAAAAACCGATAAATGTGAAATCTGCCATATGGCTGTAAAAAATAACGAGTTTGCTACTGAAATTATTCTTGAAAGTGGAAAATCAATGGTATTTGATGATATTGGCTGCATGTATAAATGGATGAAGGAAAATCCCGATAAAAAAATCAACCATTCCTTTGTTAAAGATTATGATTCAAAAGAATGGATTGAAGCGGATGAGGCTGCTTATGTGTATGACAAACCGATTAAAACCCCAATGGCCTATAATGTTCTTTCTTTTACAGATAAAAAAGATGCTCAAATTTTTATCGATGAACATGGCGGTAGTCTATTAACCTATGATAAACTCCAAAATCATAAATGGGAAAAGAATGAGGAAATGGTAAAAGAAATGAAGGAAAAAATGAACATGCATCGACAGGATGACCTGAAAATGGAACATTCCGAGGATAGTCATTAATGAATAATGGAGTAATAGGACAGTCTGCTACGATTGTCCTTTTGCATGAAAGGAAACAAAAAATGAAAAATTTATGGCTTTTTGAATGGAAGACAATGACGAGGCAGCGTTCTTACTATCTTTTTCTAATTCTATGGGTGCTGGTGTTTTCTTTATTATTTTTACTCGAACGAACGAATGCCGGCCTTTCCAATTTTACCAATATAACTGGAACGATCGTAAATATCTTGCTGTATTTATTGCCGCTATTTATGCTGATTATCGGTTCCTTTTCGATTACTAATGAATTGGAAAGCGGGCAATGGCATCTTCTCTGTACGTATCCTATCGGTATTCCAGCCTACCTGTTTGGGAAATTTGCCGGTTTGATTATGGCGCAGGCGGCTGTGTTCACCTTAAGCTTTGGAATTAGCATGGCAATTGGTTTATTTGTAGGCATCCAATTATCGCTGCCATGGCTGCTGGGAATCTATCTCTTTTCTCTACTTTTGATCTATGTATTTTTAATTCTTGGGGTATTTCTCGGAACAGTTGCCAAAACAAGATGGAAGGCATTAATGGCGTCGGTCGCCATCTGGTTCTTCCTTATCATGATTTGGCCAACCGCTTTGATTGCTGTTTTGGGACTCGTTCCCTACTCAATGATTGAACCGTTATTGAAAGTAGCGATGGTCCTAAATCCAGCCGAGTTTTTGCGAATCTTTTTAATTATTAAATGGGATAGTGGTGCGATATTTGGTGCGTCGTATGATGCGATTGTTCACCTATTCCAATCGGGTGCAGGCTGGATGATCTTGATTGGCTACCTGATTGCTTATATCTTTATGCTGTTTTCCCTCTCAATCCTGTTCCTAGGAAGGAGGAGGTATCTATGATAACGATTAAAAACGTCTCCAAGGTATTTAAGCAAAAAACAGCCCTTCATTCATTCTCGTTAACAGCAGAAGACGGAGAATGCATTGTACTCTGCGGTGGAAACGGTGCTGGGAAAAGCACCCTGCTGCAGATCATTGCTGGCATTTCGCCACCTGGTGTTGGGACTGTTTTGATTAATCAGGTAGATATCAAGGAAAATCGTAAACAGTATGTGTCGTTAATTGGATACATGCCTGATGAGTTTTTTGCCCAAGAATCGCTGAGCGTCATAGAGTTTTTAACGTTTTACGGAACGTTTCGAAAGGTTGCACAACCTCGGATTATGGAAGTGATCGACACTCTTGGGTTGGAGGCAAAAAGGGATGAGATGATTAAACACTTATCAAAAGGGATGCGCCAACGGTTGCTATTTGGCCAGGCATGGCTGGCAGCCCCCGCCGTTTTGATTCTTGATGAACCGACAAATGGCCTCGATCCATATTGGATCGATGTTTTTATAGAGTTGTTAAAAAAAATAAAACAGAGTGGTACGACGATAATCTTTTCTACTCATATGATGGATGTGGCCGCCGAAGTGGCTGATCAAGTAATTTTTATGGAAAATGGAAGGATGATTGAAGCGATTCGGAATGATCACGTTAATACGAAGCAATTTATGGTGGATCTGCTGAACCGCTACCGTAAATAGGGGGAATAATTCGATCCAATATGCTTTAATGAAGTGGAAGAGGTGGTGTAAATGTCGTATCGTACGTTAAAAATAATCACGATCTTAATCCCTACCCTGCTTATTGGGGGCTTTGAACTGATTCGGCATAATACTGTGTTACTGCAAAATTTATCGATGGAGACAGGGAATTACTTGATTATCCTTTTAACATTGGTCGTTTCCTATGGGTTTTCTACTTGGCTGTTTAAGCTGATTGAGGAAAAGAACCGTCGACTCGCAACCGAGAGGGAAATGCGGGCTGTTTATGAGGAAAGGGAACGGCTGGCAAAAGAATTACACGATAACATTGCTCAGACATTATTTTTACTAAAGGTAAATTTAAAAAAAGGAAAGGTAGAGGAGGCGAGCGGTCTTGTCAACTCTATCGACGCCAATCTGAGGCAGGCAATTTTTAATCTGCGTGTGAATCCTTTAGAGTTGATTTCTTTTCCGAAACGAATAGAGAATTGGCTGAATGAATGGAGTGCCGTTTCAGGGGTTGAAGCAAATGTTTCCATCGGGTTAGAGGAGGAATACTTTAATCCTTCGGAAGAGGTGCAACTGTTTGGCATCATTCAAGAGGCCTTTACGAATATCAGAAAACATTCCGAGGCACAATCTGCGGCATTCCTGCTCCAGAAGATTTCCGATGGTTGGGAGATGAAAATTGAAGACGATGGGAAAGGGTTTGCGAAGGATGAACGGAATCTGAATCAATATGGTCTTGTCATGTTAAAAGAACGTGTTGAAAAAATTGGTGCAGTGCTTGATATTGCCTCTATAAGAAATGATGGAACAAAAATAACGGTACGAGGGAGCGACAAATAATGGTACCTTATCGAGTGTTAATTGCTGACGATCACCCCCACGCGAGGCAGGCGATTATGGAAATACTTGAAGGAGATTCACTGTTTACCATTGTGGGTCAGGCAAAGAATGGCAAGGAAGCCATTCAACTTTGTACTGAACAGCTTCCCGATATTTTATTAATCGATATCGAAATGCCGGTATTGGATGGCTTGGCAGCAACGAAAATCATCAAGGAGAAATATCCGTTCATCAAAGTGATTATACTAAGCGTCTCCGACAATGTCGGGGATTTGTTTACTAGCATCCAGTACGGCGCCCAAGGCTACTTATTAAAAAATATGGATCCCGACGATTGGCTTCAGTATCTACGTTCAATTGTTGATGGTTCGGACGCGGCAACAAGGGGGTTGGCTGGAAAATTGCTCTATCAATTCCGTGAACGCGATTTGCAGAACACCCCGGCGATTAGTTCTCTAACTCCGAGGGAAAAGGAAATTCTTCTATTAGTTTCAGAAGGGCAAACCAATAAGCAAATTGCTGAAAACCTATTTATTGCCGAAAACACCGTGAAAAACCACATCAAAAATCTATTAGATAAGCTCTGTCTTGAAAATAGAGTCCAGCTTGCTTCCTACGCGGTGAAATATATTACAAAATAATAAGGGAGAGCCTCCATTTTAAGGGGCTCTCCTTTTACTACTCCTCTTACCTCAATCGATTTTATTCCTAAATAAGAAAACCATTGACATTCAAACCTCTGTTTGAATATTATATAATCAAACGAACGTTTGAATGAAGGAAGTGTGACTTGCATGAAAGAGCATGATGTTTGCGAGATTACCTGTGTGGATAGCGAGAAAACCACTCGAGTTCAGCAGCAACTTGAAAAAGGGAACCATATCCCTGAAGTGAGTAAGCTTTTTAAAGCGTTGGCAGATGAAACTCGGATGAAAATTGCTTATGCTTTGACGCTCGAAGACGAGCTTTGTGTCTGTGATGTGGCCAATATTGTTGGGGCGACAACGGCGACAGCCTCCCACCACTTAAGGCATTTAAAAAGCCTTGGTCTCGCGAAATACCGTAAAGAGGGCAAGCTTGCCTATTACTCACTTGATGATGATCATGTAAAACAATTAATTCATATCGCGGTTGCCCACCAGGAGGAGGTGGCAGGTCGTGAGTGAAACGATTGAAAAACAAGTCTATCGTGTTCAAGGCTTTTCCTGAACGAGTTGTGCCGCAAAGTTCGAAAAGAACGTACAGCACCTGGATGGTGTTGTTGATGCAAAGGTAAACTTCGGTGCCTCTAAACTGACCGTTTTCGGAAGCACCACAATAGAACACCTGCACGAAGCCGGGGCCTTTGAAAGGTTAACGATTTTTCCGGAAAAAGAAAAACCACCTGTCTTACCAAAGGAACCGATTTGGAAAAGGTTTGGACTGCTCGGGCTGTCATTACTATTTCTCGCAGCCGGATATCTTTTTTCCGAAAACATCCTTTTCGCCGCCGCTATTTTACTAGGAGGTTTTCCCTTATTTAAAATAGGCTTGAAAAATATATTCCGCCTAGATTTTGACATGAAAACACTGATGACCATCGCGATCATTGGTGCAGCTATTATTGGCGAATGGAGTGAAGGTGCCGTTGTTGTCATCTTGTTCGCGATTAGCGAGGTTCTGGAACGGTACTCGATGGATAAGGCAAGGAACTCGATTCGCTCGCTGATGAAAATGGCACCAACAGAGGCCATCGTTGTCAGGAATGGCAAAGAAATTTTACTAAAAGCCGAGGATATCGAGATCGGCGATTTAATGCTCGTGAAACCGGGGCAAATGATTGCCATGGACGGAATCATTATCGACGGTCATTCCTCTGTCAATCAAGCGGCCATTACCGGCGAATCCGTGCCAGTTGAAAAAGCCGTCAATGATGACGTCTTCGCAGGCACGCTAAATGAAGAGGGATTTTTACAAATAAAGGTCAGCAGGCTCGTTGATGACACGGCGATTGCCAAAATCATTCATTTAGTAGAAGAGGCGCAGGCAGAAAAGGCACCCTCCCAGCAGTTTGTCGACCGGTTTGCCAAGTACTACACCCCGGTCATTATGTTAATGGCAGCCCTTGTTGCTGTGGTCCCGCCGCTCTTGTTCGCGGCTAGCTGGCAGGAATGGATTTACCAGGGTCTTGCAGTTTTAGTCGTCGGCTGTCCATGTGCGCTGGTGATTTCTACCCCGGTAGCCATCGTTACAGCCATCGGCAACGCTGCTCGTAATGGAGTGTTGATAAAGGGTGGCAGCTATTTAGAGGAACTAGGTGCGGTGAAGGCGATTGCCTTTGATAAAACGGGTACGCTGACAAAAGGGGTGCCGGTTGTCACGGACATCATCAACTATAGCGGTGATGAGAATCTGCTTGCGATTATTGCTGCACTCGAAAGCAAATCGCAACACCCGCTTGCCAGTGCCATAATCAAAAAGGCAGCATACCCTGAAAGGGATGTTGCAGAGGTTACGGAGTTTACCTCGATTACCGGTAAGGGCATTAAAGGGATGGTAAACGGGGTGGAGTACCGGGTTGGGAATACAAAACTGTTCAATTCGATCCCTTCGGAAATTGGTGACCAAATCGCCGCTTTGCAAAATGAGGGCAAAACCGTGATGATTGCCGGAACGGCGCCTTCCGAAATTGTTGGTTTAATTGCTGTAGCTGATGAGGTCCGTGAAAGCAGTGCTGCCGTCATGAAGCGACTCTATCAGATGGGCATTCGGCATACGTTTATGTTGACTGGCGATAACAAGGCAACGGCCGCTTCCATCGGCAGTCAAGTTGGCGTTACTAGTGTGGAAGCGGAGCTGCTGCCTGAAGATAAATTGACTTTTATAAAAAAATGTAAATCACAGTTTGGCAGAGTCGGGATGGTGGGCGACGGGGTCAATGATGCACCGGCACTTGCTGCAGCGAATGTGGGGATTGCGATGGGCGGGGCAGGGACGGATACCGCTTTAGAAACGGCTGACATTGCCTTAATGAACGACGACTTAACAAAGCTGCCGTTTACCATTAAACTAAGCCGTAAAACAGTACGGATTATCAAGCAAAATATTACTTTATCACTTGTAGTGAAGCTGGCGGCACTCCTGTTGGTCGTTCCAGGCTGGCTGACCCTATGGATCGCAATTTTTGCTGATATGGGAGTGACGTTACTCGTTACCTTTAACGGTTTAAGACTTTTGAGAGTAAAAGAATAGCAATGATTTTTAAAGAGAACTATAAAAGAGCCGCCACCACGGTGCTCTAGGGGGGATAAACATGGGTCATCACCACCATCACGGACATTCTCACGGCCACTCGCATGGCCATTCACATACAAGTAATAAAAAAGCTTTATTGAGTTCTTTCATTCTGATTTCTGCATTTATGATCGTCGAAGTAATCGGCGGATTTTTGACAAACAGTTTGGCACTATTATCTGATGCCGGTCACATGCTGAGCGACGCCGCGGCACTTGGCCTGAGTTTCTTCGCCATCAAACTCGGGGAAAAACAAGTATCACAAGAAAAAACGTACGGCTACAAACGATTCGAAATTATTGCAGCAGCTCTAAACGGACTAACGTTGGTTGTCATTTCTTTATTTATCTTTTATGAAGCCATTCAGCGCTTTTTCGCTCCCCCGGATGTACAAAGTACGGGGATGCTGATCATTTCCATAACAGGTTTGGTAGTAAACGTCATTGCAGCCTGGATTTTAATGAAAGGCGACAAAGATGATAACTTGAATGTGAGAAGTGCCTTTTTACATGTGATTGGTGATATGCTTGGGTCAGTTGGAGCAATTATTGCGGCCCTTCTTATTATGTTTTTCGGCTGGGGCATTGCTGACCCGATTGCCAGTGTGATTGTAGCAGCGTTGATCCTTGTCAGCGGATTTCGCGTTACCAAGGATTCCTTCCATATTTTAATGGAAGGGGCGCCAACACAAATTGATATCAGTCAAGTGAAATCCACGCTCGGCGGGATTCCACTCGTAAAGGAAGTCCATGACCTTCATATCTGGACGATTACTTCTGGATATCCAGTCTTAAGCTGTCACATTACCATCGCCGATAACGGGGTTCATGATGAAATTCTCTCACAATCTCAGCGAATCCTTCACGACGAATTCCACATCGAACACAGCACCATCCAAGTAGAAAAAGAAACAAACGGCTGCCCGAGCCCGCACGGCACCTGTAACTGACAGCACTTCCTATTTGGCACCTTTTACGATTGGGTGCCTTTTTGTGTTTGGTATCTTCTTCCACTTGGTGCCTGTCACCAATAATACACTCCCCAACTTAGTAAGCTTTTTTATGCTTTTTTCTTTACCTCGCTCATAAGTTTGGTAAAATGTTCATGATTCGTTCAAACTAGACTAACCACAATTTTTGAGGGGGAATACTGTTGAAAAAAACAGTCAATCCACAGGATAAGCGTTTTAAAATCGCCCATCGCGAAGCCCTAATAGGCATTGCCCTTGTGATCATCAATTTTATCTGGTGGTATGGGTTTGCCTACGGAATCGGCTCCGCCAAGGTCGAAGGCTATACCTACATATTTGGCTTACCGGCATGGTTCTTCTACAGCTGTATCGTTGGATCTGTCGTCATGATTATTCTCGTTATTCTAACGGTGAAATTCCTGTTTAAAGAAGTTCCCTTTGATGAGCAAGAGGGGGACATCAAGTGAATTGGCCAGTGATAACCCCGTTACTCATTTTCTTACTTATAATCTTTTCAATCGGCTTATGGTCAAACAAATTTGTCCTCAAATCTAACTCGTTCCTTGAGGAGTATTTTTTAGGTGAGCGGCAAATGGGCGGGTTCATCCTGGCGATGACCATGGTCGCTACCTATGGCAGTGCCAGCAGTTTTATTGGTGGCCCCGGTGTCGCCTATACGCAAGGATTAGGCTGGGTACTCCTTGCCATGGCCCAGCTGGCAACTGGTTATTTTACGTTAATGGTGTTAGGAAAGAAATTTGCGATTGTCGCGAGGCAATACAAAGCGATTACGCTCATCGATTTTCTGAAAGAGCGCTATAAAAGTAAAACCGTTGTCATCGTTTCGGCCGCGAGCATCATTATCTTTCTTTTTTCATCGATGACTGCACAATGGATTGGCGGCGCGCGGCTCGTTGAATCACTAACAGGACTTCCGTACGCAACAGCCTTATTCATCTTCGCCTTCTCGGTCCTTGTCTTTGTCATTGTCGGTGGCTTTCGGGCCGTGGCCTTGACCGATGCCGTTCAAGGTGTTGTCATGTTCATAGGGACGTTAATTCTGCTGATTGCTACCATTAAAGCCGGCGGCGGCATCCCAAAGATTATTTCGGATTTAACAGCGGAAAATCCTAATCTAATTACCCCATTTGGTGCAGATCGGAGCCTTACGCCAGCCTATGTTTCTTCCTTTTGGATATTAGTGGGGATTGGCGTTGTGGGTCTGCCGCAAATTACGGTGCGGGCCATGTCGTATAAAAATTCGAAAGCTATGCACACCGCGATTATTATTGGGACGATTGTAGTTGGTTTCATCATGCTCGGCATGCACCTTATTGGCGTTTTCGCCAGACCCGTGCTTCCAGGTGTGAAAATCGGTGATACCGTCATGCCGCTGTTATCGATGAAGGTGCTGCCACCGTTTGTAGCCGGGATTGTCCTCGCTGCCCCGATGGCGGCAATCATGTCGACGGTCGATGCCCTGCTGATTTTGGTCAGCTCCGCACTTGTGAAGGATGTTTATTTAAATTACATTAAGCCAAATGCCGGGGACGATCATGTAAAAAAGGTCAGCTTCAGTGTAACAGCGGTCATTGGCATTCTTGTTATCCTGCTGGCGCTAAGCCCGCCTGATTTAATTGTCTGGCTAAATTTATTCTCCTTTGGCGGTCTTGAGTCCGTCTTTATTTGGCCGGTTATTTTAGGACTGTATTGGAGTAAAGGAAATAAATACGGTGCGATTACCTCGATGATTTTGGGAATGGGTTCGTACATTTTATTAGATCGTTTTTATCCAAATCCATTCGGGCTGCATACGGTTGTCACGCCGATTGTCCTTTCCTTCCTTGGATTTGTCGTTGTCAGCTTATTTTCTCAGCAAAAAGCCGAAGCTAGTTTTATAAAAATCAAGAAGTAGACAAGCAAACTTTTTTATTGCAATTTCATTGATAAATTTCTAAAATGAATAAACAGAAATCTTTAAATAAGGTGGGAGCCCATTGATAAGCGTTATTCAATTTTTATCGGCAATTATTTTGCCAGGGTTACTAGTCTTACTTTTCACAAGGGTCACGTATAATCGGCTCATTGGCCTTGGCTTAACCATCGCGCTCATCGCTGCGTCTGCCTATAAAGGATATACAAACAACTCTGCACTCATCATCATTGATGCTTTCTCGTTAACCGCGGGCTTCTGGCTGGCGGCAAAAATGAAACCGCGAGCAGTAAAAAATAGCTAAGTCTGTCCATTGTGACAGGCTTTTTATTTTTAGAAAAAATAAAATCGAATACTAGTTCGCATATTAGTGGTTTGTTTTCGGCTGATTGTGGTAGAATGTTAATATGAAAATTTAGAGACGACACTTTTCAGCAACATCCCGTCCAAAACCGAGTTTTACAAGCTGCAAGGTGATTTCATTTAACGGGAGGAACCCTTTGTGAAAGACCAATTTGAATTAGTTTCAAAATACTCGCCACAAGGAGATCAGCCAGAGGCGATTCGCCAGTTAGTGGAGGGCATCCACCAAAATAAACGCCATCAAACACTGCTTGGTGCCACCGGTACGGGTAAGACATTTACCGTTTCAAACGTGATTAAAGAGATAAACAAGCCCACTCTTGTCATTGCCCACAATAAAACACTTGCCGGCCAGCTTTATAGTGAGTTTAAGGAATTTTTCCCGAACAACGCGGTCGAATATTTTGTCAGTTACTATGATTACTATCAACCGGAAGCCTATGTGCCACAGACGGATACATTCATTGAAAAAGATGCCAGCATCAATGATGAGATAGATAAACTACGTCACTCCGCTACCTCTTCCTTATTTGAGCGGAAAGATGTCATTATCATTGCCAGCGTCTCCTGCATCTACGGTCTCGGTTCGCCGGAAGAATATCGTGAAATGGTGCTGTCACTCCGAACAGGAATGGAAATTGAGCGCAATCAGCTGCTGCATCGCCTTGTCGATATCCAATATGAACGAAATGATATTGATTTCAAGCGGGGAACCTTTCGTGTCCGCGGTGACGTTGTGGAAATTTTTCCGGTTTCACGCGATGAGCATTGCGTGCGCGTTGAATTTTTCGGCGATGAAATTGATCGCATTCGCGAAGTCGATGCCCTTACAGGTGAAATCATCGGCGAACGCGAACATGTGGCTATTTTCCCGGCATCCCACTTCGTTACAAGAGAAGAAAAAATGCGGGTAGCCATTGAGAATATTGAAAAAGAGCTAGAGGAACGACTTGAGGAACTACGCGCAGACAACAAACTGCTTGAAGCACAGCGGATCGAGCAGCGGACACGCTATGATCTCGAAATGATGCGCGAAATGGGCTTTTGCTCAGGGATTGAAAACTATTCGCGACATCTAACGCTCAGACCAGCTGGCTCAACTCCCTACACACTTCTGGATTATTTTCCGGAAGATTTTCTCATGATTATTGATGAGTCACATGTCACCCTGCCACAGGTCAGAGGGATGTTCAATGGCGATAAAGCGCGAAAACAGGTGCTTGTTGACCATGGCTTCCGTCTACCGTCAGCCCTTGATAACCGGCCGCTAACCTTTGATGAATTTGAAAAACATGTACACAATGCTATTTTTGTATCAGCAACGCCCGGTCCGTATGAGCTTGAGCATACACCGGACATGATTCAGCAAATTATCCGTCCGACAGGACTCCTTGATCCAACCATTGAAGTCCGTCCGATTGAGGGGCAAATTGATGATTTGATAGGGGAAATTCATGACCGCGTAAAGAAAAATGAACGGGTACTTGTTACGACACTGACGAAGAAAATGTCTGAAGACCTAACCGACTATCTCAAGGAAATCGGGATTAAAGTTCAGTACCTTCACTCGGAGGTCAAGACGCTCGAACGAATAGAAATTATCCGCGAGCTGCGAATGGGGAAATATGATGTTCTCATCGGAATCAACCTTCTACGGGAGGGTCTTGATATCCCTGAGGTTTCGCTCATAACGATACTCGATGCCGACAAAGAAGGTTTCCTTCGCTCGGAACGTTCGCTCATCCAAACGATTGGTCGGGCTGCCCGGAATGCTAATGGCCACGTCATCATGTATGCAGATAGAATCACGGATTCGATGGAGAAGGCGATCGGCGAGACAAAACGGCGTCGTGAAATCCAGGAGGAATATAATAAGAAACATGGTGTAACACCTCAAACGATTCAAAAGGCAATCCGTGATGTCATTCGCGCCACCCATGCGGCTGAGGATCAGGAGGAGTATACACCGGCTTCATCGTTTGGCAAAATGAACAAGAAAGAAAGAGAAAAGCTAATTGCGACAATGGAAAAAGAAATGAAAATCGAAGCCAAAGCGCTTAATTTTGAACGGGCGGCCGAGCTTCGTGACTTACTTTTGGAATTGAAAGCGGAAGGATGACGTATACACATGGCAATGGAAAAACTGATTGTGAAAGGCGCCAGAGCCCACAATTTGAAAAATATTGATGTCACGATTCCGCGAGATAAGCTTGTTGTTGTGACGGGACTTTCCGGATCAGGAAAGTCTTCGCTCGCGTTTGATACGATTTATGCGGAAGGCCAGCGGCGGTATGTTGAATCGCTTTCGGCCTATGCAAGGCAATTCCTTGGACAAATGGATAAGCCTGATGTCGATGCGATTGAAGGGCTTTCTCCTGCGATTTCGATTGATCAAAAAACAACTAGCCGCAACCCGCGTTCAACTGTCGGGACAGTGACAGAAATTTATGATTACTTACGATTATTATTCGCAAGGGTTGGACATCCAACCTGCCCAATTCACCATATTGAAATTTCCTCACAAACGATTGAACAGATGGTCGACCGCATTCTTGAATATCCGGAGCGGACAAAAATGCAAATCCTTGCCCCGATTATTTCCGGACGAAAAGGGGCACATGTAAAGGTCTTCGAAGACGTGAAAAAGCAAGGCTTTGTCCGGGTGCGCGTGGACGGAGAAATGATGGATCTTGGTGAAGAGATTGAACTCGAAAAAAATAAAAAGCACTCGATTGAAGTGGTCATCGATCGAATCGTCGTCAAAGATGGTATTGCTGCAAGGGTAGCTGACTCACTTGAAACAGCTTTGAAACTGGGCGAAGGAAAAGTAATCGTCGACGTGATGGGCGAAGAAGAATTATTGTTTAGCGAAAACCATGCTTGCCCTATTTGCGGCTTTTCCATCGGCGAGCTAGAACCGCGGATGTTTTCCTTTAACAGTCCTTTTGGTGCCTGCGCGGAATGTGACGGGCTCGGCTCCAAGCTCGAAGTCGATGTCGATCTTGTTATACCGAATAAGGACTTAACCCTAAAACAGCATGCGATTGCCCCGTGGGAGCCGACAAGCTCACAGTATTACCCGCAGCTCTTGGAGGCTGTTTGCAATCATTTTGGCGTGGATATGAATACGCCTGTAAAGGACATTCCGGAACACCTATTGGAAAAAGTCCTCTACGGTTCCGGCCGTGAAAAAATATACTTCCGTTATGAGAACGATTTTGGGCAAATTCGTGAGGGGAATATCGAATTTGAAGGGGTCATCCGTAACGTCGAACGCCGATTTAAGGAGACAAGCTCTGATTATATCCGTGAACAAATGGAAAAATATATGACCCAGAAGCCATGCCCAACATGTAAAGGCTATCGCTTGAAAAAAGAAACCTTAGCTGTTTTAATTAACGGCCGTCATATTGCCCATGTAACAGATCTTTCGATTGAAGAAGCACAGCAATTTTTCGCCGAATTGCAGCTTTCGGAAAAAGAAATGCAAATCGCCAAGCTGATTTTTCGTGAAATCAAGGAGCGTCTTGGCTTCTTAATCAATGTCGGACTTGATTACTTAACGCTTAGCCGGATGGCGGGCACCTTATCAGGCGGGGAGGCGCAGCGGATTCGTTTGGCGACACAGATTGGTTCACGCTTAACAGGTGTGATGTATATTTTGGATGAGCCGTCAATCGGCCTCCATCAGCGTGACAATGACCGCTTGATCGGTACATTGCGAAGCATGCGTGATATTGGCAATACCTTGATTGTTGTCGAGCACGACGAGGACACCATGCTCGCCGCAGATTATTTGATTGATATCGGACCGGGGGCCGGCATACACGGTGGTGAAGTGGTTTCCGCGGGAACACCTTCCGAGGTAATGGCAGACCCGAACTCGTTGACCGGTCAATATTTATCAGGAAAGAAGTTTATCCCGCTCCCGTTGGAACGCCGTAAACCGGACGGCCGCTATATTGAGATCAAGGGAGCATCCGAAAACAATTTAAAAAATGTGAATGTAAAGTTTCCACTTGGTGTTTTCATTGCCATAACAGGTGTATCTGGTTCTGGAAAAAGTACACTTATTAATGAGATTCTTCATAAATCGCTGGCACAAAAGCTAAATCGTGCTAAAACGAAGCCTGGAGAACACAAGAGTATCAAGGGAATTGAGCACTTAGAAAAAGTCATTGATATTGATCAGTCGCCAATTGGCCGGACGCCGCGATCCAATCCGGCTACGTATACCGGTGTGTTTGATGACGTTCGCGATGTGTTTTCGACTACGAACGAAGCAAAGGTTCGCGGGTATAAAAAAGGCCGCTTCAGCTTTAATGTTAAGGGCGGCCGCTGTGAGGCCTGCCGCGGTGATGGAATTATCAAAATTGAAATGCACTTTTTGCCTGATGTTTATGTTCCTTGTGAAGTGTGCCATGGTAAACGCTATAACCGAGAAACGCTAGAAGTAAAATACAAAGGGAAAAATATAGCCGATATCCTTGATATGACCGTCGAAGCAGCTGTAGACTTTTTCGAAAACATTCCAAAAATCAGCCGCAAGCTGCAGACGATTTTGGATGTCGGACTAGGCTATATTAAACTAGGTCAGCCGGCGACAACTCTGTCCGGAGGAGAGGCCCAGCGCGTGAAGCTTGCTTCCGAATTGCACCGACGATCGAACGGTAAGTCCTTCTATATTTTGGATGAGCCGACAACCGGCCTTCATGTGGACGATATCTCTCGTTTGCTTGTGGTGTTACAGCGCCTGGTTGAAAATGGCGACACTGTTTTGGTGATCGAACACAATCTTGATGTCATCAAAGCCGCTGATTATCTTGTTGACCTTGGCCCAGAAGGCGGCGACAAGGGCGGAACGATTATCGCAACAGGAACACCGGAGAAGATAGCAGAAACCCCTGTGTCGTATACCGGAAAATACTTAAAGCCAATCCTTGAGCGTGATCGGCTGCGAATGAAACAGCAAATTGATGAAAAAAGCACCGTAAAAGCATAAACAATGAAGAAGAGCCGGATGATTTCCGGCTCTTTTTTTCTGCCTTGTGGGAAGTTGAGATGGATTGGCGGAATTCATTAGAAGTTTGGTCTTCTGTCAAGAAAGTAGACACAAAAGTTTGAGATATTCTTTATTAAAAAACACTACCGCGCTTCGCTTGCTGGGGTATTCAAAATGATCAATTAAAAATGCCTAATTGATCATTTTGAATACCTAAAGGGAATTTATGAGATATAATCTGGCTCGTTTTGTAGATGCATTCTCTCGAATTGATTAGGTGAAAAATATCCTAATGTTGAATGTTTCCTCTTTTCATTATAAAAACTGCTTATATAGTAATTTATAGCCTTTACAGCTTCTGCTCTAGTCGCAGATTTCCTCCTGTAGATCAATTCCTTCTTGATTGTGGCGTGGAATGACTCGATACACGCGTTATCGTAAGGATCGCCTTTTTTACTCATACTAATTTGCATTTTGTTTTCTTTCAGGATGTCTGTATAGTCACTAGAACAATATTGAGAACCTCGATCCGAATGATGGATTAACCCTTCATCCGGCTGCCTGGAAATAAGCGCCATATTTAAAGTTTGGATAGACAACTCTTTTTTCATGTGAGTAGCCATACTCCAACCCACGATTTTTCTTGAGAATAAATCCATGATAGTTGATAAATAAACCCATCCCTCAATCGTCCAAATGTAGGTAATATCCGTAACCCATATCCGATTAGGTTCGTTTACATTGAATTGACGTTTGACCAGGTTAGGATAGATCTTTTGATCATGGTTTGAATCAGTTGTTACTACGTATTTTCCTTTTGGGGAAGCTGATAACCCTAATTTCTGCATGATACGTGCCACTGTTTTCTGAGAAACATTATAACCCCATTCTACCAGGTCAGCGTGTACTCTTGGGCTACCATAAGCTCCTTGACTTTCATAAAAGGATTTACATATTTTCTGTTCAATCTCTTTACGATAAGTTTCTTTTTCAGATTGAGGCTGATTTTGGGCGCGTAGCCATTTATAATACCCACTCTTGGAAACTTCAAGTACCATGCACATCTTCACAATGTTGTGTTCATCCGTATGGGCCTGAATGAAGCTATACTTTACGCTTGGTTTTTCGTGAAGATGTGCATGGCCTTTTTTAAGATTTCATTCTCCTCTCGTAGCTGTTGTATTTCTTTTTCATGTTGTTTTTTCAACATCTCCAGCTCTGAAGGGGTAATATAGTTTTCTTTTGATTGATCACCCTGGTTTTTCTTTTTATACGCTGCCACCCACCCAGATAAAGTCTTGTAGGAAAGCTCAAGTTCACGAGCAAGGTCTGATGCCTTTCGCCCTTCTTCCACAACTAATTTCGAAACGTAATCTTTATATTCCTGATCATGATGTTTCCCCATGTGTACACGTCCTTTTTAATGATGATTGTATTATAAACTATATCTCATTTGTCCGTGTCCACTTTTTAGACTAACTTTAAGTTTGGCGGAATTCCCCACCAATTCGGCGGAATCGGCCGCTTATAAAAAAAACCGGACGTTTCGAACCATTTATAGAAACTTTTTTCAATCCAGTCCGTACATAAAGAATAGAGGTGATGAACGAAATGGAAACTAGAAAAGTTCTTTCAAGTTTGTGTTATTTCAGTATTTTTTTTGCCGGGTTTATTTTTCCGCTTGCGGTCTTTATCGCTTCAGGAGATGAATCCACCAAAATGCATGCCAAAAAATCCTTATTATCGCATTTAATTCCGCTAATCCTAACACCGTTGCTACTATTTGCGGTATTTTATGATTTTACCAATATTCAAGATACGGTTCCTACTTTTACGATTATTAGTATTGCTGTGCTGGTCGTCGTCTGGCTCATTGTAGTGATTTGGAACATTGTCAAAGGCGTAAAGGTTCTACTGGCTGAATAAGCTGAAAGAGAGAGAAAAAAATGAAATCTGAGGTGGAAACGATGAAAGAGGAAAGAAAACGAATTCTGCAAATGGTAGAAGAAGGAAAGCTGAAGGTCGATGAGGCACTGGCACTACTTGAAGAACTGGAAAAAGCACAGCAAACGATGGAGCAGAAACAGGAACAAATTGTGAACGAGCTTTCCACAGCTGTTCAATTTGAAGAAACAAAAAAGGACGACCCATTCCAAGCAAAATACCAATCGACAAAGGATAAAATTTTTGACTTTGTTGATACGGCCCTAAAAAAAATCAAAGACTTTGATTTTGACTTGAATTTCGGTCAATCTGTTGATATCTCTCATATTTTCCATCAAGGAACCGCGGATGTAAAAGATATAGACATCGATGTGGCCAATGGTTCCGTTAAGCTTGCGGCATGGGAACAACCTGACGTAAGGATTGAGTGCCAGGCCAAGGTATACCGGGTCGACAATCAGGATCAAGCGCGGCAAAACTTCCTCCGTGATGTGATTTTTACTGTCGACCATCAAAAGTTACGTTTTGCGACGCAGCAGAAATGGATGAAGGTGGAAGCGGTCATCTATGTGCCAAAACGGCAATATGAGCGTGTCCGCATCAGAATGTTTAATGGCGGTGTGACTGGTGAAGAAATGAATCTTCACGATCTTCGGGTAAAAACCGCGAATGGCAAAATTGAACTTCAGCGCGTAAATGGAAAAAAAGCCGAAGTCGAAACGGCGAACGGAAGAATTAAGATTGCCGGCAGCCAGTTTGATGAGGTCGAAACGGAGACCATAAACGGTGCGATTCAGCTTGATGGTGATTTTAGAAAGGTGGAAACGCAGTCGTTTAACGGCAATATTAGTGTGAACCTGCACGGAAATCGTTCTGAATTGATTCAGGCCAAAGCGACAACCGGCGGCATTGACCTATATGTTCCGGAAGGAGTGCAGGTCAATGGCGAGCTCAAGACAAATCTTGGCGGTTTTAATGTGAACCTTACCGGTGTACAGGTGCTGGAGGAGAAAAGTGAAATGATTCAAAAATCGCTCCGCTTCCAATCGATCAACCATCCTGATAAAATGATGAGAATCTATGCCGATACGAAAACAGGCACGATTACGATTCACAAATCACAAGAGGTATAAGTAGGGGACACGAGAAGATGAGATGGCTAATTGGGTGTTTAATTAATGCGGTTTTGTTTATGGCACTTGCCGGTTATTTTCACGAAAGCTTTCAACTGACGGGGTTTTGGGCCGCACTTCAGGCAAGCATATTATTATCCATCTTAAATGTGCTGGTGCGTCCACTCCTGATTTTGTTTACTTTACCGGTAACGGTTTTAACGATGGGGCTTTTTCTATTTGTCATCAACGCGATTACTTTGGAACTGACCGATTATTTAATGGGGGATGCCTTTGAAATCCAAGGCTTTGGCATGGCACTGTTTTTCGCGGTGCTGATGTCGCTCGTGAACATCGTCATTCAAAAAACCATCCTGGAGCCATCAAGAAAAGCAAGAAAGTAAGGAAAAAGGTGCAGACCATTGATTAATGGTCTGCGTTTTTTAAGTTTTTGAACAACTTCCATTTGGTTCTTTTTCAAAAAATGCTAAAATAAGAGGAAATGAATTTTATGTTTTTAAAATTTGATAACTGTCTAGCTTCAGGCGCCATCGGCTCTATGGTCTAAGCCAATCCGACATGAAGGTTAAAGAACAACCTTCCTGCCGGCTCGTCTTATGCTTGTCGCCGATAGGCAGGCGCCTTACGCTTTTCTACGAGGAGGAACCTTCTTGACAAAAGTACGCACCAAAGATATTTTAGATAAATTTCATCTCGAATTGGTCAGTGGCGAAGAGGGAATTAACCGCCCCATCACCACAAGTGATATATCCCGGCCGGGAATTGAAATTGCCGGTTATTTTGAATTTTATCCAGCGGAACGGATCCAGCTTTTAGGAAAAACGGAACTGTCCTTTTTTGAGGAGCTGCCGGAAGGGGAACGCATTTCCAGAATGGACCGATTATGCACCGATATCACTCCAGCGATCATTGTCACAAGGGGTATCGAAGTTCCAGTCGAGCTCATTGAAGCAGCGGAACGGGAATCTGTGCCCGTTTTACGGACAACCATGAAGACCACCCGTTTTTCAAGCCGTCTAACGAATTATTTAGAAAGCAAGCTTGCTCCGACAACGGCGGTCCATGGCGTATTGGTCGACGTTTACGGAATTGGGGTGCTTATTACCGGAAAAAGCGGCGTTGGTAAAAGTGAAACGGCACTGGAGCTCGTGAAGCGCGGCCACCGTCTTGTTGCCGATGATTGCGTGGAAATCCGTCAAGAAGATCAGGATACATTAGTGGGCACATCGCCGGATTTAATCGAACACTTATTAGAAATCCGCGGCCTCGGCATTATCAATGTGATGACCTTGTTCGGTGCCGGTGCCGTTCGCAGTAATAAACGGATCACACTGATTATGGATTTAGAAATCTGGGATGCGAAAAAGCAATATGACCGCCTTGGCTTGGACGAGGAAAAAATGAAGATTATTGACACAGAGGTTACAAAACTGACCGTTCCTGTTCGCCCTGGACGGAACCTTGCTGTTATCATTGAGGTAGCGGCGATGAATTTCCGGTTAAAACGGATGGGTGTAAACGCGGCCCAGCAATTTACAGACCGGCTTTCAGATGTGATTGAAGACGGGGAACACGAGGATATGTAAGGAGGAGATAGAGATGGACGAAACATTTCAGCCGCTAAACCCAATAGCCTTTTCACTTGGCCCGATTGACGTGCATTGGTATGGGATTATTATTGGTTCAGGTCTGGCACTGGCCCTATTTTTAGCAATTAGAGAAGCAAATCGCCGTGGCCTACCCAAGGACACGTTTGCCGATTTGATGCTGTGGGCCATTCCGATCGCGATCATTTCTGCGCGAATTTATTATGTAATTTTTGAATGGAAGTATTATGTTAATCACCCGGCCGACATCCCGCAAATTTGGAATGGCGGGATTGCGATACACGGGGCGTTGATCGGCTCCGTCATTACCACGATTGTTTTTGCAAAAAAGCGAGGCATTTCTTTTTGGAAGATTGCCGACATTGCTGCGCCAAGTATCATTCTTGGGCAGGGGATTGGCCGTTGGGGTAATTTCATGAATCAGGAAGCCCATGGCGGTGAGGTGACTAGGTCGTTCCTTGAGAATTTGCATTTACCGGACTTTATTATCAATCAAATGTATATTAATGGAAGCTACTATCATCCGACATTTTTATATGAATCCATTTGGGATCTCGTTGGCTTCTTTTTATTAATTTTCCTTCGCCGGGTGAATTTTCGCCGCGGTGAATTATTCCTATCCTACGTCATTTGGTATTCCGTGGGCCGCTTTTTCGTCGAGGGTCTTAGGACCGATAGTTTAATGCTGGGCAGCCTTAGGATGGCGCAGACCATTTCGATTGCCTTGATCGTAGTGGCAGTGGCGATTATTCTTTATCGCCGGACTAAACAACGGTCAGAGATCCGATATTTAGATCAAGCTAATTAAAAAAAGCGCAAGCGCCCTGGTCAGCGGCGTATGGCCTGGAGCTGGACATTAAAAAGGGGTATGGGGAAATGTTTGTAAACTCATTAAAAAAGGGGTTGCTGGTTGGTTTTAAGACAACATGGTCATTAGGAAAAATTATTTTTCCGGTTACTCTGATTGTGGCAGTGCTGCAATATACACCTGTATTGCCGTGGGTGATGAAATTGATTTCCCCGTTGATGAAGCTGATTGGTCTATCGGGCGATGCCGCAATACCGCTTGTACTGGGAAATTTCCTCAATCTTTATGCGGCGATTGGTGCGATTTTGACACTTGATTTTTCAGTAAAAGAAGTATTTATTTTAGCCGTGATGCTGTCTTTTTCCCATAATTTATTCATTGAATCAAGCGTGGCAATGAAAGCGGGCGTGAAGCTGTGGGTGGTTCTGGTCACAAGGCCAGGGCTCGCTCTTCTGTCAGCGATCGTGATTAACCTTGTTTGGCACGGAGGCGGGGAAACAGCGAAGTATGGCTTGATTCAGCAGAGCACAGCACCGGCCAATGGGGTTGCCGGAATTTTAATCGAGGCCGTTCAAAAAGCGGGACTAGGCATTTTCCAACTAGCCATGATTGTCATTCCCCTAATGATGGTCATTCAAATTTTAAAAGACTTACAATGGTTACATAAATTTTCGAAAACAATGGCTCCGATTACGAAAACGCTTGGGATGAAGGAAAATACCTCCACGACCATGGCCGCAGGTTTATTATTCGGTTTGGCCTATGGTGCGGGTGTCATGATCCAGGCTGTAAAAGAGGATGGTGTCAGTAAAAAGGATATTACCCTGGCATTTATTTTTCTAATGGCCTGTCATGCGGTGGTCGAAGATACGTTAATCTTTGTCCCGCTCGGCATCCCGGTACTGCCGCTGTTTTTAATCCGGCTGGGTGTAGCGGTTGTGTTAACTTTAGTGGTCGGTACGATCTGGAAACGCTCAGGGCTTGTAAAAAGAAAGGAAGGCAACTATGAAAAACAAAATTACGACAATTCTATTTGATCTAGATGGGACCTTAATTGATACGAATGAATTAATTATTTCGACCTACTTGCATACACTGGAAAAATATTATCCGAACACGTACAGCCGTGAGGATGTACTCCCATTTCTCGGCCCAACCCTTCATGACGTCTTTGGCGGCATGGATCCCGACCGAGTGGAGGAAATGATCTCAGACTATCGCGCCTATAATATTGCCAATCATGATGAGCTTGTCAAAGAATTTGCCGGGGTACAGGAAACGGTTGAAACCTTGAAGGAGCGCGGCTATAAGCTTGGGATTGTGACAACGAAAAAGCTGGATGTAACTATGAAAGGGCTGCGATTGATGAATTTGGAAGGATTCTTTGAAGTGGTTGTGGCCTTTGATCATGTAGAAAAGGTCAAGCCAGATCCGGAGCCAATCCATAAGGCGCTCGAACAATTGAATTCGAACCCATCTGAAGCGATGATGGTCGGCGATAACTTCCATGATATTTTAGCGGGGAAAAATGCCGGAACATTGACAGCTGGTGTTGCCTGGTCCATTAAGGGAAGGGACTATGTGGCGAAATATGAACCGGATTACATGTTAGAGAACATGACTGACTTAATAACTGTTCTCGGAGAGTGAGAAGATGAGAAATACGACCCGCCACCCTGTTGAAGGGGCGAACTCTTTATGGCACGTCTACAAGACCGTGCCTTTTTGGAAGGTTGTTAAAAATTTTATTGTGATTCAACTGGCCCGTTATACGCCGTTTTTGGGGATGAAGAACTGGCTGTACCGCACTTTTCTTAAAATGAAGGTCGGTGAGCACACCTCCTTTGCTTTAATGGTCATGCTTGATGTGATGTTTCCGGAAAAAATCAGCGTCGGCCGTAACACGGTCATTGGCTACAATACTACCATCCTCGCCCACGAGTATTTGATTAAAGAATACCGGCTCGGATTGGTCGAAATTGGCAGTGAAGTGATGATTGGCGCCAATTCTACCATCATGCCGGGCATTACGATTGGCGATGGGGCAATAGTCTCAGCCGGGACGCTTGTCCATAAGGACGTTCCGCCTGGCTACTTCGTTGGAGGCAACCCAATGCGGGTGATTTATACGAAAGAAGAACTGACGCAGCGCCGGGCGGATGACCCGATCTATGGTGGGGAAAATAAAATATGATGTTTGGATTGAACTCGGTCTTAGCAACCGGGTTCTTTTAAAATAAAAAAGCTGCATTGGCGGAATAAATCCAATCTTCGGCGGAATCATCAAATACAAAAGCATACATACCTACTTTTAGTTCAACCAATTGTGAGATTTTTTCGTTGACGAATCGATATTCAAGGGGTACACTACTAATAATTATCTTTAACATACTACCAATTTAGCAGACTAAAGCAAAATGAAAAGGGTGAACACATTGAGCCGCTTGTTTATGTTTGAAAAGCCTTTAGGGATGCGTGATACGCTGCCGGGGTTATATGAAAAGAAGCATCGCGTTCGCTCAAGAATGGCGGAAACGATGAAACTTTGGGGCTACCAATTTATCGAAACCCCGGCACTTGAATACTACGAAACCGTTGGAGCAGCCTCAGCGATAGCTGACCAGCAGCTGTTTAAATTGCTTGATAAAGAAGGGCATACACTCGTACTCAGACCTGATATGACTGCACCCATCGCCCGGGTGGCGGCTTCCAAACTATTAGATGAGGATCTACCGGTAAGATTAGCCTACTCCGCGAATGTATTCCGTGCCCAGCAGCGCGAAGGGGGCCGGCCGGCAGAGTTTGAGCAGATTGGGATTGAATGCCTAAATGAAGATACCGTTTCATGTGACGGAGAGGCGATCGCTTTGCTGATTTCCTCCTTAAAAAAAGTGGGTCTTAGCGAATTCCAAGTATCGATTGGTCATGTTGGCTTTGCCCAGGAACTGTTCGTGCAAATCCTCGGAACCAACGGCCGTGCCGATGCATTGCGTAAATTTTTATATGAAAAAAATTATGTTGGCTATCGGGAACATGTGAATTCGTTGCCGCTGTCATCGATTGATAAGCAAAGACTCTTGCAACTCCTCCAATTAAGAGGCGGTGAGGAAATCATCGGTCAGGCCCTTGATATTATTGAAAATGACAAAGGCAAGCAAGCTATTGTTGAGTTGAAAGAACTGTGGGATGTCATTAAGGATTACGGTGTCGAACAATTTGTGAAATTTGATTTTACCATTGTCAGCCATATGAGCTATTATTCAGGGATATTATTCGAAGCCTATGCCGGGAATGTCGGCTTTCCGCTCGGAAATGGCGGTCGTTATAGTTTAATGGAGAAGTTTGGCAAGGCCGCTAGCGCCACGGGATTTGCCGTTCGAATTGATATGCTGCTTGAGGCGCTTGGAAGCTCAGAGGTAGAAAATACAACTCACTGTATTTTTTTCAGCCAAGAGCGGCGGAAGGAAGCCTTTCTGATGGCATCGAACATGCATGAACAGGGGAAAAAGGCTGTGCTTCAGGATATAACCGGTGTAAAAAATCTGGATGCTTTTACAAAGAGATTTTCCGGGACTACTTATCTAATTGGAGGTAGTGCTGATGAGTGACATCCTAACGATTGCCATGCCGAAAGGGCGTATTTTTGAAGAAGCTGTTGAACTGCTGCGAAATGCTGGCTATAAACTGCCACCCGAATTTGATGATTCACGAAAATTGATTATTGATGTGGTCGAAGAGGGTTTACGGTTTATCCTAGCAAAGCCAATGGATGTCGCTACATATGTGGAGCACGGTGTTGCTGATGTTGGCATTGCCGGGAAGGATGTCTTGCTTGAGGAGGAGCGCGATGTATACGAACTCCTTGATCTCAAAATCAGCCACTGCTACTTGGCTGTTGCCGGCCTCCCTGGCACAAAAATGAACGAAGTGGCCCCAAGAGTCGCAACGAAATACCCGAAAGTCGCAGAAGCCTATTTTCGTGAGCAAGGCGAACAGGTTGAAATCATCAAATTAAATGGATCGATTGAGCTTGCTCCGATAATTGGCTTATCTGACCGAATTGTTGATATTGTATCAACCGGCCGAACGCTAATTGAAAATGGGCTTGTCGAATATGAAAGAATTATTGACGTGACATCGCGCTTCATTGTGAACCCTGTCAGTTACCGCATAAAGGATTTGCAAATTGATGAAATGGTGGATCGACTTAGTAAAGTAGTTTAATGGGGGGGTTCTTATATGAAAATACTGAATGTAAATGAGCTTGTTTCAATCAAACGCTCGATTGAAGCGGGTACCTCCGAGCAGCAGGCTGTTGTAAAAAAAGTTATTACGGAAATTCGGGGCCGCGGTGACGAGGCATTACGGGAATATACGGAAAAATTCGACCAGGTCAACCTTCCTTCTTTTTCCGTTACGGAAAAAGAAGTCGAGGAAGCCTATGGTGAAGTAGAAGAACGATTAATCACGATCATTCGAGAGGCTGCCACAAATATTCGGACCTTCCATGAAAAGCAGCTCCGGCCATCATGGATGACGACGGAGGAAAATGGCACGATTCTTGGTCAAAAAATAACTCCGCTAGACTCCGTTGGTGTATATGTGCCCGGTGGAACAGCGGCCTACCCATCATCGGTGTTGATGAACGTGATTCCGGCGAGAGTGGCTGGAGTGAAACGAATCGTGATGGTATCGCCGCCTGACAGTGATGGGAAATTGCCGGCAGCAGTGCTCGTCGCGGCTAAAGAAGCTGGTGTGGAAGAAATCTATAAAATTGGCGGTGCTCAGGCAATCGGGGCACTTGCTTACGGAACTGAATCTATTGCCGCTGTTGATAAAATTACTGGTCCCGGGAATATCTATGTTGCCTTGGCAAAGCGAGAGGTATTCGGTGATGTCGATATTGATATGATTGCCGGACCGAGCGAGATTGCCGTTTTAGCGGATGAAACAGCTAAAGCGGATGAGGTTGCCGCAGACCTATTGTCACAGGCGGAGCACGACCCACGGGCATGTAGTGTTTTGGTTACGCCGTCTGTGGAGTTAGCGCAAAAGGTGTCAGTGGAAGTTGAAAAGCAGCTGGCATTGCTGCCACGGCGGGAAATTGCTTCCCGTTCGATTGCGGATTACGGGGCAATTTATCTAACAAAAGATCTCGAAGAAGCAGTTGAAACGGTGAACCAGTTAGCACCTGAACACCTTGAAATTATCACCGAAAATGCGATGGAGCTTCTTGGGAAGATTCGTCACGCTGGCGCTATATTTATTGGTCGTTATAGCTCTGAACCCGTTGGGGATTATTTTGCCGGCCCGAACCATGTACTGCCGACAAACGGAACGGCGCGGTTCTCCAGCCCGCTGAATGTGGATGATTTTCAGAAAAAATCTAGCGTCATTGTTTACAGTGAGCGAGCGTTAAAAGAAAATGGCACAAAAATCGCCGCTTTTGCCCGTGCGGAAGGGCTCGAAGCACACGCGAGGGCAGTGGAAAAAAGACTGACAAATGATTAATGGTAGTAGAGAAAAGTGATATTTCAAGGAGGCCCCTTTCATGGAAAGAACGGCAAGTATTGAACGAAAGACAAACGAAACCAAAATCCAACTATCCTTAGCAATTGACGGAGAGGGTCAGTCGAATTTAGAAACTGGTGTCCCATTCCTAACCCATATGCTCGATTTATTCACGAAACACGGTCAATTTAACCTGACTGTTGACGCCCTAGGCGATACCGAGGTCGATGATCACCACACAACCGAAGATATCGGTATTTGTTTGGGACACGCACTCCGTGAAGCCTTAGGCGACAAAAAGGGGATTAAACGATATGGAAATGCCTTTGTTCCGATGGACGAAGCTCTGGCCCAGGTTGTGGTCGATCTCAGCAACCGCCCGCATCTCGAAATGCGTGCCGAGTTTCCGGGACAGAAAGTAGGGACCTTTGATACGGAACTAGTACACGAATTCCTTTGGAAGCTTGCCTTAGAGGCGCGGATGAACCTCCATGTCATCGTCCATTATGGCAAAAACACGCACCACATGATCGAAGCCGTCTTCAAAGCCCTGGGACGGGCACTCGATGAAGCCACAACCATCGACCCGCGCATCAAAGGCGTACCTTCCACTAAGGGTATGTTGTAAATGGTGCCTGTCACCAATAACTAGTTTGACACTGTGGGAAGCTTAAAGCGGTTGCCGGGCACTACTAAAAACGGTCTATAAAGAAAGGGGGCTGGCACGATGATTGGTATTGTTGATTATGGTATGGGAAATCTCTTTAGTGTGAGCAAGGCCTTAGAGCGATTAAACGCTGATTATTTTATTTCCGCTGATAAATCGAATTTACTTCAAGCGGATGCTTTGATTCTCCCGGGAGTTGGCTCGTTCCGTGACGCAATGGAACGACTTCCTATTGAGACGATAAAAGAATTTGCCGCAACCGGGAAACCGCTCCTAGGCATCTGCCTCGGTATGCAGCTGTTGTTTGAACAAAGTGAGGAAAATGGCCCTACTAAAGGCTTGGGATTGCTACCTGGAAGTGTCCGCCGGTTTCCTGGCAAAACAGAGCAAGGCGAAACCTATAAAGTCCCGCAAATGGGCTGGAATAAATTAGAGTTCACAAAACAATCGCCAATACTAAAAAACTTGAACGAGGATTACGTCTATTTCGTGCATTCCTATTTTGTCGATGCGGAAAATTCTGAAGTGCTCTTTGCGAAAGCTGACTATCATGAACAGGTATCTGCTGTTGTCGGTAAAGACAATATTTATGGCATGCAATTTCATCCTGAAAAGAGCAGCAGGCTTGGGATGGCCTTGCTGAATAACTTTCTACAATTGGCTTCGGAAAGGAAGGCGGTACAATGAGCTTCACGATTTATCCGGCAATTGATATGCGGGGCGGTAATTGCGTCCGCCTCCTTCGAGGGGATTATGATCAAGAAACCATCTATGGGGATTCCCCGTTCGATATGGCACAAAGCTTTGCAGCAGAAGGTGCTGAATGGATCCATATGGTTGACCTTGACGGAGCAAAGGATGGAAAACGGGTCAATGACCGTTTTGTCATCACTGCAGCCCAAAAGCTAGCTAACGTTAGTATCCAGATTGGCGGGGGCATTCGTTCGGAGGCAGATATCAATCACTATCTTGAAAATGGTGTCAATCGTGTCATCATCGGCAGTATTGCCGTTTCCAATCCTAACTTTGCCATCGACATGATCAAAAAATACGGGTCAAACATCGCAGTCGGAATTGATGCGAAAAACGGCTATGTTGCGACACATGGCTGGCTTGAAACCTCTGCCCTCAAGGCAGTTGAACTAGGAAAACGGTTTGCGGATGCGGGAGCTGAAACCTTTATTTTTACCGACATTGCCACCGACGGCACGCTTTCAGGTCCCAATATTGCAGCGGTTTGTGAAATGGCCGAAACAACGGGCAAAAATGTCATCGCTTCAGGCGGGGTAAGCAGTCTTGCTGATCTAAAGGCATTATCGACCGCCAAAAATATAAGCGGTGCAATCGTTGGAAAAGCCCTATATGAAAATCGTTTTACCCTAAAGGAAGCACTAGAAGAGGTGAAACGCTCATGACACTAACAAAGCGGATTATTCCCTGTCTTGATGTGAAGGATGGCCGGGTGGTGAAGGGCATTCAATTTGTTCAACTTCGTGATGCAGGCGATCCCGTAGAACTGGCCCGATTTTACGATGAGCAAGGGGCGGACGAGCTCGTATTTCTAGATATCTCCGCATCGGTAGAAGGTAGGAAAACGATGATTGAAGTCGTGAAGGCTGTCGCCGCTGAACTGGCGATTCCCTTTACCGTTGGCGGCGGCATCAATTCACTGGAGGACATGAAAAAAATCCTCCGGGCTGGTGCAGACAAGGTGTCGCTCAATACGGCAGCCGTTATAAATTCGGATTTGATTCGTGAAGGCGCAGGCTACTTTGGCTCACAATGCATCGTAGTTGCTATCGATGCTAAATTTGACCCAGCGATAGGAACGTGGCGTGTTTATACCCATGGAGGCAGAAAACCGACAGAGAAAACAGCTGTGGAATGGGCAATAGAGGCGGCCGAACTAGGTGCTGGTGAAATCCTATTAACCAGCATGGACAGCGATGGTGAGAAAAACGGCTTCGATTTAAAGTTAACGAAAGCAATTAGCGATGCCGTCACGATTCCGGTCATCGCTTCAGGCGGAGCTGGAAAAGCCGAACATTTTGAAGAGGCATTTTTAGCAGGAAAAGCCGATGCCGCCCTCGCGGCCTCAATTTTTCATTACAAAGAAACGTCAGTGGATGAAGTGAAAAGCTATTTGCGGGAAAAAGGAGTGAGCATACGATGAATGTTCGATTTGATGAAAAGGGCCTCGTTCCAGCGATTATTCAGGATGCCGGAACGAAAGAAGTGTTAACACTTGCCTATATGAACGAGGAATCACTGGCAAAAACGATTGAAACAGGGGAAACGTGGTTTTACAGCCGTTCCCGTCAGGAATTATGGCACAAAGGAGCAACAAGCGGCAATACCCAAACGGTTGTCAGCATCAACTACGACTGCGACCAAGATGCGTTATTGGTGTTGGTTTATCCAAAAGGCCCGGCTTGTCATACTGGAGCAGTTAGTTGTTTTTCAGAACGAATTGAGGAAAATACCTCGAACTTGAGTGACTATCAGATTTTACAATCACTTGAAAAAGTGATCGTGGAACGAGAGCAACAACGTCCCGAGGGGGCCTATACAACGTACCTTTTTGAAAAAGGTGTGGATAAAATTTTGAAAAAGGTTGGTGAGGAAGCCGCCGAGGTGATTATCGCTGCCAAGAACCGCGACCATGAAGAGCTAAGGTGGGAAGCGGCAGACCTACTTTACCACTTGCAAGTGCTATTGGTCGAACAAGAACTTCCCTTTAAAGAGGTTTTACGAACACTAGAAGAAAGACACAAAGACCGGTCCTAATCGCACCGGTTTTTTATTTTTGCCAAAATCACAGGACCCTTCTCGAAGAGCCCCTAAATATGGTATACTACATAAGTTATGTTGAAAAATGTGGAGGACTTCATGGTGAAAGACTTGATGGCAAGAATGCAAAAAGGAAAACTATTATCATTTGTTCCTACGGGGGAATATTATTTCACGAAGGGTCTAAAGGCATACCATCGACGTGATTTTATAAAAGCAAAAAAATATCTTGGGCGAGCCATACAGCTTGAGCCGGGTGAACCGATGATAACATGCCAGTTGGCGATTGTGTCAACCGAACTTGGCGAGTTTGAAAATTCCAACCGACTCTTGCACCTCGTCATTGAAGAGCTTGACCCGGAAATGGCAGAATGCCATTACTTTTTAGCGAATAATTATGCCCATATGGGATTCTTTAAAGATGCATACCACCACAGTAAGCTCTATTTACAGCTGGATCCTGATGGTGATTTTTCGGAAGACACGGAGGATTTGCTTGATTTACTCACTTTGGAATCGGATGATTTTGAGGATGAACTGTATCAAGAGGATGATCTCATCATCAAACAAGAACAGGCGCGGGAGCTGCTGGAATCTGGCTATTTTCCAAAGGCCATTGAACTGTTAAAAGAGGTCGTAAAGGAATATCCGGAATACTGGTCCGCCTATAACAATTTAGCGCTTGCTTACTTTTATTTAGGAAAAGTGGAAAGAGCGGAGTCCATCTTAGAAGATGTTCTGGAGCGAAATCCAGGTAATCTTCATGCTCTATGCAACAGGCTTGTATTTGCGCATTATCAAGGTCAGTCAGAAAGTGCTGCAGAATTATTGGAACCATTGAAAAAAATCCAGCCGCTGCTTAGCGAGTATCAATTCAAACTAGGGGCAACCTTTGCCTTGGTCGGGGAATATGAGCTTGCATATATATGGTTGAAAAAGTTATATAGGCATGGTTTTAACGGGGATGGTCCGTTTTATTATTGGCTTTCCTATGCTGCTTACTTCACGGGTTATGAAAATTTCGCGAAAAGCATCTGGAAAAAGGTACTCGAAATAACGCCTGATAAGGAAGGCTTGGAGCCATGGAATGATAAAAATCCACGGGCAAATGGCTTTGAGGACTATAAGGGATCTATTTTCCAAAAACTTGAAAGTGACTATGTGGAAGAACGATTATTTGCCCTTTTTCTGACAACTGTTTCAAGTAAAAAGGAAGAAATCATTACCTCAAAGCGTCTGTTTCAAAATCAGAAATTTACTTCTTTAGAAAAAGAGTATATTTCGTTGATTCGGTCAGGAAAACCATCGATGATCGCAGACGCCCAGGAAATTGCTGAGATTTTTTATGAAAATTACCACCCAATAGGCGCCATTGAGTCAGGGTTGTATTTAATGTGGTTTTCGGTGTTTGTTGAAATATCTAAAGCGGATATCCATTTGAAAAATAAACGTGCCTGGGCAGCAGCAGTCGAGTACTTGTGGCATAAACTGCGCAGCGAAAAGGTTTCGCAGCTGGAAGTGGCTGGGCGCTACGGTCTATCACCCGCAACCATCGGAAAATATGTAAAATTAGTGAATAACTATTTAAATTAAGCAGAAAAATGGACTATTATAAGATTGTTTATTACGATTAAGTAGGGAATGATAATACTTAATCGTATTTTTTTATATATAAGTTAGGAGTGAACCTTAATGACTGAAGAAAAAATTTATGACGTTATTATTGCTGGGGCTGGTCCTGCGGGGATGACAGCCGCTGTGTATACATCACGCGCAAATCTTTCCACACTCATGATTGAGCGCGGAGTTCCGGGCGGGCAAATGGCCAATACCGAGGATGTCGAGAACTATCCAGGATTTGAAAGTATTTTAGGACCTGATTTATCAACAAAAATGTTTGAGCATGCCAAAAAGTTTGGCGCTGAATATGCTTATGGTGATATTAAAGGAATCGTTGATCATGGTGATTACAAGATCGTGACTGCGGGCGCAAAACAATATAAAGCCTATTCTGTTATCATCACAACAGGTGCTGAATATAAGAAAATCGGCGTTCCAGGAGAAAAGGAGCTCGGCGGCCGCGGTGTTTCCTATTGTGCCGTTTGTGACGGGGCATTTTTTAAAGGAAAAGAACTTTACGTCATTGGCGGCGGAGACTCTGCTGTTGAGGAAGGCGTGTATTTAACTCGCTTTGCTTCTAAAGTAACCATTGTTCACCGACGTGACAAGTTGCGTGCGCAAAAGATTCTCCAAGACCGTGCCTTTGCGAACGAAAAAGTGGACTTTATTTGGAATCACACGATTAAATCGATAAATGACAAAGACGGTAAGGTTGGCAGTGTGACGCTCGTTTCAACTCAAAATGGTGAGGAGCAGACACTTCCTGCTGATGGTGTGTTCATTTATATCGGGATGCTGCCGCTGTCAAAACCATTTGAAAGCATCGGTATTACCAACGAAAATGGCTACATTGAGACGAATGAGCTCATGGAAACGAAGGTGCCGGGGATTTTCGCCGCTGGAGATATCCGTGAAAAAACGTTGCGTCAGATTGTAACGGCTACTGGCGACGGCAGTATTGCTGCGCAAAGTGCCCAGCATTATGTAGAAGAGCTAAAAGAAGAAATGAAATTAAAGAAATAGCTTGGGCATTTCCAAGAGCCGTAACAGGAAACTACGCGGACCAAACAATTCATAAAAAAGTAACTATCCTGTAACAGTGGTGAAATAAAGATAGGGTATGATAAGAGAAATTGACCCCCTTTTAAAATATATACCTTTCCTGCACAGGCCCAGCAGCTTGTGCTCTTTTTTTATGCCTAAAGGTGGTGTCAGGCACCATTTTCTGCGTTTGCATAGTCGGAAATGTAGAAATGGTGACAGGCACCAAATAAAGTTAACAGAAATATCAATTTTGTATTCATTGTGACTGGATTCTAAAAATAGTATAATGAAATGAATAAATTAGCAGATTGTTTTGGATTATAGCTCGAGCCCTAGTCAAGGCGCTTGCGCTTTATTAAGAGGGTGAATACATGCAGCGGGTGACGAATTGTGTATTAATTAGAAACAATCAAATATTGTTGCTGCAGAAACCGCGCCGTGGCTGGTGGGTGGCTCCTGGCGGGAAAATGGAGCCGGGCGAGTCGGTTCGTGACTCTTGCATTCGGGAATTCCGTGAAGAAACGGGTATTTATTTAAAAAACCCACAATTAAAAGGTATTTTTACGATGATTATGAAAGAAAGCGACGAGCTCCTTTCCGAGTGGATGATGTTTACCTTTGTTGCCACCGATTCAGATGGCATCGATTTAGATGAATCGGAAGAAGGAAAGCTGGCATGGCAGCCGTTTGATCAGATTAAAAGTCTGCCGATGGCTGCGGGCGATCTACATATCATTGATTACATGATTCATGGAAATGGAATCATTTACGGCACTTTTACTTATACAAAAGATTTTGAACTCATTAGTTATCGATTAGATCCAAGTTAATAAGAAAAGCGGAAGCGCCTTAGGGTGCTTCCGCTGGACAATAATAGGAGGAATTGCCATGAGTACCGGTTCGACAAGTGAAATCCAGATGGTCATCATTACCGGAATGTCTGGGGCTGGAAAAACGGTAGCCATTCAAAGCTTTGAAGACTTAGGATTCTTCTGTGTTGATAACCTGCCTCCCACATTACTTCCAAAATTCCTTGAACTTATGAAGGAATCAGGGAATAAAATGAATAAAGTTGCCCTTGTCATGGATCTAAGAGGGAGAGAATTCTTTGATCATCTCTTTAAAGCCCTCGATGACCTGGCGGAAACATCCTGGGTGACACCGCAGATTCTTTTTTTAGATGCGGATGATTCTACATTAGTACGCCGGTATAAGGAAACAAGGCGGTCACATCCACTTGCCCATTCAGGCTTACCTCTTGAGGGTATCACGCTCGAACGAGAGCTTCTTGAGGGATTAAAAGGCCGGGCACAATTGATTTACAATACTTCCCAGATGAAACCGCGTGAATTACGTGAGAAAATATTAACGGAGTTTACGGCAAATAAACAATTAATCTTTACTGTCAATGTCATGTCGTTTGGCTTTAAGCACGGGATTCCGATTGATGCGGATCTTGTATTTGATGTGCGCTTCCTGCCAAATCCTTTTTATATTGAACACATGCGTCCATTAACAGGCTTGGATGAAGAGGTCTCAAGCTATGTCCTAAAATGGAATGAAACCAATAAATTTCTAGAAAAATTGACGGACTTACTCAGCTTCATGCTTCCACATTATAAAAGAGAAGGGAAAGCACAGCTGGTGATTGCGATTGGCTGTACCGGCGGCCAGCATCGATCTGTTACCTTAGCAGAGTACTTGGGCCGATTTTTCCAAAATGATTATAAGACATGCGTCACCCACCGTGACATTGAGAAGAGAAAGGATAAAACAACATGAGAGAGTTTGGACAGCCTCGAATCGTCGTCATTGGCGGGGGAACAGGATTACCGGTTTTATTACGAGGATTAAAACAGTATCCTGTCGATATTACCGCTATTGTGACGGTCGCGGATGACGGCGGCAGCTCGGGGCGCTTGCGCGAGGATCTGCATATTCCTCCACCTGGTGACATCCGTAATGTACTGGCATCACTGTCAGATGTGGAACCACTCGTAGAGGAGATGTTTCAGCACCGTTTCAAAACATCGAATGAACTTTCCGGACATTCACTTGGAAATTTAATCCTAGCGGCGATGACCTCCATCACCGGAAATTTCGTTCATGCGATTCAGGAAATGAGTAAGATCCTAAATGTTCGCGGCAAGGTACTTCCAGCAGCAAACCAGAGCGTGGTATTACATGCAGAGATGGAGGACGGCGCCATCGTTTCCGGGGAATCGAAAATTCCTTACTCTGGGAAAAGAATCAAACGAGTATTTTTAACTTCTAAAAAGGCGATTCGCCCTTTGCCGGAGTCGATTCAAGCGATTCGCCAGGCAGACTTAATTATTATTGGCCCTGGCAGCTTGTATACCAGTATTTTGCCCAATTTGCTTGTCCCGCGTTTAGGCGATGAGCTGTGTCGCTCCCATGCCAAAAAGGTGTATATATGTAACCTGATGACGCAGGCAGGGGAAACGCATGGCTTTACAGCAAGTGATCATGTGAAGGCCATCTATGATCATATGAGCTGTGCTTTTATTAATACGATTCTCGTGAATAACGAAGAAATTCCACAGCATATTCAGCTTCGTTATAATGAAGAATTGGCCGACCCGGTTCTGTACGATTTGCCTCAGTTGTTTGAGCTTGGGCTTGAAGTGGTGCATGCTGACATTGCCTATCAGGAAAATGGGGCGTTACGGCATGATCCGAAAAAAGTGGCAAACATTTTATATAATTTGCTTGTAGATGAAACCAAAAAGCGTTATGAAGCGTAGATAGTATTGTGAAGTTTATAATGCTGTAAAATAGAGTGGTTTTTAAATAAAGGGGTGAGGGGATGTCTTTCGCTTCGGAGACAAAAAAGGAATTAACGAACTTGGAAGTGAAAACGTGCTGCATTCAGTCCGAGCTATCGGCATTGATTCGCATGAACGGTTCCCTGTCCTTTTCAAATCGTAAGTTAGTAGTGGATATTCAAACCGAAAATGCTGCGATTGCCAGAAGAATTTATACATTGTTGAAGAAGAGCTACCAAATTCAAGTAGAGCTTTTAGTTAGAAAGAAAATGCGCCTGAAGAAAAATAACGTATACATCGTTCGTTTATCCCAGCAGGCAAAGCAAATTCTTGAGGACATGAAAATTTTGGGTGAAGGATTTACCATTATTCACGATATTTCACCAGAATTGATAAAAAAGAAGTGTTGTAAGCGTTCTTATTTACGTGGTGCCTTTCTTGCCGGGGGGTCTGTTAATAATCCAGAAACGTCTTCTTATCATTTGGAAATTTCTTCACTTTATAAAGAACATAACGACTCTTTATGTGAATTGATGAATACATTTGGATTAAACAGTAAAACGCTTGAGCGAAAAAAGGGCTTTATCACCTATTTAAAAGAAGCCGAGAAAATTACGGAATTTCTTAATATTGTTGGGGCTCATAACGCTCTGCTTCGCTTTGAGGATGTCAGAATTGTCAGGGATATGCGGAATTCCGTTAATCGTCTGGTAAACTGTGAAACCGCCAATCTTAATAAAACCATTGGCGCCTCCATCAGGCAGGTTGACAACATCCGGTTTATCGATGCCAATGTGGGCTTGCAAATTTTGCCTGATAAACTGAGAGAAATTGCTGAACTTCGTGTTCAATATCCTGATGTTACTCTGAAAGAATTAGGGGAAATGGTATCCGGCGGGACCATCAGTAAATCGGGAATTAATCATCGCTTGAGAAAAATTGATGAGATCGCAGACAAACTGCGCGCTGGGGACATGGCGTTAAAGCATGGAAGCTTGTGAAATAGTGAATTAGTTATAAGAAAGAATAGAAATAGACCATGAGGAGGAATTGTATAATGTTGGTGAAACAAGTAGAGGTAAAATTGAAAACGGGTCTTCAAGCACGACCAGCCGCACTTTTTGTGCAGGAAGCCAACCGTTTTTCAGCTGATATTTTCCTAGAGAAAGATGGCAAGAAGGTTAACGCGAAAAGCATCATGGGCTTAATGAGCCTAGCAGTAGGGTCAGGAGTTGTCATTAACATTATCGCTGATGGCGATGATGAAGACAGGGCCATCAACGTATTAACAGATTTTATTGAAAAAGAACATTAAAGAAAATGGGTTCAGCCACGTTAAGCAGGCTGGACCCTTTATTTATACCCGAGATCGGTAAAAACAAAAAAGCAACCGGCTGGAGGCCGGTTGCTCATGAAATTATTTATTATCCTTTTTTTCAATAGGGTTACGGGTAACGATATTATCAATTAGGCCGTATTCCTTTGCTCTCTCAGCAGTCATGAAGTTATCACGGTCGGTATCGCGTTGAATCACTTCAAGCGGCTGACCTGTGCGCTCTGAAAGAATTCCGTTTAACTTTTCACGAAGGAAGAGGATGCGTTTTGCTGCAATCTCGATTTCCGTTGCTTGTCCTTGGGCACCGCCAAGTGGCTGGTGAATCATGACTTCCGCATTCGGTAATGCATAACGCTTGCCTTTTTCCCCGGCTGCAAGTAAGAATGCACCCATAGAAGCCGCCATACCAATACATACCGTTGATACATCTGCTTTAATATACTGCATAGTATCATAAATAGCCATACCGGCAGTGATGCTTCCACCAGGGCTATTGATGTAAAGAGTAATATCCTTTTCAGGATTTTCTGCTTCTAAAAATAATAACTGTGCTACAATGCTATTGGAAACATTGTCATCGATGGCACTGCCAAGCATAATGATCCGGTCTTTTAACAGACGGGAATAAATGTCATAGGCACGTTCGCCGCGGTTTGTTTGTTCAATAACTGTAGGAATCAAATTCATTTTTCTTCCTCCTTTGAATGGAAAAGGTAATAATAATATGTAATGTAATCATACACTGATGGTCAATAAAGGTCAAACAATTCGACTTTAAAAAACTTCGACAACTTTCCCTAACTCATCATATCCATTTCTGCTATTTTTAAACCTACAATTCACTTGCAATGTTAGTCGATCTAGCATATAATATGTAAGTCGCTACAATTTAGCGCTCGTGGTGCAACGGATAGCACGTAAGATTCCGGTTCTTAAAATGGGGGTTCGATTCCCTCCGAGCGCGTCATCAAAGCCCCCTGTTTCCAGTAAACAGGGGGCTTTTATTTTTACAAAAATGAACGTGAACCATTACGAAGGCAATTTCCCATACACGAAATCCGCTTTATCGTGTAAAATGGTAATGAGGGGGGAGACGGATGAACTTAAAGGCAGGTTTATGGCAGCAGCAAACGTTAAAATTAACGATGACACAGGAATTGTCACAGGCGATTGCATTATTGCAATATTCGGCCCAGGAATTGACTGCCTTTTTAGAAGATAAGGCACTAGAAAATCCCCTCATGCAAATTGAAACTGGCCATGTGAAGCCGATGAATCCGCTCATGGATCGTAAACCGAAGCGGCATCAAAAAGCAGAAAAGGACTGGATCGAACAAATTGCCGATAAACCTTTTTCATTAGAGGACCATTTACTCTCACAAATTAACAGTTCAAACCTTTCGGCAGAGCAAGTAAAAATAATCCGTCATCTTATTCAAAACATAGATGAAAACGGTTACTTTACAGGAAACGTTAGTGAAATTGCCCATAAACTTAAAGCAGAGGAAGAGGTAGTAGAAGATTGTTTAGCAGTGATTCAAACGCTTGAACCGGCGGGGATCGGTGCAAGGGATCTTCAAGAGTGTCTCTTGATCCAAGTGTATTATGAAAATCCCAATAATGAGTTGGCCCAGCGCATACTTACTGACTTTTTTGTCCCATTTGCAGATAAGAAATGGAAGCAGATTGCCAAAGAACTGAAAGTAACCCTAAAGGATATTCAAGATATATTTGACCAAATTCAATTGCTTAACCCAAAGCCAGGGGCGCTGCTTGGGAAAGAAACGACATCGTATATTATTCCCGATGCGATCGTTGAGCAATCAGCAGCAGGCCTCACGGTGCGAATGTCCGATGATACCCTGCCAAGAATCGGGTTTAATGAAAAATATTATAAAAAATTCAAAGATCAGAATCAGCAGGTCAGCCGTTTTTTGGAGGATAAGGTCCAGGATTATCAGTGGATTTTAAAAAGTATTGAACAACGGAAGGAAACTCTAACAAGGGTAGTCTCCAAAATGGTTGAAAAGCAATTGGCTTTTTTTCAAAAAGGAACAAACTATTTAGTCCCTATGACCATGAAGGAAGTGGCAGCGGAACTAAATATTCATGAATCAACGGTAAGCCGTGCAGTTCGGGAAAAATATGTGCAAACACCAATTGGAACCTTTGCATTAAAAACATTTTTTACAAGCACGATTCAGACTGTTGCAGCGGAAGAGAATACTTCATCTACGCAAGTGAAAAATAAGATTAGTAAATTAATAGAACAAGAAAATAAGGAAAAACCATTATCAGATCAAGAAATTGTGGAACAATTAAAGGAGATGGAAGGGATCGTTGTCTCAAGGCGTACGATTGCAAAGTACCGCGATCAACTAGGAATCCAATCTTCATCCAAACGAAAAAGGTTCAATTAGAAAGGAATTTAACGATGACACAAACGACGATCACTTTATATACACGGAATCGCTGCCCATTATGTGACAAAGCGAAAGCTACCCTAGATGAGCTGAAACAGGAATGGAATTTTAGGCTCGAAGAAATCGATATCGAAACGAGCGATGAATTAACCGAGCGTTACGGATTGATGATTCCGGTAGTTCATCTTGACGGAGAAGAGGTTGGATTTGGCTTTGTTGATAAATTTGCCATTAGTAACCGTTTACAGGAAAAAAACTGAGTCAAATGTGTTGAAATAGGGTTTCACTCCTGTTACAATTAAAAACGTACAAGGGGTGATTTTTTTTAGTGTAGGTGGGACATAATATGTCTACGGTGGACATTTTCGGACCAACTACATAGAATAAAGGAGCATGCATTCATGCAGTCATTTATCGATATTCAAAAAAGATTACTACCCGATCTCCTGCAAGTGCTGCAAAAGCGATATACCATTCTAAGGCACATTGGCTTAATGCAGCCGGTGGGAAGAAGAAGCCTAGCCGTAAGTCTTGGCTTCACCGAAAGGATTCTTCGTAGTGAAGTAGACTTCCTCAAAGAGCAAGATCTTATTTACGCAAATAATGTGGGAATGAGTTTAACCTCTGAAGGGAAAAATTTACTCGAGGATTTAGATGGTTTGATGCGTGAGTTAAAGGGTATTGATGTAATGGAGTTGGAATTAAAACATCAGCTCGGCATTAAGAAAGTCATCATTGTACCCGGAGATAGTGATGAGTCACCACTGGTCAAAGGCGAATTAGGCAGGGCGTGTGCGCTTTGCATGAAAAAGCTTTTAGGCGGGAAAAATATCATCGCTGTTACTGGCGGATCCACCATGGCTGCTGTTGCTGAGCGATTAACAACCAATCATCAACACAAAGAGATTCTTTTCGTTCCGGCACGCGGCGGGGTTGGCGAAGATGTGGCCAATCAAGCGAATACGATTTGCTCGAATATGGCAAAAAACACAGATTCAAAGTATCGTGTTTTATACGTTCCGGATCAGGTCAGTTCCGAAATTTACGAATCATTCATCAAAGAACCCGATATTCACGAAGTCTTGACCTTAATTCAATCCGCAAGCATGGTTATCCATGGAATTGGGGATGCTATCACAATGGCTGAGCGGCGGAAATCCAACCCGAAACTTAAGCAAAAGCTAGAAATCGGGAAAGCAGTCGGCGAAGCTTTTGGCTATTATTTCAATGAACAAGGTGAGATTGTCCATAAGGTTTTAACCATTGGACTGCAACTTGAAGACCTTGCTCATATCCCGAATGTCATTGCTGTGGCAGGCGGGGCATCGAAGGCAAAGGCAATTAAGGCATATCTGAAAAAAGCACCGGCATCTACTATATTAATAACAGATGAAGGTGTGGCAAAACGGTTATTGAAAGGGTAAATCCTTTTTAAAAAAATATATCTTTACCCAATAAAAGGAGGAATTTTATCATGGCAGTAAAAGTTGGAATTAATGGATTTGGACGTATTGGTCGTAACGTATTTCGTGCGGCATTAAACAATAGCAATGTGGAAATCGTAGCAATCAACGATTTAACAGATGCAAACATGCTTGCACATCTTTTAAAATATGACACAGTTCACGGAACACTTGCAGAAGACGTAACAGTTGACGGCGAATACCTAGTTGTCGGCGGACACAAAGTAAAAGTTATCGCTGAACGCGATCCTGCACAACTTGGCTGGGGCGACCTTGGTGTTGATGTAGTTGTTGAATCAACTGGCCGTTTCACAAAACGCGAAGATGCAGCGAAACACCTTGAAGCAGGCGCTAAAAAGGTTATTATCTCAGCACCAGCAAATAACGAAGATATTACAATCGTTATGGGTGTTAACGAAGACAAATACGATGCAAACAACCACCACGTACTATCAAACGCTTCTTGTACAACAAACTGCTTAGCACCGTTTGCAAAAGTATTAAATGATACATTCGGAATTAAGCGCGGTATGATGACAACAATTCACTCTTACACAAATGACCAACAAATCCTTGACTTGCCACACAAGGACTACCGTCGTGCACGTGCAGCAGCTGAAAACATGATTCCTACTTCAACTGGTGCTGCAAAAGCAGTTTCACTAGTATTACCAGAACTTAAGGGTAAATTGAACGGTATGGCAATGCGTGTTCCAACTCCAAACGTTTCAATTGTGGACTTAGTAATGGAATTAGATAAAGAGGTAACAGCTGAAGAAGTAAATGCTGCATTAAGAACAGCTGCTGAAGGTCCTTTAAAAGGAATTTTAGCTTACAGTGAGCTTCCATTGGTTTCTACAGACTATAATGGCAGCACGGCTTCTTCTACTATTGATGCATTATCAACAATGGTTCTTGAAGGCAACATGGTAAAAGTACTTTCTTGGTACGACAACGAAGTTGGTTACTCAAACCGCGTAGTAGACCTTGTTGATTACATTGCTTCAAAAGGCCTATAAAAATTATTTTTAGAGCGTAAGGTTTTCCAAAGGGGAGCGGGGAGTTGGTGCCCCCCTCCCTTTTTTACTGTCATTTTCAGCAGCCAATACTTTAAGGAGGTCCTTTACATGAACAAGAAAACACTTAAAGATATCGATGTAAAAGGGAAACGCGTATTTTGCCGGGTGGATTTTAACGTCCCGATGCAGGATGGGAAGATTACCGATGAAACACGGATCCGTGCCGCATTGCCAACGATTCAGTATTTAATGGAGCAAGGCGCAAAGGTCATTTTAGCAAGCCATTTCGGCCGTCCAAAAGGAAAAGTGGTCGAAGAAATGCGCTTAACTCCAGTTGGTATTAGACTGGCTGAGCTTCTTGGCAAAGACGTGAAAAAAGTGGATGAAGCATACGGAGATTCCGTTAAAGCCGTCATCGGCTCCATGGGTGAGGGCGATGTACTCCTGCTTGAAAACGTTCGTTTCTACCCTGGTGAAGAAAAGAATGATCCTGAACTTGCTAAAGCATTTGCAGAGCTTGCTGATGTGTATGTAAACGACGCATTTGGTGCAGCGCACCGCGCCCATGCCTCAACAGAAGGCGTTGCACATTACCTTCCAGCTGTTTCCGGCTTTTTGATGGAGAAGGAACTTGATGTACTTGGAAAGGCTCTTTCTAATCCAGAACGTCCTTTTACAGCGATCATCGGTGGTGCGAAGGTAAAGGACAAGATTGGTGTCATTGAAAATCTGTTAGAACTTGTCGACAATTTAATTATTGGCGGCGGATTAGCTTACACATTTGTTAAAGCACAGGGCCACGAAATTGGAAAATCTCTGCTTGAAGCCGATAAGATTGATCTTGCGAAATCCTTTATGGAAAAAGCAAAGGCAAAAGGAGTTAATTTCTACATGCCGGTAGATGCAATTGTTGCGGATGATTTCTCAGCAGATGCAAACTCTAAAGTAGTAGCAATTGAAGAAATTCCTGCAGATTGGGAAGCTCTTGATATTGGACCAAAAACAGCAGAAATCTACCGTGATGTCATTCAAAAGTCAAAATTGGTTATCTGGAATGGACCAATGGGCGTATTTGAAATTGACAAATTTGCCGGTGGCACCAAGGCTGTTGCGGAGGCGCTTGCCGAAGCAGAGGGTACATATTCAGTCATTGGCGGCGGCGACTCAGCAGCAGCTGCTGAAAAATTTGGCCTAGCCGAAAAAATGAGCCATATTTCAACAGGCGGCGGCGCATCCCTTGAGTTCATCGAAGGTAAAGCACTTCCTGGTGTCGTGGCATTGAACGATAAATAATCTTTATAGACAAATATTTACTCGTTATGAACAAAGTTTTCAAGTTATGAACAAAGTTCTGTAGGTTATGAACATAGTTCATCAAGATATGAACAAATTACACTTTTCAAGAAAGGATGTGCCACCCATGCGTAAACCAATCATTGCAGGTAACTGGAAAATGAACAAAACATTAGCGGAAGCCAAAAGCTTTGCAGAAGAAGTAAAAAGTCTTGTTCCAGCTACAGAAAAAATGGAATCTGTCATTTGCGCACCGGCATTATTTTTACAAACCCTTGTGGAAACTGCACAAGGCAGCAATGTAAAAATCGGTGCTCAAAATATGCACTTTGAAGAATCAGGAGCGTTTACAGGAGAAATCAGTCCTACAGCCTTGGCTGATCTTGGCGTTCAATATGTCATTATCGGACACTCAGAACGACGCGAAATGTTTAATGAAACAGATGAATCTGTTAACAAAAAGGCACTTGCGGCATTTAATTACAACCTAACCCCAATCGTTTGCTGCGGAGAAACGTTAGAACAGCGCGAAAATGGCGAAACCAATCAATTAGTTGGCGATCAAGTGGCCAAAGCATTAGCTGGATTAACTGATGAACAAGTAAAACAAACAATCATTGCTTATGAACCAATCTGGGCCATCGGTACAGGCAAATCATCGACATCTAAAGATGCAAATGATGTTTGTGCCCATATCCGCCAGGTGGTTGCGCAGGCCTTTTCACAAGATGTGGCAGATGCCGTAAGAATTCAATACGGCGGCAGTGTGAAGCCGGATAATATTAAAGAATACATGGCACAACCGGATATTGATGGTGCATTAGTGGGCGGAGCAAGCCTTGAAGCACAATCCTTTTTAAAGCTACTGGAGGCAGGTCAGTATGAGTAAATCTCCGGTTGCCCTCATCATCCTTGATGGTTTTGGATGCAGAGGCGAAACAAAAGGAAATGCAGTTGCACAATCAAAAAAGCCTAACTTTGACCGTTTCTGGAGCAACTTTCCGCATTCCCATTTAACTGCTTCTGGTGAAGCAGTTGGTCTTCCTGAAGGCCAAATGGGAAACTCTGAGGTTGGACACTTGAACATCGGAGCCGGCCGGATCGTGTACCAAAGCTTAACTCGCGTAAATATCGCCATTCGTGAAGGTGAATTTGAAAAAAATGAAACCTTTACAGGGGCCATGGAGCATGTGAAAAAGAACGGGACTGCGCTTCACTTGTTTGGTTTACTATCTGACGGTGGGGTTCATAGCCATATTCAACACATGTTTGCGCTTTTAAAGCTTGCGAAGGAAGAAGGCGTGGAAAAAGTATATGTGCACGCATTCCTTGATGGACGTGATGTCGGTCCGAAAACAGCAGCAAAATACATTCAGCAAACACTGGATAAAATGAAAGAATACGGAGTAGGCGAATTCGCAACAGTCTCTGGACGTTATTACTCGATGGATCGGGATAAGCGCTGGGAGCGTGTGGAAAAATCATACCGTTCGATGGTGTATGGTGAAGGTCCTTCCTATACGAATCCATTGGAAGTAGTAGAGGATTCTTACCAGCATGGAATTTTTGACGAATTCGTGATTCCATCTGTGATTACAAAAGAAGATGGGCAGCCAGTGGCAACTATTCAAGATAACGACGCCGTTATTTTTTATAATTTCCGTCCGGACAGGGCCATTCAGATTTCCAATACATTTACAAACGCAGATTTCCGTGACTTTGACCGCGGGCCAAAACATCCAAAGGATCTATACTTTGTCTGTTTAACCCATTTCAGCGAGTCCGTAGATGGCTATGTTGCCTTCAAACCAACTAATTTGGACAACACGTTAGGTGAAGTATTGTCGCAAAATAATTTAAAGCAGCTTAGAATCGCTGAAACAGAGAAATATCCACATGTAACCTTCTTTATGAGCGGTGGTCGTGAGGCGAAGTTTCCTGGTGAGGAGCGGATTTTAATCAACTCACCAAAGGTTGCTACTTACGATCTTCAACCGGAAATGAGTGCGTATGAAGTAACGGAAGCATTGATGAATGAAATACAGAATGATAAAGTGGATGCCATTATCTTAAATTTTGCAAACCCTGATATGGTCGGACATTCAGGTAAGCTTGAGCCAACGATTAAGGCGATCGAAACAGTGGATGAATGTTTAGGAAAAATCGTTGACCTAATCCTTGAAAAAGGCGGATCAGCCATTATTACGGCAGACCACGGAAATGCCGACGAAGTCATTACCCTTGAAGGTGAACCCATGACTGCACACACAACGAATCCTGTACCGGTTATTGTTACAAAACAAGGTGTGGAATTACGTGAAGGTGGAATTCTTGGTGATTTAGCCCCAACTATGCTAGATTTATTAAAGCTACAGCAACCAGCCGAAATGACTGGAAAAACATTAATTAAATAATTCTAAGGAGAGATTTAAATGCCATTTATTGCAGATGTATACGCTCGTGAAGTATTAGACTCCCGCGGTAACCCAACCGTTGAGGTAGAAGTATTTACAGAATCAGGTGCTTTCGGACGCGCGTTAGTACCAAGCGGCGCTTCAACAGGTGAATATGAAGCAGTTGAACTTCGCGACGGCGACAAAGGACGTTACCTTGGCAAAGGTGTTCTTAAAGCCGTTGACAATGTAAATGAAATTATTGCTCCACATCTTGTTGGTGAAGAATACAGCGTTCTTGACCAAGTGGCAGTTGACCAAGCGTTAATCGAGCTTGATGGAACAGATAACAAAGGCAAATTAGGCGCTAACGCCATCCTTGGTGTGTCGATGGCAGTTGCTCATGCAGCAGCAAACTACCTAGATATTCCTTTATACCAATACCTTGGCGGGTTCAATTCTAAGCAGCTTCCAGTGCCAATGATGAACATCGTTAACGGTGGTGAGCATGCGGACAACAACGTGGATATTCAAGAATTCATGATCATGCCTGTAGGTGCGCCAAGCTTTAAAGAAGCACTTCGCATGGGTGCAGAAATTTTCCATACATTAAAAACAGTTCTTAAAGGCAAAGGCCTTAACACGGCTGTTGGTGACGAAGGCGGCTTTGCGCCAAACTTAGGTTCAAACGAAGAAGCCCTACAAACGATTGTAGAAGCAATCGAAAAAGCCGGCTACAAGCCTGGTGAAGAAGTATTCTTAGCCATGGATGCAGCATCTTCTGAGTTCTACAACAAAGAAGACGGCAAATACCATCTTGCAGGCGAAGGTGTTGTAAAAACATCTGCAGAAATGGTTGATTGGTACGAAGAGCTTGCGAATAAATACCCAATCATCTCGATCGAAGACGGCTTAGACGAGAACGACTGGGAAGGCCACAAACTTTTAACAGAGCGTCTTGGCAAAAAAGTTCAATTAGTAGGTGACGATTTATTTGTTACCAATACTAAAAAACTTGCTGAGGGTATCGAAAAAGGTATTGGCAACTCCATCCTAATCAAAGTAAACCAAATCGGTACATTAACTGAAACATTTGATGCCATCGAAATGGCAAAACGCGCTGGCTACACTGCCGTTATTTCCCACCGTTCTGGTGAAACAGAAGATAACACAATCGCTGATATCGCTGTTGCAACTAACGCTGGTCAAATCAAAACTGGTGCGCCATCACGTACAGACCGCGTAGCGAAATACAACCAATTGCTTCGTATCGAAGATCAATTAGGTGAAACATCTCAATACAACGGTCTTAAGTCTTTCTATAACTTAAGTAAATAATTTCTGACCTATTGTAAGGCACCCTACAGCTGTTGTAGGGTGCTTTTTTGTGGTATTTTGGTGATAAGGAAAATATTACTATAGGAGCTGAATCGTATGATACGTTTATTAGATTGTACCGCAGCTGATTTTGAAAAAATGACCGGACGAGAGTTGAAACAATCCATACTTGCCTCTGAAGGGAGAACGATTGTAGCCGAGGTGATCGGTGCGGTGACCCCTTATTATCCGGCTGTAACCAATGCAGAAATGGCTGCCGCATTTGGGGCTGACCTCATTTTATTAAACTTCTTTGACGTGTTTAACCCATCGATAGAAGGTCTAACGGACGTGGTGCCTGACACCATTTCCATTGTCCGCACATTGAAAAAACTGGTCGGTCGTCCGATTGGTCTTAATTTAGAGCCGGTTGATGTAGATGCCGAGCGAGTCGAGACTTTGCTTGAACTTCCAGAGGGAAGGCTGGCAACGGAAAAATCACTGCAAAAGGCAAAAGAACTCGGCTTTGATTTCGTCTGCTTAACTGGAAATCCGAAAACAGGGGTCTCCAATGCTGAAATTACTAAAGCCATTAAGACGGCCCGTGAGGTATTCGGTGAAGACGGCTTAATCATTGCAGGAAAAATGCATAGCGCCGGTGTTGCCGGCGAGGTTGGCGGCAGTCTGATGTCAACCGAAACCTTGCATGGTTTTATTGAAGCGGGAGCAGACATCATCCTTATTCCATCTCCCGGAACCGTGCCGGGCTTTACCGTAGAAAAAACAGCCAGGCTTGTAGATATTGTTCACGAAAAGGGGGCCATGGCGATTTTGACAACGGGAACAAGCCAGGAAGGTGCCGACGAAGCAACGATTAAGCAAATTGCTCTAAACAGCAAGATGGCAGGGGCGGATTTATTCCATATTGGTGATGCCGGGGCGGCGGGAATGGCGATCCCTGAAAATATTACCGCTTACTCGATTGTCGTAAGAGGAAAAAGACATACATATGTAAGAATGGCATCGTCTATTTTACGATAAGTTTCTAGGTGTACACCGCCATTCCATAACCTGTCACAAACACTCTATTGTTTAAAGTCAAATAATATGGTAAATTTAATATACTGTGAAATGTTCGTCTAACAGGAGGTGGCCTTCATGCATGCATTTGTCGTAACATTATTAGTAATCGTAAGTATTGGTCTTATTGCGGTTGTATTACTTCAATCCGGTAAGAGCGCTGGTCTATCCGGTGCCATTTCAGGTGGAGCTGAAACCCTTTTCGGTAAGCAAAAAGCACGAGGAATTGACCTGATTCTACATCGGATCACGATTGTTTTATCAGTATTATTCTTTATCCTTGCTCTTGCAGTTACTTACTTTAAAATCTAATAGTAGTTTAGTCAAAACCCGGCCAAGGCGCCGGGTTTTTTGCTGTTTTGTGCGGGGAAATTCGCCGTTGGCGGAATAAATCCGAAGTTTGGCGGAATTCCAGCCCAGTTTGGCGGAATAAATTCATGGTTTGGCGGAATTTCAACTCAACTTGGCGGAATCACACCCAATTTTGGCGGAATCCAACTAAATTTAATTGAACTTCGCCGCCACAAGCCTTTTTTCTAGCATGTTCATCATCACTTTGCTTAAACTAATAGAAGCGAATTGAATCAAAAGGAGTTTTTTACATGAAAGTCACGACACCAAAGCCATTTACCTTTGAAGGGGGCAAACGAGCCGTTCTCTTGCTCCACGGTTTTACCGGAAATTCTGCAGATGTCCGGATGCTCGGACGCTACCTCGAAAAAAAAGGGTACACCTGCCATGCCCCTCACTACAAAGGACATGGAGTACCTCCGGAAGAACTTGTCCACACAGGCCCTGAAGACTGGTGGCAGGACGTCATAAATGGCTACCATTTTTTAAAAAATAAAGGCCACGAAGAAATTGCTGTTGCCGGACTCTCACTTGGCGGTGTTTTTTCCCTTAAATTGGGTTACACTGTACCTATAAAAGCCATTGTGCCAATGTGCGCCCCGATGTATATAAAAAGTGAAGAAAGAATGTATCAGGGAATTCTTGATTATGCCCGTGAATTTAAGAAATATGAAGGAAAAACAGACGAGCAAATCGAAATGGAAATGAATCAGTTTAAAAAGACACCGATGAAAACATTAAAGGCACTGCAGCAATTAATCGTGGACGTTCGTGAAAATGTCGATATGATCTATGCTCCGACATTTGTCGTTCAGGCCCGCAACGATAAGATGATTAACACAGAAAGTGCCAACATTATTTATGAAACAATAGAGTCAGTCAAAAAGGAAATTAAATGGTATGAGGAATCGGGGCACGTCATCACGCTCGATAAAGAGCGGGATCAGTTGCACGAGGACGTTTATGCCTTTTTAGAAAAGCTTGACTGGCACGATTAACAGAACACCCCTAAGGAGGGATTAGTTTGGAAGAAAACATACAAAAGCATATTGACAGGCTTTTGCAATATATGAAGGAAGAGGCATACAAACCATTGACAGTTCAAGAGCTGGAAGCAGCATTTGGCATCCAGGACTCCAGTGACTTTAAAGAGTTTGTTAAGGCCCTTGTGCAAATGGAAGAAAAGGGTCTCGTGGTTCGCACCCGCAGCAACCGTTACGGTCTGCCGCAAAAAATGAACTTAATTCGCGGAAAGCTGATTGGTCATGCGAAAGGTTTTGCCTTTGTCGTTCCTGATGAGCCTGGAATGGATGACATTTTTATTCCACCCAACGAAACCAATACGGCCATGCATGGCGACATCGTTTTGGCACGCGTTTCATCTGAAACTTCCGGCCAGCGCCGGGAAGGCACGATTATCCGCATTATTGAACGCGGCGTTCAGCAAGTTGTCGGAACGTATGTTGAAAGTAAGAGCTTTGGCTTTGTGATTCCCGATGATAAAAAGTTTGCTAGTGATATTTTCATCCCAAAATCGGCTTCTAAAGGGGCGGTTGAAGGGCATAAGGTCGTCGTTAAGCTTGTTACCTATCCTGAGGGGCGAAAAAGTGCCGAAGGGGAAGTCATCACGATTCTTGGCCATAAAAATGACCCAGGCGTGGATATACTCTCTGTCATACATAAGCATGGATTACCGATGGCTTTCCCTGATGACGTATTAAAGCAAGCAAACGATACACCTGAGACCATTGACGAAAGTGAATTAGCGAATCGCCGTGACTTGCGGAACGAAACGATTGTCACGATTGACGGCGCGGATGCGAAGGACCTTGATGATGCGGTAACTGTGACGAAGCTTGAAAACGGTCACTATAAGCTAGGCGTCCATATTGCCGATGTCAGCTATTATGTAAAAGAAGGCACGCCCATTGACCTTGAGGCGGAGGAACGGGCCACAAGTGTTTATTTAGTAGACCGAGTGATTCCAATGATTCCGCACCGTCTATCCAACGGGATTTGTTCGTTAAATCCAAAGGTGGATCGCCTTGTTTTATCATGTGAAATGGAAATTTCATCTGATGGCGCTGTCGTCTCCCATGAAATTTTTCAAAGCGTGATTAAAACAACCGAGCGGATGACGTATCATGCTGTCAATCTGATTCTTGTTGAAAAAGAAGAAGAAACACGCAAGAGATACGAACCGCTTGTCCCAATGTTTGAATTGATGGAAGAACTCGCCGCAATCCTGCGCAATAAACGGATGAAGCGCGGGGCAATTGACTTTGATTTTAAAGAATCAAAGGTATTGGTTGACGAAGAGGGCAAGCCAACAGATGTGGTTCTTCGTGAGCGTTCGGTAGCGGAGAAATTAATCGAAGAGTTCATGCTTGCCGCCAATGAGACAGTTGCTGAACATTTCCACTGGATGGATGTTCCGTTCATTTACCGAATTCACGAGGATCCGAAGGAAGATAAGCTAAGGAGATTTTTCGAGTTTATCACTAACTTCGGTTACATTGTGAAAGGAACCGCCAATGATGTCCATCCAAAGGCCCTTCAGGAAATCATTGAAGAGGTTCAAGGCAAGCCTGAGGAAATGGTGGTATCGAAAGTAATGCTCCGCTCGATGCAGCAGGCTAAATATGATCCGGAGAGCCTTGGACATTTCGGGCTATCAACGGAATTCTATACCCATTTTACCTCGCCGATTCGCCGTTATCCCGATACGATTGTCCACCGCTTAATCCGGACCTATCTAATTGAGGGCAAGCTTGATGAGACGACAAGGGAAAAATGGAATGTGCGCCTACCTGAGATTGCTACGCATTCTTCAAAAATGGAGCGCCGTTCCGTTGATGCCGAACGTGAAACCGATGAATTGAAGAAAGCGGAGTACATGGAGGACAAGGTTGGTGTTGAGTATGACGGCATTGTCAGCTCTGTGACAAACTTTGGGATGTTTGTCGAGCTGCCGAATACCATTGAAGGTCTAGTCCATGTCAGCTATATGACCGATGATTATTATCGTTATGATGAGCGCCATTTGGCGATGATTGGTGAGCGAACCGGCAATGTGTTCCGAATTGGTGATGAAATCACCGTTCGAGTGGTAAAAGTCAATAAAGACGAGCGCTCGATTGATTTTGAAATCGTCGGCATGAAGGGAACACCTCGCAGGGAACGTTCTGAGACACCGAAGGTTTTTAAAACGGGCAGCGATACACATAAGCCGCGCCGCAATAAGCAGCAGGGTGACGGTGGTAGTGGTCAGGGTCGAAACAAAAGCCGTAAATCTGGCCAAGAAGGAAATCAAAAATCCGAATCTGGCAGCGGCCAGGGCAACAAAAAGAAAAAGAAACGTAAATTTTACGATAACGTGCCTAAATCGAAAAGCACGAAGCGTAAAAATAAATAATTATTTAGGGGGAGCCTTTCTTCGGAGGCTCTCTTTCAATTGTAGTAGCATATATTTTTTGCTAAAATAAAATCTATAGATTGAGGTGAAAATTATGCCAAAAGGTGCAGGAAAAGTAGTCGCGCAAAACAAAAAGGCTTACCATGATTATTTTATTGAAGAAACGTACGAAGCCGGTATCGTCTTGCAGGGGACAGAAATCAAGTCGATTCGTGCGGGAAAAGTGAATCTTAAGGATGCCTATGCACGGATTCAAAATGGCGAGGCGATTCTGTTTGGGATGCATGTCAGTCCGTATGAACAGGGCAATATTTTTAATCATGACCCCTTGCGAACACGTAAGTTATTGCTTCATAAGCGAGAAATCAGTAAGCTGCTTGGAGAAACGAAAGAGGCGGGGTATGCCCTTGTTCCATTAAAGCTTTATTTAAAAAATGGTTTCTGTAAGGTTTTAATTGGTTTGGCAAAGGGTAAAAAGAATTATGACAAGCGTGAATCCTTGAAGCAAAAAGAAGCGAAGCGCGAAATTGAACGTGCCTTCCGCGATCGTCAGAAAATGTAAGGTTCAGTCAAAAGAGGTATCTTACAAATAATTACAATTGAAATTTGCTGTAGGTGTGGTATAATAAGTTTGTCGCCAAGTTGCGACAGAAACTTTTGCTCAGGGACAGTGTTGAGCATCCTAACGTTCTAGCTTCATTTTTATCATGGGGACGCTACGGATTCGACAGGGGTAGTTTGAGCTTAGGTTGCGAGTCGAGGGGATCGGCCTCGTTAAAACGTCAAAGCCATAACTGGCAAAACTAACAACAACCTAGCTTTCGCAGCTTAATAACTGCATAGCTGTTCGCCCCTCCATTGCCTATGTGGTAGGGTAGCGGACTCACTCTTAGTAGGCTACGCTGGATTCCACCGCCTGAGGATGAAGGAAGAGAACAACCAGGCTAGCTGACCGGACGCCGGTCGATAGGCAGAAGATTCAGCGAAATACCAATATATCGACTACACTCGTAGATGCTTAAGTGGCGATATCTTTGGACGCGGGTTCGATTCCCGCCGTCTCCACCATACATAGGTGGATATCAAGATCAGCAGAGAATGCTGGTCTTTTTTATATTTTAAAAAAGGTATCTTCGAATGAAATTTTCTTTTTTAGAAATTCTGGGTTATATTTTCCGTTCCTTGGTGTAACCTTTTCATAATTTTCAAGTATCCATAAGGCACGGTTTCTTTTTTTATCCACTCTTATTTTGATGAAATGAGTTAAGAAGGATGTATCATGTACACCCTTCTTTCTTAAACTTTTCAAGTTAAGGATTTTACTTTACTCACGCAGCTTTCAACAAGGCTGCTTCCTTTTTCCTTGTTTCTGGGAAGGTGGCCACAAGGAAGATGTACAAACTGGAGGCAGCGATAAAGAAAACCATCGCCGGAGTGTAGCCGGAATGTCCTAAAATAAAGCTCCAGGCAATCGTCGCAATCGTCTGGCCCGCATAGGCAATCGCCCAAAATAGGCCGAACATAATCGTCAATTTTTGTGGCGTCATCCCTTTCAACTCATGGGGCAAGTTCAAAAAGATGGGGTATTGAATATACATGGCAAACCCCGAAATCGAAATGAGCAGGTAGGATACTAGCGGAACTTTGTTCGCAAATATAATCGCCAGAGCAAACGTCCCAACCATGACAATCCCTGAGAATAGTAGAATGGGCTTGCGCCGTACCCCTTTATTTCCAATCCGAATCCCTGCAAATGTCCCTAAAATCCCAAAACCAGAGATCAACAGGTTTGTCACAGAACCATTTAATAATGTAAATTGATCAAAAATCGCTTTAAAACTGACCAGCGATAATACATACAATGTTAGAAAGGAAGCAAACGCAAGGCCATAGCGCCAAAGGAATCCGTCCTTGAGCGCATCTTTATAGCCATACTTTTCGGCAGTGCCGTCCGTTTCTTGTGTTTCAAAGGTTTCTGCTTTCCAAAGCCATGCGATGAAAAATATGATGGTTAACGAGGCAAAGAACGTTAACGTTATCCGCCAATTGCTGACCATTTGCTTAGCAAAAACCGTAAATAAGACGGCGACAATAAAGGCTCCGGCATTATAGGCGACCGTGTTGGCGGCATTAATGCGCAGCTTTACTTGTGAATTTTTAACATAGTGTGCAACAACAGGGTTCATATAGACAATGACCATCGAGCCCCCAACGGCCATAACCATCCGTGCAACGGTATAGGCCCAGTAATTGGGCAGATAGATCGCGACCAGCCCCATCATCAGAAGACCAATCGCCATCCCCGCTGCTTTTCGGGGCCCACATTTCATGAGCACGATCGCTGCTAGGATATTGGCAAAGACGCGTGCCGTGGTAATCGAATAATTCACAAGTTGAGAAATAATGGGATCCACCGGTCCACCAAAAAAGGTTTCAGTGATTTGCGGTGTTAAAGAGGAACCAGCGACCCAGTTCATGGCAAAGGTTACATAGGCGAGCCATAAAACAGCCATCATAAAATAACCCTTTTTTGTATGATTGATTGTTTTCATCCTGTTCATCTGCTTTCAAGGATCGTATTTTATACTAAAGTACAGGTTTCATCGTTTCTTTTAGGATGTTCACAGAGTGGTTAAATTGCTTTATTTCTTTTTCATTTAGTTGAATTTCAAGGACTTCACGGATTCCGCCGCGGTTAATGACTACAGGAACTCCGATAAAGACATCATGTTGTCCATATTGTCCATCTAGATAAGCGGAAACGGTTAGGATACAGTTTTCATTATTTAAAATTGCTTTCGTAATGCGAACAAGGGACATGCCAATGCCATAGAAGGTTGCGCCTTTTCGCTCAATGATATGGTACGCTGCGTCACGGACGTTAACGAAGATCTTTTCTAAGCATTCTGTGTTTATGTCGCCCTTGCCAGCTGCAAGTTCTTCCAATCTTTCCACACCGACTGAAGCACGGCTCCATACCGGAAGTTCTGTATCTCCGTGTTCACCAATGATATAAGCATGCACATTTCGTGTATCCATGTTGAAATGTTTGCCAAGCTGAAAGCGAAGGCGGGCAGAATCTAATACGGTTCCGGAACCGATGACACGTTCTTTTGGAAGGCCAGATTCTTTCCAGGTTACATAGGTTAAGATGTCGACAGGGTTTGTTGCAACCAAGAAGATACCGTCAAATCCACTAGCCATAATGCTTTTAACAATTTGTTTGAAAATTTGTGTGTTCTTTTCTACCAATTGTAAGCGGGTTTCCCCAGGCTTTTGCGCTAACCCCGCAGTAATGACGACTAGGTCTGCGGTAGCACAATCTTGGTATGAACCGTTCCAAACGTTGATGGGGGATGGTGCAAATGGAATCCCGTGATTCAAATCCATTGCTTCTCCTTCTGCTTTTGCCTCGTTCACATCGATGAGAACCAGTTCTTCGGCAACACCTTGATTAATCATTGAATAGGCATAACTAGTGCCTACTGCCCCTGTTCCAATTAAGACAACGCGATTCACTTTTCTATTTCTGTTTTCCATGATGGTAATCTCCTTTATATGGTGGAATGTATGATAAAAAATGGTACATGCAAGACTCGGTAACTGAACCTTATTTATTAACAACTTAATGAGGTTAGTATATCACTAGTTTGTGAATAATTTCACAGATGATGTGACAAAAAAATGTCCCTTTTTGGAGCGTTTACAAGTAAGCGATACCATAAATGTACTGGCTTTTTAAGGGGCAGGTACCCAAAAAAGGCGATTTTTATTTTACCAACAAAGTGGTTCTAAGACTTTTTTATATAATTCTATGAAAAAAGAGAAGTTTCCAGTAACTATTAATGTCTTATTTTGTCGATTCTATGTTAAAAGGTTACGAAATTTGTAATAATGTAGAAAAAGAAAGTTAACACTATCTGCATAGTGTTAACCAAATGTAAAAGAGGGATAATTATGAGCATGGACAATAAAATAAATATCCTCCTAGTTGATGATAGACCGGAAAATCTACTAGCCTTAGAAGCAATTATTGAGCATGAAGATTACAATTTAGTTAAAGCCTTTTCAGGGGAGGAAGCACTAAAGAATCTACTAAAGTATGATTTTGCTGCAATTTTATTGGATGTTCAAATGCCGGGAATGGACGGCTTTGGAACGGCAAAGATTATAAAAGCACGTGAAAAGACTAAGAACATTCCCATTCTCTTTATTACGGCTAATCATATGGATTCAGAACATATTTTCACAGGCTATTCTATCGGCGCAATTGACTATATTCTTAAACCCTTTGATCCTACGATATTAAAAGCAAAAGTAGAAGGATTTATTGAGATCTATAAATTGAATCAGCAGCTTATCCACCAAGCGGTTAAATTAACGGAGAAGACAAAGGAATTAGAGAAAACCAATAAAGACCTCTCAGAGATCACTTCTAAATTACGAATTTCCGAAGCATTGTCAAATGTTATAAGTGAAACTTCCATTGATACGATGATTGTCATTGATGAAGCTGGCCTGATATTAAAAGTAAACCCGGCAATTAAACGAATGTTTCAATATCATGAGAATGAATTCATCGGACAAACGATTTTAAAGCTATTTAAAAATGAAGATACTGAAATGTATATTAAAAGCATATTAAAAACGATAAAGGATTTGAACTATTTACCAGGTAATGACAATCTTAAAGAAGTAATCGCTAATCGAAGGGACGGTACCGAATTTCCAGTTGAAATACAAATTGGCAAGAGGTACGTGCAAGATAGGTGTCTAATAGCGATAACTATCAGAGATATTTCCAATAAGAAGCATTATGAGGAAAAGATTAAATACATGGCGTACCATGATGCATTGACCGATTTACCAAATAGAAGATTATATAATCAGCAATTAACATCGATGTTAAATGAGGCAAGACAGTCCAACCAACCGTTAGCATTACTTTATTTAGATATGGATCGCTTCAAATATATAAATGATTCACTTGGGCATATTATTGGTGATAAAATGCTTGAGGCGATTGCAAAGAGACTTGTAGCCTCTGTTAGGGACAAAGACTTAGTGGCCCGTGTCGGCGGGGATGAATTCAATATCTTATTACCGAATACTGACCGGGAAAAAGCACTTGAGATTGCTGAAGACATTTTAGCGGTTTGCAAAGAACCATTTTTCGTTGATCAGTATGAACTATTTATTACCACATCAATTGGCATTAGTATTTTCCCTTTTGACGGTGAGGATGCCCAAGTGTTAATGAGGAATGGGGATGCTGCACTATACCGGGCAAAGGAACAGGGGAAAAATAGATATAAGGTGTTCCATTCAGGTATGAATATCAAATCGTATAAAGCTTTTATTCTGCAAAACGATTTGCGTAAGGCAATAGAACGGGAAGAGTTTACGATTGTTTATCAACCTCGGATAGATATTGAATCTGGCGAAATTAGAAACGCTGAAGCATTAATACGATGGAACCATCCAAGCTGGGGGACAATTTCACCAACAGAGTTTATTCCTTTAGCAGAAGAGTCTGGAAAAATTATCGAAATTGATGAATGGGTTCTGAAGTCTGTTTGTCTGCAAAATAAAGCTTGGCAGCAGGCTGGATTTACCCCCATTCAAATATCTGTGAATTTCTCGGCAAAACAATTTTTACGTAAGGATTTGGTAAGCCATATTCAGCAAATTATCAACGAAACAGAAATTAGCCCGGAATGGCTCGAGATAGAGATTACCGAATCAGCTATTTTGGGAAATGAGGAAATCATTACCAATACATTGAAGCAGCTTAGAAAAATGGGGATAAGAATAAGTATTGATGACTTTGGTACAGGATACACCTCATTAAGTTATCTAATGGATTACCCCGTAAATACCATTAAAATAGATAAATCATTTATCCGAGATATTTCTAAAGAATCTTCTAATAGCCAAACGTTAATTTCTGCCATTATCTCACTATCCCAAGGGTTGAATATGTCTGTGGTTGCAGAAGGGGTTGAAACAAAAGAACAATTGGAAATTCTCGAAAAGTTCCATTGCGATGAAGCACAGGGTTACCTATATTCACCGCCCGTTCCTGCTGTTGATTTTGAAAGGTTTCTAACCTCAAATGACAAGAAAACAACCAATCGGAAAGGCGTTATTTATTTAGATAAGAAAGTAAAGATCTATCCCCAAGCAGCCATAATGGTAAATTCGGATGAAACCGAAGGAGAATTTAGCAACAAGGTTCTAGAAGCCGCCCTATTTCGAGCTGAAAAGCTATATTCTATTTCAACTAGGGAAATGGATGTGTTTAAACTATTAGTCAATGGTCTAAGCAACAAGGAGATTTCAGAAGAGTTATTCATCAGTGAACACACGGTGAAAAATCATATCACGCGAATTTTTCAAAAGCTATCTGTGAATGATCGACTTCAGGCGATGGCGAAGGTATACCAAATATGTATCGAAGAGGGAGAAATATTAAGAGCGTAAATTTTGTAGGGTAAATTGAAATTTAGTCCGAGTCCGAGGAGATTCAATATGAAAATTAAAACTAAGTTATTATTAGGGCTTAGTAGTAAACCGTTAATTATCATTCTTATCATTCTATTTGGCATGTTGCAGATTACTAGTCTAAACAAATTAAATAATCTATCAGAAAACAACTATGATCTCTCCCTTTTGGCCGAACAAATACAAAAGGAAGTAAAAGATGAGGCCATTAGTTTGAGAAATTTGGTTATTTTCGATAACCAGGACTCCTTCCAAAAGGAATTAAGCAATATAACAACGATTAGTGAAAGAGTCAGCCATGACATTGCACAGCTCGATTCAAAGACAGTGACAAAAGAACAAAAAATGATGGTTAATGAACTGAAAGAGACCAATATTCAATTTAATCTATATAAGAATAATGTAATTGATCTACTTTCCAAAGGAAAAAAGAATGATGCCGTTCAATTAATAGACGACAATGGACACTCTATTCATGATAAACTTTTCAAGGAAATTCAGACAATTACAGCGAATTTTGAAGCCAACATGAAATCTTCTTTCTCTTCGACAATAAAAGATGTTCAAAGACAAGTAATAATCACTAGTCTAATCAGTCTCATTAGTATCATTATTTCATCTGGTTTTATCATTAGAATCGTGTGGTCATTTGCAAATAGGTTAAGAAGAGTTTCGAAAGAAATGCAGATCATCGCAAATGGACAAATGGATGTAAGTACAAAGGTTGAAGTCATTTCACATGATGAGATCGATGACGTCGCCCTCTCCTTTAATAAGATGGTTGAGTCATTAGTGAGCCAGAGAATTCGTGAACAAAGGATGTTATGGAATAAATCAAATATTGCAGAGGTGACCACAAGCTTAAGCGGTGTCGAAAGTCTTGAAGCGTTGAGTCAAACGTTCCTGTCGAAGGTTATTCCATTACTTGATGCAAGCCATGGGGTATTATATGGAAAAGATGATTCATCCTTTACATTGCTTGCTTCCTATGCATTGACGGAAAGTAAACAACATCCCGTTGGTTTTAATATGGGTGAAGGACTTTTAGGACAAGCGGCTTTAGAAAAATCTCCGATCATCCTAGAGGATGTTCCGCCAGAATATATTAAAATTAAATCTGGACTTGGTGAGGAATCACCCCGTTACCTCGTTATCCTACCTATCCTTTTTGAAGGGGATGTAAAGGGTGTATTGGAATTTGCCTCCTTTAACCCTATGAGCAAGGAGCAGAGTGCCTTCCTGGAGGAAATTGTCATTAGTTTTGGAATTATCCTCGAGAGTGTATATGGAAGAATTAAACTTGCTCACTTGCTAGAAGAATCTCAAGTACTGACTGAAGAGGTTCAAGCCCAATCGGAAGAGCTCCAAGCACAGCAGGAGGAACTAATAGCTACTAATGAAGAGTTAGAAGAACAAACCCAGGCACTAAGGCAATCAGAAGAAATTCTTCAGCAGCAGCAAGAGGAATTAGAACACACCAATGTAGAGCTTAAGGAAAAGGCCGCCATTTTAGAAGAACAAAATAAAAGATTTGAACTGACAAACAGGGAAGTCGAAAAGGCCCGTGCTGAGTTGGAGGAGAAAGCGAATCAACTGGCAATCAGTTCTAAATATAAGTCAGAGTTCTTAGCTAACATGTCGCATGAACTTCGTACACCTTTAAATAGTTTATTGATTCTCTCTAAATTACTTGCGGATAACCAAGAGGGGAATCTAAATGAGAAGCAAGTGAATTTTTCAAAAACGATTTACTCTTCTGGCAGTGATCTATTAGCGTTAATTAATGATATTTTGGATTTGGCAAAAATTGAGTCAGGAAAAATGACGGTCAATCCTAGTAAAGTATTCATTAATGATTTAGTAGAATTTGTTGAGAACAGTTTTCGACCGATTGCCATTGAAAAGGATTTAGACTTCACCATTTCTATCCAAGATGACCTGCCGCCGTATATAAACAGTGATGAACAACGGTTACAACAAATTTTGAGAAATCTGTTGTCAAATGCCTTTAAGTTTACCAAAACCGGTGAAGTGATCTTAGAAATAGGGCTATTGGCTAAACCAAATGACCAGTCGATGTTTGTCTTTTCCATCATTGATACTGGTATAGGGATTGCAAAAGATAAACAAGAACTTATATTTGAGGCTTTCCAGCAAGCAGACGGAACGACAAGTCGAAGGTTTGGCGGCACTGGTTTAGGGTTGTCCATTTGCCGGGAAATTTCCAATCTCTTAAATGGGGAAATCGTGGTTGAAAGTGAACAGGGGAAAGGAAGCAGGTTTTCCTTTTATGTAAGAGACTCCAATGAGGAAAACAAAATGGAGGAATTACAGGTCTCTATGAATGAAGTTGCCGTTTCAAGAGAGATCACTGTAAATTCATTTAGAGGAATAGATGAAACTCCCGAAAAGGGTAAGAAGAAAGAAACCATTGAAGATAATAATGACATAAAGAGACTATTAATTGTGGATGATGATGTAAGGCAGCGAAATAGCCTGATGGAATTAATGGGTGAAAAGAATGTCATTATTAGAGCAGTATCTTCGGGTTCAGAGGCGTTGGAAGAGCTAAAGCTAAATAACTATGATTTCATGATATTAGATTTAGGCTTAACCGATATCAATGGGATTGATTTATTGGGTAGAATCAAATCCAACACCGAAAACGAAAATCTAAATGTCTTTATATACACTGGACGGGACTTATCCGTTAAAGAAGAGATTCTTCTTATGAAATACACAAATACAATTATTATCAAGGACCAGCATTCGCTACAGCGATTGAATGATGAATTGGAATTGTATTTAAAGACTAGTAATGAAAAAGTAGAAGTTAGCCATGATGAAGGTCAATCCGATGAAGCCGTCGCACATGAAGCGCTTAAAGGGAAAAGAATTCTTCTGGTTGATGATGATGTCCGTAATGTATTTGCGTTAATGAGCTTCCTTGAGCAGTATCAGTTGGATATTACATTTGCAGAAAATGGAAGGGAAAGTATTGAAGTATTAGAGAAAAGTCCTGCCTTTGACATCATATTGATGGATATCATGATGCCTGAAATGGATGGATATGAGGCCATACGAAGAATAAGAGATAATCCGGAGTTCTCCACATTACCGATTATTGCTTTAACAGCAAAGGCAATGAAAGAAGATCGAGAAAAATGTATGGAGGCAGGAGCATCCGACTACATTGTTAAGCCTTTTGATCCGGATCAACTTATGTCGCTAATAAGGGTCTGGCTATATCAATAATGTTGACATCATTGAATGATGATAGAGGAGCCTTATGAGTATAAACGAAACAGAAAGCCAATCAGATATAGAACGAATTGAAATAGAGTTATTATTACAAGGAATATACAAGTGTTGCGGATATGACTTTCGAAACTATGCTTATAAATCGGTCCAACGAAGAATATGGTATCGAGTACATGCCGAAAAGCTCAACAGTATAACGGGTTTGTTAGAAAAAGTTTTACATGATCCTGCCTGTTTAAAAAGGCTCATTGCCGACTTTTCAATTAATGTAACGGAAATGTATAGAGATCCCTTGTTTTTTCTTGAATTTAGGGAGAAAGTGGTCCCGTTATTACGCACGTATCCATCCATCCGAATATGGCATGCAGGATGTTCAACGGGTGAAGAGGTATACTCTATGGCAATGCTGCTGCATGAGGAAGGTATCTATGAAAAGACGAAGATTTATGCAACAGATATTAATGCAGAGGTATTAAAAATAGCTAAATCAGGCATATTCCCTCTAGAACATATGAGAAAGTATACGAATAATTATATGTTAGCCGGAGGGAGAAAAGCCTTTTCTGATTATTATCATGTCACAAATAACGGTGTAAAGTTTCAGCCTTTTCTTTCCAAGAATATTGTCTTTGCAAAGCATAATTTAGTAACAGATAGTTCCTTTAATGAATTTCATGTCATTCTTTGCAGAAATGTGTTAATTTATTTTAACAAGAGCCTGCAAGAAAAAGTGCATTCTCTCTTTTATGATAGTTTAGGGATGCTTGGCATTCTCGGTCTCGGTGATAAAGAGACCATTATCTATACAAATAAAGCTGAACACTATGAAACCATTAGTCGAAGTCAGAAATTATATAAAAAGGTGAAGTAATGAAAAGAGGCCAGCTGGTCTCTTTTTTTTTCGGAAATTAAGGGATTTTAAGGAATGACGATGTATATAGGAATAACTTCCTATATTGATAGATTTATCAGAATGAGAAGAGAAGGTGATAGTTTAATTTTCCCTAAAATTTCATAATGAAAATACAATAATAATACGGTTATAGTAAGGAATGGATGAAAAATGGATAACCCCTTATCTTTGAAAGCATCGATGATAAAACAGATTATGGAAAAAAAGAACGATTTAGCAAGTCTTGTTTGTACGAATGGCCTTTCAAGTAAGGCGGTTTTAAGATGTAGTCGAGAGTTAGATCAATTAATCTATCAATTTCAATTAGTAGATCATGTAATCCAAACGAACAATAACCTTCAGTATCTTGGAAGTGAGGAGAATTATTAGTGAGTAAACTCATACTGGCAAAGAGCCCGTCGCAATTGATAACCTCTGATGATTTTCAAAATCTAAATAGGGAACAGATATTATTTCATTATTATCCAGATACCCTCTATGAAATCGATCTAATGGGAAATATAGTAAGCTGCAATAATAGTGTAGAAGGCTTTCTAGGCTTCTCTTCACGTGAAATGACGGGTTTGTACGACTCTTTTGTCATACCAGAAGATCGAAGTAGAGTCTCGGATCATTTTCAACTGGCTGCTGATGGACAAGTACAACAATATAATTGTAACTGTATTCATAAGGACGGACATTTTGTCGAAGTAACCATCACCAATATTCCGATGTTTCACAATGGTAAAGTGGTAGGTATTTATGGAATCGCCAAAGATAACTCACAACTTATTCAAACGGAAAGACGATTAAAGGAAAACGAAACTCAATTCCAACATATATATGAAAGTCTAAATTTAGGAGTTTGGTCTTGGGATATTCGGGCTCAAAAGGTTGTTTATGTTTCCTCGGGTATTGAAGAATTGTCAGGATTCAAACAAGAGGATTTTATTAATGGCTTCCGTAATTGGAAGGAGCTTATTTATCCAGAGGATGTACAGACTTTTAAACAAAATCAGATCGAACTCAGGAAAGGGAATAGTTGTAAATATCAATATCGAATTGTTGATTCAAGTGGCGAAATTAAATGGGTTGAAGCCAGGACATTTCCTGTTTTGGATTCCACTGGAACCTTAGTTCGTCTTGATGGGTTAATTACCGATATTCATCAACAGAAATTAGAAGATGACAAGGTAAACTATTATGCCTATCACGATTATTTAACTGAACTGCCAAATAGAAGGCTATTTGAAGAGAAAATACAGAACTTAGTAATAAATAAAGTAGAATTTGTCCTGTTCTATTTGGATTTGGACCGCTTTAAGTTTGTAAATGACACATTAGGCCATTCAGTAGGAGATCAGCTGCTTAAAGATGCGGCTAAAAGATTAAGCTGCCATCTTAGCGAAAATGACTTGTTAGTAAGACTTGGCGGGGATGAATTTGCCGTGATTCTACCGAATCTTAACGATCACGAAAAGGCGTCTGAATTGGCTGTGAAAATAAAGAAGGAATTTGAAATCCCTTTTATCATTCAAGATTTTCCTTTGCACATTACCATTAGTATTGGAATCGGTATTTTTCCACGTGATGGACAAACACTGAATGAATTATGTGCAAACACAGATATTGCTCTATATCGGGCAAAAGGAATGGGGAAGAACCATATCCAGTTTTTTACCCCTTCGATGACAAGTGAATTTCATAACCAATTTCTTCTGGTAAATGACTTAATAAAAGCGATTCAGAACGAACAATTCATCCTTTATTATCAGCCAAAGGTGGATCCAACGACTAGGAGGATGAGGGGGGCAGAGGCATTAATTCGTTGGAACCATCCAGAAAAGGGCGTTCTTCCTCCTGGTCAATTTATTCCCATAGCAGAGGAAACGAATTTAATTATTGAATTAAGCGACTGGGTGATTGTCGAGGTTTGTAAACAACTAAAACAGTGGTATGAAGAGGGCCAGGAAATTGTTCCTATATCCATCAATATTAGTGCAAAGCGTTTTTTAAAGGATGACCTCGTTAGCAAGGTGCACGTCATTCTTGAAGAAACCAAGGTTGATCCCAAATGGTTAGAGTTTGAAATAACCGAGTCTTCCTTTATCCATAATGAAAAGAAGGTTTTATCGACAATAAATGCTTTAAAAGAAATGGGGATTGCCATTTCTCTAGATGATTTCGGAACAGGATATTCTTCCATTAGTTATTTGAAGAAATTTAAAGTGGATTATTTAAAAATTGATCGATCGTTTATTAATACAATACATTCTAGTTCGGATGATGAAGCGATTATCAAATCCATCCTATATTTAGCACGAGAACTCCATATAGAGGTGGTTGCAGAAGGGGTTGAGACAGAGGAACAATTAGCCTTTCTATTAAAGTATCATTGCAGTCTGATTCAAGGGTATCTTTTCAGTAAACCGATAGATGTAGATGCATTTTCCCGGCTTTTAACTAAAATATAATCCTTTTTGATTACTATAAGGAATGAACCAATTAAACGTATAAATAGATTTGGACAAATCGAAGGGTGAATCACGAATGTTAGATATTTATTTTAAAGATTTAAATAAGAATAATTTACTTTTAAAATTATTTAACGATATGTCTGACTTGGTTTACCTTACAAAGGTCGGAGATAACAATACTCTTAGCTATGAACTGGCCAATGTACCCGCAATGGAATTTTCCGGGCTAACTGCAGAGTCTTTTGGAAAACCATTAAATGAGGTAGTTACAGAAAAAGTATATAAGGTAATAGAAGCAAAGTATCGAGAAGCTATGATTAAAGGGGAACCGATAACCTATGAACAGCAAATGAAATTACCGCCGAATTTAATTAGTGATAAATACCCCTCCCGTCAAATTGTACATTGGGAATCCAAAATAACACCCGTATATAACCAGTCGGGGGTATGTACACATTTGTTAGCTGTTGTCCGTGATATACACGATCGCAAACAGAAAGAATATGAATTAAAAAGGGCTAACGATCGTTTTGAACTAGTTTGGAATAGTGTTGCAGACGTCATGTATACGTTTGACAAAAATCAACGCTTTAGAGCAATTAATAAAGCGTTTGAAAAATTACTAGGCTGGTCAGGAAAAGAAATTCTAAACGACGGTTCTATTAGTATTATTCCTAATGGCAGCCAGGAAGACTTAAACGTGATTATTGGAGAATTAAAAAAAGGAAAGATTATTCCATCCTATGAAACACAGCGGCTATCAAAGGATGGAAAAATTGTTGAAGTGCTCGCCTCCTACTCACCACTTTACGATTCAGATGGTAATTGGGATGGGGCAATCGCTGTGTATAAAGACATTTCCGAAAGAAAAAAGTATGAAGCAGAGTTAAAAAAACTTGCCCTGCAAGATCCCTTAACAGGTTTGCTTAACAGGACAGCTTTATCCAATAAAATCGGTGCTGAACTGGAAAGGGCGAAATCCACCCAAAAAACTCTTGCTGTTTTCTTTCTTGATATTGATAGATTTAAAGAAGTAAATGACACAATGGGGCATGATATCGGGGATGAGATTATAAAAGAATTTGCAAGGCGTGTAAAAGGATGCATTCGAAGGAAGGATCTATTTGCTAGATTAGGCGGAGATGAATTTATCATCCTTTTGAATGATTTGAATGACCAAAAGGAGGCTATTCAAATCGCCCAAAGGATAATAGATTCCTTCCAATCTAAGTGGGTAATAAAGAGCTTTGAAACGAAGATATCATCCAGTATTGGGATAGCATTCTTCACCGATTTTAAACAAGAAGTAAGAGAGTTGCTTAAACATGCTGATATAGCATTGTATAAAGCAAAGGAAAAAGGCAGAAACAATTTTCAGCTCTATCAATAAAGATAGCCAGGAAACATAGCGAAAAAAATGCACTCAGTTGGATCCCATCTTTAATTCTCGGGGTAATAACGATGTTTCAGTTCCAACACATCCAAGAAGAAAAAACCTTCAGAAAGGGAAAGTCAATTTAAAAAGTAATTTCTTCCCGTTTAACCTCCGGTAAATCTTCTAATAATAACAAGTAGGAATTATGTTAATGGAATATTCCTCAGGAGAGATACGGATGGAGCTCATTTACCGAACGATCATTGTTTTTATAGCAGGGTATTTGTTTTTACGTTTGACCGGAAAAAAGGCAGTAGCCCAAATGCATACGTTTGATTTATTGTATATCTTTGTCCTCACAAATATTATCAGTACGCCGCTTGAGGTCAACAATGTCGGAAAATCATTAACCTATGCTGTCATCATCGTTATTTTATATAAAATATTTGTCCGTTTATCCTTACACAATAAATTAAGATGGATTTTATATGAAAGTCCTACTGTCCTAATCCGTAATGGCGATATTGATCGGAATGGGCTAAAAAAAGTACGGATGCCTGTAAATGAATTATTGTCACATTTGCGAGTAAAGGGATTTTCGGATACTCAGAATATAGCGATTGCCTTGATGGAGGAAACAGGAAATATTAGTGTTATTCCAATGGCAGAATACCGACCGGTTCAACCAAATGATTTAAATATTCAAGTAAAAAAAGAATATCTGCCTATCCCCCTTATCATGGACAGGCAAATTGTCTATCATAATTTAAAATATTTACAATTAGATCAAAGCTGGCTAATAAATGAGGTAAAAAAAATGGGGGAAAAGATAGAGAATATAACGTTGGCTACATTTTTAGAAAACGGAACGTTATTTATTGATAATCATGAAATAAACAATCCGATCAGTGATCCTTACTACTATAATCCGGGAAGAGATAATTAACATGACTGCCTTAACTTTTTGAGGCAGTTTTTTTATGTGGATGTAAACATATTGGATAGAGCAGGCAAATATGATTAGTAATAAAGGGATGGAAGGGTTGGGTTTATGGCTAAAACAGGGAAAGATGACTTTGTTAACGGGTTTGTGCCGTACCATAATCATGGCTCGGTTGATTATACGTCAGTGGTGCATGGGCATGTTCATCAATGTTTAGATATTACTTTTCCCCCGACGCAGACCCAGGATGGGAGTCATATTCATTATACGGAAGGATATGTTATGTTCGAAAACGGACATTCCCATCACTATAAGGCCTATTCTGGACCAGCGATTCCGGTAGGAAATGGAATGCATGTTCATTATTATGATTTTTTTACCAGTGAGGATGATGGGCATCGGCATCATGTGAAAGGGGTAGATAAGCCGGCTCCGGGGAATAAGTAGAATAAGTACTGCATTCTATAATGAAATGAGGTAAAGTCCAGTAAATGAATACTGGATTTCTTTATTTCCCTTTTTTATTGGATTTTACGACAACTTATGATGCCTAAACTTACCCTGTATGAAAAAGCTTGATTTACGGCTTAAAATCATTTAGAATTAATCTTACAAAAAACGGAAGGGTGACCTTGGAACGATGATCTTATAATCCTATTTCGTATGAAAAAAAATACAATCTTTTTTTCTGAATAGGATTAGTCTGTACTTTTATACAAGTCGATAAGATCAAAGTATCCCATAAGGGGTATTTTTCCGCCTTGAAATTGTATTGTACTGCCTCCTGTCCAGAAGATTACCAGGAGGTTTTTATATGGAAAATAACGTAACACAAACAGCTCCATCAGGAGGCTTATTTCACAATCGAGTCTTTCTCGCCATTATTATGTCAGGATTATTTCTTCAGGTTGGTATTTGGGTTCGAAACTTTGCCGTTCTTCTATTTGTAATGGATCAGACCAATGGCGATGCCTTTGCCGTTTCGATGATTTCAGTGGCAGAATTCGCACCAATCTTTATCTTCTCCTTTATTGGCGGAACCTTTGCCGACCGCTGGGCGCCGAAAAAGACAATGGTTTGGTGTGATGTCCTGAGTGCAGTATCTATTTTTCTTGTGCTGATTACACTCGTTTTCGGTACATGGAAAGTCGTTTTTTTCGCGACGTTAATCTCAGCCATCCTGTCACAATTCTCCCAGCCATCAGGGATGAAATTGTTTAAAATGCATTTGTCCGCGGATCAAGTACAGCAGGCGATGTCCGTCTATCAAACGGTCTTTGCAGTATTTATGGTTTTAGGCCCGGTGATTGGAACGTTTGTCTTTCAATCGTTTGGAATTGATATCTCGATCACCATCACTGGTCTCGCCTTCTTACTTTCAGCTGCAGCACTCGGATTCCTGCCAAAGGATCGCCCATTAGAAGCAGTTGGGGAATCAAGCCTTTTGCAGGAAATGAAAAGTGGGATAAAGTATGTTCTTGGAAAAAAAGAATTGAGCCTATTAGGTCTATGTTTCATGGCTGCTGGGCTTGGAATTGGTTTCATTAACCCGTTATCCATTTTTCTCGTCACCGAACAACTTGGCTTGCCGAAGGAAAATCTTCAGTGGCTGCTAATGGTCAATGGTGTCGGGATGATTATCGGTGGTGCTGTGGCAATGATTTTTGCAAAAAATGTGGCGCCGCAACGACTGCTTGTGTTTGGAATGCTGGTTAATGGGATTGGTATTGCGGTCATGGGCTGGTCAACAAACGTAACGATCACGTTAATTGCTGAATTCTTTAACGGCCTGATGATGCCATGTATCCAGATTGGAATCAATACATTGATTTTGAAAAGGACGGAAGAGGCCTTTATTGGCAGGGTCAACGGGATCTTAAGCCCGCTATTTGCAGGATCAATGGTCATCACGATGAGTGTGGCCGGTGTAATAAAAGAGAATTTTTCATTGGAAACCACATTTGAAGTATCGGCGATTCTTTTTATCATCGGTGTACTCGTTATCTTGCCGATCTATAATCAGAAACAACAATCAAAAACTGAAGTTCTTGGTTCAAAATAGCAGGAGGTTGTAATACATGTCTTTATCGCAAGTAAATATCGATGCCTTTCGTGCAATCAATAATTTAGGAAAAGAATACGATTCATTAAACCCAATCGCCATCTTCATGGCAGAGTATATGTTGTATATTCTGGTTATTGGATTAGTAGTATATTGGTTCACCCGAACTAACAAAAATAGAAGGATGGTCATCCAAAGTGTGCTTGCTGTTGCGATAGCTGAAGTCCTTGGGAAAATCGCAGGGAGCTTTTACGCGCATAACCAGCCTTTTGCAGTCCTGCCGCATGTTAACAAGTTAGTTGAACATGCAGTCGATAACTCGTTTCCGAGTGACCACTCGATCCTGTTCTTCTCCATCTGTTTTTCGATTTGGTTAGTCAGGAAGAAAGAGGGATGGATTTGGTTAGTCGTAGCCGTCTTTGTGGCTATCTCCCGCGTAATGGTTGGTGTCCACTATCCTGGCGATGTGCTCACTGGCGCTCTATTGGGAGTAGTAGCAGCAATCGTTTCCTATTGGCTCGTTCCAAAGCTCGGCTTTGTAAACTCAGTTCTATCAAAATATGAAAAAGTAGAACAATCCATACTGCCTATAAAAGCAAAGACGAAAGATCAGTCCAAACATTTTTAATAAACAAAACCTCATTGAACTAGATTCAATGAGGTTTTGTTATGTTATGCGAAAACAGCGGCACCTTGTAAACTGACGACAGTTCCTGCTTTTCCGAGGGCGGCGTTTAAGGCTTGGTCGAGCGAGGTAATAATGGTTTTCCGTTCAGGGCTCGTTTCGGCAAAACTAATGGCTGCCTCCACTTTTGGGAGCATACTTCCCGCCGCAAAATGGCCGCCTACAATATAACTCTGCAGTTCTTCAATACTGATTTCCTCTAATTTTTTCTGGGTTGGTTTATTGAAATCAATGTAGACATTGTCAACGCCAGTCAGGATTAATAAGGCATCTGCATCGACAAGCTCCGCAAGCTTTTGCGAGGCGAAGTCTTTATCAATCACGGCTTCGATGCCAAGTAGGCCTTCGTCCGTTTCAATAACAGGAATGCCGCCGCCGCCGACAGAAATAACGATGTTTCCTTGCTCAACAAGGGAATTGATGACTGCATGCTCGCGAATGCTCACTGGCTTTGGTGATGGAACAACCCGGCGCCAGCCTCGGCCCGCATCTTCTTTAAAACAGGTATGTGTTTCTTCCATGATTGCCGTTGCTTCCTCTTCGCTATAGAAAGGACCAATTGGCTTGGTTGGGTTTAAAAAGGCAGGGTCATTTTGATCGACAACAACGCGAGTTACAACGGTCACGACGTTTTTTGAAATCCCGCGTTCCTTCAAAACTTTATCCAGCGCATTTTGCATCCAATAACCGATCATCCCCTGGGTCATGGCACCGCAAGTATCAAGTGGCATCGCCGGGTTTTTTACAGAATCAGCTGCGGCCTGTTGCAATAAAACATTTCCGACTTGCGGACCATTTCCATGTGAAATAATGATATCAATTCCTTGTTCAATGAAATCAACTAATTGCCGTGCAGTTGTTTCAAGTGCCTGCTGCTGTGCCTTTGCAGAAGCATCTCCTGATTGAATAGCATTCCCGCCTAAAGCGATAACCACTTTCTTTGACATAATCTATTTCTCCTTTATTTATATTTCTTTTCTTATCCCTATTGTAAGTGGTATCCTCATTTCCTTTTGTTAGGGCTATAACAAGTAAACTGTTAAAATCATTACGTTTTTTTGGTTCTTCTATAAGCCTGAATGCATATTTATGTACCAAATCCCATGAATCATGATTTTCAAGCAGCAACAAGTGTATAACCATTGGATGTCACATAAAATACAAAGATAATGTTCTAATATTCAAAAAAACACAAAAATAGAAGGCTGGCGCTGTGCCAGCCTTGTTTAGATGGTAATTTTTCCGACTGCCAGCAGGTAAATTGCTACAATCGCCAGTAGAACAATGATCATGGCCCAGACAAGTTCAAAGCGTTTAAATGGTTTTTGCTTTAATTCTTTTTGGGCATATAAATAAACGAAGATCCCAAGCGAATACAAAATCGCCGTTAATAATAAGTAGCCGGTTCCTGCGGCATACAGGATCCAAACACTATAGATAGAAGCAAGGAGTCCAATTACCATTTGTCCCAGTTGTTTATGCTCCCAACTATATTTCACTTGATACAGGGCGGAGAATAGATAAGGTACTAGAATGGCCGAACTAGCCATGGAAAAGGCAAATCGATAAGGCCTTTCAGAAACTAATAAGGTTAGCAGGAAGAGTTGGATTAAGATACCGGTAAAAACCAAAGAGTTCTTTGGGACGTTATGTTTGTTTTCCTTAGCGAAGATCTTTGGAAAAGTTCCATCCCTTCCGGCTAAATAGGGAATTTCCGCCGCAAACAGGGTCCATCCTAAGAGGGCGCCTAATAATGAGAGCATCAGTCCTAGATTAACAAAGGCCGCACCCCATGGACCGACAATGCTTTCTAGTACGTAGGCCATGGAGGGACTTTTTAATCTGGACAGCTCCTGCCTGGTCATCACCCCTAATGATAATAACGAGATGAGAATATAGATCGTTAAGGTTGAAATAAGTCCAATAATCGTTGCTTTGCCAACATCCTTTTTATTCCTCGCCCGGCTTGATAAGACCACGGCACCTTCAACACCGGTAAATACCCACAAGGAGACAAGCATGGTTCCTTTCATCTGTTTCATCACGTCGGAAAAATGATAGGTGTTGCCGCCCCAGAAGTCGATTGTAAAGGTATCCCATTTAAAAGCAAAAATGGCAATGATGATAAACAGGAAAATGGGAATAATTTTCGCAATGGTAACCACGATATTTACAAGGGCCGCTTCATGAACACCTCGTAAAACAAATAAAATCAAAACCCATAGGAATACGGAAGCCCCAAGAACAGAACTAAGATTCCCACCTGTAAATACCGGAATAAAATAGCCAATTGCACTAAAGAGAAGGGTTAAAAAGGCAATATTGCCAAGCCATACTGACAGCCAATAACCCCAGGCAGAATTAAACCCCATGTAACTGCCAAAGCCGGCTTTGGCGAAGCTATAAATGCCACCCTCTAAATCGGGGCGCTTATTGCCGATATGATGGAAGGAAAATACTAAAGAGATCATCCCGATTCCGGTAATAATCCAGCCAAGGATGATGGCGCCGGCATTGGCGCTTGAAGCCATGTCGGTGGCAAGATTAAACCCACCCCCGCCAATCTGTGATCCAATGACTAAGGAGATTAAAGCAAATAATCCGAGCTTGCTATCTTTATTGTTCATATAAACCATCCTTCTACTGGGGGAGACTTTATTGTTAGTCTTATGATTGCTATTTTTTGCTTCTTAAATACTATAAGATTTTTTAATAAAAAGAGACCAACCGCCGCTTAGCGAGTTGATCTTTTCTGTGGCCCTATATTTTTGCTTAGCTCATCATAGCCGCGATGCTCATGATCGCCATAACCATGACTGATAACGCTACCACTAATTTCCAAACATGTTTAAGATAGGTGCTATAGGGAATCCGCGCAATGGCAAGTGCGCCCATGATAACGGCACTAGTTGGTGTAAGCAAATTGATAATCCCGGAAGCACTTTGGTATGCGGTGATGACTAAATCACGTCCAATGCCGGCAAAGTCTGCTAACGGTGCCATAATTGGCATCGATAGTGTTGCCAGTCCTGATGTTGATGGTACTAGGAAGGACAATGGCAAGTAAAATAAGAATGATAGATTCGTAAATAGGATAGACCCCATATTATCGAGCATGCCTTCGCCCCAATGAAGGACGGTTGCTGTCATTCCGCCAGCATCCATGACGACCGTGATTCCGCGGGAAATCCCAATAATAATGGCAACACCCAATAAATCACGGGCCCCGTTAATGAATGTACTGGTGAAATTCTCTTCGCCCATTTTGAAAATAAAGGCGATGATGATGGAGGAGGTTAGGAATAGCATCGTTAATTCTCCGAACCACCAGTCACCAAGTGGGATCATACCGCCAAGTAATTTGCCGATGAATGGAATTTTTCCTAAAGCATTCACCAAATCTTCGAATATAGTAATATTAAATTTATAGGCCCATGGAATAACCCCTAAAATCATCACGACAAAGGTTAGCCCGAAAACCGAAAGAACAGCTTTACGGCGGCCAGTGAATTCAATATCCTCTGTCTTTTGCGTTAAGAAATGCTTCTCATTTTCTGACTTCATATTTGCAATCAATGATTTAGATGGATCGTCTTTAACCTTTTTGGCATAACGCATGACAAACAAAATCGTTACGGTTAAGGTAACAACAAGGATAACCAGGCGTAACCCCATCCCGTCTCCGATGGAGACCCCGGCAAATCCCGAGGCAATTCCTGTTGCAAACGGATTTACAGTGGAGCCTAAACAGCCGATACCGGCGCCTAAAGCGATAATGGATACGGCCGTTAACGCGTCATAGCCCGCTGCGATTAAAACAGGGATAAGAATGGGGTAGAAAGCGATCGTTTCTTCAGCCATCCCGTAAGTTGAACCGCCGATAGCAAATAATATCATCAATATCGGTATCAGCCATTGCTCTCGGCCCTTCAATTTTCGAATGACGCGGGAAATCCCGGCATCGATTGCTCCTGTTTTCATAACAACCCCAAGGAAGCCTCCAATGACTAGGACGAATAGGGCAATATCTTTGGCATCAAAGAACCCGTTGATGGGGGCATTTAATACCTCCCACACCCCTTGAGGAGTTTGTTCTTTACCAGCTAACTGGTGATAGGTCCCGGATACAGGAATTTCTTGCTGTGTTGCTTTGTCTACCTTTGTTTCATATTTTCCACCTGGAATCGCCCAGGTTAATGCCGCAATGATCACAATAATCAAGAATAATAACGTATAGGCAGTAGGCATCTTGAATTTTTTCATAGGAATTCCCCCATAAAATTAGTTTTAACGGGTTAAATGGTAGATGGCTTTGGCGTAAATGTGCATCGCCTTAAACATTTCCTCAAGCTCAATGTGTTCGTTCGGCTGATGCTCCGTTTTCATTTGCTGTGGGAAAATAGCTCCAAAGGCAACAAAGTTGTTCATGGCTCTAGCATAAGTGGCCCCGCCTGACGAGATGGGCTCGGAAACGAGATCACCAGTTACCTCTTGATACACCTTCATTAATGTCTGAAGTAAGAAGTGTTCCTTCGGCACATAGATTGATTTTAAATAGTCGAACTCTTTGTACTCTAATCCGTATTCCTTAGCAATTTGTGTGAGTGTATTTACAATCACTTGTTTATCGGCTGTCACCGGGATACGAATATCAACCGAGAGTTTCTCGATATCCTCATTTAACTCTATTTTACCGACATTGAATTTCAACTTTCCGGAAGCTTCATCTTCACATTCCCCAAAAATCTTCATCGCAAATGGATCTTCTTCGACCATGTCATTAATGAATTCAATGATTTTGGAAGTGTAACCGATGTGCTTTAATCCGATTAAAAGGCGATTAATGGCGTTGATCCCTTTTTCGGTTACCTGGGCATGTACCGCTTTACCTATTACATTCACATTACCGTTGGTTGTTTCATAAGCGAAATCAAACATATCCAATGCAGCCTTCAATTCTTGTTGTTTTTCACCCGTATAGGTTGCCATGTCGGGCACTGCATTAAAGGCATTGCCAGCCTGCAGTCGAAGTTTTGTTTCATTTTTCCCTTCTAAATGAAGCTGGAGCAGTCCTTTTTCAGCGTAAACAAGCGGGAAAACGGAGTCTGGAGCAAAGCCCATGCTTGGAATTTCCTCCAATTCGCAATATCGGTTCATGCAACGCCAAAGTGTTTCTTCATCTGTTCCAAAAATAAAGCGGACACGTTTATTAAAATTTATTCCAAGATTCATTAACGCTTTCGTAGCAAAAAGGGCGGCAAGTGTCGGACCCTTGTCATCCTGTGTCCCTCTGCCAAACATGTTTCCGTCGATGATGGTTGCTTGAAAGGGAGGAGTTTCCCATTCTTCGCTGCTTCCGGGTGGAACGACATCAAGATGTCCAAGAATACCAATCATTTCTTCGCCGGCACCGATTTCAGCATAGCCGTAATATCCCTTTGGATCGTAATAGGTGCGGAATCCCAACTGATCGCAAATCTCTAGAGTCTTTTTCAAGGCTTGGTCAATGTGTTTTCCGAAAGGGGTATCCTTGTCGGTTTCATTTATCACACTTGGGATCTCAATTAGCTCGATTAACGATTGATGGAAGTCCTTCTCTATTTTGCGGAGTTCTGGAATTAAATGGTCCATACTATTCCTCCATTTCACAGTTATTTTAGCTGTCTTTGCTTAGCAATCAAATATTCGGGAGTTCAATGAGCGAATTTCACAGTCCAATGAGCGAATTTCGGTATTCTATGAGCGAATTTTGGCCTCCAATGAGCGAATCTAATTTAGAAAGAGGGGAGAGGCGAATACTCCGCATCTTCCCCACGGTAACCTCTTATTCTAAGTGACCAAGTGTTGCTGCCATCACCGCTTTAATCGTATGCATTCTATTTTCAGCTTGATCAAATACCTTTGAATGCTCGCTGCGGAATACTTCGTCGGTTACTTCCATTTCAGCAAGCCCATGTTTTTCGAATATGTCCTTCCCATACCTTGTTTCCTGGTCATGGAAGGCAGGGAGGCAGTGCAGGAATATCATGTTGTCATTGCCTGTCATTTTCACCATGTCCATTGTCACTTGGTACGGAGAGAGAAGGGCGATCCGTTCTGCGAACTTCGCTTCTTCGCCCATTGACACCCACACATCGGTATAAATGACATCTGCACCGGAAACACCTTCTTCAACATCAGCGGTAACCGTTACACGTCCGCCTGATCTTTCGGCCAACTCACGAGCCAATTCCACGATTTCCGGTGCTGGGAACAATGATTCAGGTGCACAAATCCGAACGTCCATACCAACAAGGGCACCGCCAACGAGCAGGCTGTTGGCTACATTATTTCTACCATCACCAACATAGACGAATTTAATTCCTTCGAGGCGGCCAAAGTTTTCTTTTACGGTTAAGAAATCAGCAAGTGTCTGGGTTGGATGCCATAAATCAGTTAGACCATTCCAAACCGGCACTCCCGAATGCTCTGCTAGCATTTCTACCTTTTTATGCTCGAAGCCGCGGAACTCGATGCCGTCAAACATGCGGCCCAAAACCTTTGCGGTATCTTCGACCGATTCCTTTTTCCCAAGCTGAATATCATCTTTTCCTAGATATTCAGGATGCGCCCCTAGGTCGGTACAAGCTACCGTGAAAGCACAGCGCGTGCGAGTGGATGGTTTTTCAAAAAGCAGCGCAATGTTCTTTCCTTCAAGATGACGATGGGTAATTCCATGCTTTTTCTCATCTTTTAATTTCATCGCTAAATCGATCAAATAAACAAATTCCTCTTTTGAAAAATCCTTTTCGCAAAGAAAGCTTTTCCCATTAAATTTCGGTGCAGTCATTAACATATTGATCATTCTCCTTTTTGTTAAAATTATTTGTGTAAATCCTCTCTGACAATCGGCATGCTCATGCAGCGTGGACCCCCACGGCCACGGGATAATTCCGAGCTTGAGATTTCAAGGACCTCGATACCATGCTGACGTAATAAATCATTGGAGATGTAGTTTCGGTCATAGGTGACAACGACGCCTGGTGCAATCGCTAAAGTATTGGAGCCATCATTCCATTGCTCACGAGAAGCCGCGATTTCATCACCACCGCCACATGGGATTAAAATCAATTCATTTAATCCTAAAACCTCTTTTAAGGTTTCTTGAAGATTTGTACGATGTGTGATCGTAACGTGCGCATCATCTGCACCTTTTTCCAGAATATATACATTCATATTGCCTTGTGGCCCTTGGATTTCAGGGTGGATGGTGAATTTATCGTAATCTACCATCGTAAACACTGTATCAAGATGCATAAAGGCTCGACATTTAGGAATTTCTACAGCAACTACTTTTTTAATAGTGTCCTGTCTCTTAAATAAATTTAGCGCTAATTTTTCAATCGCTCGTGCAGATGTACGGGCAGAAACGCCAATGGCCACTACTTCATCATTTAGTACGAGTTCATCTCCACCTTCAATCGAGAAGCCAAAGTCACGGTCTAACCAAACAGGAACATTGTGTCTAGCAAATCGTGGATGATGTTTTATAATGTATTGCATGAATAATGATTCACGCCTTCGTGCCGGTTCCCTCATTCGGTTAATCGATAAGCCGTTTCCGATACTTGCTGCAGGGTCACGGGTGAAATAAAGGTTTGGCATCGGGTCTAGATAGAATGGATAGTGATCCTCCATCAATTCATAAAGGTGCGATTTTTTCTCTGGTTCTATCTCTCTCTTAAGAATCCCGCTCATCACTTTGTCAACCATATCTGCTGTCGAAAAAGATAGAAGATATTCTTTTAATACACTGGCTGCACCGTTGACATTAGCCTTGCTTTCTCGTAATATATCATCAACAAATTGTTTTTTTATCTCTACATTACTTAAGGTTTCGACAACCAACTTTTCGAGGTATAGGACTTCTATGCCTCGGTTTTTTAATGTCTCGGCAAAATAATCATGCTCTCTCTGGATAATCGGTAAATAAGGAATATCATCGAATAAAAGTCGTTGCAGGTATTCAGGTGTTAGATTCTCTACCTCTTTACCAGGCCTCTTGAGTAAAACGGTTCTTAAAGTACCGATTTCTGAGGTAACATGGATCGGGTGCTTTAATTGATTTTGTATATCCTGGGGAGTAGTCATTTCTGTTATACTGCTCATCTTTCTTCCTCCTTTATTTAATCTATCCTTGCTACACCTTCATTCTAAGCGATGTAACCCCTTTCCTTTGTAAGCATCCTTACAATCAAAATGTAATAATCTTAACGCTTTTTTGTCGAAAACATAAATGGAGTTGTATAAATATGTATACTTTTATGCAAAAAGGTCTTTTCGATAGGAATTGCCTGAATAATGGCTGAATGACATAATAAGTTCACACATAAAGTTCTAAAATTAAGAAAATTATCGAGGCAAAATAAAAGACCGACCCAAAATGGAGTCAGCCTCATTTACAGTTCATTAAAATAATCCGGTTGATGGATTCTTAGTTTTTTGGAAGTTACCGAAAGGATCTTTTCTCTTTTTAACTGATTAATCAGCAAACTAACGGTTTCCCTGGTTGTTCCAGATATCTTGGAAATATCAGCTGCTGTAAGGGGACAAGGAATCACAATCTCACAGCCATCCTTCACTCCTAGATCTTCCATTAAAAATTGAATCGAATGCAAAACCCGTTCCTGGGCATGCGGGATGAGGATTCGCTGTACACGCTTTTGATGTAGGTTGAGAATATCTGAGAGTTTCGAAATAATATAGAGTAATTGCTTGGGATTCGACTTAAGCAGTTCCTCTACTATATGGGTTTGAATGAAGTACAAATGAACATCGGTCACGGCGATGGCGGTATCTTGGTAGACCTTATCCTTAAAAATCCCGCCAGTGGGAAACATTTGATTTTTTTTAATAACGTCTAAATAAAGCATACTGCCCTCTTCGCTGGCACGTTCAAACATCACATACCCATCGAGCAGGAAAAAGATTTTGTCGCGCGGGTCACCCTGCATAAACAAACATTGGTTTTTCTTGTAGCTGCGAAAATAAAAATAAGGCAGGTATTTTTTCAATGTTTTAGCTGAAAGGTTGGAAAATGTATCGAATTGTTGTAAATCAGCAAGTACATCCATATTGATCACAGCTGAGTTGAGCATGATTATCTCTCCCTTTCGTGTGATTATTCTTGATATAAATCGATCTTTTGTTTGATGTCGACTGCCTCTTTAGGGGAACGGCAAATAATTAAACACGTGTCATTCCCGCAAATCGTTCCCGCTTTACCGTCAATCTCCATCGAATCCAGCAATGCTCCAAACGCATGGGCATGTCCCGGCAGCGTTTTAATGATAACGAAATATTGTATGATCTCCATACTAACAAGGGCATCCCGCAATTTATGGCGTAGCTTTTCAGAAATTAGATGATCCTGATCTATTTTAAAACTATACTTCTGACTCCCATCCTTGGAAGGGACCTTAATCAACTTCAACTCGCGGATGTCTCTAGAGATTGTTGCTTGTGTCACCTGTAAGCCACTATCAAAAAGCCATTGCCCGAGTTCTTCCTGTGTCTTTATCTCATGTTCAGAGATAAGTCTTGAAATCGTTTGCAATCTCATCTCTTTATTCATCTTCCATACTCACTTTCTTAAGAGTTCCTTAGTTACATCATATTGCCAATTACAAGTAATTGGTATGTATAAAAAGTGAACATATTTTATCAATGGTATGTATAAATAATGACAAATTTAAAAACGATGAAAAAGTAAACTAACAGGAAACCTGTCCCAATTTAGTCTATGAGTCTTACAAGTAATAAATGGCATAACCGTGTAAGAGGGAGAATAAAGAAAGAAACACGATTCCACTAATAATGGAAAGCGCCCACTTTAGACCAATGCTGCTAGTTTGAATCCATGAAAAAATAAATGACGATAATAAGCAGAACCACATGATAATGGTAAAGATGATCAAGCCATCAATAACGAAATAGGGGAGCAGCCCCCAATAAACTAAAACACTTAGGATACTGCCTAGAAGCATTGGCAAAAGTAGATCTTTCCTGCACGTTACAACCGGCTGGCTTTTGTTTTGCAAGGCAGCAGCGGACAACAGCGGATAAACAAAATAAGGTAAAACAAATCCAAAGCTGGTGCCTGACACCAACCTTCTCAGATTAGTACTCCCAAATAAATGGGCATAAGACCCAAAGCCGTCGACTGCCATTGGCACCATAAATAATAGAAGAAACAAGCTCGTTTTTATAGTAGGGATCGTCATTTTCTTCCCTCGCTTAAACAGATGTAAATATGCCAGTGTTGAAATGACACCGATAAAAATACCGGTATCACGGGCACAAACGGATAATGTTTCACCAGAAGCAAGAAGTGATCGTTCCTCTAATTGGTGGCAGATGGCTCTTCCGAAGAAGTGCAGCACTTCTTGAATCATCACGAATCACTCCTATGACAATGAACCCAATTCATTCACCTGAATTGGGTTTCTTGCCTTTAATAAAAGAAAATGAAAAGGTTCACTTTGAGGAATGTCCAGCTCAAGAAGCCCTCCGCTTTTGCTAATACCCCGTCATAACTGCGGGGACAATCGAGAAGGCAGAAAGTGCAAACCAACAAATACAGCTTAAGACTGTTACAGCAATGGCAATAATTAAACAGTTTTTACCGACCACTTTCTTTTCAAGATCGTGATCATTCATCCAAATAATTCCTAAGATGATGCCAACAATTGGAATAAGAATCGATAAGATGTAAAAGAGTGCTTTTTGCCCACCAGACACAAATCTCACCTCCGGGATACGGAAAATCCGCTTCAATGATTTGTATGTTACTAAGTTACAGAATTTGCCTGTACCTCTTTTGGATATTTCTGATTAATTTTTTTCGCTAGCCCCTTTTTTCATGTTTTTCCTGTTATAATGAATTGGTAAAAAGTTGCAATTCTCACATCTTCACGAAAATTATAGATTTTTGTCAAACGATGCTGTCGGATTTACTAGTAATATCCATTGATTTTAATAGAATTGTAATATTTTTAATAGATTTGAAACAATTTAGCCATAAATTCGTCTATAATGGAGGAAGGAAAATACAACAAAGAGGGAGAAGCAATGGGGAAACAAAAGAGCGGATGGTCAAGAGGGACAGTCATTGTCATTATTGCTATTGGGTTCTTATTTACAGGGGTATTTTTGAGCAATTATTTTTTTGCAAAGGCTATCGGCCAATCTAGCAATCACTCAAAAAGTGAACATATAAAGCGTGCCGCTGCAAAAGGGCCAACAACAGGTTCAATTGCCATGAACACAAAGGACTCAAGATTGGAAAAAGAACGGATGCAAAAACAGCAGGATCAAGCAGAGAGTTGGAGAAATAAGCAAGAACAAGTGCCTGAAACGATTCCACCTGAAACCAGCAAAGAACCACCCGCGACACAAGAAACAGGAACTCCCCAGACAACGGAAAAGGAAACAACTGGGGACCAGCAGGAGCAAAATAATACGCCGCCACAGGGGAAAAACAAGACGATTTATTTAACCTTTGATGATGGTCCGGCACCATTCTCCGCTGACATCATTGCACTTCTAGAGAAATATCAATACAAAGCGACATTTTTTATGATAGATGGGAATATTCGCAGATATCCTGATGCGGTCAAATTGATGGTACAGAACGGGGAAACAGTGGGTCTCCACAGTGTTTCCCATAACCAGAAAGCTTTTTATGCATCAGTGGATTCGATCATATCGGAATTAACCCAAAATCGGAACACCTTAAAAGAAATTTCCGGTATTGATTCTTATATTATGAGAACGCCATATGGCAGTGTTCCACAAATGACAGTCGAGTACCGGCAAGCTGTTAAGGACCGTGGATACTTCATGTGGGATTGGAATATTGACAGTAAGGATTGGTATTATAAGGATGGACGTTATGTCACGAGTGTCATTGAGCAATTAACTAAATTGGCAGACCATAATGGTCCACTTGTTATTCTTTTACATGAACGACCGGAAACACTTGCACATCTGCCAGCGCTGCTAGATTATTTACGTGCACAGGGCTTTACAGGTAAAGCAATTGACAATTCGATGACACCTGTTCAATTTAATGCAAGATAGCAAGTTAAAAAGGACAGATTACCTTATAATTTGATATAATAAACATGTATTTACTAGTAAACATAATGGGGTTCGATAATTGCCTATGATAAATAAACTTTTGCAAAGCAGCGGATTTAAAAGAATAGCCATTTTTGTGTTCATTGCGATCATTTTATATTCGATGCGATCGATGATTAATTTGATTTTACTCACGTTTATTTTTACGTTTTTAATGGATCGCTTGGTCCAATTTATTGAAAAAAAGGTCCCGCTTAATCGCAGGTTGATTGTGGTGGTTTCCTATGCCTGTATAGTCGGTTTGTTTTCATACGGTTTAGTGATGTATTTACCGATGATTGCAGGTGAAATTACTGCGTTAATCAAACAGTTAACGACTTTTTACACCTCAAATCATAATAATGAAATTTTGAATTACCTCGTGAGCCAGATTGAGGAAAACAAAATTTCCAATTACCTTGAGCAAGGCTTTACCTTTTTAATTAAATATTTTACTGATATAAGTAAAATCACGTTACAAGTTTTATTGGCGCTGTTGCTGAGCCTATTTTGTTTATTAGAGAAGCCACGCTTAATTGCATTTACGAAGAAATTTAGAACGAGTAAAATCTCATCTATTTACGTAGAAATTGAGTTCTTTGCTCATAAATTCGTTGGAACGTTTGGTAAAGTAATTGAAGCGCAATTAATCATTGCCTTAGTAAATTGTGTTCTTACTACGATTTTCTTGTGGATCTTGGATTTCCCGCAGCTTGGCGGTTTATCGATAATGATTTTTGTTTTGGGCTTAATTCCGGTTGCTGGTGTGATCATTTCGTTAATTCCGCTTGTGATTATCGCCTATAGTATTGGCGGCATGATCAAGGTTCTCTATGTCGGAATTGCGATTGCGATTATTCATGGTATTGAAGCCTATATTTTAAATCCAAATTTAATGAGTTCAAAAACAAATCTTCCTGTTTTTTATACATTTATAGTCTTGATCTTCTCGGAGCATTTCTTTGGGGTGTGGGGGTTGATTATTGGAATTCCTGTATTTGTTTTCCTTTTGGATGTTCTAGAAGTAACGGAGACTAAAAAGGTTAAGTAAATAAGCCTGATTACTGGGCTTTTTTTTGTTGGCCCATTTCTGCTATGCTAAGTGTATTCTTTGATTAGGAGGATTTTTAGATGAGCGAATGCAAATTAGATCACACCCATGAAGATGTAAAAAGTAAATATGATTCCCAAGCAGACTTTTTACCGGAGGAAATGAAACCCTTATTCGATCAGTTTTTTACCAAAGAGCATACTCAAAACCTTTTAAATGAGGTATTTCATCTCTTGAAAAAATATGATTTGGCCTCATTAGTGGAACAGGATGAACGAAATAATCGGTTATATTTGGTTCTAAGAAACGTATAATGAATCAGACTGCTGCACACTGGCAGCGGTCTGATTCTGAGTTTTGCTACTTTATTCTTTACATGTAACTTCAACAGATACATGTTTTCTTCTTTACCCCAATCTTATCCCGAAGCTCCATCTTTTTAATATATTCCGTTGCTAAAGGCACCTTACAAGCGGTTTTTCCAACGTCTACATGCACCTTGCCGATCTTTTCTCCTACCCTGGTTGCTTCCTGATGCAAAGCCGTAACATAGCCGCCGACACTAATGACAAAGCCGTTCATTACATAGCGGACCCGGTTTTTTTCTCCATGAATCGTCGTTTCCACCTGATGCAAAAGAGTACGAATTTCTTCAAGATCTAATTTTTCATCAGGTGTAATCGATAAGTAGTTTGCATATGTACTCCACCCAGCTACTGCCGTCATTTCGATATCCGATTTCATCCAATCTCGAGCCAGTTCGAGTGCAAACGGACTTTCTGCCGCAACCCAGGCCACTGTATATTCAGCAAGCATATACCAGTCGGCATGACTGACCCAATCCTGCAGCGTTTCTTTCGTCATTAATTTTGGGTTGACGGATAATCCAGCTAAATACATGGCGTCGGAATTACCGGTATTGTATAGTGCTAATGCTAAATCTTGATCCTTTTTCACGTACTTTACCAGCTTTTTTACATCGCCTACTTTCACTCCGAATAATGATCCATGTGCACCATGGTTGATAAATGTCTTCTTGGTTTGTTCCGACCCCAACTCTGCCAGCTTCCACATGATTTCCTCTACCGTCATTTTAATTCCTCCTCATCAATTATCCTAATTTTAACATTCATTATAGGCTGTTAGAAAAAATCTCATAATGGTATCCCTAAAAAAAGTAATTTTTAATGAAATATGGTATTTTAGAAAATAGTAACTTTAACAAATTTCAAAAAGGAAAAGAGGATTCAGGTGGGAGAATTAATACAGCTTTTGAAACGAGGAAATAAATCGGCTATGCTTGCCGCCATTATTAATACAATTATTTCGATCATTAAAGGTGTAGCCTTTTTGTTTACAGGCAACGTTGCGATGTTTGCCGAAACGATGCATAGTCTCGGGGATGCGGCGAATCAGTTTTTTGTGTTTATCGGCTCCGCTTTAAGTAAAAAGGCACCAACGGAGAAATTTCCCAATGGATTTGGTCGCTTGGTTAATTTAGTCCTTTTAGGGGCGGTATTGATTGTCGGCATTATGGCTTTTGAAACGATAAAAGAAGGCTGGCATCATACCATCCATCCGACAAAGTCTGGCGGGTTTTTAATTAATATTCTTGTTCTAGCTGTGTCAACGATACTTGAAACGGTTGTCTTGTTTAAGGCAATGAAAGAAATTTTACATGAAATTGATGTCAAAGCTAGTGGTCTGAGTGTGTTTACAAAAAGCTTTGCAAATTTGGGTAGAGCGAAGCCGGCGACAAAGCTTGTGTTTATGGAAGATCTTGTGGCTTCCGCGGGTGGGTTATTAGCAATCCTTGCTGTCGTGATTGCTCACTTTACAAACATTCATCAATTAGAGGGGATTGCCTCGATGTTGATTGGCGGAATGATGTTCTTTGTAGTAGGAAAGGTCTTTTTAGACAATGCTGCCGGAGTGATTGGTCAGGCCGATGAGGAGATGGAAAATATAATTGGGACGATGGTGATGGCAGATCCTGATGTTAAGGATATTCAAGACATCACCGTTATTAAAGAAGGGGAAGACCTGCACGTAGAATTGGAAATTGAGATCGACCCAAATCTAACAGTCGCTGCGGCCGATGATATTAAAGATCGTCTGGAAGAAAAAATCATGGCGGAAAAAGGGGTTGTTGATGTCACGATTGAAATTGATGAAGAAGATGGTGTGATGACGTGGAAAAGCCGCGGTGAATCGCCGGCAGAATAGATGGAAGGAATTTGAATAATTTGTTCCATTGCAAGGTAATCTATCCCTAAAGTGTTTTTAGTAGGAGGATTTTTTCGTGGCAGTACATAATAGTAGACTATCTAGTGCAGAAATTGGTGGTTTATGGACAACCTATCTGCAGGAAAATATGGCTGTTTGTTTAATTACCTATTTTCTCCACCACAATCAAGATGAAGAGGTAAAAAAGATCTTGCGGCATGCCTTTGAGATTTCCGATGGTCATGTAAAGCAAATTACCACTATTTTTACGGAGGAAGGCATCCCCATCCCTGATGGATTTACGGAAAAGGATCTGGATTTGACAGTGCCGCCATTATTTTATGATATGTTCGGCCTTAGCTTTATTTATTCGATGTCCCGTATGAGTATGATTAGCGCGGGATTTATTACCGCAAGTATTGTACGAAAAGATATTCAGGAATTATTTGTAAAAATGACTCAGGAATTTTCGCTGTTATATAAGGAGTCCACAACCGTAATGCTTTCAAAGGGAATCTATGATCGCCCGCCGATGATTCCTTATCCTAAAGAAGTGGAATACGTAGAAAAACTTTCTTATTTAAGTGGTTTTGGGAAAAAGCGACCATTAAATGTCGCTGAGATTACCGAAATTTTCTTTAATACGAAACGGAATTACTTTTCGATTTTATTATGTATGGGTTTGCTTCAGGTGGTAAAAGACAAGGAGATTCATTCATATATTGAAGAGGGTAAAAAGATTTCGGAAAAACAAATTAAAACGTTTAATGATATATTCATGAAGGAAGAACTGCTTGGTAATATTTCGACCAATATGGAAGTGACGGATTCAACGGTTTCACCCTTTTCTGATAGGCTAGTGGTCACACTGTTTCATTCGTTAAACGCGATTGATATTACGTTGATTGGACATGCATTATCTTTGTCCATGAGAACGGACCTTACCGCTTATTATCAGAAGTATATTGTAGATATTTTGGTTTACTCGGCAAAGGGTTTTGATATTTTAGTTGACCGTGGTTGGGCGCAAGAACCGCCCCATGCACCTAGTAGAAGAGATCTTCAGCGTTTGAAATAGGTTCGCACTAATATGTGCGAACCTTTCCTGTCTTCAAATATAAGAAAAAGTAAAGTTCGGCATTGAGAATTGTCCAGCTCCAGGCGCCTTCCTTCCGCTTTTCTTATTCCCATGGTTTATGGGTGGTAAATACCTCAGCAAGCTCCTTGCTGCTCTTTCGATGTTCTTTCCGCTTTTCCGCTCGTTCCTTACCGGTTTCATGAAGCTTTTTCTCTTCGTCGGTTTCAGGGATGATGCCAGGAACCTTTGTTGGCTTTCCATTATCATCTAACGCGACAAAGGTTAAAAAGGCAGTAGCGGCAATTTTTCGATCACCGGAAATGAGATTTTCTGCAATAACTTTGACGAAAATCTCCATGGAGGAATTACCCGTCGATGTAACAAAGGTTTCAATGCAAACAGAGTCCTTTGGTGTGATTGGGCTCAAGAAATCGACAGAATCAATCGAGGCTGTTACACATTCCGCCCTAGAATGCCTTACTGCCGAAATAGAGGCAATCATATCAATATCGCTAATTAACTTCCCGCCAAACAAAGTATTATGGTTATTTACATCATTTGGAAAAATCCTGCTCGTTCTCACAACTCTTGATTCATTACATGTTTTTGCTTCCACTATGAATTCCTCCTACAGTTAACTGTTTTTAGTTTACCCATATGTATTTGTTTGATTTAGTGAAATAGAGGCTTTTGTGGTACATTACATTTATATCAATAAGTGGTAGGGGGATCAATTAATGAGCTTACAAGCACAGATTATGAAAGATTTACATGTCAAATCAACTATTCAGCCGCAAGAAGAAATTCGAATGCGAATTGACTTTTTAAAAAATTATCTGTTAAAAACGAAGGCAAAAGGCTATGTATTAGGTATCAGTGGCGGACAGGACTCGACACTTGCGGGCCGTCTAGCACAAATGGCTGTGGAGGAATTACGGAAGGCAGGAACGGAAGCCTTGTTTATTGCGGTCCGGCTTCCCTACGGCGTTCAACAAGATGAGGAAGATGCGAAACTGTCGCTAGCTTTTATTCGCGCTGACCGTGAAACAAGCTTTAATATTAAAGCAGCAGTCAATGAGGTGCAAAGAGAATATGACCAGAGTTATGAGGGGAGCCCATTAAGCGATTATCATAAAGGCAATGTCAAGGCAAGGATGAGAATGATTGCTCAATATGCGATTGGCGGTATGGAAGGACTGCTTGTAATCGGGACAGACCATGCGGCGGAGGCGGTTACCGGCTTCTATACGAAGTATGGCGATGGCGGCGCAGATGTCCTGCCATTGACAGGCTTAACGAAACGGCAGGGCAAAGCATTGCTGAAAGAGCTGGGAGCAGATGAACGTTTATATTTAAAGGTTCCGACCGCGGACTTGCTTGATCAGAAACCGGGGCAAGCGGATGAAACTGAATTGGGGATCACCTATGATGAACTTGATGATTATCTCGAAGGTAAACCTGTTTCCAAAGAAGTGGCGGAAAAGGTTGAAAAACGCTATCTCCTAACGGAACATAAGCGGAATATGCCCGCCAGTTTGTTTGATGAATGGTGGAAATAAAATAGAGTACAATGGGAGATTACCTTTGAAAAAGGGTAATCTCTTCTTTTTTACGTTTCAATTGCTAGGTAACCGTTTGAGGTTACTAATTATTTTTTGTTCATATATTTTAGTTCTCTAATACTTTATCACGATAAAATTTTCCATTGACAAAGAATTGCTCCAGGCGTATCCTAGTTACATCATGAGTATATGGAAATCATAAAAAGAGAGAGTTGCAGCGAGAGGGGTTCTCACAATGGGGAAAACAAATCAATTAGGATTTTGGATATTAACGGCACTCGTCGTTGGCAATATGGTTGGTTCAGGAATTTTTATGCTGCCCAGGTCATTATCAGAGGCAGCTAGTCCGGCAGGGGTGATTATGGCTTGGCTGTTGACCGGCATAGGTGTTTTAATGATTGCCCTTGTGTTTGGTAATTTAGCGAAGCGTAAACCAGGCTTAACCGGCGGTCCGCAGATTTATGCGAAAGAACTTTTTAAATCAGGTTCACAGGCATCCATCCTATCAGGGTTTATGTCTTCTTGGGGATACTGGATTGGAAATGTGGCCGGGATTGTGGCCGTCATTACCACCTTCGCAAGCTACTTATCCACGTTCTTTCCGGTTCTAACAAGTAAGACTCCGTGGTTTACCATCGGCGGTTTCACCCTTATGGTCGGCAATGGACTAACGTTTATTGTTTGTTCGCTGATGTTATGGGGGATTCACTTGATCATTATGCGCGGGATGGAAGGTGCCGGCAAATTAAATTTTGTGGCGACAGCGGCAAAAGTTATCGGCTTTTTCTTATTTATCCTCATCGGTTTGTTCGCGTTTGAAAAAAGCAATATCCTCCCGTTCGTAGCCGTCAGGGCAGATGAGGCAGGACATGCCCTCGGGATGATGTCGCAAGTGAATAATGCTGCGGTGAACACATTATGGGCATTTATTGGTATCGAGACCGCGGTTGTGTTTGCCGGCCGTGCAAAGAAACAAAATGATGTTAAAAGAGCAACAATCCTTGGTTTATTTATAGCCCTTGCCATCTATATGGGGATCAGCACCCTTGTGATGGGGATGTTAGATCAAAATACGCTTATCCACTCTGACAAACCAATGATAGATGCAATTCAATCTGTTTTAGGACCACTTAGCGGCAAGGTGTTGGCGGCAATCGGCTTAATCAGTCTTTTTGGCTCAACGATCGGCTGGGTCATGCTAAGTGCGGAAGTGCCGTATCAAGCTGCAAAACAGGGAGTATTTCTCCCGGTTTTCTTAAAAGAAAATAAGAAGGGCCTGCCATCGTTTTCGCTTCTTCTGACAAGTGGAATTGGCCAGTTGTTCATTTTTTCAACGGTTTCAAAGTCGATTTCCGGTGCATTTGATTTTATTATTCTGATTGCTACGCTGGCTTATTTAGTGCCTTACTTTATTTCATCTATTTACCAGCTTAAATTGGTTATAACTGGTGAAACATATCAAGATGTTCGTTCACGGATCATAGATGGTGTGGTGGCATTACTTTCCACGATTTATTCAGTTTGGGTGATAATTGCTGGAACTGCGGATATTAAAACATTTACGTATGGCATTATCCTGCTCGCTAGCGGCATTCTGTTTTACGGACCGCTAAGGAAAAGGCGTAAAAGAATCGAACAAAAAGAAGCTCTTACCGCTTAACCTATCAGATCCTCTCTGATAGGTTTTTATTTTTTAGAAAAGGGTAAAATAAACCTAGTCTTTTTGAAATATATCTTTTGACAGGAAGTTAGGGATATTATATGATGATTAAATCCAAGAAGAACAATCAGAATTAGGGGGTTTACAGGTAACATGAAAAAACTAACGGTTATTTTTGCCTTATTATTAAGCTTTATGGTTGTATTGTCAGCATGCGGTACGAATGATGATAATGCTGAGAAAAATAAATCTGATAACAAAACGGCTGAAAAGGCTGACAAGGATTTATTGGCGAAGGTAAAAGATGAAGGGAAGCTTGTCATTGGTACAGAAGGTACATATGCTCCTTTCACCTTCCATGATCAAAGCGGAAAGCTTACCGGATTTGATGTCGAGCTTGCTGAGGAAGTAGCCAAGCGTTTAGGTGTGAAGGCAGAGTTCAAGGAAACACAATGGGATGCCATCTTTGCCGGCCTTGATGCGAAGCGTTTTGATATGATTGCCAACCAGGTGGGAATACGCCCGGACCGCCAGGAAAAATACGATTTCTCTGATCCGTATATTACATCTTCTGCTGTTCTAATCGCTGCAAAGGACAATGATAAAGTAAAATCATTTGCGGACATGAAGGGCTTAAATGCTGCTCAGTCGTTAACAAGTAACTATGGAGATATTGCGAGAAAGAACGGCGCTAATATTGTCGGGGTCGATGGTTTCCAACAATCAGTTGAATTGCTTGTACAGAAACGTGTCGATGTAACGGTCAATGATAAAATTTCCTTTTTAGATTATATGAAACAAAAGCCTGATGCACCGATCAAAATTGTTGCTACAGCAGACGACGCTTCAATAAGCGGATTTATGTTTAGAAAGAAAAATGACACACTCGTAGATGCTGTCAACAAAGCATTAAAAGAGATGATCGATGATGGCACATACAAAAAAATCTCTGAGAAATGGTTTGGTGTAGATGTACTTAAATAGTATTTTTGCTGACCCGGAACGAGCAGCAAGACTGATTGATATCGCCAAAACCTCCCTCCAGCCGATGCTGGAGGGTGCTATTATGAACACGATTCCCTTAACCCTTATTTCGTTTATTATTGGGATCATCTTAGCTGTTCTGACAGCCCTTGCTCGCATTTCCCATGTAAAGGCATTTCAGATCATTGCAAGGGTGTATGTTTCGGCCATCCGCGGGACACCTTTACTAGTGCAATTATTTATTATTTTTTATGGCCTTCCCAATATCGGGATAACGCTCGATCCATTTCTATCTGCTGTTATTGGGTTTTCGCTAAGTGTTGGTGCGTACGCGTCCGAAATAATCCGCGCTGCGATTCTTTCGATTCCAAAAGGGCAGTGGGAGGCCGGTTATTCAATTGGAATGACCTATACACAGGCATTAAAACGGATTATTTTGCCACAGGCTGCAAAGGTATCAATCCCGCCACTATCGAATACCTTTATTAGTCTTGTCAAAGATACATCATTAGCTTCACTTGTGCTTGTAACTGAGATGTTTCGCCGTGCCCAAGAAATTGCTGCAACCAATTATGAATTTTTGTTGGTCTATATCGAAGCGGCCCTCCTTTATTGGATAATCTGCTTTTTCCTTTCCATAATCCAAGGATTTATGGAAAAAAGATTGGATCGCTACGCATCATAGTAAGGGAGTTTTATGATGATTTCAATTAAAGGTTTATATAAACAATTCGGCCAATTAGAAGTTTTAAAGGGAATTGACCTCGAGGTGGAAAAAGGAAAAGTAGTGGTCATCATCGGTCCATCCGGTTCCGGGAAGACCACCATGCTCCGCTGTTTAAATGCGTTGGAGGTGCCTACCAAAGGGATGATTTCGATTGAAGGTCAAAGTTTGGATTTTTCAAAGGCCGTTCCGAAAAAGAATATTACTTCCTTCCGCCGGTTAACGGGAATGGTCTTTCAAGGGTACAATCTTTTTCCACATAAAACGGCCCTAGAAAATGTCATGGAAGGCCCAGTGATTGTTAAAGGGGAAAGTAAAGAGGCGGCACGCAAAAATGCCTCGGCACTTTTGGAAAAAGTCGGTCTTGGTGATAAGCAGGATTATTATCCTGCCCAGCTTTCAGGCGGCCAGCAGCAGCGTGTCGGGATTGCCCGGGCGCTCGCGATGGAACCGGAGGTCATGCTGTTTGATGAACCAACATCCGCCCTTGATCCCGAGCTTGTCGGCGAGGTGTTAAAAGTAATGAAGGATCTTGCCGCAGAAGGGATGACGATGATTGTCGTGACCCATGAAATGCGCTTCGCCCGCGATGCTGCCGATGAGGTCATTTTTATGGATCAGGGTGTCATTGTCGAACGAGACAAGCCAGCAGAGATTTTCACCAATCCAAAGGAAGAACGAACAAAGAAGTTTTTGAATATGATTCAGTAAGGTGCTGTAGCTCATGGGGGCTATGGCATTTTTTTATTTGTCGAAGATTGCTATATTATAAATTGGAAAATAATGATAAAATTGTATTATGTATGAAACCTTTTACATGTTTATCCGTATTACCTACCATACATAACCTACGGGGAAGGGAAGGATGCACTATGCCCTGAGTTTTCGTGAAATTCTAGTCAGAAGGTACACTTTCCTTTGTCTATTTACCATAATCAAAAAAGGATTGATGCTTATGGAACCTTTCAGCATACCTTTAGAAACAATTTATTTATATGGATTAATTATTTCTGGTGTTTTGACGGTAATCTATGTTTTATTTGCCGATGTGTTTCATTTTCACGGAGCAGGGGATGGCGGGCTGCACTTCCTAAACCCGGTCCTAATCTTTGCCTTCGTGACCATTTTGTCAGCGAGCGGTTACTTGTTTGAACGTTTGTCATCGCTGCATTATTTACTCATTTTGGCTATCTCTGCAGTCATCGCCATTATTGTGGTTACATTATTAAATGTCTTTGTTCTCTTGCCACTGTCTTCCGCGGAGGAATCACTTGTTTATAAAGAATCAGATTTACAAGGCCGAATTGGGACAGTCATTACCTCGATCCCAGCGGATGGCTTTGGTGAAGTGATGATTGAGAGTACAAGTGGAAGAATTGCTAAACCGGCTGCAAGCTTTGATGGCGACCAAATACCTAATGGAACAAGTGTGTTAGTTGTCCAGGTGAAAGATGGAGTGCTCCAGGTAACGGTTCATCATCAATTAGAAAGTTTTATATAGAGTAGGGGGAATAAAAAAATGGATTTTAACATTATTTGGGTTATCGTTGGGATTGTCGTACTTATTTTCCTAGCATTAATTGGCGTTTTTATTACAAAGTACAGGACTGCTGGACCGGATGAGGCCTTGATTGTAACTGGTAGTTTTCTTGGAAACGGAAATGTCCATGTAGATGAAGCTGGCAATAAAATTAAAATTATCCGTGGCGGCGGTAGCTTTATTTTACCAGTATTCCAGCAGGCAAAGCCGCTTAGCTTGTTATCTAGTAAACTAGAAGTTACCACACCAGAAGTATACACGGAGCAGGGTGTGCCGGTCATGGCCGATGGGGTTGCCATTATAAAAATTGGCGGTTCGATTAGTGAAATTGCTACTGCTGCTGAGCAGTTCCTTGGAAAGCCGAAGGAAGATCGTGAAAATGAAGCCAGAGAAGTCCTAGAGGGTCACCTACGGTCTATCCTCGGTTCGATGACGGTGGAAGAAATTTATAAAAATCGCGATAAATTTTCACAAGAAGTCCAACGGGTTGCCTCGCAAGATCTTGCTAAAATGGGTCTCGTGATTGTATCGTTCACCATTAAAGATGTCCGTGATAAAAATGGCTATCTTGATTCCCTCGGTAAACCACGGATTGCACAAGTGAAGCGTGATGCGGATATCGCCACAGCTGAAGCGGAAAAAGAAACCCGTATCAAAAAAGCCGAGGCTTCTAAGGAAGCAAAGCGTAACGAATTAGAGCGTGCAACAGAAATTGCTGAAGCTGAAAAAATTAACCAGTTAAAAATTGCTGAGTTCCGCCGCGAGCAGGATATCGCTAAAGCGAAAGCCGACCAAGCGTATGACCTTGAAACGGCTCGATCAAAGCAAGACGTTATGGAACAGGAAATGCAAATTAAGATTATTGAGAGACAGAAGCAAATTGAATTAGAAGAAAAAGAAATTCAACGCCGCGAGCGTCAATACGATTCTGAAGTGAAGAAAAAAGCGGATGCCGATCGCTATTCTGTCGAGCAATCCGCTGCTGCTAACAAGGCAAGAGAGATGGCCGAAGCAGAGGCAAATAAATACCGGATTGAAGCAATGGCAAAGGCGGAAGCGGAGCGGATTCGTCTCGACGGTCTTGCCAAAGCGGAAGCACAAAAGGCTCAAGGGTCATCAGAGGCAGAAATAATCCGTTTAAAAGGTTTAGCGGAGGCCGAAGCGAAGGAAAAAATCGCGGAAGCATTCGAACAATTCGGCCAAGCGGCCATTCTCGACATGGTTATCAAAATGCTTCCGGAATATGCGAAGCAAGTCGCTGCCCCATTGTCCAATATTGATAAAATTACCGTTGTCGATACGGGCGGCGGTTCAGGAGAAAATGGCGGTGCCAATAAGATTACCAGCTATGCAACCAATTTAATGGCAAGTCTGCAAGAGTCATTAAAGGCTTCAAGCGGGATTGACGTGAAGGAGCTAATCGAGAACTACTCTGGTAAAGGGAATGTAAGAAAGAGCATTGAGGAACTAACAGACGAAGTCAAGAATAAGACTGAATAAATACCACCAAAAAAACCTTATCCATTGATAAGGTTTTTTTGATAGTTTTGAGTGGGTCTAAATACCTAACTTTAGAATAGTGAAATTTCCTTATTTAATAGAGGAAAGGGTAAAAAGTGGATCTAAGCGGCTTTTTATGTGCTATAGTACCTAAGTTTCCCCTGATTTACTACTAAAGTGATTCTATTGTAATAGTTTACAACACTGAATTCAGACTATTTATAATATTCATACTCAACTGATAGAATAATAGAGCACCGTTTCTTTAAAGGAGCGGTCAGAGATATAGAGTATGGGGGGAATAATCAGTTGAAGAAGAAAAATACTTTAAAAGTCTTTTCCAGCCTTGCAGCTAGTACAATGGTAGCTACTACCATGTTTGCAGGCGCATTTGCTGGCAGTACGGTTGCACCAAAACCGGCATCTGCGGCAGCAACAGTCGAATCAGCTCCGATTGATTTAAATGTAGTGGATTTGGATCGCCTTGGTAAAGCATTGCAAAAAAGAGGGCTCATTGCAAAGAATGCAACACCTGCAGAAATTACCAAAGCTGCAAAGAACTACATAGAGAAAAAACAAGGCAAAAAGCCTGGTAAAGCAGGCAAGGCTCAAACGAAGGAAGAACAGAAGTTAGATAAAAAAGCAAAAGACTTTCTTACTAAACAAAAGGACAAGCTTGCGAAGCAGCTAGCCAAAGGTCATGAAAACTTCAAAAAAGGCAAGCCAAACGGGGCAGTTAAAGTAGATTCTGCCAAACAAGCTGCATATAACGGAGATGTACGAAAGGATGAAGTACTAGTTCTTTTAGTTGAGTATGCTGATTTTAAGCATAATAATGTCGAACAAGAACCTGGCTATATGTATGCAAGTGACTTCAGTAAAGAACACTATCAAAAAATGTTATTTGGCGATCAAGATTTTACCCTGTTCAATGGTGACAAGGTAAAAACGTTTAAACAATATTATGAAGAACAATCTGGCGGCAGCTATACGGTTGATGGAACTGTTTCAAATTGGCTGACAGTACCGGGAAATGCCGCAGATTACGGCAGTGATAGTCCGGAAGGCGGCAATGATAATATGCCAGGCACAAAAGGACCACGTGGATTTATTAAGGATTCCTTAAATGCTGCGGTTGCATCTGGAATTAACCTAGGAGATTACGATAATTTAGATATCTATGACCTTGATGGCGATGGAAATATTAATGAGCCGGACGGTTTGGTTGACCACTTAATGGTCATTCATGCTGGTGTTGGTCAGGAAGCAGGGGGCGGAGCTCTTGGCGATAATGCCATCTGGTCACACCGCTGGACATTAAATGGCGTTTACCCAGTTGCAAACACAACAGCTACAGTAGATTACTGGGGCGGAAATATGGCTGCATTCGATTATACAGTGGAGCCAGAAGATGGAGCAGTTGGTGTATTCGCACACGAATATGGTCATGACTTAGGTGCCCCGGATGAGTATGATACCCAATATACCGGCAATGGTGATACGGTTGCACAATGGTCTATTATGAGCGGCGGCAGCTGGAGCGGTCATATTGCCGGCACACAACCGCCAAGCTTCTCACCGCAGGTCAAAGAATTCTATCAAAAAACAATTGGCGGTAACTGGGCTAATATAACGGAAGTAAACTATGAAGATATCGATAAAAACGGTTTAGCAACAGTTATCGATCAGAGTGTCACAAAATCTAAGAACCCAGGTATCGTGAAGGTAAACTTGCCTAATAAGAGGGTTCCAGGCATTGCGCCAGAATTTGGGGCAAAATACTATTACAGTACAAAAGGGGATGACCTTCACACTGTTTTAGAAACACCAGTGTTTGATTTAACAAGTGCTACAACTGCAACGTTCGACTATAAACAGTGGTATGAGGTTGAAACTGATTATGATTATCTTTCAGTGAGTGCAGTAACTGAAGATGGCAAGAGCGTGGACCTAGATGTGATCGGTGATGAAAACACGGCAGGTGGGCTTGAAACTTCTCAAGGCAAATGGGTAGATGGAAAGCTTGATTTAAGCCAATTTGCAGGTAAAAAAGTAAAACTGGTATTTGAATATGTAACGGACGGCGGTCTTGCTCCAAACGGTTTCGCGCTTGATAACCTTTCATTAACAGTAGATGGGCAAGTTACGTTCTCTGACGATGCGGAAGATACACCTCAAGTATTCCTAAACGGTTTCGAAGTATCTGATGGCTGGATCAACAAACCACACTACTACTATCTAGAGTGGAGAAATTATGCTGGTTCTGATACAGCACTTCAATTCTCTCGTGACGCAAAATATAATACTGGTTTAGTAGTTTGGTATGGTGATGATACATTTACAGATAACTGGGGTGGCGTCCACCCAGGTGAAGGATTCCTAAGTGTAGTGGATTCACACCCTGAAGCACTTGTATTTAACCTAAATGGTAAGGACTCTATTAGCCAAACAACTCGCTACCAAGTGGCAGATGCTGCGTTCTCATTAGACAAGTCACCTGCATGGAGTGTAAATTCTCCAAGTCGTGGAATCTATGATTACAAAGGCCTTCCAAGCATAACGGAGTTTGATTCTACTAAATCGTATATTAACACAGTGATTCCTGATGCCGGAGTTAAAGTTCCTGCACAGTACCCACTTAAGGTCCAAGTCATCGGGGAAGCAAAAGATAACTCTGCTGGTGCAGTTTGGATCCATAAATAGGAAATGGAAGAGACATCGGAATTCACCGATGTCTCTTTTCTGGTTTTTAAAATCAAAAAAATAGGCGCCTCGTAAATCGCGGCACCCTAACTATAGGAAGAGAGAGGTTAAATTTGGGATGAGTAAGATGGCTACGAACCATGTACTACAACAACTTAACTACAATCACATTTTAGCGGGAAAAATTGAAGATGTTATGGAGAAGTTGTGGTGAATTTGTGAAGTTATAAAAATCACAGACCCAAGATGATATAGTAATGGTATGGGGAGTGGTGATTCATGAAGATTTTATTAGTTGACGATGAACTCAGAATCATAGAAGTTCTCGAAGCCTATTTAGAAAGAGAAGGCTATGAAATTCATAGTGCCGATAATGGAATTGATGCCTTGAAAAAAGCCAAAACAATCAACCCAGACTTAATCATATTAGATTTAATGCTGCCTGATATTTCAGGTGAAGAAGTTTGTCGCTTAGTACGAAAAGAGTCGGATGTGCCAATCCTGATGCTGACGGCAAAATCAGCTGAAGATGATCGAATCAACGGGATTGTCATGGGAGCCGACGATTATTTAACAAAGCCATTCAGCCCGCGGGAAGTGGTTGTCCGTGTCCAAGCGATTTTAAGACGAGTGAAAAAGACCGAGAAAATGGAGAGACTCGAATTTAATAGAAGGAAACTAGCCATTGATTTAATTAAAAAAGAAGTGATGGTAAACGGTGAGGATGTTACCTTAACACCGATTGAGTATAAATTGTTAACCAATATGGCAGTCAATCCCGGCCGAGTATACAGCCGGATGGATTTACTGGAAAAAATTCAAGATGCAGGGATGTATTATGAAGGGTATGAGCGGAGTGTCGATACGCATATCAAAAATCTTCGAAAAAAAATTGAATCAGATTCGCGGCAGCCAGATTTTATCGTAACTGTTTTTGGGATGGGCTATAAATTTGGAGGGGTCCTAGATGCTGCAAACACTCCGGTCTAAGATCCTGTTTTATCTAGTCCTCATCTCAATGATTGGCATTTTAATTGTCAGCTTTTTTATTCAATATGGCTTTGAGGAAAGTTTTCATAGTTATTTAGACCGTAATCGTGAAAAAAAGATAGATCGAATTATTACTGAAATTGAGAAAGACTATCGAAAAAATGGCCATTTTACCAGTGATCCGGTGTTTGGACTGCTCCATGAGCATGCAATGACAGATCAGCTTTATTTTCAATTATATGACCGCTTTGGGCAAATTCAGATGGATTCTTCCAATATTCGTGGCATGTTGAATAGCTTTGGCTTAACAGAACCAGCACCTGATGAGGAAGAGTGGCACTCCAAAACCTATACACTCAAAATCGATCATGCTATTATTGGGAAACTTGTGGCCATCTACCCAGAGGGATTAATTGACGATGAATACACATTTATCCAAACTATTCAGTTATATATTTTAGCTGCCGTCTGTCTAACGATTGTGCTGGCAATTGTCTTTAGCATGATTTTTTCAAAAAAATTAACCTCTGGATTGAAAAAACTGTCATTTGCGGCTGGTGAGCTGCAACAGCATAACTTGGATATCCGCATTCCTTTATCAGGCTTGCCCACAGAGGTAAAGCAGATTGCCATATCCTTCAATAATCTTGCTGAATCACTGGCAAAGGAGGAAATGCTCCGGAAGCAATTTACCGGTGACCTGGCTCACGAATTAAGGACGCCGCTTGCCACATTAAGGAGCCAGATTGAAGCCTTTCAGGACGGGATCTGGGAGCCAACACCACAACGGTTAGAGGTAAGTCACGAAGAACTGATGCGCTTAGTACGGCTCGTGAATGAATTAGAAAAATTATTAGCGGCCGAGAATCCGCAAATCAGGCTGGAAAAGATCGAACTTGAAGCCGGTAGTGTATTGGCAGCCTTATGGGAAATGTTTTTGCCTATTTTTAAAGAAAAAGGTGTTGAGCTGCAAATTGAAGAGCCTGCTCAAGAAGAAATATTTGCGGCAGATAAGGATCGCTTAATGCAAATCCTTTCCAATATCCTCAATAATGCCCTGAAGTACACACCAGAAGGGAAGAATGTGACGATATCGGTGATGACAGAAAAGGAAGGGTATGTAGGCTTTAGGATTCAAGATGAAGGTTCGGGGATGAAGGAGGAGGATATCCCGCATATCTTCGAGCGCTTTTATCGCGGTGACAAATCCCGTGACCGCAAAACGGGCGGTGTCGGAATCGGCCTTTCGATTGTAAAAGCCTTGATGGATTCCCATAAAGGCATCATCAAGGTTAAAAGCAGGTTGAATAAGGGAACCAGTATCATCCTATGGTTTCCACGGGAAGACTAAAAGGCCGCCTATCTGAAGCGGCCTTAATACTATTTTAACAGGTCTTTGATAGTGTATATTTTCCCACTTTCAACCTCGCCGCTTAGAACGAGATCGACTAAGGCATTAGCGACCACATCTGCCTTTAAAAGCAGGTTCTTTTCTTTATATTCTTTAAACTGTTCTAGATCTTTAAATGCCTCCTCGTGGGACGAACGAATCGTTTCCTGCATGTTCGTATCCATCACACCAGGGCTAAACGCAATAATTTTGTTGGTTGTGTTCAACCCGACTTGCTCTATTGCAGCGGTCTGCGTGAACATATTTAATCCCGCCTTTGCGCTGCAATACACACTCCAGCCTTCTATCGAACGAACTGCCGCACCTGAGGATACATTAATAACCGTTACCTTTGTATTGGTTAATTGCGCCTTGTTAAAAAATAAATTTGTAATCAGAATCGGTGCAATTAAATTGACCTGAATGTTCCCGATGATTGGCGTTTGGTCTAAATGACCAACTTTTTGGATGGGATCAATCACACCGGCATTATTAAATAGAAGAATTTCTTTCGGATCCTTTTGAAAAATACAATGGGCAATTTCCATGAAAACTTCCTGAACTTCCTGTTCTAATGAAAGATTACAGGAAAGATGCTTATAATCAATTCCATGTTTGATTGCCAGACTTTTAATTTCTTCATTCTCTGTCCGTGAAACCGAAACGACAGAGATTTGTTCACGAATAAGTCGTTTAGCAATCGCTTCACCTAAACCTCTTGATGCACCGGTAATGATTGCGTATTTCATCGTACTACTCCCCCTTTGGATCCAGTTACATTATGTATCTCCATTTTATGTCTCACAAATTTTTAAAGCAAATTAGAAATGCGCAAGTGCCCTGGTCAGCGGCGTATGGCCTGGAGCGCTCCAACTGAGATAAAGGAAACACGAAGAGCCGGAGGCGATTCGATGTTGACTTATCGTAGGGCGGAGAGCGAAGGACACTAGCCGCTAGGGCGCTGGAGCTGGACTATTCTCAAAGTCGAAATTTATACTTTCGTATCTCTAAAAAGGCAGTCCCAATGGGAACTGCAAGTTAACGTGCTAAGGGATAAAGTGAAACTTCAATCAGTGGAGGGGCTTTCCCCACTGATTGTTAGTTGAACCAATCGGGCATTTGCGGGCAGTATTACCTTAACAAGACTTTTCCGCTTTTATTAAAACTTTTAAAAGGAAATTTACTGCCCGTTTATGCGGGATAAAATTTCTTCCACTCATTTAGGAAGGATTGAGTGGAAGAATTAGGATGTTCTAGGACCCGAGGGGTGGGCCCGGATTGCTTCACTTCACCATTCACGATAATGGCCAGCCGATTCGTGAGGTAATTAATTTCCATTAAATCATGGCTGACAAACACGGCTGTTGTTTGGGCCTTTTCGATAATGCCCTTGAAATCTTCCATTAACTTTATTTTGGTCGGAAAATCCAATGCGGAAAAAGGCTCATCAAGAAAGAGAATCTCCGGTTCAACAATCATCGCCCGCGCTAAGTTGACGCGCTGCGCCTCGCCGCCGGATAAATACAGCGCATTTTTTTTGGCCAAATGGCTGATGCCAAACAGCTCCATCCAATGGGCCACTTTGTCCTTTATAATGCTTTTCGGAACCTTTCGTAACGTTAAACCAATTGCGATATTATGAAAAACAGTTCCATCTAACAGCAACGATTGCTGGAGGGCAATCGAGAACTTCCGCCGTAAACCGAGCGGGGCATTTCCCTTGGGAATGCTCTGCCCACGAAAAAGAATATCACCGCTCGTTTGCTGATCGAGAAATGCTAACAGCTTTAACAGAGTACTTTTCCCGGCGCCATTTGGCCCCATAATTCCGAGAAATTCGCCATCATAAACCTGGAATTCCTGAATATCAAGAATCGTTTTCATATGGGCGTTAAAAGTAATATTTTTTAGCTCAATTAACGGGTTCATGATATTCGCTTCCTTTGCTGTAAAAATGTTAAGGCGGCCGTAATCAATAGGGCAACAGATAATAGAATAAACGAAAGAGCTAAGGCAATGTCAAAGTTCCCTTTGGAAACTTCCATCACAATCGTTGTGGTTAAGATTCGCGTATCGCCCTGAATATTACCGCCGACCATCATCGCGGCACCAACCTCTGCAATGACGCGTCCAAAACCAGCCATTACCGCCGCTAAAATGGCAATTTTTAATTGCTTAATAAGAATCATTAATGTCTGCAGCTTTGTAGCTCCGAGCGCTTTAATTTGTAAGAGCATCTTCTCACTGATTTGCTGAAATGCTGTGCATGTCAGGCTCGTGACAATCGGCAGACTGACTAATATTTGTGCCATCACAATCGCTGTCGGTGAATAGAGCAGGGTTAAGTCGCCTAATGGACCAGAACGCCATAACAGCATCGTAATCCATAGTCCGGCAACAACCGGGGGCAGGCCCATACCAATATTGATCAATAATAATAGAATCCTGCGCCCTTTGAATCTAGTTAAACCAAGGAAAATCCCTAGCGGCAATCCAATCAGAGTACTAATTAGAATGGAAATGAGACAGACCTTAAGCGTCAACCAGGTAATCGCAAAAATTTCTTGATCACCGGATAAGATCATTTCTATCGCTTTTTTGAGTCCATCTAGTAGTAGTTCCATACTTACAATGCCTCCAGGATGCCATGCGCCGCTGATCAGGGCGCTTGCGCTTTTAAAATTACTCCGTATATTTAAAGAATAGGGATTGTCCGTATTCTTTCTTACCGAAGTTTTCGATTACGTCTTGTGTTTTCGCATCTACCATAAAGTTTACAAACTTTTCGGCATCTTTGCTATTCACTTTATCATGTTTTTCAGGATTTACTTGCATAACGTGATAAATATTCATTAAATCATTTCCGCCCTCAACGGCAATCTTGAGAGTATCCAAATTCTTTTCTTGGGCGAGCCATGTGGCACGGTCAGTTAACACATAGCCTTTTTTCTCGGCTGCAACCTGAAGAGTTTGTCCCATGCCTTGTCCTGTAGATACATACCAATCACCGGCTGGTTGAACGGCGGCAGCAGTCCAGATGCCAAGTTCTTTCTTATGTGTACCAGAGTCGTCACCGCGTGAAACGAAAATGGATTTTGTATCAGCTAATTTTTTGAAAGCACCTTTGATATCATCCCCACTTACACCTGCTGGGTTTTCCTTTGGTCCTACTAAAATAAAGTCGTTATACATCACACGTTTGTAGTTAATGGCATCACCAGCATCAACAACTGCTTTTTCAGCTGCTGGGGCATGAACAAGAAGGACATCTGCTTCCCCTTTTGTCCCCATTTCCAAAGCTTGACCTGTACCAACTGCAATTGGTTTTACTTTTACATTATATTCTTTTTCAAACATGGGAAGTAAAACATCGAGCAGGCCGCTGTCCTGTGTGCTCGTTGTTGTTGCCAAAATCATTTCTGTTGGAGCCGGTTTTGGTGCAGGTTTCTTTGTCTCTTTTGCGGCAGCATCTTTTGAGTCGGAATTTCCGCAAGCCGATAAAACTAGGAGCATTAAAGCAAATAGTACGATGAATAAGCGATTTTTCTTCATACGAGTTCCTCCGTTTGAGTAGTTTGATAGATGATTTTTCCTAGAGCTTGAATCGAATAGCCTTCTAAATCTTGTAGGCTATTTTTGAAATTGGCAGATTGTAAGTAATGAATTAAATCTGTTAAGCTTTGTTTGTTCTCATCTGTAAAACGGAAAACGAGATCAAACTGTTCCGTTGCTACTGGCACGAAATCAAGCCCTAAGTGGCTGGCGGCAGATTGAATACCAAAGGTCACATCGGCAATGCCCCTGCTAATGTAAGAAGCCGCCGACAAATGGTTCCATTCTTCATTGCCGTACCCGTTGATTTTACTAGGGGCAATTCCACAGCTTGAAAGCTTGGAATCTAGTAAAAATCTTGTCCCCGACCCTTTTTGGCGGTTAATAAATTGAATATCTTTTCTCGTTAGATCGGAAAAATCAAGAATACTCTTTGGATTTCCTTTCGTGACAATTAAGCCTTGCTCTCTTTCGGCCAATCTCACCACTAAAATCGATTCGTAGACAAACAGTTGATGGATGAATGGCAGATTATACTCTTGTGATGCTGGGTCTAATAGATGAATGGCTGCAATATCGGATTGTCCGCGATAAAGCATCATCAGCCCTTCTAAACTGCCAATGAAGGAAGGCAGAATTTGCATATGTAACGCTTGTCCCGCTTGTTTGGCAAAATGTTCGACAAGGAAGTCATGACTGCCGGAAAGCCGGATTGGCGCGTTAGTCTTGCTCCTCGTGATTATTTGTTCCGGTGGCTGTTTTTTTGCAGGAGCCTTCATGTTCTCTTTAAATCTTTCTATTTCGGTATGTTCAATTCTCATTTTATTACCGATTTTAAAGGCTTGCAGCTCGCCTCTTTTTATCAGCTCATAAACAGTATGTTTTGAGATTTGAAAGATTTGTGCGACCTCATCGGGCGTATACGCTTTCACATCCATTTAGTAACCTCCTTTTCCCGTTTATTTTAGTAAAAGAATAGCATAATAAATGTGACTTTTGTTAAGTTTTGTTAAGTTTCATTTAGTTTTGTTTAGAATTGTCACAAATAGTTCAAAGGAATCACCCAGAATTCACAATTTTTCCATATCGTTCAATGGTGAGCAAGAAAGTTTGTTGTAAAATAATAATAGTGGAGAAAATTGTAGCTAAAGGGAAGGGATGTACATGTCAAAACTTTTGTATATTACAGCAAATCCGAAAAATGATAGTAAGTTATCTAAAGGGATGCAAATTGGAGAGGTATTTTTAGAGGAGTTTAAGGCAGCGCAACCGGATGTAGAAATTGAACGCTGGCACTTATATGATATGGATATCCCCGATATTGATATGGATCTGTTATATGCTCGCGCAAAATTATCGTTCATGGGTTATACGAAGGAGCAGCTATCGGAAGCAGAACGGACAAAGCTAGAAAACATGCATGCACTAGCCGATCGCTTTATCGCTGCGGATTATTATGTGTTTGTCACACCGATTTGGAATCTAGGTGCCCCGTCGATTTTGAAAAAGTTTATTGATAATTTATTTATTGTAGAAAAGACATTTACCAATACGGAAGCAGGACCAAAAGGACTCTTGACCGGCAGGAAAGCCCTCCACATTCAAACCCGTGGCGGCATTTATTCCAGCGGCCCAATGGTGGAATTCGAAATGGGGGATCGGTACCTCCAAAAGGTATTTCAATTCCTCGGATTTGAAATTTTTGATACTGTCGTTGCCGAAGGAATGGATCATTTTCCGAAAAAGGTTCCGGAAATTATGGCAAAAGCGAAGGAAGAAGCAGCGGCAGCAGCAAGAGAAATGGCAAAACAGCCTGTTAATAGCTAAAAAAGAACGACTCGATTGCCTCGAGTCGCTTTTTTATGTTAGAACTTCCCTGTAAATTGGAAAAATAACACGAGTAGGCCTAGCGCCCATACATAAATCGCAAACGGCTTTAAAGAATGATTCTTCAAGTAACCAATCATCCATTTCACGGCAATATATCCAAAGATAGCCGAGGCGATGATGCCGACAAGCAAGGCAGATAAAGAGATTTCTTCTCCTTGGCCGCCAAGTAAATCCTTCGTTTGTAAGACAATCGCGCCGGCAATCGCGGGTGTCGATAATAAGAAGGAGAAATAAGCGGCCGTTTCCCTGTCTAATTTTCGCCAAAGTGCCGCAACAATCGTCATGCCGGAACGGGAAATTGCCGGCATAATCGCAACCGCTTGAAATGTTCCAATGATAAGGGCATCTTTGTAGTTAATATCATCCATTTTCTTATAACCATTTTTTGCGGAATCGGCGAGCCACAGGAATAACCCGGTAATTAAAAACTCCCAGCCAATCGTCACCCCTGTCTTTGAAATCTCATCAATATAATCCTTAAAGGCAAGTCCAAAAATGACCGCGGGCAGTGTCCCCACAATCAATAAAAACGTTAATTTGCTAAAAGGATTTTTGATGATTTTGATAAATTCAGCTTTATAAAAAACAAAGACTGCCAAGAGTGTGCCGACATGAAGCATCGTATCGAGCAAAAGCCCCGCTTCCTGTAAGCCGAATAAATTCCTTCCTAAATAAAGATGTCCGGTACTGCTGATCGGCAAAAATTCCGTTAACCCCTGAATAATCCCGAGGATCAATGCTTCTAGTTTTGTTAACATAAGGTCCCTCACATTCTAAAGTATTCATATGCCTGTACAATTTAAAGATATGCAAATATCTTTAAATTAATGAAATTTCTCCTATAAGGTAAATAAAAATAATAAGCTGTTAGAACAAAATAAGTGCAAATGAAACACTACCTCCCATAAAATAGAACTATAGCCTTTTGGAGAGGGGATAAACGTTTGGAAACGAAACATCTGCATTTTAATACATCCATCGGTGTCAAGAAACCGGAAAATATTCGAAACAAAGAGCAGGCCTGCCCATTTTGCGAAAGAGACAAACTGACGGATCTCATCGCTGTGGATGGATCCATTATTCTTTTGAAAAATAAATATCCTGTATTAGAAAATGCCTACCAAACCGTATTAATAGAAACAGACGATTGTCACGCAGATTTATCAACCTATTCAAAAGAGCATCTACATAAATTGATTAGGTTCGGCTTGCGGCATTGGTTAGCAATGGAGGAAACCGGCAACTATCATTCGGTCATTTTTTTCAAAAACCATGGACCATTGTCTGGTGGGACGCTCGCCCATCCACATATGCAGATCATTGGTTTACATGATATTGATTACAAAGAAACGGTAACCCATGAAATGTTTGAGGGGATTGTGATTGCCGAAGCAGATAGTGTTCGGTTTACACTGTCGACAAAGCCTCGCGTGGGGTTTTATGAATTTAATGTAGAAATGCCGGATACCGCCTATCAAGAGAAGTTTTCGGAATATATGCAGATGGCGGTCGACTATATCCTAAACCATTTTCCCTTCAGAGCAACAAGCTACAATGTATTTTTTCATCATATTGACGATAAAATCTATGCGAAAATTGTTTCCCGTTTTGTCACCACCCCACTTTATATTGGCTATGGCATCCCCCAGGTACCAAGTAATTTACAGTGGATGGCAGAAGAAGTGAGAAAAATTTATTTTACTATGTAAATAAAACCATTATAGGGTTAGAAGTTGAGATTTGTTGTTATTAAAAATATAATGAAGAAATGGACAAGTTCTTAGTAAGGTGGAACGTAAATGACTTCAAAAAATAACGCAACTTCAAAACTCGATTATAATCTGGTATTTATATTGATCTTACTTTTCTTAGCTAGCTGTTTGGCCATTTATAGTGCGCAGGCGAGCGGGCAGTACAAGGAAAATTTCTTAATTAAGCAAATTGTGTGGTATGGTGTCGGCGGCGGGATTATCGCAGCTGTTATGACGCTTGATTCCGACCAGCTGCGAAAGCTCACCTGGTATGCCTATGGATTTGGTATTTTCCTGCTTTGTTTTCTAATTGTTGCACCAGCAAGTATCGCTCCGGTTATCAACGGTGCGAAAAACTGGTTCGTGCTTCCAGGGATTGGCTCTTTGCAGCCATCGGAGTTTGTCAAAATCTTTATTATCTTAGGTTTGGCACGGGTTATCGATCAACATCATCAAAAAAATGTGGTCAAGACCATGCAGTCTGATTTCTGGCTTATGATCAAAATGGGGATTGTCGCAATGGCTCCATTAGTGCTGATCATTAAGCAGGACTTGGGAACAGCACTCGTCTTTATTGCCATTTTGATAGGGATGATTTTTATCTCTGGTATTTCGTGGAAGATATTGGTGCCGATGTTTTCTGCAGGGGTAGTCCTGATTGGAACTGTTTTTTATTTTGTCCTATGGAATCCCGACTTTTTGGCAAAGTATCTTGGCGTGGGCGAGTACCAGCTTCGCCGGATTTATTCATGGCTTGATCCATATAGCTATCAAGGGACGGATGCCTACCAGCTGACGAAATCCCTGCTTGCCATTGGCTCAGGGCAAACAGGCGGCAAAGGGTTCGGCAACCGCGAAGTTTATTTACCGGAAAGCCAAACCGATTTTATCTTTAGTGTGGTCGGCGAGGAATATGGCTTTATTGGTGCGAGCGTATTAATCAGTTTATTTTTCTTATTGATCTACCATATTACAAAAGTTGGCATGGAAACGAAGAATAACTTTTATACGTATATTTGTGTCGGGGTCATCAGTATGATTACCTTCCACGTTTTCCAAAATATTGGGATGACGATTGGCGTCCTGCCAATCACAGGAATCCCGCTGCCGTTCATCAGCTACGGCGGGAGCGCGTTAATGGGGAACATGCTCGCACTGGGCCTGATTTTTTCGATTCGCTACCATTATAAAAAATACATGTTTTCGACAACAGCATAAAAGGGCGAGATCGGTTTCGCTCTTTTTTTGCTTTAAAAAGGGGTTTGGCGGAATCCGAGTGCAGTTTGGCGGAATTAATCCGGAAGTTGGCGGAATAAATTCTAAGTTTGGCGGAATCCACATCTAGCTTGGCGGAAATCCGACTCAAGTTGGCGGAATCCACAAGATTTTAACAAAAATCCAAAACAAGGACCGCCCATCACATAGGCGGTCCTTGAAGCTTATTTTTTCAAAAAGATCTTTTCAATATCATCAAGCATCAGGTTGGCAGCAAGGACGCCGCCTGCGGTATTCCAAATCGTATCGCTCACTTTGTGAACTTCACCCTTCTTAGCTACCTCTAGATTCTTGAACAATGGATCATTAATCCATTCTTTCTCCAATTCAGAACCTTTGCCATCACCTGTTTCATACGTGAAGTAGAAAAGAATATCTCCTTCCATTGCTGGAATCCGTTCCTTCGTCACGTTTCTTTCGGCAAAATCCTCAACATTTTGACTTTCCGGACGGGCGAAGCCAAGGTCATCTAAGATAACACCTGAGAAGGTATCTTTGTGATAAATACGAACCTCGCCGGCCATAAAGCGGACCATAGACACCTTCATATTTTTCTGATCACCAAGTTTTTCTTTCATGTCAGCAATGCGGGCGTCATATTTTTCAATGACTTCATTGCCTTTATCTACCTTATTAAGTGCTTTAGCATATAACTTAAAGTTCTCTTTCCAATCACCACGAAGGGTTTCCGCAAATACAGTTGGTGCAATCGCTTTTAATTGATCGTAAATTTTTTCCTGACGCATTTTATTACCGATAATCAAATCAGGCTTCAGTGCTGCTATGGCTTCTACGTTTACTTCACTTTCCACCCCAACTACCTTTACATCTTTCATCTTATCGGCAATATGATCATACCAAGGATCACCGGTAAAAGATTTAACAGCACCGACAGGAGTTACCCCCATTGCCAAAAGTGCTTCCGTTCCTTCGTTCGTGAGAATGACGACTCTTTTTGGGGTACCCTTAATAGGAGTAGAACCCATTGCATGTTCAACGGTATAGGACGTTTCTTCCGTTGTTTTTGGTGTATCTTTCTTGTCTGTTGTCTTTTCCTCATTTCCACCACAAGCCGCTAATAAAAGAAGCGCCATGACCGAGAAAAGAGAAAGAACTGTTTTTACTGACTTCATATAAGTATGTATCCTCCTTTTATAAATGTAAATGATAATCATTTTCAATGACATTTTTATCATAATGTGCCTTACACAAGTTGTCAATGACTAATTGAAAGTGATTATCAAATTCATTGACAATGGTTATCAATTAAAGATAGACTAATGGTAATGAACAATAAAGCTGGTAGGAAGGTTTCATGCAAATGCTGTTAAAAAATATATCATTAAAATGGGTTGGATTTATAACCGCGGTTCTAGTCATGCTTCTATTAATGTGTGCCAGTGTTATTTTCGGCTATACAGATACTAGCTGGCGAACGGCAATTGATTCCTTTACGCATTATAATGGCTCAAACGAACATATTATTATTCAAACTGTTAGACTTCCACGTGCGTTAATTGCATCAGCAGTAGGGGCAAGCCTAGCAATAGCAGGGGTTTTGATGCAAACATTAACCAAGAACCCGCTCGCTTCACCGGGAATCTTCGGGATTAATGCCGGGGCAGGCTTTGCCGTCGTTGCGGCGGTTACCTTATTTTCAGTCAATGATTTAACAGCCTTCAACGGTCTCGCCTTTCTTGGCGCAACAGTTGCGGCGATTAGTGTTTACGGGATTGGTTCCTTCGGCCGGGAGGGATTAACACCGATGAAGCTTACCTTGGCGGGTGCTGCAATAGCCGCAATGTTTTCATCTTTTACCCAAGGTTTACTGGTTGTAGATGAAGCGGCACTTGAGCAGGTATTGTTTTGGCTTGCCGGGTCTGTACAAGGCCGGAAGCTTTCGACGCTTATGTCCGTGTTACCATTTATCGGCATTGGCTGGTTAGGTGCCGTTCTGATTGCTGGAAAAATGAATATCCTGTCCATGGGGGAAGATGTCGCAAAGGGTCTTGGGCTCAACACAGGATTAATTAAAATTGCCATTGGTGTGATAGTCATTTTATTGGCCGGTGGTTCCGTGGCAGTGGCAGGGCCGATAGGCTTCGTCGGAATCGTCATTCCCCATATTGCGAGGTCGATCATTGGTATTGATCATCGCTGGGTAATTCCTTTATCTGGTGTTCTGGGGGCAATCCTGTTACTTGCCGCCGATATCGCTGCACGATATATTTTAATGCCCTCCGAAGTACCTGTCGGAGTCATGACAGCCATTATTGGAACTCCATTCTTTATCTACATTGCGAGAAGGGGGTTCAATGGCCGATGAGTAAATATAAAAATTTTCGTCCGTTTAAGGGCAAACTGTCCTTTTTAATCGACCAAAGGGCTGCATTTATCTTTATCATTCTGCTACTTGTTACTTTCATCGTATTTGTAACTAGTACCGGTATAGGGGAAATGAAAATTAACCCGTTAACTGTGGTTAAAGTTTTATTTGGTGGCGGCCCTGAAATGGAAAAGCTAATCATTACATCCTTTCGTTTACCACGAATTATTGTCGCCTTAATGGTAGGAATGTCTTTAGCGGTAGCGGGCGGCATCTTACAAGGGATGATTCGTAACCCGCTCGCCTCACCGGATATCCTTGGGATTACCGGGGGAGCCGCAGTTGCGGTAGTGGCCTTCTTAGCCCTATTTAGTGACAAAAATAATGCGTTAACCGTCAGCATAGCCTGGTTGCCGTTAGCCGCCTTTTTGGGTGCAGGGATTGTGGCGCTGCTCGTTTACTTCCTAGCCTGGAAAAATGGGGTCTCGCCAATTAGACTTGTATTGATTGGTATTGGGATTTCCACCTTGATGCAGGCGTTAACGACTTTAATGATGATTATGGGGCCGATTTACCAGGCAAGCCAAGCAAATATTTGGATTACGGGCACGGTTTATGGATCCAATTGGAAAAATGTAGCGACACTTGTTCCGTGGACGGTCATTTTTCTCATCATTGCCATGGTGGCAGCAAGAGCGATTAATATTCAAGAGCTTGGTGATGAGGTGGCAACCGGTTTAGGTGGCAAGGTGCAGAAACAACGTTTTCTACTGTTAATGATCAGTACCGCCTTGATTGGCAGTTCGGTCGCTTTTGCCGGGGGCATTGGCTTTGTTGGGTTAATGGCACCGCATATGGCCCGAAGGTTAGTGGGATCGTCCTTTGGCGCATTGCTTCCGACCTCAGCGCTACTGGGCGGAATCTTAGTGATGGTGGCAGATTTAATCGGTCGAACGATGTTTTCACCGTTAGAAGTGCCTGCCGGAGTGTTTACGGCCGGAATCGGCGCACCGTACTTTATTTACTTACTATTTAAAACGAGGAATGCTTAAGATAAAAGTCATAAAGGAGCTGGCAGGATGATGAATGCGATTGAAACGAAAAATTTATCCCTCTCCTACGGAGAGACACTCATTATTAATGAGCTGGATTTGAAAATTCCAAAGGGTGAAATTACCGTTTTTATTGGCGGGAATGGCTGCGGGAAATCCACTTTGCTTCGTTCAATTGCCCGTCTCCTAAAGCCGAAGTCCGGGGGAGTCCTCCTTGAGGGAAAGGCAATTGCTAAGCTTTCTACAAAAGAAATTGCCAAAAAGATGGCTATACTGCCGCAGTCACCGACTGCTCCGGAGGGGTTAACCGTTCTTCAACTCGTCAAACAAGGTCGTTACCCGCATCAAACCTGGCTCAAACAATGGTCTGAGGAAGATGAAAAAAAGGTCAATGATGCCCTTAAAGCCACTCGTTTGGAAGAGTTAAAAGGGAGAACAGTTGATTCTCTTTCCGGAGGGCAGAGACAGCGGGCATGGATTGCGATGACTTTGGCACAGGATACGGATATTATCCTTTTGGACGAACCGACGACATATTTGGATATGACCCACCAAATTGAAATTCTTGATTTGCTGTTTGAATTAAATGAAATGAAAAATAGAACCGTTGTGATGGTGCTTCACGACCTCAACCTTGCCTGCCGCTATGCCCATAATGTGGTTGCCATTAAGGACAAGAAGGTTTACGCACAAGGGAAACCCGAGCATGTCATCAACTGCGGCTTGGTCAAAAATGTCTTTGGCATGGACTGTGAGGTAACGATGGATCCGCTATTTGGGACTCCATTGTGCATCCCTTACGGTAAAGGCAGATGTATTATTGATAAGGCGGTAGCGATAAATGGCTAACCCAATGACAGATCAAGAAAGAATTCAGTTAAAAAAATACAGGTTCCAGGCCAGTTTAAATGATTCCGTCAGCGTCGCCAAACTGCTGGATGAGTCGTTCCTCAAGGACTATTTGAAAAAATTAGCAGAGACGCTCGGGGCACCGAATGAAAAAGTAGCGGCATCGATTTTTATCAAAAGGTATGCCTTCATAGCAGTAATGGCGCTTTATGCGATGACCGCCTGGAATAAAAAATTGAATGTGTCATTGGAAAACGTGGAGATGGAGCTACCGATACAAGGGGAAAATTGGCTCCCGTCCTTAACTTTGATGGATTCAGCTGTGGAAGAATTGGACGCAAGTGAGAATCGTTCAGAATGGCGCGATCGTATTCTGAAGGATCTGTTTGCGAAAAATATTTATCCCATTATTGCGCAGATGGAAAAAACAGTCAGAATTTCTAAACTGATTCTGTGGGAGAATATCGCTATATACATATTCTGGCTTTATGAAAGTGAATGGAAAGATAGCGAGAATGCTAACGTGAGAGATGATTTTCGCTATTTATTGCTAGAAGCAGAAGGACAACTGTTTGGGGATTACCATTTAAACCCATTGCATAAATACTTTACTGAAAAGACGTATGTAGAAGAGCGAGATGAAGAGATTAGAATTAGAAAGACTTGCTGTTTTACCTATCAGCTACCTGCAGGGAAACGCTGCAAAACATGTCCATGTACTCATTTGGCGAAAGATGGAAGGTGTCATGATGGAGAAAGTATTTGCGGAGCAGTTCAACGCTTTGCTTGAAAAATATAGTGAACTATTAGTGGGAGAATCCGATGCTGAAACAAAGGAAAAGGTAAAGGCCTGGGCGCTGTACTCTCATATTGCCAAGTCGATGCCGGCATTAATCAACCATTGGAGTTCACTATACCCTGATGCACGGGAAGAAATGAAGCAAATGATTCAGGAAATTAAACAATTGAATGAAGAACATCGGAAATCGACGGAAAAATAAGAAACCGGAGGATTTTAAATCCTCCGGTTTCTTATTTTATTGCAGCGTCCCGCCATTAGGAAATTGATTGGTATACCCTTGGAATTGCTGATACGATTGTTGCAGTTTCTGCTGGTCAGCTGCTTCAATGGCATACCAGCCTTTTTGGAACATCAAATTATAAAGATCGCGCTGGCATTGCTCAGTTTCGTTGAAAATTTGCATGATATCCTGGTATAGCCCTTGATGACTCGCCTCATGCATTGCCATGCTATAGGAAGTCGTCATATATTTCTCTGTTGTCAATAAATCGTTAATGAAATCACGATCATTCATTTGCGGTGTCTTTGGTACTTGCGTTTCTGGATTTTGAATTTTTTGCTGGTTTTGATTCATCATAAAAACCTCCATTTCTCATTGCATGTTGTTTAACGGCTGTTGCTGACTAGCGTGCTGACCCATGTGTTGAAGGAGCTGCTGGTAATGACGTTGATGCATTTGCCCGCATTTTGCCGCTGCTGCTTTTACCTCAGGATCCTGACATTGGCCGGCAAAGAAGTGTGCCTTTTTGGCAGATAGTAAATTCCATGACATCATGTCGGTTAAGTAAAGTGCATCTTTTGTTGAAACCACCCCAGGGGGCTGCTGCATCTTCATTTGTTGGTTTTGTGCATTCATGTTTGGCATACTCATATTTTGCTGCTGCATCGTTATCCCTCCGATTTCCTATCTTTTATATTGATTATTTTGGCTGTTTTTCTTATCTAAATGAGCCTCTTCGTTGCCAGGCCCGGCATTTCCCTTCACACTAGCGGCACTAACGCCTGCTTTGGAAGGATCTTTTTTCATTTTCGCCATCGTTATCACCTCACGAAATAGCATGCCCAATCAGGAACTTTTATTTTGCTAAAAAGAAAAGTTCAAAAAAATTTCAATTTTCCGCGTTTATGGATTGCACAAATTTTCGAAATATTTTATAGTAAGTAGTAGTAGAACTCATTCATAAGTGAATTTTTTTTGACATAAAAATGAATGAGTATTCATTCAAAGTTTGAAGGGGGAGACAATGTTGAACCAATTGATAAAAAAAGCAGCTGTCCTAGGATCTGGAGTAATGGGCTCAGGAATTGCTGCCCACCTCGCAAATATCGGCATTCCAACATTATTACTGGATATTGTGCCACGAGAATTAACCAAAGATGAGGAAGCAAAAGGGCTCACATTAGCTGACAAACAAGTACGTAATCGCATCAGTGCAGGAAACATTCAAAAATTATTGAAGCAAAAGCCGGCGCCACTAGCGGCGAAAAAGAACATAGCCCTCATCGAAGCAGGAAATTTAGAAGATGATTTAGTTAAATTAAAAGAGGTTGACTGGGTTATCGAGGTCGTTGTCGAGAACCTAAACGTTAAAAAACAGGTATTTGAAAAAGTGGACCAATACCGTAAGCCAGGCAGCATTATCAGCTCTAATACTTCGGGAATATCGGTAGAAGCAATGGTAGAAGGCCGTTCTGACGACTTCCAAAAGCATTTCCTTGGCACCCACTTCTTTAACCCGCCGCGCTACCTGAAATTATTAGAGGTAATTCCAACCCAATACACAGACCCGGAAGTTCTCGCCTTCATGAAGACATTCGGTGAGGATGTACTTGGAAAAGGTGTGGTAGTGGCGAAAGATACACCAAACTTTATTGCTAACCGGATTGGGACATACGGTCTTCTTGTCACTGTGCAAGAAATGCTGAAAGCCGGTTTAAGTGTTGGCGAAGTCGACTCGATAACGGGACCATTAATTGGCCGCGCTAAAAGTGCTACCTTCCGTACCCTTGATGTAGTTGGTTTAGATACCTTCTATCATGTTGCCGGAAATGTGTATGACCAAGTGGATGGCAAGGAGAAAGAAGTATTTGAGGTACCCGCTTTCTTAAAAGCAATGGTTGAAAAAGGCTGGCTTGGAAGCAAATCCGGACAAGGATTCTTTTTGAAAAAAGGAAAAGAAATTCTGGAATTAGATCCAAATACATTAGAATATGGCCCACGTAAAAAGCTGTCTACACCTGCCGTTGAGTTAGCAAAGCAGGAAAAAGGCACAGGGAATAAATTGAAAGCGCTTGTATATGCGAATGACAAAGCTGGGCAATTTTTATGGAACACCTTCACAGCGTCATTTGTCTACTCTGCACAGCTGTTAGGTGAAATCGCCGATGATATCGTAGCAATTGATCGTGCGATGAAGTGGGGCTTTGGCTGGGAAATGGGTCCATTCGAAGCATGGGATGCAATTGGCGTTGAAAAATCTGTTAAAAAGATGCAAGAAGCAGGTATAGAAGTTCCAGTATGGGTGACAGAAATGCTTGAAAAAGGAAATTCCTCTTTCTACTTAGAAGAAAACGGTGAGCAGTTCTACTATGATAACGGTCAATATAGACTAGTGGAATATAATCCAAAAGCAATTGATCTTAAAAAACTAAAAAAACAAAAGGGTGTTATTAAAAAGAATAGCGGCGCAAGTTTAATTGACCTTGGCGACGGTGTTGCCCTCTTAGAATTCCATTCACCAAACAATGCGATTGGTCTCGATATCGTGCAAATGATTAATTATGCGGTGGATGAAGTTGAGAAAAATTATAAAGGTCTTGTGATTGGCAACCAGGGCAAGAACTTCTGTGTTGGCGCGAACCTGGCGATGATGTTAATGGAAGTGCAGGATGATAATATTTATGAACTTGATATGATTGTCCGCCACCTTCATAGTGCGTTGTTGAAAGTGAAATACAGCGCGAAGCCGGTGGTCGCGGCACCATTTGGAATGACACTCGGCGGAGGTGCAGAGGTTTGTCTGCCGACAGCACATATCCAAGCATCTGCTGAAACGTATATGGGTCTTGTCGAAGTCGGTGTTGGCTTACTGCCTGGCGGAGGCGGTAATAAAGAGCTTTACATGAAGCATTTAGAGAATCTGCCAAATGGCATTCCATTTGATCTACAAAATGTAGCCAATAAAGTGTTTGAAACGATTGCGATGGCGAAGGTTTCTACTTCTGCTGAAGAAGCACGTGAAAATAACTTCTTAGATGGTTCGGATGGTATCAGCTTCAATAGCGATCATCTGATCTATGATGCGAAACAGGCCGTACTTGCCCTCCATAAACAGGGCTATAAACCAAAAGTGCGAAAAAAGGTTCCGGTAGTGGGAGAAACGGGCTATGCGACATTGTTACTGGGCGCGGAAGGAATGCGCTTATCCGGCTATCTTTCTGAACATGACATGAAGATTGCGAAGAAGATTGCCTATGTCATCGCCGGTGGTAAAGTACCGTTTGGAACAGAAGTGGATGAGCAATATCTATTAGATCTAGAAAGAGAAGCTTTCCTTAGCCTAATTGCAGAACCAAAATCACAGCAGCGCATGCAGCACATGCTTGTGAAGGGCAAACCGTTAAGAAACTAAACAAGGGGGTCAGCCCCCCTAATTTGAGAGAAAGCGAGGGAACTTGCATGAGAGAAGCGGTAATCGTTGCCGGAGCGCGTACCCCGGTTGGTAAGGCAAAGAAAGGAACGCTTGCCCATGTTCGCCCTGATGACTTGGGAGCGTTAGTTGTAAAAGAAACATTAAAACGTGCGGGAAACTATGAAGGAAATATAGATGATTTAATTATCGGCTGTGCGATGCCGGAAGCAGAACAAGGAAATAACATGGCTCGTAATATCGGTGCCCTGGCAGGACTGCCATATACTGTCCCTGCTATCACCATTAATCGTTTCTGTTCGTCAGGCTTACAGGCCATTGCCTATGCGGCGCAAGGAATTATGCTGGGTCACACAGATACAGCGATTGCCGGCGGCGCGGAATCGATGAGCATGATCCCGATGATGGGGCATGTGGTTCGTCCGAATATTAAACTTGCCGAAACAGCACCGCAATATTATATGGGAATGGGCCATACAGCGGAGCAAGTTGCACAGAAATATGGAATTTCCCGTGAAGATCAGGATGCGTTCGCAGTAAGAAGTCACCAGCGTGCTGCTCAAGCAATTGCAGAAGGTAAATTCGTGGATGAAATCGTGCCGGTTGATGTAACGATTCGCACGGTTGGAAATGATAATAAACTTGTTGAAAAAACGATTCAATTTTCACAGGATGAAGGAGTTCGTCCAGGTACAAACCTGCAGACACTCGGAAAACTACGTCCAGCCTTCTCCGTAACGGGGTCGGTAACAGCTGGAAATGCTTCGCAAACAAGTGACGGAGCTGCAGCAGTGATGGTAATGGATCGTGAAAAAGCAGAATCACTTGGCTTAAAGCCATTAGCCAAATTCAGATCATTTGCTGTTGGCGGCGTTCCACCGGAAATTATGGGTGTCGGCCCTGTTGTCGCCATTCCAAAAGCCGTTAAACTAGCTGGTTTAGAGTTATCCGATATTAATTTGTTTGAATTGAATGAAGCATTTGCCTCGCAATCACTGCAAGTTATTCGTGAACTAGGACTTAGCGAAGAAATCGTTAACGTTAATGGTGGAGCAATCGCGCTTGGTCACCCGCTAGGCTGTACGGGTGCAAAGCTGACGTTAAGCTTGATCCATGAATTGAAACGTAGAAATCAGCAATTTGGTGTTGTTACCATGTGTATCGGCGGCGGTATGGGGGCTGCCGGGGTATTCGAATTACTTTAAATTACAACCATGGGGCTTTCACCTCTAGCCCCATGAAAAAAGGATTAGGAGGAATTTTTCATGACTGAAACTAAAAAATTCGTAAAAGGCGGAAGCTTTTTAATTGAAGATTTGTCATTTGAAGATATTTTTACACCAGAGGATTTCTCTGAAGAGCACTTAATGATTGCGCAAACAGCAGCCGACTTTATTGAAAAAGAAGTGGCTCCACAAATAGAACACTTGGAAAACCATGAATTTGATCGTACGGTAAAGCTGTTAAAGAAAATGGGTGAGCTTGGTCTTTTAGCTGTTGACGTTCCGGAAGAGTTTGAAGGCTTAGGATTAGATAAGGTGACCTCATCTGTCATTACAGAGAAAATGTCTGGGGCTGGCGGCTTTTCTCTATCTTATGGCGCCCACGTAGGGATTGGCTCGCTGCCAATCGTTTTATTCGGAAACGATGAGCAAAAGAAAAAATATTTACCTGCATTAGCATCAGGTGAAAAGATTGCTGCCTATGCTTTAACAGAGCCGGGATCCGGTTCAGATGCCCTAGGTGCCAGAACAACGGCAAAATTAAATGCGGCAGGTACTCACTATGTTCTAAATGGTGAAAAGCAATGGATTACAAATGCTGGTTTTGCTGATGTCTTTGTTGTCTATGCAAAGATTGATGGCGAACATTTCTCCGCATTTATCGTGGAAAGAGAGTATCCGGGTGTATCTACTGGAGCAGAAGAGAAGAAAATGGGAATCAAGAGTTCATCCACTCGTACACTTATTTTAGAAGACGTTGCTGTCCCTGTTGAAAACCTATTAGGTGAATATGGCAAAGGTCACGTCATTGCCTTTAACATCTTAAATATTGGACGTTACAAATTAGCAGTTGGCGGTGTCGGCGGCTCTAAAAAGGCATTTGATATGACGGTAAAATATGCAAACGGCCGCAAGCAATTCAAAACACCAATCTCCCAGTTTAATTTGACAAAAGAAAAGTTTGGAACAATGGGATCTAAAATCTATGCCGCTGAAAGCTCAGTCTATCGCACAATTGGTTTATATGAAGACAACCAAGGCCAGCTTTCTACGGAAGAAGCAAAGGACTTAAAGAAGGTGGCAGATTCGATTGCAGAATATGCCATTGAGTGCTCAGTTAACAAATTCTTCGCAAGTGAAGTATTATCATACGTTGTAGACGAAGGTGTCCAAATTCATGGCGGCTATGGCTTCATGCAAGAATATCCAATTGAAAGAGCATATCGTGACGCCCGTATTAACCGAATTTTTGAAGGTACAAACGAAATTAACCGCCTTCTTGTTCCAGGAACTCTTGTGAAAAAAGCAATGAAGGGTGAGCTTCCACTATTCCAAAAAGCTATGGCGCTTCAAGAGGAACTTATGATGCTCATGCCGGAGGAGCCAGGTGATGAGCCACTTGCACAAGAAAAATACCTTGTAAAAAATGCGAAAAAGATTGCGTTACTATCTGCTGGTTTAGCGGCACAGAAATTTGGCAAGGCCCTCGAAAGAGAGCAAGAAGTGCTAGCGAATATTGCTGACATTGTCTCGGCTGTTTACGCAATGGAATCTGTCGTTTTACGTACAGAAAAGGCCATCGCCAAAGACGGATTAGAAAAGAACAAGCAAAAACTTCTTTATACACAGATTTTCTGTCAAGAAGCATTCAATGAAATCGAAGCTACTGCGAAAGAAACTTTAGTAGCGGTTGAACATGGAGACACACTTCGCATGATGTTGTCTTCCCTTCGCAAATTTACACGTCATACCCCAATCAACGTGATTGCGAAAAAACGTGAAGCAGCAGATGTATTAATCGAAGCTGAACGTTATATTGTTTAATTGATCAAGGCTCCCTTCTTTCTTGAAGGGAGTTTTTCTTTTTGAATATTGGAATTTATATCATTCGACTTTGAGAATTGTCCAGCTCCAGCGCCCTAGCGGCTAGTGTCCTTCGTGCTCCGCCCTACGATAAGTCAACATCGGATCGCTCCGCTCTCCGTGTTTCCTTTATCTCAGTTGGAGCGCTCCAGGCCATACGCCGCTGAACAGGGCGCGTGCGCTTTTCTTATAAAAATAATTTTCGAATAGGGAAGGGTTTTTACGAAATTAGTCGAATTTTTGTTAGGGAGAACTTTTAAGGCCACTTGTTAGGATTTTAAAAAACGTTATGGTACTATTCTATTGACGCGATCACATTTTAGTAAAAGGCGGTGAAACAAGTGTCTCTGACTTTTTACTGGTATCCCAAATGCGGCACATGCCGAAACGCAAAGAAATGGCTTGATGCACACCAGATTTCCTATGAAGAAATACATATTGTGGAACAGCCCCCAACCCGTGACGAGTTGCAGGCGTTTTATCAAAAAAGCGGCTTAGAATTAAAGAAATTTTTTAACACGAGTGGTTTGAAATATCGGGAATTAGGGATCAAGGATAAAATGAAATCTGCCTCCGAGGACGAACTGCTTGATTTGCTTGCATCTGACGGAATGTTACTCAAAAGACCGATAGTAACAGATGGTGAACGTGTCACAGTTGGCTTTAAAGAAGAAGAGTATGAGAAGAAGTGGCTTTAAGTTATGATTAATGGGAAATCGATTTATTTCGATGATAGATTTTAGAAAAAATAATGGAGGGATTTGAGCTAATGAGTACACCAAAAGAATTGCGTTATTCCGAAGAACATGAGTGGGTAAAGGTTGAAGGGGAAAGAGTCCGTGTTGGAATTACTGACTTTGCTCAGCATGAATTAGGCGACATCGTTTTCGTTGAGCTTCCAGAAGTAGGCGACGAAGTAACTGCCGACGAACCATTTGGTAGCGTTGAATCCGTTAAAACTGTTTCTGAGCTTTACGCACCAGTCACCGGCAAAGTTGTTGAAGTAAACGAAGATCTAAGCGACAGCCCCGAATTTGTCAATGAATCTCCATACGAAAAAGCATGGATGGTTGTTGTGGAGCTTTCTGATTCAAGTGAGTTAGACAAGCTAATGACTGCAGAACAATATGAAGCAATGACAAAAGAAGACTAATCATACAGTTGAAAAAGCACCTTGTTGGGTGCTTTTTCTCTTAAATTCCCACTTTTTCTTCTACTAAAATCGGGAAGCCTATAATAAAATGAACGTGTGACGGATTGAATCTAAGGGCAGGTAAACCTCATGAGTATGCAAAACCCTACTCTTATCATAACAATAATGCTATAGTTAAAGATGCACACGGAATCAATATTTTAGAATATGTTAACATAAACAACTTTCTAATACAGGTGATGTGGATATGAATGATTCGTATGTTGACAAAGTTCTAATTGTCGAAGGGAAATCGGATAAAAATAAGGTAAAGAATATTGTTAAGGAACCGGTTGAAATCATTTGTACAAACGGGACCATCAGTCACACCAAATTGGATGAATTGATTGATTTTCTCGAGGACAAGGATGTCTATATTCTTGTTGATGCTGATGCTGCCGGTGAGAAGCTTCGCAAACGCTTTAAAAGGGAGTTTCCACAGGCTGAACATTTATATATTGATCGCATGTATCGCGAGGTAGCGACCGCGCCAGTACACCACTTGGCAACCGTTCTCCTAGGAGCGAATATCGATGTGCATACTGAGTTTTTAGAAATGGGTTAAATAGTTATGAACGAATGGAATCGAAATGATTTGACTGCTTTCCTTGGCAATGAGGAAAGCGGGATACTATATTTTTATACCCCTCTATGCGGCACCTGTCAGGTAGCGTCAAAGATGCTAGCTGTGGTTGAGGAGCTCGTAAAGGTTAAAATGGGAAAAATGAACTTGAATTTTTATCCTGATCTAGCGGCAGAATTTGCGGTAGAAAGTGTGCCGTGCTTATTAATTGTACGAGGCGGCCAAGTGAAAGAGACCCTTTACGCATTTCATTCCGTGCCCTATTTGCTGGAAAAAATAAAAGAATATTTAACTTAAGCAGATGCGGGTAGCATCTGCTTTTTGGTGTGAGGATTCGTGGTAGTAATTGTGACCGGTAGCCGGAAAAAAGAGCCGCCACGGTCATAAAAAAGATAAATTGTGACCGATAGCTGGAAAAAAGAGCCGCTGCGGGCACAAAAAAATAATTGTGACCGGAGGCCGGAAAAAAGTGCGCCACGGTCACAAAAAAGGAAAATTGTGACCGGTAGCCGGAAAAAAGAACCGCCGCGGTCATAAAAAAGATAAATTGTGACCGATAGCCGGAAAAAAGAGCCGCCGCGGTCACAAAAAAATAATTGTGACCTGAGGCCGAAAAAAAGGGCCGCCGCGGTCACAAAAAAGGAAAATTGTGACCGATAGCCAGAAAAAAGAGCCGCCGCGGTCACAAAAAAGGAAAATTGTGACCGATAGCCAGAAAAAAGGGCCGCCGCGGTCACAAAAAAATAATTGTGACCGGTAGCTGAAAAGAAGAGCCGCCACGGTCACAAAAAAGGAAAATTGTGACCGATAGCCAGAAAAAAGGGCTGCCGCGGTCACGAAAAATAATTGTGACCGGAAGCCGGAAAAAAAGACCGCCGCGGTCACAAAAAAAATAATTGTGCCTAGTAGCCGGAAAAAGAAGCCACTGTCGCTATAAAAAGGTGATTTATACCCCGGAAAATGCAAATCAACAAAATTACATAAAAAAGGATCCCTTTGTTTTTCCACTAATTCTAAGGTTCTGCATCAAAACCCTCCTAATGGTCTTCATCGACACTGCCATACCACACCAATCATAAACGACAACAGTGGTGATCTTCATCCCAGGAAAAAGTAGTCTTAACTCCTCCACACCTCGCAAAACAGCATGATCAAGCAATTCTATGTGACCGCATACATCACAAAAAAGTTTACGTTCAACAACAGAAGTTTTAAGGGAGTGGCAAGCAGCACACAAATTACCCTTTTTCAGACCTGCATAGTCATATGGGGGTAACTTATCATAGGGGGACTTAACTTGATGCATAGAAACTAATTGGTCTGCAAGCTTTTTATGGAAGCCATTTGAAGTAGATGGCCTTTTATTCACTTTATTCATAAAACGATTGAGTTGATTTGGATAAATAATAGGTAAGTTTTGAGGGGCTTGATATAGGTGAAACTCGGGGTTGATAAAGACAACGTACGCCTCAATTGGGAGTTTATAACCCAAATTCTGAAGAAATTGCCGGAGTAAGGATTCGCTTCGTTCTAGTTGTTGCAATGGATTCTTAATCTCCTTATCCTTGTAAACTAGATGGAACCTGCCATTTTCATAAAAATAATCTCCTTCAAAATTTTTCACTTCGAAAAGGTATAAAGGCTCTTGAGTTACCATCAATGAATCAATTTGAAAGGTACTGCCGCTAGAATCAAGCAATAAGTCATTTAGCGTATACCTTTGACAGTGAAGCTTCTCTGTCAATGCGTCAAACATCACTTCACCCTCATAGCCTTTGACGAGATAATGCAGGCGCTGTTTGTCCTTTTCAGCCAAAAACATTCTACCATTTAGGAATTCTAGAATAATTGCTTTCATTGGTTTCGCTCGAGGTTTATAACACATATTCCACGTCCTTTCTAACTTTCATTTTATAAAAATAACTTAGCGAAGGAAGATGAAGATTTGAATACTTTTTAACACTTTCCAAAAAAAGGGCCTTCTCATGTAAATCCGACATATTTCTCAGGAAATTGTCGAGTGATAATAAAAGGATTCCGTACCTGCTTGCTGAATTAGTACTTTATAAGCAAGGAGACCGGAGTGGTGAAAATGATCGAAGTGCTAAACACCTTTTTAGTAAAAATCCAGGACCAAGCCCATGTCCTTCCCCTCATTCATCAAGCGGACGTACAAATTAACCTAAGATGTGGGGAACAGATCATCCAATTAATAATCAAAAACAGCACCATCATAAGCCTGCAAAATTCAGAAGTACAACCGTCGAAATACGAGATCACTGGCTCCCCTGCTGCAATGAAGCAGCTGCTCAATGGAACGGAAAGGCTGCGTGTTCTTGAACAGCAGGGGCGGCTAAAAGTTTCAGCACCATTAAGAACCATACTATTACTAGAATCGATCTTCTTTTTAACAAAAGCACAGGAACATCCACTTGCAAAAATAATTTAAACAAAGTTATTGACTCGGAATTGAACTTGCTGTAATGTATTACTTAAATATTCAATCAATTAAGATAACTTAATAAGGCATTCTTATCAAGAGTGGCGGAGGGACTGGCCCTTTGAAGCCCGGCAACCGGTATGGAACACGGTGCTAAATCCAGCAGAGCAATGGCGCTCTGGGAGATGAGAAGAGAGTGACCCCTCTTCTCATGAAGTGGGGTTTTAGTTTTTTTACAATAAAGGAGGAAGCGAGAATGGCAGAAAATCAAAAGAAATATCGTTTTGAAACATTAAGTGTACATGGAGGGTTAGCTCCGGATCCGGTAACAGGTGCGCGTGCTGTTCCCATTTATCAAAACAATGCCTACCAATTTAAAAATACCGAGCACGCAGCAAATCTATTTAGTTTAGCGGAGCCAGGTTACATATATACCCGAATTCATAATCCGACAACAACGGTTTTTGAAGAAAGAGTGGCATTATTAGAAGGCGGAGTCGGCGCCCTTGCGGTTGCCAGCGGCATGGCAGCGATCACACTCGCAATTCTAAACCTTGCACAGGCAGGGGATGAGATAGTTTCTGCATCAAACCTTTATGGCGGAACATATAATCTATTTGCTGTTACCCTCCCTAAATATGGAATAAACGTGAAATTTGTTAACCCGGATGATCCGGAAAATTTCCGTGCAGCAATTACGGAAAAAACAAAAGCCGTTTTTGCAGAAACGATTGGTAATCCAAGCTTACGCCTCCTCGATATTGAAAAAGTGGCCGACATTGCACATGAGGCAGGAGTGCCATTAATTATTGACAATACATTTGCGACACCGTATCTCTGCCGTCCAATTGAATTCGGTGCTGATATTGTCATTCACTCGGCGACAAAATGGCTGCTAGGTAATGGGACAACAACTGGCGGAATCATTGTTGATGGCGGCAAATTTGATTGGAATTCACCGAAATTCCCGGGCTTCACGACACCTGACTCAAGCTACCATGACCTTGTTTATGCCGAAGCACTCGGTGCTATAGCTTACATTATTAAAGCCCGCGTGCAATTATTGCGCGACCTCGGTCCTGCCCTAAGTCCGCTTAATGCCTTCCAATTTACGCTTGGGCTCGAAACGCTCCATGTCCGGATGAAGGAGCATGTGGCTAATACGAAGCAAGTAGTTGAATATTTAGAAGATCACCCTGCCGTTGCATGGGTATCCTATCCGGGGCATCCATCGCACCCAGATCAGAAGCTAGCGAAAAAGTATTTACCAAAAGGTGCAGGGTCAATGGTTGTCTTTGGCATTAAGGGAGGCAAAGAAGCAGGAGCTAAATTGATTGATTCTCTGTCACTTTGGGCGCATGTGGCCAATGTGGGTGATGCAAAAAGCTTAATTATTCACCCGGCAAGTACGACACACCAGCAATTAGATGCTGAAGGACTGAAATCGGCAGGTGTATCGGAGGATTTAATCCGACTTTCCATTGGTATTGAGAATGTGGAGGATTTAATTGAGGATCTCGAAGCAGCAATTGAAGCAGCAACAGGCTTGGCATCAGTTAAGGCGAATGCCTAAGTAATAAGGAAAAAAAAAACGTTCGACTTTGAGAGAATGGACCGGCTTCAGCGACTAGCGTTTTTCCACTCAATTTTCCGAAAATGAAGAATCTTTTTATTGACACTATTTTTTATCCGTGATACGATAGCTTTTGTAAAATAATTTACTTAAATAATTTAACGTGTTAATTGAATATAGAATGCTGTTAGCTCTTATCAAGAGAGGTGGAGGGATGTGCCCGATGAAGCCCGGCAACCGTCAATATTTTTTATTGAAATGGTGCCAATTCACACAAAGCGTAGGCTTTGGAAGATGGGAGAAAGGTCTAGTTCGTGATGCCTTTCTGCCTGTGCAGAGAGGCATTTTATTTTGGAAAAGGAAAGAGATTTTCAACTTTTAGAATTGTCTAACTTCAGGCGCTTTCCGCTTTTATTTTTCTGAAATATTTTCTCTGAAACAGTCAAACCCTATATTCAAGTAACGGATAATCAGGATAAGAAGTAGGTGATTTTAGGTGATTTCAATAAAAAGTGTCCGCAAGATTTATCCTTCGAAGCAAGGTGAACTGAAAGCTGTAGATGATGTAAACCTTGAGATTAAAAATGGAGAGATCTTCGGTGTAATTGGTTATAGTGGTGCCGGAAAAAGTACCCTGATCCGGATGTTGAATGGGCTGGAGCTGCCAACCGATGGAAGTGTCACGGTTGCCGGACGGGTCATTTCAAAAATCAAGGGCGCTGAACTTCGAAAAGCACGTCAGGAAATCAGTATGATTTTTCAGCATTTTAACTTGCTGTGGTCAAGGACAGTTAGCGAAAATATTGCTTTTCCACTTGAAATTGCGGGTGTTAAAGGAACGCAAAGAAAGAAGAGAGTCGAAGAGTTAGTAAAGTTAGTTGGCTTGGAAGGACGCGAAAATGCGTACCCCTCACAGCTGAGCGGTGGACAAAAGCAGCGAGTTGGGATTGCCAGAGCACTCGCCAATAACCCAAAAGTACTCCTTTGTGACGAAGCGACTTCGGCACTGGATCCGCAAACGACCGATTCGATATTAGAATTGTTAGTAGATATCAACAAGCGGCTTGGGTTAACGATTGTTTTGATTACACATGAAATGCATGTTATTCGGAAAATTTGTCACCGGGTTGCGGTGATGGAGAGCGGTCGTGTCGTGGAGCTTGGTACGGTGCTCGATGTATTTAAAAACCCGCAGCAGCCGATTACGAAACGATTCGTGCAGCAGGTTTCAGAGCCTGAAGAAACAAAGGAAACAGCAGATCATTTACTTGACCAATATCGTTCAGGAAGGATTGTTCAACTGACGTTTATTGGCGAATCTGCAGAGCAGCCGCTGATGACGAATTTAATCCGCCATCATAACGTAGTCGTGAATATTTTGCAGGGGAAAATTTCGCAAACACAAAGTGGTTCATACGGAACACTTTTCATTCATATCGATGGGGACGATGATGAAGTTCACAAAGCAATCGACTTTATTCGTTCACAACAGGTAGGAGTGGAGGTGGTCACAAATGATTAAAGAATATTTTCCGAATGTGGATTGGCTGATCATGTGGCAGGAAACAAAAAATACTCTTTACATGACGGGAATATCGGTTCTAGCAACCTTTATTTTAGGCACCCTACTTGGCTTGATCTTATTTTTAACCACAAAAGGAAACATGTGGGAAAATAAACCGATTAACGCCGTAATCAGTGGAATTGTAAATATTTTTCGCTCAGTCCCGTTTATTATCTTAATTGTATTATTAATCCCTTTTACCACATTCTTGGTAGGAACCATGATTGGCGAAGACGCTGCATTGCCGGCACTGATTATCGGAGCTGCCCCGTTTTATGCGAGGATGGTGGAAATTGGCCTTAGAGAAATTGATAAAGGGGTCATTGAAGCCGCTAAGTCAATGGGTGCCACAACGGGAACAATTATTTGGAAGGTTTTGCTGCCAGAATCGATGCCGGCGCTTATATCCGGGATTACAGTTACCGCGATTGCCCTTATCGGTTACACGGCGATGGCAGGTGCGATTGGTGCCGGTGGTTTAGGGAATCTTGCCTATAATTATGGTTTTCAACGGGGTCAAAACGATGTCACGTTTGTCGCAACCGTCATCATATTAATCATTGTGTTTATAGTTCAATTTATTGGTGATTTTATCACTTCAAAATTAGATAAACGATAAAAGGAGAGGTCAAAATGAAGAAAATACTTAGTTTACTTTTAGCCTTATCGATTGTATTTGTTGTAGCAGCATGTGGGAAATCAGAGGAAAAGTCTGAAGGTACTAGCGATAAATCTGAAACAAGCAAATTAGTTGTCGGAGCATCTACGGTTCCGCATGCAGAAATCCTTGAAAAAGCAAAACCACTTTTAAAAGAAAAAGGCATTGATCTTGAAATTAAAACATTTACAGACTATGTCTTACCTAACAAAGCGTTAAAGTCAAAAGAATTAGACGCTAACTATTTCCAACACATTCCATACTTAGAGTCCCAAAACAAAGAATTTGGCTATGGCTTTGTTAATGCTGGCGGAATTCACATCGAACCAATCGGAATTTATTCAAAAAAATACAAAAAGCTTAGCGATCTTCCAGAAGGTGCACACTTAATCATGAGTAACTCTGTCGCTGACCATGGCCGTCTCCTTTCATTACTTGAAAAAGAAGGCTTAATCAAATTAAAAGACGGAATCGATAAAACAAAAGCCGAAATTAAAGATGTTGTCGAAAACCCTAAGATGCTTAAATTCGATGCTAACTATGAAGCGAAGTTATTACCGCAAATTTTTAACAATGGCGAAGGAGATGCCGTGTTAATCAACTCAAACTATGCGATCGACGGCGGCTTAAACCCTGTGAAGGATTCCATTGCCATTGAAGATAAAGAATCACCGTATGTAAACGTGATTGCTGTTCGTAAAGGTGACGAAAGCAAGCCAGCCATTAAAACACTTGTTGAAGTCCTTCATTCAAAGGAAATTCAAGATTTCATTCTTGAAAAATACGAAGGTGCCGTTGTACCCGTTTCTGAATAATATATAAATAGGTAGAAAGGCAAAAGCCAGTGAACCCTTCACTGGCTTTTGCTGTTTCTACGCGAGCAGGGTAACCGCATACATGAATCCAGTGGGTTGGGTAAAAATAGAAAGGATTTTACACTTGAATTCAGTTGGAAAAGCCTAAAAAATGAGGTATGATTTTAAACGGGTGCATTTTACATAAAAGAACTGTTGTCTGAATCTTTTTTAAAGGAATACTCCCATTCTCATTTAGGATTGGCTTAATGAAAATGGCTCCCTAGTTTTTACTGTTTAGGAGTTGCTAATACATTTCATTTGTTATAAGATTGGAATGAGAATAAAATGAGAATAGAACATAGTCCCCATGGGTCTATAAGATACAAAACTTTCTTTTCGGAGGTATAGATATGGCTGGATCAACTTTAGCGATCAAAGATTTACATGTAGAAATTGATGGGAAAGAAATTTTAAAAGGGGTAAACCTTGAAATAAAGGGTGGAGAAATCCATGCCATCATGGGACCAAACGGTACTGGTAAATCCACGTTATCATCGGCCATCATGGGTCACCCAAAATATGAAGTAACGAGCGGTAACATTACATTAGACGGACAAAATGTTCTTGAAATGGAAGTAGACGAGCGCGCTCGTGCAGGTTTATTCCTAGCCATGCAATATCCAAGTGAGATTAATGGTGTAACAAATGCAGACTTTTTACGTTCAGCACTTAATAGCCGCCGTGGCGAAGGCAATGAGATTTCCCTTATGAAATTTATCCGTCAAATGGATAAGCAAATGGAATTCCTTGAAATGGACCTCGATATGGCACAACGCTATTTAAACGAAGGCTTCTCAGGCGGAGAGAAAAAGCGTAACGAAATTTTGCAATTAATGATGCTGCAGCCTAAGATTGCAATTCTTGATGAAATCGACTCAGGACTCGATATCGATGCCCTAAAAGTTGTTTCAAAGGGTATTAATGAAATGCGCGGCGAAGAGTTCGGCTGCTTAGTGATCACTCACTATCAACGTCTATTAGACTATATCACTCCTGACCATGTGCACGTTATGATGCAAGGCCGTATCGTGAAATCAGGCGGACCAGAACTGGCACAACGCTTAGAAGCAGAAGGATATGACTGGATCAAGCAAGAACTCGGAATTGAAGATGAAACAGTTGGGCAAGAAGCGTAAGAGAGTGTTAGGAGGATTAAAATGACAACAGAAACAAAATTACCATTTGACAACGGGTCAATCAGTTCTTTTTCAAAAGAAATGAACGAGCCTGTGTGGTTTGAAGAGTTTCGTCTAAAGGCATTAGCTGATTTCGAACAATTGCCAATGCCTAGACCTGATAAAACGAAGATAGATAAATGGAATTTTACTGGGTTCAATCAGCATACGGTAAAAAGTGATGTCTATGCATCACTTGCGGAGCTTCCGGAAGAAGTAAAGTCGTTAGTTGATCTGGATGCTGAAAAGATGAATTTATACATTCAACGAAATCAAACTCCGGCTTTTTTAACTTTGTCTGAAGACTTAAAAAGCAAAGGTGTTATTTTTACGGATATCTTCACGGCAGCAAGAGAGCATGGAGATTTGTTGAAAAAGTACTATATGACGCAGGCTATTAATGTCGATGAACATCGTTTGACAGCACTTCATGCAGCACTTGTAAATGGCGGGGTGTTCTTATATGTTCCTAAAAATGTGGAAATTACGGAACCTATCCAAGCTGTTTTTGTCCATGATGATGCGGAAGCAAATCTGTTTAACCATGTGATTGTGGTGGCAGAAGATAATAGTTCAGTAACATACGTTGAAAACTATTTTTCCACAATGGAAACATCTAATACATTAGCGAATATTTTGACTGAAGTCATCGCGAATGTGAATGCAAAAGTTCGATATGGTGCAGTAGATACATTGGCTAAGGGAATTACTACTTATGTCAATCGCCGTGGCGTTGCCGGCAGAGATTCCCAAATTGAATGGGCACTCGGCTTAATGAACGAGGGTAATACGATCTCGGAAAACACAACCAATCTTCTTGGCGATGGCTCCACTGGAGATACGAAAACAGTAGTTGTCGGACGCGGTGAGCAGATACAAAACTTTACCACTAAAGTGGTTCATTTTGGAAAGCATACGAATGGAAATATTTTAAATCATGGTGTTGTGAAGGAAAGTGCCACCTCTATCTTTAACGGAATTGGAAAGATTGAGCATGGCGCATCTAAATCCGATGCAGAACAAACCTCACGCATTCTAATCTTGAGTGAAAAAGCACGCGGCGATGCGAATCCAATTTTGTTAATTGATGAAGATGATGTAATGGCGGGTCACGCTGCCTCCGTAGGCCGTGTTGATCCAGTTCAATTGTATTACCTCATGAGCCGAGGGATTACGAAAACAGAAGCGGAACGCTTAGTGATTCATGGATTCCTTGCACCAGTTGTGACACAACTTCCAATTGAAGGAGTAAAGAAACAGCTGACTGAAGTAATTGAAAGGAAAGTACGCTAATGAATATCCAGGATATTCGCAAACAGTTTCCTATCCTTGACCAAGAAGTGAATGGCAATCCCCTTGTGTACTTAGACAGTTCGGCAACATCGCAGAAGCCGCTTCAAGTTATCGAGGCAGTTGATAAATATTATCGTGAAATCAATTCCAATGTCCATCGTGGTGTGCATACATTAGGAACAAGAGCTACAGATGCATACGAAGGGGCACGGGAAAAGGTTCGTAAGTTTATTAATGCCAAATCAACACAGGAAGTTATTTTTACAAGAGGAACAACAACATCGCTTAATACAGTTGCAGCAAGCTATGCGGCCGCAAATGTAAAAGCAGGCGATGAAATTGTTATTACCTATATGGAGCATCATAGTAATATCATTCCGTGGCAGCAAGTCGCCAAACGGACTGGTGCCCAGTTGAAATATATTCCGCTGCAAGAGGACGGCACATTATCACTTGATGATGTCCGTGCAACGATCACTGAGAATACAAAGATTGTATCAGTGATGCAGGTGTCAAATGTGCTGGGTGTGATTAATCCTGTCAAAGAAATTGCCCAAATTGCCCATGAAAACGGTGCAGTTATGGTGGTTGATGGTGCCCAAAGTGCACCGCATATGAAAATAGATGTGCAAGATTTGGATTGTGATTTCCTTGCTTTTTCCGGCCACAAAATGTGCGGACCGACCGGTATTGGTGTGCTTTATGGAAAAAAACATCTACTTGAAAAAATGGAGCCGATTGAATTCGGCGGCGAAATGATTGATTTCGTTGAGTTGTACGAATCAACCTGGAAAGAGCTGCCGTGGAAGTTCGAAGGCGGTACACCGATTATTGCTGGGGCTGTTGGTTTAGGTGCAGCAATCGACTTTTTAAATGAAGTCGGTCTAGACAATATTGCCGAGCATGAACATAAGCTCGCGGCTTACGCTTTAGAAAAAATGGCAGCTGTAGAAGGCATGACCATTTATGGACCGCTTGATGCGGCTAAGCGTGCAGGACTTATTACTTTTAATATTAATGAGGTTCATCCGCACGATGTGGCAACTGTTTTAGATGCAGAAGGAATTGCAGTCCGTGCCGGACACCATTGTGCCCAGCCGCTGATGAGATGGTTGAAAGCCTCCGCCACAGCGCGTGCAAGTTTCTATTTATACAATACAGAAGAGGATATTGATAAACTCGTTGAAGGGCTTGTCAAAACAAAGGAGTATTTCAGCGATGTCTTCTAATTTAGATGCACTTTACCGTAGAGTGATTATGGATCATTATAAAAAACCGCGCAATCGCGGGATTTTGGAAGATGGCAGCCATACCATTAATATGAATAACCCAACCTGTGGCGACCGAATTCAATTAACCTTTAAAGTGGTCGATGGAATCGTGGAAGATGCCAGATTTGAGGGTGAAGGCTGTTCGATTTCGATGTCATCCGCTTCAATGATGACGCAAGCAATTAAAGGAAAAAAAGTCGATGATGCGATCAATTTAGCACATGTTTTTTCAGACATGATGCTAGGAAAAGAGCCTGATGATTCCATTGACTTAGGTGATATCGAAGCACTTCAAGGTGTTGCGAAATTTCCAGCCCGCATTAAATGCGCAACATTAGCATGGAAAGCGATGGAAAAAGGATTGAAGGAAGAGGAACAACAATAAAACAAGAAGGGGAGTTGTACCCCTTTTCGTTTATGAAGGAGGAAAACGACGATGGCAAAAAAAATGCCTGAGATCGGTGATTATAAATATGGTTTTGCCGATAAAGACGTTTCCATATTCCGATCGAAACGTGGTTTAACACGTGAGATTGTCGAAGAAATTTCTAAAATGAAAAAAGAACCACAGTGGATGCTGGATTTCCGCTTGAAATCACTTGAAATTTTTTACAGCAAGCCAATGCCGCAATGGGGCGGGGATTTAAACTCATTAAATTTTGATGAAATAACCTATTATGTTAAACCTTCTGAGAAATCCGAGAAATCATGGGATCAAGTACCGGAAGAAATTAAAGCTACCTTTGATAAACTTGGAATTCCTGAAGCAGAGCAAAAGTATCTTTCTGGGGTTTCTGCTCAATATGAATCAGAGGTTGTTTACCATAATATGAAGGAAGATCTTGAAGAATTAGGGATAGTCTTTAAGGATACCGACTCAGCTTTAAGGGAAAACGAAGATATTTTCCGCGAGCACTGGGCAAAGGTGATTCCTCCAACGGATAATAAATTCGCAGCATTAAACTCTGCGGTTTGGTCAGGCGGCTCGTTCATTTATGTGCCACCAGGTATTAAGGTGGATACACCGTTACAAGCCTATTTCCGGATTAACTCCGAAAATATGGGACAATTTGAAAGAACATTGATCATCGTGGATGAAGGGGCAAGTGTACACTATGTAGAGGGCTGTACAGCACCTGTTTATACAACAAACTCTCTTCACAGCGCCGTTGTTGAAATTATCGTTAAAAAAGGCGGCTACTGCCGTTATACAACGATTCAAAACTGGGCAAACAATGTTTATAACCTTGTAACGAAGCGGACTGTCTGCGAAGCAAATGCGACAATGGAATGGGTCGACGGTAATATCGGTTCCAAGTTAACCATGAAATATCCGGCGGTTATTCTGAAGGGTGAAGGTGCCCGCGGCATGACATTATCGATTGCGATTGCCGGCAAAGGCCAAGTCCAAGATACTGGTTCTAAGATGATTCACTTAGCGCCAAATACATCTTCGACCATTGTTTCTAAGTCTATTTCCAAGCATGGCGGACAAACAAACTATCGCGGATTGGTCCATTTTGGACGCAAAGCCGATGGTGCCCGTTCTAACATCGAGTGTGATACGTTGATTATGGATAATCTATCTACATCAGATACCATTCCATACAACGAAGTATTAAATAACAATATTTCTCTTGAGCATGAAGCGAAGGTTTCGAAAGTTTCCGAAGAGCAGCTCTTCTACTTGATGAGCCGCGGCATCTCTGAGCAGGAAGCAACTGAGATGATTGTTATGGGCTTCATCGAGCCATTTACAAAAGAATTACCAATGGAATACGCCGTTGAGATGAATCGACTTATCAAGTTTGAGATGGAAGGCTCCATCGGTTAATATTTTTTGAAAAATTTACCCGCTTGCTGCGTTGGCAGGCGGGTTTTTGCGTCTGGTTGCGGGTTACTGTCGGATAGCATTCGTTTACTAGCGTATAAGGGTAATTTACTGCTATTATTAATAAATGGAGGTGAGTTTCTTGATCTATATCGGTGTAACAGGCTGGGGCGACCATGATAGCTTATATCCGAATCAAACACCAACACGAGATAAGCTAAAGGTATATGCAGGTCATTTTCCAATTGTTGAAGTAGATACGGCCTTTTACGCGATTCAGCCAACAAGAAATGCTGAAAAATGGGTCACTGAAACCCCAGTGGGCTTCCAGTTTATCGTAAAAGCCTACCAAGGAATGACGGGTCATCAACGTGGCGAAATTCCTTTTGAAACAAAACAAGCAATGTTCGCTGCCTTTAAAGAATCACTGGAACCATACATACAACACAATAAATTAGCCATGGTCTTATTTCAATTTCCGCCGTGGTTTTCATGTAAACGTGAAAATGTTGATTATTTAAAATGGTGTAAACGTCAAATGAATGGCATTCCCTGTGCGTTAGAGTTTCGGCACCAATCATGGTTTACACCGTCATATCGCCAACAAACGCTCGAGTTTATGAAAACAGAAAAATGGCTTCACAGCATTTGTGATGAGCCCCAATCCGGCGAAGGATCGATTCCAACGATCCTGGAGGGAATTGACCCACACAATGTACTTATCAGATTTCACGGCCGTAACGTCCATGGCTGGCAAAAGCGGACTGCTGAAAACTGGCGTGAAGTTCGCTACCTTTATCGCTATAATCAGCAAGAGCTGGCAGAATGGGTGGACCATATACAAAGATTGGCCTTGGAGACCGAAAACGTCTATCTCCTGTTTAACAACAACTCCGGCGGCGATGCAGCGGATAACGCCAAAGAAATGATGAATCTTTTACAAATAGAATACGAAGGACTCGCACCAAGGCAGTTAGATTTATTTTAAGAAGACAGACAGTAGAAGGTGAGAATATATGGAATGGATCATATTAGTTTTAGTCGGGCTGCTTGCGAGCTCATTAGGGTCGTTGATCGGCATGGGGGGAGGCATCATTGTTGTTCCTGCCTTGCTATACTTAGCAACATTATCAACATTTAGCCACCTCACACCACAGGTCGTAGTGGGGACCTCCCTATTTACGATGATTTTTACCGGGCTATCTTCGACGTTAGCCTATATGAAACACAAAACAGTGGATTATAAAAGTGGTTTGATCTTTCTGATCGGCAGTGGACCGGGTAGCATCCTTGGTGCCTGGGTAACGGAAAAATTAGATTTACACTCGTTCAATATTTACTTTGGTGTCTTTATTCTTTTTGTTTCCATTGTTATGGTGGTCAAAGACAAATTAAGGCCGCTTCCGTATCGGAAAGATAAGGGTATTGTTCGCAGCTTTACTGACAATAGCGGCAAGACCTTCGAATATGGTTTTAGTCCAATCACTGCCATCATCATTTCCTTCATTGTTGGATTTTTATCAGGAATTTTTGGGATCGGCGGCGGCTCGCTAATGGTACCCACAATGATTTTACTGTTTTTCTTTCCACCGCATGTGGCAACGGCGACATCCATGTTTATGATTTTACCGACGGCCATCCTTAGCTCGATCACCCATATTACTTTGGGAAATGTGAATTGGCTTTATGCGCTGGCATTAATACCTGGCGCATGGATTGGTGCGAAGGTAGGCGTATTATTAAATTCAAAACTAAAGAGCAAAACGATTGTCCTGATTATCAGAATCATCCTTGTTGTGGTCGCTGTCCGGTTGATCTTTCAAGGGATTACAGGGTAAGGGTGAAAAATGGAAACAATCCATCTTTATCATACAAATGATCTCCATAGTCACTTAGAACATTGGCCGCGAATACAACAATTTTTAAAACAAAAGAATGCCCTTCACCTGCAACAAGAAGAGGATGTTTTTCTCTTTGATATCGGTGATTTTCTTGATCGCTGGCATCCGTTAACAGAGGCAACAAAAGGACAGGGAAACATTACCCTATTAAATGACGCCCATTATACGGCGGTTACGATTGGAAACAATGAGGGGGTTAACCTCCCATATGAAGATTTAGACCAGCTATACGATGATGCTGCTTTTGATGTACTGGTTGCTAACCTGTATAAAAAAGATGGTCACTATCCGGAGTGGGTAAAACCATATAAGATTTATCAGACAAAAAAGGGGACGCGAATCGGTGTAATCGGAATCACAGCCCCGTTTCCCCAACTATACGAATTGCTTGGCTGGAAGTTGACAGAACCGCTATCAGAGCTGAAAAAATGGCTCACACCATTAAAAGAGGAAGCAGATTTCATCATCTTACTGTCCCATCTTGGTAAAAATGAGGATGAACGGATTGCGACGGAGTTTCCGGAAATCGATGTGATTTTAGGCGCCCATACGCACCACTTTTTCGAAAAAGGAATGCAAGTGGGTGATACCCTGCTTGGTGCTGCGGGAAAGTATGGTTACTATGTTGGTGAGGTCCTGATCACTCTGAATGACCAAAAAACGGTTACGAATAAGGAAGCTATTCTTTATGACTTTATTGACCTCCCCATGATAAAAAACGAACAGGAACAAATCCTTTCTTTTTTAAACAAAGGGAAAGAATTGTTAAACAAACCGGTTGCCACTCTTCGTGAGCCATTGGTTCATGACCCTTTTCGTGAAACGAATTTTTCAAAATTGCTTTCTCAGACACTGAGGGAGTGGTGCAATGCCGATTGTGCCATGATCAATGCTGGGCTCTTGCTTGGAACATTAGCTGGTGAGGTCACTAACTATGATTTACTAGAGGTTTGTCCACATCCGATTAATCCGTGTGTGGTGGAATTGACGGGACTGGAATTACAAACCGTGCTTTTCCAAACAAGAGATGAGACATTACCACACAAACAAATTAAAGGCCTTGGTTTTAGAGGAACCGTTTTAGGCGTGTTTGTTTATGATGGCATTCATTTCGAAAAGAATACCGTTTTTGTGAATGGCAGTGAAATTGTGTATGGGAAAAACTATACGTTAGCCCTGCCGGATATGTTTACCTTTGGTCATTTTTTCAAAGAAGTATTACCACACAAGCAGAAGCACTATTTTCTGCCGGAATTTTTGCGGGATTTAATAAAATGGAGGCTTCAGCTGCCATCAAGCCCATACGCTTAGTCCTTTGTTATCATACTTTGATAGTGAGGAAAGGAGTGTGGGACCTTTGATTGAGCTTTCACCAATTGAAATTGACGGCCATACTTTTTTGGCTGTTACCGTGTTACTTCCTAAAACCACCCTTTTAACGGTATCAAATGATAAAGGATATATTATGTGCGGTGCTTTAGATGTTAGCCTATTAAATGAAAAATTAAAGGATCGCAAAATCATTGCTGGCCGTGCCGTCGGAGTCAGAACGATTGATCAACTCCTAAATGCCCCATTAGAATCAGTCACTTTAGAGGCAGAGGAATTAGGGATTCATCAAGGTATGATTGGTAAAGATGCCTTGTTGAAAATGGTGTAAAAGCTTGCTTACGAAAGCAAGCTTTTTTAGCTATTTGGGCTAGTTCCCCTTTTACAAGCATACATATAGCTTGAAGGGGGGGATTTAGTTGGCAAAGTTTAGAGGGCGGAGGTTTTTCAAACGGGGACCTTTGCCATTCCGCTATGTGATGCTCCTAACATTGGTCTTTTTCCTTTTCTCCACAGCAACCGGTTTGGTGCTTGTAAACAAGGGATTAGAACCGACACTGATGAGATATGCTGAAACGGAAACACGGAATATCGCTTCTCTTGTTATTAATAGAGCCATTACCAAACGGACAACCAATGTAGGAGATAATAATGAGGTTATAAAAATAACGGAAAGCAGTGATGGAAAAAAACAAAACGCCGAATTGAATACAGATTTAATCAATCGGGTATTGGCAGAAACCACTGCCCAAATTCAAAGGAATTTGAAAACAGCAAAGAAGGGGGATATAGCATTATTAGAATCAGATGTAGAGATTGAAACAGAAAATACCGGAAAGGAAGATGGGATTATTTGGTATGTGCCATTAGGCCAGGCCACCAATATTTCATTACTAGGGAATATTGGGCCAAAAATTCCGGTGAAATTCCATGCGATTGGTGAAGTCGAGCCGGATGTTCATATTGTACCTAAAGAAATGGGCATTAATAGTGTCTGGATTCAAGTCTCTGTTGAAATCGAAGTGTCTGTTCAAATTATCACTCCATTTGCAACAAAAATTACCAAGTTAAAACAAAGTATTCCGGTTGGTGGCCGATTAGTAGAAGGGGAAGTTCCACAATTCTATAACAGTGGTGGCGGGATCACACCATCCATACAACTTCCAGAAAAGAAATCAGAAACAAAAAAATCAGAGAATTAAAAGGACTATCCTTCATGGACAGTCCTATTTCCGTTTCATATTCATCCGCTCAAGCCGCTTCCATTTTGCTAAATGTGGATAAGGATCGAATGACCATTCGCTGATCCCATTGTCCTTATACATTCCGTAATGTAGATGTGGAGGGAATTTACCCGATGTTCCTGGAGGGCCATATCCGGAGCTGCCAACACCGCCAATGACCAATCCCGGCTCAACCACTTGGCCAACCTTTAAATCCTTGGCAAACCCGCTCAAATGTGCAAAGTAATGATACGTATTATTAATGTCACGGATCCCGATTCTCCAGCCGCCAAACTTATTCCAGCCTTTCATTTCAATAATCCCATAGCTGGTGGCACGTACGGGTACGCCGTAGCCGGCAAAGATATCGGTCCCTTCATGGATTCTTCTACCGCCCCAGCCGCGGGCATCGCCCCAGGTACTGCGATAGCTGTGATTGCTATAAAGCGGCACGGGAAAGACTTGTTTATCTAAATCAAGCCTGCCAAACTGACGATAAATTTTAGCTTTTCCTGTGATAATCCGTACTGATTTATCGCGATGATAGTAATTCCATAAACCGATTTTAATATTATCCTGGTCCACCCCGTATGAAAGAAGATAATGGGCGAACGCATATAAAACATCCTCATCACTTTTTAAACTCGCTTTTCCATCCCCATCCCCATCAACACCGATCCCATTAAAAAACTGAATGATGGCTGGATTTTCTTCAGAAGGATTAGGATTCGTTAACCCCGCCCATTGTTCAGGCCTAAAATAAATGGAAATGGTACTTTCCGGTTTTGGTAAATCGCGGCGAGCAAAACGGATACTTCTTTCATATTGATCGATAGCCGCTAAATAGTACCAAGGAATTTGGGTTACTGTTTCCACTTTTTTATATAGCTTCATTCTTTCCAGATAGGGATCGGAAGCTTCTTTAGCATGAGCATCCCTGACAGACAAAGGTGAGGTAAGTAATATAAGGATAGTTCCTATAATGAAAACAGCTCGCACCAGGAATCCTCCTTCCAATTAATGTACAAGGTTAGTTTATGATGATTTAGCTTTTTCATTAGAGATAATAATTGGTAATCAAAAAAGTTACACGAAAGAGATTGGCGGAATTCTTGCCTATTGGCGGGATTAATTGTAAAGTTGGCGGAATAAAGTAGCAGTTTGGCGGAATTAATCGCAAGTTTGGCGGAATTCCCACCAATGTTGGCGGAATCCTAGTAAAAGCTTCAGCTCCAATTCAAAATTACCTGTTGGCTTGTCGTTCCTATCGCAGTATGATAAAGTGACAACGTACATAATTGGATTTAAGGGGTGTAATTATGAGCAAAAACGAAGAAATTTTACGTAAGCCGGAGTGGCTGAAAATAAAGTTGAACACGAATGAGACGTATACGGGCTTAAAGAAAATGATGCGGGAGAAAAATCTTCATACGGTTTGTGAGGAGGCCCGCTGCCCAAATATTCACGAATGCTGGGCTGAAAGGCGTACCGCAACCTTTATGATTCTTGGAGATACCTGCACGCGCGCTTGCCGCTTCTGTGCGGTAAAAACAGGACTGCCCACAGAACTTGATTGGCAAGAGCCAGAAAGAGTGGCTGACTCTGTTCAATTGATGAACCTAAAACATGTCGTCGTGACAGCAGTAGCTCGTGATGATTTAAAAGACGGCGGTGCTGCGGTGTTTGCCGAAACGGTACGTGCGATTCGCCGGAAAAATCCGTTTACTAGCATTGAGGTACTTCCTTCAGATATGGGCGGTAAAGAAGAAAATTTAAAAATGTTGATGGATGCAAAGCCAGATATCTTGAATCATAATATTGAAACGACAAGACGTTTAACCCCAAGAGTCAGAGCACGTGCGAAATACGATCGTTCACTTGAGTTTCTCCGTCGTGCGAAGGAAATGGAGCCAAGCATTCCCACTAAATCAAGCTTAATGATCGGCCTTGGTGAAACAAAAGAAGAAATTTTGGAAGTGATGGATGATTTACGGGCTAACAATGTGGATATTATGACGATTGGTCAATACCTACAGCCTTCAAGAAGTCATTTAAAGGTAGAAAAATACTACAGTCCTGATGAATTTGCAGAATTCCAGCAAATTGCGATGAGTAAAGGCTTTAGCCACTGTCAAGCGGGCCCGCTTGTTCGCTCTTCTTATCATGCCGATGAACAAGTCAATGCTGCAGCAAAGCACAAGCAACTTCTTGGCGAAAAAGAAGCAAAAGAAGCGTAATAAAAAGAGTTCAACCCTGAATAATAAAAGGGTTGAACTCTTTCTTTTAGCGATTTGTCCGATTAGTGGTATGATCATCCGGTGTCAGACCATTTTCATCTTCACTCGGATTTACCCTCGTACCTTGTGGAGACTTTTTCATTTGCGTAATGAGCCCGGTAACTAAATTGCGGGCATTCTTACCGTTTGAATCGGTATTAGCCAGATTTTCGACATCACGCATCAATACTTTATTATCTGTGATATAAACGTGGTAATATCTAGGTACAACTGACATGGCGGTCTGTTTTACCTGGTCAGCTGTTAGGTTGCGATCCTTTGAATCGGTATCATAGGCAATTAACACTTCTTGGTCTGTGACAAGTGTTGCCACGTCATTGACATGGGGAATAGACGTACTGTACTTGCTTATAATGTTAGCGACTTGCTCTCGGTCCAATGCAGCATAATGATTGTTTGCCGTATTATCATTCATCACAGGACTCTTTTGATGGCGGACAAAGCCATAATTGTTGCTGACATTACGAATCCCCCGACTTGCACCTTCGTTGTAGAGCTCATGTCTTTTATTATTAACGTTAATGGTGTTGCCGCTTTCTTCATAAATATCTTGGTTTGCATTATCCTTTGAACATCCGGTTAGTGCGGTGATTGCACACAATCCGGCGATTAAAATCAGTTTTTTCAATTTCAACACCTCCTTTTATTAGAATGGCCAAAGGAAGGATTTTTTTTCTTAGTAATTGATGGGGAATCGGTTATAATGGATATTAGGTAATCGCTGGGTTAATGAGGTGAATAAGGATGATTGTTATCAACAATACTGCATATGAAATTTTGCAGGAATATCGAAATGGATATAACGAAGAAGCCTTTAAAGCCAGGTATAGTGATATTTTAACGAGGTATGATTATATTATTGGTGATTGGGGCTATGGTCAGCTGCGCCTAAAGGGTTTTTTCGACGATCAAAACCAAAAAGCTACATTTGATACAAAAATTAGCACACTAAATGAGTACCTATATGAATACTGCAATTTTGGCTGTGCGTATTTTGTACTAAAAAAGGTAAAAAAATAAGAAGGATCAGGAAACCTGATCCTTCTTTTCTGTCTAGCTCCAGCTCCCTAGCGGCTAGTTTCCTTCGCTCTCCGCCCTACGATAAGTCAACATCGAATCGCTGGAGCTCTTCGTGTTTCCTTTATCTCAGTTGGAGCGCTCCAGGCCATACGCCGCTGAACAGGGCGCTTCCGCTTTTCTTACTAAGCCTCTGAATATGGCTCCTGTATATCTGTATCCGGATCATCATGAGGCGGATGCGAACCCTCCATTTGCCGTGGCTTATCCTGGTGCAGTGATTTAAACTCCCAATTATATGCACTATATCTCCGCTGTCCTTCTACCCAAGGTGTACTCTTATTTTTTACCGGTTCATCTTTCCTAATGGGTGAACCGAATGGGCCTTCAGGAAATTCTTGTGCTGTAAGGTAATTATGTTGTTTTTCCACATTCGATAATTCCGTATAGTTCTCAGAGTCTTTATTTCCCATGCTTTCACTCCTTTAGCCTTTAGTATTGCAAGCAGGGGTGAAAATCATGTGTGGATTAGATGATTTCAGTTAAGAACGATCGTAGTTCCTCAGCATCTTCCTCGTTTAATTGAAAGGCAAATTCTAAATAACCCTCTTCCTCAAGATCATCCGGTCCAATGATCGCAAAGCGATTGCCCTGCATATCTAGAACAAGACTCTTCCCGTAATGGCGGTTAGTTTGAACAATGGCTAAATCAAAGCGCTGGTTTTCACCAACAAAGCTGATAAATCTTGTTTTTGTATCCTCTGTATCATCGTATAAATAATAGCGTTCTGACATGAAATGGTCTCCTTTGTGGTTTGAACTGGTACAATCCTCTCTATAGTAACAAATTTAGAGGCATGTTTCACTGATTTCTGCTGGCGGAAAAATACGAACCATTTCAGGATTATGTTACAATAAAAAAGGAATGACTACATAGAGGGAAGTGGGCAGGATGTATTTTGTTGACAGGGAAAAAATTGAAGCGACATTGCACTATTTAGAAAAGCTAATTAATCTCTTCCACGGCCAAAAGAACTGGTCTACACCACTAGAACTGGTAGCATTAGAGCGCTTATGCCAAATGATGCTTGAAGCAGTGCTGGATGTTGGAAATGCCATGATTGATGGTTTTATTATGCGGGACCCGGGTAGTTATGAAGATATTATTGACATTTTAATCGATGAGAAAGTAATCACAGCTGAAACAGGCGCCCATTTTAAAATTCTCATTCACTATCGAAAGATGCTTGTCCAGGATTACATTGAAATTGATCATCGCGACCTTCAGGAACAATTTTCAAAGTACCTGCCAGAATTAGCGGGTTTTTCAGCAAATGTCCGCGATTATCTCATAAATGAATTAGGGCCGGTTTCAGCGTTCAAAAATTGACCGTAGAGCGGTCTTTTTTTAACTATGAGAAAGACTTTTAGGAGTGATATAGCTTGAAAAAATATAAAGGCTATTTAATTGATCTAGATGGAACGATGTATAAAGGAACAGAGCGGATTGAAGCGGCATCTGACTTTGTTAAAAAGCTACGGGATCAAGGAATCCCTTACTTATTTGTGACCAATAATTCATCAAGAACACCGCTACAGGTGGCTGAAAAGCTTAAAGACTTTGATATTCCCGCAGAGGAAAAACTCGTGTTTACAACGAGCCAGGCAACAGCTAATTATATTTATGAACGGAAGAATGACGCTACTGTTTATGTAATTGGCGAAGAGGGGGTTCGAACAGCGATTGAAGAGAAAGGATTGCAATTTGCTGGCGTCGATGCTGACTATGTCGTGGTCGGGATTGACCGTGAAATTAGCTATGAAAAATTAGCGGTTGCATGCCTGGCTGTCCGCAATGGGGCGACGTTTATTTCCACAAATGGTGATATCGCTATTCCTACCGAAAGAGGACTCTTGCCTGGTAACGGGTCACTGACATCGGTCATCACCGTTTCCACCCAAACAGAGCCAATTTTCATTGGTAAGCCGGAATCGATTATTATGGAACAGGCATTAAAGGTGTTAGGAACGGCTAAAGAGGACACGTTAATGGTCGGTGATTATTATGATACCGATATTCTAGCGGGAATGAATGCTGGTTTGGATACTTTATTGGTTCATACGGGTGTCACGACAAAAGAATTGCTGGCCGGTTACGACCGGATGCCGACGTATTCAATTGATTCATTAGATGAGTGGGAAATATGACAAAGGGATGGGTTCTTCGCCCATCCCTTTTACTATTTTTCTTTTTCAGCCCTAGCTGCCCTATGTGCAAGTCTGCTTGAAGCGGCAGCGGCAATCGCCCCAACAATATCATCTAAAAAGGTATGGCATTCCCCTGTTGATTTATCATTTAAATGCGCTAAAATCCCCGGCTTTAGTTTATCGATGTATCCATAATTGGTGAATCCAATGGAACCATATACATTCACAATCGAAAAGGCCAAGATTTCGTCGACTCCGTAGAGACTTTCATCTGTTCCGATGATGGATTGCAAAGGCTCTTCCAGCAACCCTTTTTCAGCGAGCATATCAAGCTGGATACCTGTTAGGATGGCATTTTGAACCTCACGTTTCGAAAGGACGCGTTCCACGTTTGCGATGCAATCTTCCATTTTTAAATTCTTGTGATATTTTTCCTGTAAAAAGAAGACTAAATCGGCCATATCCTGGATTTCAACGCCACGTTCCTTTAGCCATCTGCGTGCGGTTTCTTCGGATAGGTCCACTTTTTTGTCGTCTGCCATTTCGATAATCCCCTTTTCTTTGGATTTCCACTATATATATACTCTATGCAATTTTGAAGGGAAAAATCCTATTTAAACTAGGCGTACTCTTTGAAAAACAACAAGTTTTTTGAAATCGATACATATACATGACAATAGAGAAGGTCTGAAAAAAGGTGGGACTATAGATGCTTCAAAAAATGCTTGAAAACCAATATGGGATCACAGTAGAAGAGTATGTAAAATTAGATGCTTATGACGCACTGAGAGGCAATGGCTGGCTGTATTTAATTTCAAGCCCGACAGGTAAGGAAGAGGCTGATATTACCGAGCTTGAAAAAATTGCGGAGCATTTACGAAATTATGGTGACCAACATGTTCCGATCTTTTTGCCGTCAAAGGAAGGACAGTTAATTACTACCTGGGAACAAAATAAGTATTGCGTGTTAGCTAACCGGCAGATGGAAGAGCAAAGGAAAATGAAATTGGGACGGAAGCTGGCTAAATTCCATGAGCGGGGCCGAAGGGTTCCTTTCCAAATAGAACGTTCAAGCAGGATTGGGGAATGGAAGGCTTTATGGGAAAGGCGCCTGGAGCAAATGGAGGGAGTTTGGAATGGCCTCCTCTTTCAAACACCTGAGGATGAGTTTGAACGGATGTTTATTGACTCTTTTCCCTATTACCTTGGACTAACGGAAAATGCGATTCAATATTTAGTTGACACGGAGATTGATGATGAACCGTTAGAAACGGATAGCGGGACCGTTTGTCATGAACGTTTTACCCATAAAACATGGGGGCCCCATAATCAATACACGATTAAAAATCCGTTTGATTGGGTTTTTGACCATCGAAGCCGTGATTTGGCCGAGTGGACAAGGGAGAGGTATTTTCGCAATATCCAAACGTACGATGTAGAATTAAGGCAGTTTTTCGAGGAGTACCAAAGCATCTCACCATTATCGTCCTTTTCTTGGCGGTTACTCTATTCACGACTTGTTTTTCCACTGCATTATTTTGACTGTGTTGAGAGCTATTATATCACCCGTTCTGAACAGGAAAAAAAGGTGTTGGAGGAAAGGTTAAGTAAGATTTTACGGCAATCAAGTGAATATGAGCGGTTCTTGGCCGGATTCTTTCAACTATCGGGTGCGCCGGTTAAACAGTTGAATTTGCCACAGCTGGAGTGGCTTTTTGGTTAAATAAATAAAGCGATTGCCTTTTGTGGCAATCGCTTTGAAATACATTCATTAGAATACTTGTTCTACTTCCACAACACCAGGGACTTCTTCTAAAAGAGCCCTTTCAATGCCGGCTTTTAATGTGATTGTAGAGCTTGGGCAGGTACCACAGGCACCAAGCAAGCGGAGCTTAACAATACCATCCTCTACATCTACTAATTCGCAATCCCCGCCATCGCGAAGAAGAAATGGACGTAATTTATCTAATACTTCTTGAACTTGCCCAAACATTTCTTGTTCTTCCATGTTAATCGACTCCTTTCCTACTTACATTATAATGTCATCCGTGGCAAAAATCCATTCTCAGAAATTAGGAAAATACACATTTACATACATTTCCCTAGTATTTATAGTAAAATGAAAGAAAAACGACAGGAATGATTTTTATGAATAGCAAGGAAGTGGAAATTGTTCTTTATGGGGCACAAACTCTATGCCCAAGCTGTGTGAATTTACCTTCTTCCAAAGAAACATTTGAATGGCTGGAAGCAGCGATTGCTAGGAAATTCCCAGAACAACCGTTTAAGATGACGTATGTGGATATTCATCAGCCAACAGGTGAGAGTGAAAAAGTATCTTTCGCCCAAAGAGTAATCGATGAGGACATGTTTTACCCTGTCGTCGTCATTAAAGAAAAAATCGTCGGCGAAGGCAACCCGCGGTTAAAAACCATTTTTGCTGAACTTGAGAAGTATGGGTATAGAGCAATGTAAAAAGAAGAGGCATTCTTGACGGAATGCTTCTTCTTTTTATTATCCATTATGAAACTTATACATCCACAAGATCCCTGATTTTAACATTCGGGCGACACGTCCTGTGATAGCACGATCTGCCATCATCCCAAAGCCTTGTTTTTTCCCGAGAGAGCCAAGAACGCCTTTTAATTTAATTGGAGGGAAGCTTTCCGGTACTGGTTCTCCGTTCCAGCGTTTCTTCAATACCTCAGCGATTTGTTCTGCCTGTCCTTCCGCTAGTTGAGCACTAGGGGCATGTGGGGAGCTGGCACAGTCACCTACGATAAAAATATGTTCATCATTAGGGAGATGATGGTGCTGGGTTACGATCAACCTTCCTGACCGATCTTTTTCGCTATCCATGTCCCGGGCGATTTTATTGGCCTGAATGCCTGCAGTCCAAACAATGACATCACAATCAATAGGTTCATCATGATTATAGATCCGATTTTCTTCCACCTTAGTAATATTGGAATTATTAATAATCTCAACATTGTTTCGAACAAACCAATTTTCAACATATTTACTTAACCGCTCCGGAAAGGCCGAAAGAATATGCTTCCCACGGTCAAATAACTTGATATTCAGGTCTTCACGGCTTTCACTTAATTCACTCGCTAATTCAACCCCGCTTAAGCCGGCACCAACAATTCCCACAACAGAGCCAGGGCCTAGATTATTTAGCACTGAGTATGTGCGACGGGCTTTTTCAATACTTTGAATACTGTAGGTGAATTGTTCTGCACCCGGTACCCCATGATACTTATCCTCACAACCAAGACCGATGATTAGGTCATCATAGGCAAGTGGTTCGGCATCCGCCATGTTTATTTTTCGACCAATTGTATCGATCCCGGTAACTTCACCGTACTTTACCACCAAACGGGGATGTTCGGGAAAAGCAACACGTACTTCCTTATCAGAAATCGTGCCAGCAGCTAATGCGTAATACTCTGTTTTTAAGCAATGGTAGGGGACGCGGTCGACTAAGTAAATCGTTACGTCCTCAGGTAAATGGTTGGGAAGAAGTTCGCTTAATATCTTCATCCCGCCATATCCGCCACCAAGAATGACAAGGTTTTTCATTTTTTTATTCCCCTTCGTTTAACCGGTTTTCATAAGTATAGATAGATAATTTTTCTGTTTTAATAACCACAATAGAGTATATCTAAATTGTGTCAAAATAACAACATCTTTCATGCTTTTCTTGACACTTATGCCATGATTATGATAATTGACGGAGCCTGTTAAATGGAGTAGGATAATGAGTGGTGGAGAGGTGATTACATGTTTAAACCGATCATTGAATTTTGTATAAGCAACTTGGCAAACGGTGCTCAAAGGGCACTTGAAAAACTACAAAAAGATCCTAACTTGGATATTATTGAATATGGATGCCTTGGGTACTGCGGGAAATGTGCCGTCACACTATTTGCTCTTGTTAACGGTGAGGTCGTAACCGGAAACACACCAGATGAACTGGTCGATAACATTTACCAATACCTTGAAGAAAATCCAATGTTTTAATAAAGGCGGAAGCGCCTAGGCGCTGCAGCTAGACGAAAAAGGGAGCATACCGCTCTCTTTTTATATATAGGTAGCATATGTTAAAAAGAAGAATCTAAACATTTGAGTACCCGGTACCAAGTGTATATACTATAATAAAGGCCTTGGAAAACGATATGGCGTCCCAGACAACATCAATTATGGAAACACCTTTTCCAAAAGGGGGAGTTTTGATGAGTAACGAAGTGGTAATCGTAACGGAAGCGGCATCACTACATGTAAAAGAAATGATGAAGCATAATGAAGAAGAAGGTGCCTTTTTACGCGTGAGTGTAAAGGGCGGCGGATGCAGCGGTTTGTCTTATGGCATGGGTTTTGAACACGAGGTAAACGAGGATGATCTTCAGTTTGAACAGCATGGCATCCATGTGATCGTTGATAAAGAAAGTGCCGCAATTCTTCAAGGTACAAAAATTGATTATAAAGAGTCCATGATGGGCGGCGGATTCACCATTGATAATCCAAATGCCATTGCATCATGTGGCTGCGGTTCATCGTTCCGGACTGCAACAGCAACCGGTACACCAGAGGAATGCTAATCCAAAAATAAAGGCGCCCATATGGACGCCTTTTCTTTTACTTATTAAACATGGAAGAACTGTGTAATGGTTGTACTTTTGCTTTTGGATCGATAAAGAATTTTGCGTTATTTACTGCAGTCGGTGCTTCACCAAATCCACAGGCAATTAATTTTACTTTCCCATCATAGGTACAAATATCGCCAGCCGCATAAATACCCGGTGTATTCGTTTCCATTTTTGAATTCACGACAATAGAATTCTTTTCGATTTCAAGACCCCATTCTTTAATCGGACCAAGGGAGGAAACAAATCCGTAGTTACAGATGACAGCGTCGACATCAATCGCTACCTTTTCTTCACCTTTTACCGTTTCGAGCACAACTTGTTTAATTCCGTTTGCATCCCCAATTAATTCTGCGGGAACATATGGAGTCTTCACATCCACCTTGGAGTTATATAAATTTTCTACGCTATGTTCATGAGCGCGGAATTTATCACGCCGGTGAACAATTGTCACCTTCTCGGCAATTGGCTCAAGCATTAATGCCCAGTCAACTGCAGAATCGCCGCCACCAAACACAACTACTTTTTGACCCGCAAATTGGTTTAAGTCTTCAATAAAATAATAAAGATTTTTCTTTTCATATTGTACCGCACTATCAAGCTCTAGTCGGCGCGGTTGGAAGGCACCGTTTCCGGCAGTGATGATAATCGACTTGGAATAGTGAACTTCGCTATTCGTTGTTAATTTAAACGTTCCATCTTCTTGCTTTTCCAATTTTTCAACCGATTGCTCAAGTGCAACAGTTGGCTCAAATTTAGCCATTTGTTCTTTTAAATTATTTATCAATTCTTGTGCGCGGATTTTTGGAAAACCGGCGACATCATAAATGTACTTTTCAGGATAAAGGGCTGACAATTGACCGCCAAGCTGTGGCAAGCTTTCAATGATTTTAACGGAAGCTTGTCTCATTCCCCCGTAAAAGGCAGTAAACAGACCGGTAGGACCGCCGCCGATGATAGTAATATCATAAATTTTTTGATTTTCCTGCACTCCGAATCCCCCCAACTAGTAGTAATACTATCCACTATAATATCACAATTTAAAAAAACGTCCCATCATTATATCAAATATTCTGACTGGGAAAAAAGGATCTGCATTTTTAAATGTAAAATTTCCAATAAACTTTGTTAAATAATTTCTATAAATCGCTTGAAAATAGAGTGAAAGTAGCATAAGATGTATTGTGGATATATTGTTAAGATTTTGTGACAAAAGTAGTACATTTTTATGAATGGCTGGGAAGTCTAATCCTTCTATTGCTCATTATTTTACAAACTCTGTCATTCCTTGTGTACTTAGATTCAGTTCTTTTTCTTTATCAATATTCGTGAATTTTATCACATACATTTTTCCGCAAATCAAAATAAAAATGGTTCGAGCAGTGGAAGATAAGAAAAAGAGGATTTATTCAAATATAATATAAAGGTGGAAGTGATCACGTTGAGAAAGCCAAAAATAGTTATTCTCGGTGCAGGTTACGGCGGACTACTAACAACAGTTCGTTTGCAAAAATTAATCGGTGTAAATGAAGCGGATATTGTATTAGTGAATAAGAATGATTACCACTACGAAACTACATGGTTACATGAGGCTTCTGCAGGTACATTGCATCACGATAAGGTTCGTTATGATATTAGTAATGTGATTGACCGCAGCAAGGTAGATTTTGTTCAGGATACAGTAGTTGAAATTAATAAGGACGAACAGAAAGTGATCTTGGAAAAAGGGGAAGTCAATTATGACTACCTTGTTATCGCTCTTGGCGGTGAACCAGAAACATTCGGTATTAAAGGGCTTAAAGAATATGCATTTGGTATTACCAGTGTCAATTCTTCCCGTCAATTGCGCGAGCATATTGAATATCAATTTGCCACATATAATATGGAAGCAGAAAAGAACGAGAATCGTCTGTCTATCGTTGTCGGTGGTGCAGGCTTTACCGGAATTGAATTCCTTGGCGAATTAACCAACCGTATTCCTGAATTATGCCATGAGTATGATGTTGATTTTAATAAAGTTAAAATCACTTGTGTGGAAGCTGCTCCAACTGTGTTACCTGGCTTCGATCCTGAATTAGTAAACTACGCGGTTTCAACGCTTGAGCGTAAAGGCGTGGAATTTTTGATTGGTACTGCTATTAAGGAAGCCTCTCCTGGTGCGATTCTGGTAGGAAAAGGCGACGAAGAGCCGTATGAAATTAAGGCTGAGACAGTTGTTTGGGCTGCTGGTGTCCGTGGAAATGCGATTATTGAAAAATCCGGTTTTGAAGCAATGCGTGGCCGTGTAAAAGTTAATCCTGATCTTCGTGCTCCAGGATTTGATAATGTCTTCATTATCGGTGACAGTTCATTGGTCATTAATGAAGAAATCAATCGCCCATATCCGCCAACAGCGCAAATTGCCATGCAGCAAGGTGAGATTGTAGCTCGTAACATTGGTGCTCTCATTCGAAACAAGACTGAGCTTGAATCCTTCACCTTTGATAATAAAGGAACAGTTTGCTCACTTGGTGAAGATGACGCCATCGGTGTTGTCTTTGGTAAAAAACTGACTGGTGCAAAAGCATCATTCATGAAAAAAGTAGTCGATAATCGTGCCCTTTATATGATTGGCGGCGCTGGTTTGGTCATGAAAAAAGGGAAATTTAACGTTTTTTAATCTTAAAAGGTTCCCAAAAGAGACAGGAGCTCCCTGTCTCTTTTTATTTTGAATGATATTTTCATAATCTTTTGAAAATTTGAGTAACAGTTCGGAAATGAAAGAAAATTGATGATGTATCCGCTTTCCTTTCAAGATTTGCAAGAATTTAGAGCTTTTCTTTTTCTAGAATTCTTGGTATATTATCAGAAAATTGGGTTAATTATTCGAAGGGGATGTTGGAATGACAGTGAAGAGTGTGGATACAAAAAATTGTGATTATTGTGCCGGAAACGGCTATTTTCAATTGGTACTTGGAGGTTCAGAAACGTGCTCATGCTGTGGTGGAACAGGGAAGAAAAAGGAATAGAAGGTTTTTAACCATGCTTCTCCGGATTGATTGAGGAGGAGCTATTTTTTTTCCTCAAAAAGGCATCTTTTATTGACTCCCTTTTAGACATTCAGTACACTAAATGTTGATGTATAAAGGGGGAATCTCGGGTGCAAATGAGCATCGTTGTTTTAATCATATCAATTGTGCTATTTTTTGTCTTATTTTTCGGTATTGGATTTATCCTAAATATGCTCCTTAGAATGTCATGGGTGATGGCGGTCGTATACCCGATTGTAGCCATTTTTATCGTAGATAAAGTCAGCTTTAGCGAGTATTTTACCAATAGCGGTGCAGCCTTTCAAGACCTTGGAAAAAGGTTCAGTTCATTAGCAACTGCCGATATTCTCATTTTAATTAGCGGACTAGCTGGGGCAATCGCCGCCGGGCTCACGATAAAATTATTACGGAAAAATGGATATCAAATGTTTTAAGACTTTTACCATTAGGTAGGAGTCTTTTTTTGTGTCCAGCTACAGAGCTCTTTCACTTTTTTTCCTCCTCTTTTTGTATAATTCCTTTCACAATGGGAATGAATATTTTGGAGGAGTGAAAAAATTCAATGAGTAAAACGAAAAATTGGATAAAGCGCTTTGCCATGACATGTCTTTTCTTTATGGCATTAGGAGCGACCTTCCAATCTATTTCCGGCGTAAAGGCTAAAACACTGATCGCTCAATTTGCGTCGGCCATCACGTCAAGTAAAGAGGTTTCCGGAACAACGCCGCCATCGCTAGAGGATGCCTTTGATTGGTCAAAATACCCTAAACATATAGTTACTGCCACAGGATATACTGCTGGTTATGAATCAACTGGAAAAAGACAAAATCATCCTGAATACGGAATTACTTACTCGGGTGTAAAAGTAAAACGTGATTTATTTTCTACTATAGCAGCAGATTTAACTGTATTTCCGATTGGAACGATCCTCTTTATTCCAGGCTATGGATACGGAGTTGTGGCAGATAAGGGAGGCGCCATCAAGGGCAACGAATTAGACCTTTATTATGAAACGGTCGATGATGTTTACAAACACTGGGGTAAAAAACAGGTCGAAGTTTATGTCGTTCAAAACGGGAATGGAAAGATTACTGAGGATCAATTGCAGGCCTTAAACGAGGATAAAACATTGCAGGTATTCCGACAACAATATATTAGTTCGGAAAAAAGATAAAAGCAGGCAGCAGCCTGTTTTTTTACATTATAATAATAGTAAACGTTACAATGGGGGGATTCTAATTGCTGAATAGCTACCCAATGGAGTACTATGAATTTTTTGTCTCGTTCAATGAAGGAGACTATTACACATGCCACGACTTACTGGAAGAAATGTGGATGACGGAGAAGGACAATTTATTTTTAAAAGGATTATTGCAAATGAGTGTGGCCATCTACCATTATGAATACGGGAATGTGAAGGGGGCTCGCGTGATGATGCAAACAGCATATGACTATTTGCAGGCCTACCGTCCAAAATTCTGGGGACTGGATTTAGAAAAGGTTTATCCTTTTATTAAAGCAAGCCTAGCGACTTTTCCGAAAAACATCGACCGGATTCCCTTTGAGCAAGTTGGAAATTTGCCGAAGCTGCCTCATTTAGTGCTGTACATGGAAGATGATTAGAAGGTCGAAATATTTTATTTCTTTCGTTATAATATAGAAGAAAATGATAAAGGTGGTGTAAATATGTTTCATGTAAAAAAAGAATGGGACCTGTCAGCGCAAGATGAGGGCTTGATCATCGGTTTAGTTGATAGACCTGAAAAATTCTCAGGATCGTTGGCAGCACTTGATGCCAGGTTTGACGGGCAATTGACCGCGTTAGTTAAATCAGGTGATATCTCTGCTAAGGCAAAAAGTATTAGTAAAGTACATAGCTTAGGAAAATTAGGAGCGAAACGAATTTGGTTTGTTGGGCTTGGCAAGGAAAAGGAATTATCCTTTGACAAACTAAAAGAAGCGCTTGGCAAGATTTTTAAGGAAGTGAAGGCAAGTAAACTTGAAGAAATAGCTGTTTATTTAGACTCCTTCACTGCACCGGAATTAGATGGCCTAGATGCAGCACATGCATTGGGTGAAGCATTTGCCCTTTCAACCTACCAGTTTGATGGCTATCGACAGAAATCGAATGAGCCGGAAAAGAGAATGGAGCAAGTGACCGTTTACAGTGAGGCAATGGATGTAGAGGATGTTCAGATATCGCTGTCGGTTGGCTACGCATTTGGTAAGGGGACGAATTCAGCCCGGACACTAGTAAATATTCCTGGGAACTTACTTACAGCAACGGATATGGCTACTTATGCTTCTGAGCTTGCTGCAAAGTATGACTTTGAAGTGGAAATTCTCGATAAAGCGGATATTGAAAAGCTAGGCATGGGGGCATTGCTTGCTGTCAACCAGGGTTCTTTAGAACCACCAAAGATGATCGTCCTAAAATATCAAGGAAAAGAAGAATGGACGGATGTTATCGGTTTAGTCGGCAAGGGTATTACCTTTGATACGGGCGGCTATTCCATTAAAACAAAAACGGGGATTGTCGGCATGAAGACGGATATGGGCGGTGCTGCCGCTGTTCTGGGTGCTATGGAAATTATCGGGGAAATCAGACCGGAGCAAAACGTTGTCGCTGTCATCCCGTCAACAGACAATATGATTAGCGGCGGTGCCTTCAAACCAGATGATGTGATTACATCAATGAGCGGGAAAACAATTGAAGTGTTAAATACAGATGCAGAAGGCCGTCTTGTACTGGCTGACGCCGTTACCTATGCAAAACACCATGGGGCTAATTATTTGGTCGATGTAGCGACTTTAACCGGCGGAGTGATCACCGCACTTGGATTGCATACGACGGGTGCTATGACAAATCATGAATCACTATATGAACAAGTTCTTGAAGCTGCCGTAGAGGCTGGTGAGCAAATGTGGCTCTTACCATTGTTTGAGACGGAGAAAGAGCGTGTGAGAAACAGTAAAGTCGCAGACTTGAATAATTCCCCGGGCAGTGAAGGGCATGCCCTTGTAGCCGGTGCCTTCATTGGCGAGTTTGCTGAAGGTACGCCATGGGTACATTTAGATATTGCTGGAACAGCCACCACTTCTAAGGCCTATGATCTTGGCCCGGCGGGTGCAACAGGAGTGATGACAAGAACACTGGCATTGTTTGTGGAAAGATTCGAACCAATTGAAAAGAATTAATGAAAAAGCCTTCAAATTCCTTTGGAGGCTTTTTCACGTGGTGAATGGCCCCGTTCTAGCCCTACCCATAAAGCCCACTCCAAACCCCTGTTTCTCGCATATGAAATAGTGTAGGCAAGTATCGTAGATAAAAGGAGGTAGTGTGGTATGTATCCATATCAAAGCCCGTATCTGTATCGAAATCAATACCCGGTCCAAGATCAACGGTTTATTGGGTTTCTTGGCTGGCCATTAGCGATAGGTGGGCTTGGCTTTTTAGGCGGTCTAATCGGCGGCGGATTGGCAGGCGGATTTGTGGCAAGCCGCCCGTTTTATGGCTATCCGCCAATGGGCTATCCCCCAATGGGATACCCTCCGATGGGCTATCCGCCAACGGGTTATCCGGGATATTATTAACAACGTGGTAAAAAACAGCTCCTGTGGCTGTTTTTTTTCTTATTTAAAGGAAATTTCCCAAAAGTAGAGAATAAGTTTTAGAGAAAACTACATAGAGGAGAGAGATGAAAAATGGTCAAAAATACATTATTAGAAGCACTGGGGATTGAGATTACCAATTTAGAAAAAGGGAAAGTGATTGCCACGATGCCCGTGGATGAAAGAACGAAACAGCCTATGGGATTACTGCATGGCGGTGCGTCTGTAGCATTAGCTGAAACGGTTGCAAGTGTTGGCGCCTATGAATTGGTAGACAAGGAAACGCAAGCTGTGGCAGGATTAGAAATTAATGCAAATCATGTTCGTTCAGCGACAGAAGGGATTGTCACGGCAGTGGGTACGATCCTGTATCAAGGAAAATCAACAATGGTTTGGGATATTAAGATTCACGATGAACAAGACCGACTCATTTGTGTGTCCAGATGTACAATGGCAGTTATGAAGCTAAGGAAATAAAGCGGAAAGGGGATGGATTGATTTTCCATGCCCTTTTATCAATAAATTGTACAAAAATTTAAAAAATTTCCACAAAGTTCATGATATAATGGTAGATAAATAAAAAAATAGAAAAAAAGCACAGTTTTTTGTACAGGTTTCTTTATATAATGATAGTAGGATAAAAAAGAAAAGGTGGTGAAAAGATGAGAGCAAGACGGCAATATTTATTTATTGATTTTGAGTTTACAATGCCGGAACGAAATGTGCGAATGAAAGACTTTTTTGCAGAAATCATTGAGGTTGGAATTGTGGCTGTTGTTGATGATCAAATAACGGAGCAATTCTCATCCTATGTGACCCCTTTAAAATTTCCGAACTTATCAGAGCGCTGTAAATCCTTCCTACATATTTCACAGCAGCAGGTGGATAACGGGGTGTCTATTTTTGAACTGATCAAAAAATTGGCGGAGTTCAATAAGGATCATGTAGAAACCACAATTGTTACTTGGGGAAATATGGATATGAAGGTCCTGCGGCACAATTGTTTAATGGCAGGGGTTGATTTTCCTTTTCATGGTGCTGAAATGGATTTATCTATGGAATATAAACGGTTCTTTGGGGATCAGAATCAAACAGGTCTATGGAAAGCTGTCCAGGAATACGGCAAGGAAGGGACAGGCCGGCATCACCGCGCACTTGATGACGCTATGACTACCTACAATATATTCAAACTTGTCGAAAAGGATAAACGCTATTTAGAAAAACCAAAACCCACGACAATTGGCGATCGTGTCGATTTTTCGAAGCTATTAAATGAATTCGCATAAAAGGCCAAATCATTCAAACTGATTTGGCCTAACGTTTGTTAAATTTTATAATCCTTCTCCAATGTTTCCATTGCTTTCAAACTCATTTCAGCCCATTCCGAACCTGCTGCAGAAAGCTCCGTTTTCATTTTTGCAACGGCCTCTTTTAGCGATTCCATATATTCAGGAACTTCATTCTCAAACGGTTTGACCATTTGTTTTGGAATATTGGCCTGTTCCCTAAAGCTGAGCGCGCGCCTTTCATGAAAAATAAGCACATCTGCGTCCTTTGGACTATGCAGATCCCCTTGCATCGGATGCTTCATGACAGCTAACACCCTGACTAAATAATGTTGGGGACGAATCTCGGTTATTTCACCGATGTACTTCCCAGTTTTATAAATCCCGGTTACAACTTCACCCACCTGTAATTCCACTAACTAAACAACTCCTGCCTATAATTTTTTCTTCTATACTTTCATTTTAATAGAAAAAGGTCTAAATTAAAAACAAAGTGCAAAAAAATGAAATTTCGGTTAAAGTGTAAAAATGGAGGAATGATATATGGGTAAGAATTTGAAAATGCTGGTTACGTTATTATCGATTATTCTGGTATTGGCTGCATGTGGGACAACCTCAAAGAACGAGGATACACGATCGAAATCGAAAACTACTGCACCAAAAACGGAACAGAAGAAGGAAGGAGAACAACAAGTGACAAATGCTGTTTATCCTCAGCTATCAACAGAGGTTTCAGAAAATGAAAAACTAGTAGAAATGGAAACATCGATGGGGACGATTAAAATCAAATTATTCCCTGAATATGCGCCAAAGGCCGTTGAAAACTTTGTGAAGCACAGTGAAGAAGGCTATTATGACGGTTTACTTTTTCATCGCGTCATAAAAGACTTCATGATTCAAGGCGGCGATCCGAATGGCAACGGAACCGGTGGAGAGAGTATTTGGGGAAAGCCATTTGAGGATGAATTCTCGAAGAATTTGTATAATCTTCGTGGTGCCTTGTCAATGGCCAATTCGGGTGAAAATACAAACGGCAGCCAGTTTTTTATCGTTCAAAGTTCATCACTCGACCCTGCGATGAAGAAGGAAATGGAAAAGGCCGGCTACCCGACGGAAATTATCGACGCCTATGATCAAAATGGGGGGACACCTTGGCTTGATCATCGCCATACCGTATTTGGTCAGGTCGTTGAGGGGATGGATATTGTCGATAAAATTGCGGCCACTCCTGCAGATGCAAAAGACAAGCCGGAAACAGATGTAATCATTAAAAAGATCCATGTATTAAAGTAAGCGATCTAATTGAATGGAATCATTGGTGTGAAATGTTTTTTGTTGCTATAATACATAGAGCAGTTCCTTTAAAAGAAAGGGAGAAGAAAAATGTTTCAACCATCCGTTCTAGCGTTATTTTTATACTTTCCAGAGGATAAATCAGAATATATACCCGCTGTCATCAGCCTAACAATCTTTATGATTGCCGCTTTTTTTACGATGCGCTTTATTATGAGAATTTCTAAACGTGAAGCTGAAAAGACAAAAGCGTTAGAGGAACAAATAAAAAATAATCAATCAACACAAAGGGACAGCTAACAAAGGCAGTTCCTTTTTTTTATAAAAGGAACTGGTGGAATTTGAATAGGTCATGATCCGTTTGCCCATACTAACGGCAAATTGCCTTTAGTTGGGGGAAAACATATGAAGAAGTATTTGCTGATGATTCCACTCCTCATGCTTACAGGATGTATGGAAAAGGAAGTCAAAAAGGTAGATGTAGAAATGTTTAATACCGTTGGTGATTCGCTCGGGACTGTGACATTAGCCGAGCAGTCAAGCGGTGTTAAAATGACCGTAAATTTGAAGGGGCTTCCGGCCGGGGAGCATGCGATCCACATTCATGACACAGGAAAATGCAAAGCACCTGATTTTAAGTCTGCGGGGAGCCATTTTAACCCTGAGAAAAAGGAACATGGCCTTCTACATCCGAAAGGAGCGCATGCGGGAGACCTGCCGAATTTAATTGTCGGGGATGATGAAACGGCAAAAGCAGATTTAATGGCTCCAAACGTCACCTTAAAGGATGGGAAAAAATCACTGTTCACTAAAGAAGGAACTTCCATCGTCGTACATGAAGGGAAAGACGATGGGATGAGTCAGCCTGCCGGGGACTCGGGGAAAAGGATTGCCTGCGGAGAAATTTCGAAAGATAAAAAAGCAGGGCAAAAAAAGGCCCAGGACGAAAAAGAATAAATTCGTAATGCTATCTCCGTTATGGGATAGCTTTTTTGATGGAAAAAAATATTTTTCTTATAGGTATGAATCTAAGCTTATCCAAAAAGTGGTACATACACTAACAGGGAGAATGTAAGGAGGCGAATTAATTGGAGAAAAGACAATTCGGCGGTTTTCCTGGGCAGCAAATGGGCTTTCCACAAATGATGGGCGGATTCCAGCAGCCAGGTTTCGGACAACAGATGGGTGGATACCCAGGCAGCCAGCAAATGATGGGTGGGTATCAACATGGTTACCCGCAAATGATGGGCGGCTACCAGCATGGATATCCACAGATGGGTGGTAGTCAACATGGTTTTCCTGGGCAGCAAATGGGCGGTTTTGGGCACCAGGGATTCCCCCAAACGATGGGTGGTCAGCAGCAAATGGGCTTCCCGCAAGGAATGGGCGGACAGCAGCAGACAGGCTTCCCACAAGGAATGGGCGGATTTAATCCAGCAACATTTGGGCAGCGGAAGAAGGATAAAAAGTAATTTACATCTTTAATAGTGGCCTGTTCTGTAAAAAGGACAGGTTTTTACTATTTTGACTTGATTAAATTTCTATATTTTTAGACAATATGTTCATACAGAAATAACGAGGTGTATTTGCAATGAAAAACAGACTATATTATCAAGATGCTTACATAAAATCTTTTACAGCACATGTAGAAAAACATGAACAAGATGAAAATGGCAAATGGTATGCCGTTTTAAACGAAACAGCTTTTTATCCCACGGGTGGGGGGCAGCCGCACGATACCGGCATCATCGCGGATAAAAAAGTCGTGAATGTAGAAGAAGTTAATGGTGAGATTCGCCATTATCTTGAAGCCCCATTTCAAAATGGCGCTGAAGAGGTGTCAGGCACTCTTGACTGGGAACGACGATTTGATCATATGCAGCAGCATGCGGGACAGCATATTTTATCGGCAGCTTTTGAGCAATTATTTGATTACCATACAGTAGGTTTTCACTTGGGGGTGGACAACCTGACGATTGACCTTGAAACTGATGATTTAACAAGGGAGGAAGTGAAGAAAGCAGAGGCACTTGCGAACAGGATTATTTTAGAGAACAGGCAGATTGAAACTAAGTGGGTAACAGAAGAAGAGTTGTCGCACTACCCCTTAAGGAAAGCGACGAAGGTTAAAGAGGATATCCGTCTCGTGATTATTCCAGACTTCGATTATAATGGCTGCGGTGGGACGCATCCAAAGGCAACCGGTGAAGTCAGAGCGATTAAAGTATTGGATTGGGAAAGACAAAGGAAAAAGGTCCGTGTGCAGTTTGCCTGCGGCGAACGCGTGGTAAATCTGCTTGGCGATAAGCAAAAGCTACTGCTTAGGTTAACGAAGCTTCTTAATGCTCCAGAAATGGAAATGGAGCAGGCTGTGGTACGACTGCTGGAAAATGGAAAACGCACGGAAAAGGCACTTGAGCAAGCGCAAGAAAGTTTACTTCAATATGAGGCGAAGCACTTATTGGCTAACAACAATCAACTTGTCGCTGCGGTATTTCAAAATCGAACGATTCAGGAGCTGCAAAAGCTGGCCCGGTCCGTTATTGCTGAAGATGATGGGGTACTCGTTTTGTTTGTATCCACGAATGAAACCCGTCTGCAGCTAGTGTGTGCCCGTGGAACTGCCAGAAAGGAAAATATGAAAACATTGGTGGGTGAAGTCTTGCCATTACTAAACGGCAAAGGCGGAGGAAACGAGTCCTTTGCCCAAGGCGGAGGGAATGCGCTGCTCCCAGCGGAGGAAATTCTTCAACAGCTGTTAACTGGTATTAAATAGGTTCATACCTACAAGTATGATAAAATGATTCAAATGTATGTTATAGGAGACAAAAATATGAGAAAAGAGCTGCAAACAAATTTGCAATTTGTGGATGTGCTAAATGAGTGGGATCCCTTTCATTTGAAAAGTGGGGACTATGACACGGAAATAGCAGACACGATTCAAGCCGTCCATGAACTGAATGATCCCGCTAAACTGGCCAAGAGAATTCAAGCCATATATGAATTTTCCTTTGAAAAAATAATCCCTCTGAAAAGCTGTCTAAAAGTGGCAGAGGAATTATTAATCATGAAAGAAAATGAAACTTGCTCACTATAAAATAAAAAGCAGGGTGCTTGTTGATCGTTGGACAATTCTCAGTGCTAAATATTTATGCTTACTCATAAAAAAAGAGGACAAACCAATTTGGTTGTCCTTTTCAAAAAGGGGGAATACTAGAAAGCTTTACGTCTAAAGGATACCCAGAATTACCTTTTTCTAAACAATAAAATGGTAAAAAAATAAAAAAGCGGTACATTTTACCGCTTTTGCATTTAGAATATATTACAGTTTCGTAGGTGAGGAATTTGGATGAACGTGGTGCTGTAATAATTCAGAAGCCGGGATATCCAGCACAGTGGACAGCTTCATGATTGTCTGGGTACTCGGCATTTGTTCCCCAGATTCATATTTCTCAATTGTCTGCGTTCCAACTCTAACCTTCTGAGCCAATTCCTCTTGGGTCATATGGAGCATCTCGCGAGCAGCTTTAATAGTGGTACCAATTGAGCTCATACAGTTCACCTCTTCTTGAAATTATAACTTCTCACTATTAGTATATCATGGTAAATTTCTTTTCTCTTATTCCATTTTTGAACATTTTGTTAACTTTTTTTAAAAAGGGCTAGAGCAACACCGTTTTCATAAAAAAAGCTTTTTTGATTAAAACTAGGTAGTATGATATAATATTTTAATGCGTATATAAGGGATAAAATTTTTTATTAATTAGGAGTGTTTTTATGACAGAGAAAGTTGAAATAGGTAGTATATTAGCAGGTAAGGTAACAGGAATTCAGCCTTATGGAGCGTTTGTTGCACTTGACGAACAAACACAAGGTCTTGTTCATATTTCAGAAATTACGCACGGCTATGTAAAAGATATTAATGAGCACCTTAAAGTCGGCGATGAAATTAAGGTTAAAGTTTTGTCAATTGATGAAGGAGCTGGCAAAATCGGCCTTTCAATCCGCGCAACTGAGGAAGCACCTGTTCAACAGGCTGCAAAACCAAAGAAGCCACGCAAACGCCAAGCTGCGGCAATCATTCCTGAAGTTGAAGGCGGGCAAGGATTTAACACATTAAAAGATAAGCTGCAAGAGTGGATTGATCAATCCCAACGCGAAGATTTAATAAAAAAATAAGTCAGAAGAAGCCTGAGACCAATTCAATTAAATTGGCTCAGGCTTTTTTTTTTTTTATAGTTCATTCTTTTTCCATGCTCGGCTACAATAGTATTGACTATACATAAATAGAAAGAATGAAATGGAGGAATGATGTATGCCAGCTAATAGGAATACAAACGAATTGATTGAAAAGACGGAGAAATACGGTGCAAATAATTATCATCCGCTGCCAATTGTCATCTCACGTGCTGAGGGTGTTTGGGTAGAAGATCCTGAAGGCAATAAATTTATGGATATGCTTAGTGCATACTCTGCAGTAAACCAAGGACACCGCCATCCGAAAATTATTCAAGCATTAAAGGATCAAGCAGATAAGGTTACATTAACATCAAGGGCTTTCCATAACGACCAGCTTGGACCTTGGTATGAAAAGGTTTGCCAGTTAGCGATGAAAGAAATGGTCTTACCGATGAACACAGGGGCAGAGGCTGTTGAAACAGCTGTGAAGGCTGCACGTCGCTGGAGTTATGATGTAAAAGGGATTGCTGAGGATCAGGCAGAAATTATCGGCTGTATAGGGAATTTCCACGGAAGAACGATGACGGCTGTTTCATTGTCATCAGATGCCGAATATAAACGAGGGTTTGGACCGATGCTGCCAGGTATTAAGCTCATTCCATATGGTGATTTAGAAGCGCTTAGACAAGCCATTACCCCAAATACAGCGGCCTTTTTAATCGAGCCTATTCAGGGTGAGGCAGGAATTGTCATTCCACCTGAAGGCTTTATGAAGGCAGCATTTGATCTATGTAAGGAAAACAATGTACTCTTTATCGCTGATGAAATTCAGGCAGGTTTAGCACGTACTGGAAAAATGTTTGCTTGCGAATGGGAAGGCATTGAACCGGATATGTATATCCTCGGTAAGGCCTTGGGCGGAGGAGTATTCCCTATCTCGTGCGTGGTTGCGGATAAGGATATATTAGGTGTCTTCAACCCAGGGTCCCACGGGTCAACATTTGGTGGAAATCCGATGGCCTGCGCCGTTTCTATCGCGGCACTTGATGTGCTTGTAGATGAAAAACTTGCAGAAAAATCCTTAGAGCTAGGGGATTATTTTATCAGCGAATTAAAGGAAATTAAGAATCCTAAAATCAAGGATATTCGCGGACGAGGATTGTTTATTGGCGTGGAATTAACGGAACCAGCCCGACCATATTGCGAACAATTAAAAGATCATGGGTTATTATGTAAAGAAACGCATGACACAGTGATTCGATTTGCACCGCCGCTCGTTATCAGTAAAGAAGATTTAGATTGGGCTATTGAGCGAATTAGTAAAGTATTGGGTAACGTGGAAAAATAAGTAGGGGTGCCAAAATGGGGACAACTGATGGAGACGGAAAGAAAAAAGAAATAGTCAACCTTCTTACATCAACGCAGATGGTGATTCACGATGCATTAAAAAAACTAGGGTATAACGAAGAGATAGCTCAGTTATTGGCAGAACCTTTGAAATCACTTAGTGTCAGGATTCCTGTACGGATGGATGATGGAGCGACGAAAATTTTTTCAGGCTTTCGCGCACAGCATAATGACGCCCTTGGGCCAACAATGGGCGGTGTACGCTATCATCCCGGGGTAAATGAAGAGGAAGTCAAGGCATTATCGATGTGGATGAGTATGAAATGCGGAATTGCTGATCTGCCTTTTGGGGGTGGCAAAGGTGGTATCGTTTGCAACCCACATTCCATGTCATTTGGCGAACTAGAACGCTTAAGCCGTGGGTATGTGCGGGCGATTAGTCAAGTCGTCGGGGCAACAAAGGATATTCCGGCTCCGGATATGTATACGAATTCGCAAATTATGGCCTGGATGTTAGATGAATACAGTCACCTTCGGCAAAATGACTCCCCGGGCTTTATTACGGGAAAACCACTTGTGCTCGGAGGCTCTGAGGGCCGCGAAAAAGCAGGAGCAAAAGGGGTGACGATTTGTATCGAGGAAGCGGTGAAAAGGCGGGGTATCTCGATTAAAGGGGCTCGGGTGATTGTCCAAGGATTTGGGAATGCCGGCAGCTATATTGCCAAGTTTTTACATGATGCAGGAGCCATCGTTATCGGTATTTCTGATGTTTACGGCGCTCTTTATGATCCTGATGGATTAAATATTAATTATCTATTGGATCGGCGGGACAGCTTTGGTACGGTGACCAGTTTATTTGATGGTGCGATGACCAATGAGGAATTGCTTACGTTGGATTGTGATATTTTGGTACCTGCTGCCATCTCCAATCAAATCACAGCGGAAAACGCCCACAATATTAGGGCGAGTATTGTTGTTGAGGCCGCCAATGGGCCGACAACACTTGAGGCGACAACGATTCTTACCGAGCGTGGAATTTTGCTGGTGCCGGATGTGTTAGCAGGGGCAGGCGGTGTTACGGTGTCATATTTTGAATGGGTTCAAAATAAACAAGGCTATTATTGGTCTGAAGAGGAAATAGCTGAGAAATTGCGAGTGAGGCTAGTCAAATCCTTTAATGAAATTTATGAACTAGCACAAACTAAGAAGGTAAATATGCGTTTGGCAGCTTATATGGTTGGTGTAAGAAAATTAGCTGAAGCCGCCATGTTTAGGGGCTGGGTCTAAAGGGAGTCCTTGTATCTTTTTGATGCAGGGGTTTCTTTTTTTGCAAAATTTATGATTTTAACTAATAATGAGTAATGAAAAGGATGGTGTTAATGTGCAGAATTTTACTTTTTGGAATCCAACAAAATTGATTTTTGGCAAAGACCAGCTTGAGCAATTAAAAAAGGAAATTCCATCATACGGAAAAAAAGTGTTGCTTGTCTATGGTGGCGGCAGTATTAAACGAAGTGGTCTTTATGAAAAAGTTACAGCGCTTTTACATGAAATCGGTGCCGAGGTATTTGAACTTTCGGGTGTGGAACCGAATCCCCGTATATCAACTGCCCGTAAAGGGGTGGAAATCTGTAAAAAGGAAGGAATTGAGTTCCTTTTAGCTGTTGGCGGCGGCAGTGTCATTGACTGCACCAAGTTAATTGCTGCGGGTGCTAAGTATGATGGGGATGCTTGGGATTTAGTGGTGAAAAAGGCTTTTGCAATGGAAGCTCTTCCCTTTGGTACGGTATTGACACTTGCGGCCACTGGTTCGGAAATGAATGCCGGCTCGGTCATCACGAATTGGGAGACGAACGAAAAACATGGCTGGGGGAGTGCTGTCACATTCCCGAAATTTTCTATCTTAGATCCTGTTAACACCTTCACAGTACCAAGAAATCAAACGATTTATGGAATCGTCGATATGATGTCACATATTTTGGAACATTATTTTCATCTTGAAGAACATACAGACTTTCAGGATCGGATGTGCGAATCGTTGCTCACTACCGTGATGGAAACCGCGCCAAAATTGTTGGCAGACTTAGAAAACTACCAGCACCGGGCAACGATTCTTTACAGCGGCACCATGGCATTGAACGGTATTTTAAATATGGGCTATCGCGGCGATTGGGCAACCCATAATCTTGAGCATGCGGTTTCTGCCGTCTATGACATCCCGCATGGCGGTGGGCTGGCGATTCTCTTCCCACACTGGATGGAGCATAACCTGCACGTGAAACCGGAGCGCTTTAAACAGCTTGCTGTTCGGGTGCTCGGTGTAGATGCTTCCGGGAAAAGTGCCGAGGAGGCAGGTCTCGAAGGCATTCACAAGCTCCGTGAGTTTTGGAACAGCATTGAAGCACCATCACGTTTAGCAGACTATGAAATTGATGATACGAAGCTCGATTTAATGGCGGATCGTGCAATGGCAAACGGTGAGTTTGGCAACTTCACAAAGTTAAATCGTGCGGATGTTTTAGCGATTTACCGGGCATCTTTATAAACGTAGAAAAATGTCGAAAATGGGCACGCTTACAAAGGGTGTCCTTTCTTGATAATCTTGTCGGCATTCGATAAAGTTGTAATGTAAATAAATTTGATGGAGGATCATTCATGACACACGTTCGTTTTGATTACTCAAAAGCACTTACTTTTTTTGGTGAACATGAACTTACATACTTAAGGGATGCTGTAAAAGTAGCCCACCATTCTCTAAATGAGGGTACTGGTGCCGGTAGCGACTTTTTAGGTTGGATTGAACTGCCAACCAATTATGACAAAGAGGAATTTTCACGGATTCAAAAATCTGCTGAGAAAATTAAAGCTGATTCAGATGTTCTTCTTGTCATTGGAATTGGCGGTTCGTACCTCGGGGCAAAGGCGGCCGTTGAAATGCTGTCGCACAGCTTCCACAACGTGCTTCCAAAAGAAAAACGCAGCACGCCGCAAATCATTTTTGTTGGCAACAATATTAGTTCTAGTTATATGCACGATGTAATCGATCTTCTTGATGGCAAGGATTTCTCTGTTAACGTTATCTCTAAATCCGGAACAACAACAGAGCCGGCAATTGCCTTCCGTATTTTCCGCAAGCTCCTTGAGGAAAAATATGGCGTAGAGGAAGCACGTAAACGTATTTATGCAACAACAGACAAAGCAAGAGGTGCGTTAAAAACGTTAGCAACAGAAGAAGGTTATGAATCCTTCATTATTCCGGATGATATTGGTGGCCGGTACTCTGTTTTAACGGCAGTAGGCTTGTTGCCCATCGCAGTCAGCGGAGCAAACATTGAAAAGATGATGGAAGGGGCAGCAGCAGCTCAAGGAGACTTCAGCCATTCAGAGCTTGAAGAGAATCCTGCCTACCAATATGCTGCCGTAAGAAATGCGCTTTACAATAAAGGAAAAACGATTGAAATGCTGATCAATTATGAACCAGGTTTGCAGTATTTCTCTGAATGGTGGAAGCAGCTGTTTGGTGAAAGTGAAGGAAAAGATCAAAAGGGTATTTACCCATCTTCCGCAAACTTTTCGACAGATCTGCACTCACTTGGACAATATGTGCAAGAAGGACGCCGCGATTTGTTTGAAACCATCATAAAGGTGGAAAAACCGCGTCATGAGCTGAAAATCGAAGCGTTTGAAAATGACTTGGACGGCTTGAATTACCTAGCAGGAAAAACGATTGACTTTGTAAATAACAAAGCATTCGAAGGAACAATGCTCGCCCATACAGACGGCGGGGTACCAAATTTAATTGTTTCCATTCCAGCAATGGATGAGTATACATTTGGTTACCTTGTTTATTTCTTTGAAAAAGCCTGTGCAATGAGCGGCTACCTTCTTGGAGTGAATCCATTTGACCAGCCAGGTGTAGAGGCTTATAAAGTCAATATGTTCGCCTTATTAGGTAAGCCTGGGTATGAAGAAAAGAAAGCAGAGCTTGAGAAACGACTGTAGTATAGCTCAAAAGAGTGCAGACGCGATTGGGGCGTCCGCACTCTTTTCTATTTAAACGTTAAAAGTTCATCGCTTTCTTCAATTTTAATTGAATGTGCGGGGTTTAGAATAGTTTCCTCTCCTCTTTTGATCCCAATCAATAGAAATCCGTTTGCTAATAGTCCCGAGGATACTTCTTTGAAGGATTTACCGATATCATCACGATTTACAGCACTGGACGACAATCTGCTTTCCTGTAATTGATGGACAACATTCGATAACAGCCCATCACCATTGGAATGCAGGCTGTTAACCATAAAGACACTCGTTATTTTATTGGATTGAATCACTTCGTCTGCGCCAGCCCTCATGGCATTGACAACTTGCTCGGCTGTCAAAATCTCAACAATGCATTTAACTTGAGCACATAACCCTTTAATCGTGAGCAATGTTAAAATACTGTTCATATCAGCTTGGAGCTCATCATTTCCTCGATCAGCAGTAATCAGTACCTTTTCCGCTTTTTCAATATCACTTTTGATGATGGTTTCATCGACGTGGCCTTTTCCTTGGATAAAATGGACAAATTTTGACTTTACCGGATTGGCTTCAAGTGTTTCATCAATTAAGACAATCATTTGCGGATGATGAACAGTTGTAAGCTTATGAATGAGTTCCTTTGATCGCTCGTTCCAGCCGATAATAATGATATGGCCGTTCCCTTTAAACGGGATTCTTCCCTCTGAAAAGGCATCTTGTTTGGTAACCGCAGCAGCTGCGAGAGTACCAAAATAAGAGGAGACAATGCCAACACCCAGTAATATTAAGATCAATGCAGTCAGCCTGCCCCAAAAAGAATGGGGTACATAATCACCGTATCCCACAGTGGAGGCCGTAATAATCGCCCACCAAATACCGTCAAAAATAGTTGGAAAGGTTTCGGGCTCTAAAAAGTGAATGGAGATTCCAAATGACAAAAATACAAGCAATGCGATTAAAAGGATTCGAATGAGAAGCGGTAACCGCAAAAAACTGATATAGACTCTGTTCGGCATGACCACACCTCTTTTCGAGAATTATCCAGCTTCAGACTCCTTCCATTTTCCTTGGTACTACCTATTATTGACAAAAGTGTAAGTTCTCATTATTATTGAATGATTATAATTTCACATGGGTAAATGTTCACAAAAAGTTCGTATTTTAATGCTTGCCTTTTTTATGAAAAACTTATAAATTATGTTTATCACTATTGATACAGGTACAACATGGAAGGTGGGTCGTAAGATGGGAACTGGTATGAATTTACTATTGTCAAATATTGAAAAGACAAGAATGGAAATGATCCTTTTGGCACATCAATATGGCTATTCAAATCCAAATGTTATTCAATGCAGTCAAAGACTCGATCTTCTATTAAATGTTTATAATAAAAAAAACATAAAGCATTAAGCATTTTAAAAACCTTCCGAACTCCCGGAAGGTTTTTTTGATCAAAAGGAATAATTTCCATGCCAAAAGCAAAATGTAAAATAAACGTGCCCTTATAAGATAAATTTTTGAGGTGTAGAAGAGTGGTTATTGATACCAAAAAAGAGCGGAGACTGATCTTCTTCGCTTTACTTGTTCTCGCGATCTATCTCTCTCCACTATTCATCCTGCAGGAAAATGCCCATATCCGGGTCCATGATAATTTAGATTCAAACCTGGCGTGGTATAAGGTATTGGCGAAGAGTGGAGAACTATTTGGCAGTGCAAATGCAGTCATTCCCCAGATTATCAATGGGCAGCTATCGAGAAACGCCTTTGGGACGGAATACAGCGTGATTGTCTGGTTGTATGCCCTATTTCCTACCATGCTGGCCTACGGTTTAAGCCAAGCATTAACAAGGGTTGCCGCCTTCTTTGGTATGTATTTACTGCTAAAGGAGCATTTTCTTACTGGTGATAAATGGCTCCTCCTGCAAATAGGGAGCGCCCTTGCCTTTGCCTTAACACCGTTTTGGCCATCAGGAATGTTAAGTACATTAGGAATGCCGCTGGCACTTTGGGCCCTTCTCAACATCCGGAATGGAAATGGAAGTTGGAAAGATTATCTCGTCCTCACAATCATCCCGTTTTATGCGAGCATCGTTTTAGGATTTTTCTTTTTTTTAAGTGCAATCGGGGTCCTATGGCTTTGGGATGTTTTCCGTGGAAAAGGCTGGAACCTTCGCTTTTTGTTGGCACTTGGGTATATGACCATCCTATTTATGCTTGTTGAGTACCGACTCGTCTATTCATTTTTATTTTCAAAAGAGCCGAATAGCCGTGATGAATATTTTCATGCACATCTGCCATTTGGGGGGGCAGTCCGGCTTTTTATCAAAAATTACCTGCTGGGACACACCCATGTACTGACCGTACACACTCTATTTATTGTCCCGGCCACCTTTATTGCTATCTACTTTGTTTTTTCAAAAAAACTCTGGCAACAGGAAAAACTATTTGTTTTTTTGTTCACGCTCAATATTCTCTTATCGTTATGGTATGCGTTTTGGTTTTATGATGGGTGGCTGCCCTTAACCGAAAAATTTCACTTTATGAATACGTTTAATTTTGCCCGTTACCATTTTTTGAGGCCGCTTGTCATCTATTCAGCCTTTGCCCTTGCATTAAAAATTATTTCACTACAAGGGATTGATTGGACAAAACTGGCAAAGTGGCTGATCATTTTGCAAATCTTCTTCTTGGCATTATGTAACGATGAAATCATTTATCAAGATAAGCCAACCGTTAAGGAATTTTTCGCAGAGGATTTATTTCAGGAAATCAAAGAGCATATCGCCCTCCCACAAGAGGATTACCGGATTGCCAGTATCGGACTGCACCCTGCAGTCGCGCAATACAATGGCTTTTACACGATTGACACCTATAATAATTTTTATCCATTAAGCTATAAACATCAATTTAGGAAAATAATTGAAAAAGAATTGGCCAAAAATAAAACCATTCGAAACTATTTTGATAAATGGGGCGGACGCTGCTATATTTTTACGGCCCAGCTTGGAAAACGATATATGCTGAAGAAAGATTCCAAACGCCATTTAAAAAATCTTGAGCTGAATACGGATGTTTTTAAGGAAATGGGCGGACGTTATATCTTTTCGGCCATACCAATCGACAATGCCGAGCAAAATAAACTAGTACTTGATAAAGTGTTCATTTCGAAAAAAGCAGCATGGAAGATTTACTTATATAAGACATTGTAGACATCGGGGGTAGTATACAGATGATCGAGTCAGTCCTTACGATTGTTGTGCCATGCTATAACGAGGAAGAAGTGTTGCCGGATACCTTTGCCCAGCTACAGTCGTTGCTAATAGAACTGATAGATGAGGGGCTAGTATCAAAGCAGAGCAAAATCCTCTTTGTTGATGACGGAAGTAAGGATCGTACATGGGAGTTAATTTACAAAGAAGGGCTGCGAAACGAATATGTCCGCGGCTTGAAATTATCGCGGAACGTGGGGCATCAAAATGCCTTACTTGCTGGTTTATTTACCGCAAAAGAGCGATCTAATTGTATGATTTCGATTGATGCTGACCTGCAAGATGATATTCGTGTCATTCGGGAATTTATCCTAAAGTTCAATAACGGATATGAAATTGTTTATGGTGTCCGTAAGAGCCGTGAAACGGATACACTGTTTAAACGAGGCACTGCCCAAGGGTTTTATAAAATAATGAAGAAGTTGGGGGTTGACCTCGTCTATAATCATGCCGATTTCCGGTTAATGAGCAAAAGAGCAGTGGATGAATTAGAACGGTTTAGTGAGGTAAATCTTTTCTTAAGAGGAATCGTTCCATTGCTTGGCTTTCGTTCAGATGTGGTCTATTATGATCGCTTAGAAAGGCAGGCCGGGGTTACGAAGTATCCTGTCAAAAAGATGCTCGGCTTTGCCTTTGATGGCATTACCTCCTTCTCTATTTCACCCATCCGATTTGTATTAATCACGGGGTTTGTTTCCTTTTTCATGAGTCTCATTTTTGGCGGGTATTTCTTAACACTGAAATTTTTTGGCGACACCGAGTCAGGGTGGACCTCGCTGATTACCTCTATTTGGTTAATTGGCGGACTGCAATTAATTGCGATTGGATTGATTGGTGAATATGTCGGAAAAATTTATAAAGAAACCAAGCAGCGTCCAAAGTATATTGTCGATATCGATTCCTTTAATCTGCCCATTCCAAGGCACCATTTGCTAAATCAAACAGTGATGGATGAAGGATTCAGCCTTGATCTTAGAAAAGTATCAGAAACAAACAAATAGCTTTCCAAGAGTTTTCCATAATGGAGAACTCTTTTTTTGTGGTACAACCTCCCCTACCTGAATAAATATGGGAAGACAGGCTTCATTTTAGGGGGAATTTATCATGAATATATTTTTAGGTTATATCTTGTTAGGATTGTCGCTAGCGGCACCAATCGGCCCGATTAATGCGGCGCAAATTGATCGGGGAATAAGGAATGGTTTTATGCACTCCTGGCTCATTGGGGTAGGGGCTGTTGTCGCCGATGGGATTTATATGCTAATCGTTTACATAGGGGTTGTCCAGTTTCTTGAAACAGCATTTATGCAAACCTTTCTTTGGTTTTTTGGCTGTTTCGTCTTGATGTATACGGGGATTGAAACCTTCATGAATGCCGGGAAAATTAATTTAGAGTATGCCAGAGGCAAGGAACCACTGATTAAATCGTTTTTCTCAGGATTCCTCATGTCCATCTCGAATCCACTGACCATTCTCTTTTGGTTAGGTATTTATGGCTCGGTTCTGGCGAAGACAGCTGCCACCTATGATACCAGTCAATTGGTCCTTTATAGCAGCGCGATTTTTATTGGGCTCTTGATATGGGATGTTGCCATGGCAGGTGTGGCAAGTAGTTCTCGGAAATATTTAACCTCTCAGTGGCTTGTGGGGATTTCTATCTTGTCCGGACTATCCTTGATAGGCTTTGGCCTCTACTTTGGAATGCAGGCATTTACAAATTTATTTAATTAAATAAATACTAGTGCTATAGTGAACTATTCGATTTTTTGCACTATTTTGTCCATTCTTATTGACATGTAAATCATCTTCCTATTAATGTTAATTGTATCAGGAGGAGGAATCAATGTGGAAAAGGTTGTAGTAAAGGTAGAAAATCGAGTAGCAGTCCTAACCATCAATCGCCCAGATCAATTAAATTGCTTTGATATGGAAACGCTTCTACAGTTAGAAGAGGTGGTAGACGGGCTGAAACATGATAAGGATATCCGCGTCGTTATTATTACCGGAGCGGGAGAAAAGGCCTTCAGTGCGGGGGCAGACTTACAGGAAAGACGGACACTAAATGAAAAAGAGGTTCAAAGAAACGTGGGCATGATCCGGTCTGTTTTCACAAAGATTGAAGAGTTACCGCAACCAACGATTGCTGCTATCAATGGGTATGCACTTGGTGGCGGGCTTGAGCTTGCCTTAGTTTGTGATTTTCGTATTGCCGTGAAAGAAGCAACAATGGGTTTAACGGAAGTAAGTTGGGGAATAATCCCCGGTGCCGGGGGCACACAACGCTTAAGCCGAATCATTGGACTTTCGAAAGCGAAGGAATTGATATTAACAGCAAGAAAGATTAAGGCTACCAATGCCTTTGATTTAGGACTGGTAAATAAAGTAGTCGAAAAGAGCCAGTTACTCGATTCCTCTATAGAATTGGCAGCAGAAATAATGAAAAATGCTCCCCTTGCCGTGACACAAGCGAAATTCGCCGTAAACTATGGAAGCAATGTGGATGTAAAAACAGGATTGGCCATCGAAGCGAAGGCGTATGAAGTCATAATTCCTACAAAGGATCGAATCGAGGCATTAACAGCATTTAAGGAAAAACGCCCGCCGAACTTTAAAGGGGAATAGGATTTCAGTAAAAAGGTTGAGGGATGCCGCCCCAACCTTTTTATCATCTATAGCTCTCTTCCTGTTGCTCCTGGTGATTTATCAGTGTCATCCTGGTTGTTATATTCAGGGTCGTTAAAGCCTGGTTGCTTGTTTTTGTCGCTTCCTATATATTCCGCCTTATGTTCGCGCTGTTCTTTTTTAAATTTTTCAAAGTCTAAATTAACCACGTAAATCCCCCTCATTCTAATCATTTTCATCCTTAAGATACACCCCAAACCAATTCTTATACGGTTCCTTTGCGAATCAGATGATAGGATTTTGATGGAATTCAATTTTAAATACATAATCAAGCGTGAAACAAATGAAAATATAAGGGTACGATAAAAAATAAATGAAATAAATGGTGAGATAGATAACGCTTTTTCCATGAAAGGGGTTTAGCGCATGTTATCGACACAGCAGTTAGCTGAGCTACGGTTACAATTGTTGCAAGAAAAGGCCGAAGCGGAGGGACGGTTGGAACAAAATGATCATTTCGGGTTAGAACGTGGGCATGCCCATGAATCGATGGGGGAGTTATCGAGCTACGATAACCATCCGGCCGATGAAGCAACAGAATTATATGAACGCGAAAAGGATATTGCTTTAAATGAGCATTCTGAAACACAGTTAGGGAATATTGACAGGGCCTTAGAAGCAATGGAAAATGGAACGTATGGAAAATGTGATGTCTGCGGAAAAGACATTCCATTTGAACGGTTACAGGCCCTTCCTAATACCACCTTTTGTATTGAGCACAGCCAGGATCAAGCTACCTCCCATAATCGTCCAGTCGAGGAAGAAGTGTTGGCTCCTCCATTTGGAAAGTTTGATATGGATGAAAGGAAGGAAAACGTTAGTTTTGATGCTGAGGATTCCTGGCAGACCGTGGCAGCCTGGGGAACTTCTGATACGCCATCGGATTTAGCCTTTCCGCAAGATGATTATCAAGATATGTATGTGGAAGCCGATGAAAATATCGGTTACGTGGAGGACTATGAAAATTTTGTCGGTAATGATATGTATGGAAATGATATAAAGGTGTATCCAAATCCACAGCATGAAAAGTATGAAGACGCCCTCGATGAAGAAGGAATCATGACAACCTTTGGCGATCTGCCTGCATATGAACACGACCCTTACGTTGAGGATGAAAAATAAATAAAGAAAACAGCTTTCGGTTGAAAGCTGTTTTCCTTATTATAATCCTTATTCAAATTCTTTTCGGGGAATCGGGATATCCTTTCCGTTTACATCATCAATAACGGCGCCTATTTGTCCCTCGGTATAGGTGTCGCTCACTTGCTCATGTGTAGTCGCAAGTCCTGAGGATAAGGTATCCTTTTCTTGATAATAACTCGGATGATAAAAACTGCCTGCTAACTCTTTCTTGGGATTTGCCTTTTTATTGTCCATTCTGTCATCCTCCTTTTTTTAAAAAGCACTACACCGGTATTTTTTCTTATTTTAAAATTATTACTCCTATAAATATTGGAAGGGGATTTGTTAATGAATCGAAAAAAGGAATTTCCAACACGAGAAGAATTAGATCAGGCATTCCATTATCTTCATGACCAAATAAACAGAATTTCTGTTGTGGAGGAAGTAGAAATGAGGAAAAAGGACAATGAGGGTCCTGAAGAATGAGAAATTATTTGTGTGCAGCCAACATTTATTAGGCTGCACAAGACTTTTTCTCTAGACCCATCCAGTTTGTATTTGCTATGATGGCTAAAGGAATTTCAAAGGTGGATTACGATGGAAATGAGAGAATCGCTGGCTAAAAAAGTAGCCTGGATTAGTGTGATTAGTAATATTATCCTAACATTAGGAAAAGTCATCATTGGCGGGTACGGTCATAGTGACGCGGTATTCGCGGACGGGATCCATTCTGCTGCTGATGTGTTCGCCTCCGTCATCGTCTTATTGGTGATAAAAATTGCGAACAAACCAGCTGACAAAGAACATCCATATGGTCATGGAAAGGCAGAGGTAATCGTCTCTGAAATAATTGGATTTCTGCTCTTACTTGTGGCCATTTATGTTGCCTACGAAGGCTTTAGTGGTTTCTTCCACGAAGTGGAGTCACCTAGTTTCTTAGCGATGTGGGTCGCACTTTTTTCGTTTATTACGAAAATTATTTTATACAGAAGTTCACTTAAGGTCGCTAAACAGAATCAAAGTAAGGCCATCGAAGCGATTGCTTTTGACCATAAAGCAGATATAGTTGCATCAATTGCAGCGGCAATCGGGGTGCTCGTTTCCATTGTGGGGGAACGAATGGATATCCATTTCTTACTATATGGGGACAAGGCAGCAAGTATTTTCGTCGCCTATTTAATATTTAAAATTGCAAAGGAAATGCTGACAGAGGCATTTGACATCTTACTTGAGCGTAATATTAATACAGAGACACTGCAGGAATACATTTCCATTGTGGGCGAATTTCAAGAGGTAAAGCGGATTGACCGCATTCGGGCAAGAGAACATGGGCATTATGTATTGGTGGATTTACGCATTTCCATTGATCACTTTAAAACCATTAAACAAGGTCACGATCTGGCAAAATCAATCAAACAAAAATTAATGGATGAAAATGACAACATTCGTGAAGTACTCATTCATTTAAATCCCTATTTTCCTGACGATAGTAATAATTCCTAAAAAAACTACTATGACCTTTCTGGTATTTGGTTTATGATAAGATAGTATATTAAAATGCGAAGGAGTTGATATTTTTGAGTTATTCCATAGACCCGGACCCAAGTAGGCGAGGGGAAGTCAATGTCTTTGAATTGAATATCTTGAATATCAACTCTGAAAAAGGTTGTTGGCTTCCTCAAACAAAGTGAGTGAGGAGGTTTTCGCATGTTAGAAATTTTTAAAAGCACCGATGCAAGGGTGTTAGAAAAAGTTGATGTGATTTCAAAGGGCTGCTGGGTCAATATGTACGCACCAACGGCAGAAGAAATAAATAAAGTATCCAATGATGCGCAAGTCGATGTTGATATCATAAAGGATGCCTTGGATGATGAAGAACGTCCAAGGATTGAACGGGATGACGGCAGGATTTATATTATTGTCGACTTTCCGTATACGGTCCAAGACGAATCAGGACTGACCGTTTATGAAACCATTCCAATTGGCATTATTTTAACAGATGAATGTATTATTACCGTTTCATTAAAAGATACACCGATACTAGAAGAATTCCGAAAGAACAGAGTCAAAGAATTCTTTACCTTTAAAAAAACAAGATTTGCTCTCCAGATTCTGTTTGTCATTTCATCCTATTACCTACGTTATTTAAAGCAGATCAATAAGAAAACGAATGAAATCGAACGTGAAGTGCACCAATCATTGAAAAATAAAGAACTATACGCGTTTCTTGCATTAGAGAAAAGTTTGGTTTATTTTACAACCTCGTTACGCTCGAATAAGGTTGTACTCGATAAGATTCTGCGCTTTAACTATTTAAAAATGTACGAGGAAGACAAGGAATTATTAGAGGATGTTATTATCGAAATCACCCAGGCAATTGAAATGGCTGAAACGTACCGTTCCATCTTAAGCGGGATGATGAATGCCTTTGCCTCCATCATTTCAAATAACTTGAACATTGTCATGAAATTCTTAACTTCGATTACGATTATCTTGTCGTTCCCAACGATGGTGGCGAGCTTTTACGGAATGAACGTCGACATTCCTTTCCAGCATGCGACGCATTCCTATGCCATTCCGCTCGTAATCTCTGCATCTATAACAAGCTTAACAGCATTCATTTTTTGGAAAAAGAAATATTTCTAGATTACCAGCTTTTTATTGAGCTGGTTTTTCTTTTTTTGGTAAGAAATTATGTAGCATGTGATCCAAACCTAAGGCAGACAATAGAAGAAAGTAAAATCTAAAAAAGGATGATTCCAATGAATGAAAAAGAAGCTGAGCAGCATCTAAATTGTGGCGAAAATGAAGAGAAACCTGTTAAAACTCTTTATGGACTTGAGCCTGAAATGAGTTTACAGTCCTTGAAATTTGCTCCAAATGAAAATTCACTCCTAAATGAACATTTTGAAGGGGAGGAATAACCTCTTATTTTTAAAGGGAAAATTGGTTGTCGTCATCAAAAAGGGGTATGATAGATATATGTGTTTTTTATTATGGAAGAAACTATGGAGGTTGAATGTATGAAATCATTTGTCGTAGGTTTTCATCAGGAAGATAATGTAGATAGCATGCAAATTCAAAAACTTAATCAGGAAGAGTTTGATAAGGCAACAGCAGGCGGAACGAGACATTTATTTGAACTCGATACCAATATTGGTTTTTTTGTCTTTTTCGATGCGGAGGATGCCGATGGTGACCTCTCCTACATGGTCCTGCAATATGAAGAGGACAACGAAGAGCCCGTAGCCTGTTTTTCATTCCAACTGAAGGACTTTTACGAATTTATGGCGCTTTTCTTAAATGATCTGGAATTCAATGAAGAAACAAATGAAGAGGAAGAAGAATACGGCCCGGTCCATCATTTGGCACACCTCTTGTTCCATATTGTTGAAGAAGGCAAGGATCTTGAGGCATAAAAAGTGGTAATTTTTCATGTAAAGGGAAAGGACACCAGGTCATGGCGTCCTTTTTAGGTTTTTAAAGAAAATTTTCCTGCAGGATGGAGCTCTATGAGCGAATTTAAGAGTTCTATGAGCGAATTTTAATGTTCAATGAGCGAATTTACCGTTTCAATGAGCGAATCGTCCTTTTAAAAGAATCTCACCAAGGGAAGATCTTTGGTGAATAGTATCGGTATCTGTTCTTGCCGGAATATTCAAGAAAGGAACAAGATTGTAGAATTCTTTTTGCAATATGGCGGGATTCTAGATGGGCAAAATCCCGAAACTGCTTATTGGTTATGGTCGAACCAAACAACAAAAAGTAATCCTTCAATGCCTCTATATGTGCATCTTTTGAAAAAGAATGACAGGAGGAGCAGTACCAATTCTGTTTTTTACGAATAAGGGTTTGATGAGAACAAGAAGGGCAGTGGATACCTGTTAGTAGGTCCGAATTCTGAATACCGTATTTTTTCAATAGATAGTTTATCGGCAGGGTATTCATTTTCACAAGGCGGCGGCAAAGCTTACGGAGGTATTTTGCGGTAAGGAGTGGTTGCAAATATTGTTTTTCCAAGAGTTCAATTTTTTTTAAAAAGATATCTGCTTTGCATATGTAAGGTTTCACTTTGTAGGCGTTCTTTCCTGTAATAACGTATGAGGTATACGGGTTACTGATAACTACTAAATATTCAACTGGCACTGGAGGGAAATGGTGTGCTGCAAGAAGTTTCTGTAGGTGCTTTTTATGCCTTTCTGCCTGTGCAATCGGATAGGGGTATCCTTTTTCTTTCCCATTGTTGATTTGTATAAGCTGTTCATTGTCTGTATCAAATAGTAACTTTCCTGCCAAATTTTTTACATCGATTGCTAGGGCAAATTCTGGTGTTAGGAGTAGGGTGTCGATTTGGCAGTTGTAGTCACCATCAGGAAGGTTTAAATCGTGTAGGATCGTATATTTCTGGTTCGGGAGGTCCCGATAATAGTAATCCATAGATTTCTCGCCTAGGTATCCGGCTTGTCTCCTCCCACATTCGTCTGAAATCTGCTGATATTTTTGGTGACTCAAGGGGAGTCTCCGAAGTAAAGCCTCTAAAATAAGCAAAATCAACGGTTTTGTCCTTTCTTTTATAAGCAAAATGTTCACTCCTTTCTTTTTATAAATAAATTCTAAGGAGAAGATTGAATTTCCTGCCGAATTATAGCGATTCTTGTTGAAAAGATTGTCTAAAATATGTCATTTGCAATTTTATAGTTTCTATCAATGAAATTAATAAGTTCAATGAGCGAATTTTTGAAGCCAATGAGCGAATTTACCTTTTCAATGAGCGAATTTAACCTTTCAACGAGCGAATCATTATATTTGAAAATAAATCTCAATAACGATACCATTATTTTGAAAAGGGACAAGTTCTTTCACTTGAAAAAGGTGAGGCAGGACAAAACAGTGAGGTTGCCATTAAGGCAGAAGAAAGACTCAGAGTGTTGTTATATGCGGGGAGGCCATTAAATGAGCCGATTGTGGCCAGGGTCCATTTGTCAAGAACACGGAAGAAGAAATCCGTCAAGCGTATCGTGATTATATGGACGGCAAGTTTGCTGAATAAAAAAATGCACCGGGCCTAAATAAAGGGCCGGTACGTTTTTAATTAGCTTTTAGCAGATTCCTTTTTCGTCACCTCAACCCGGGCATTACCCATAAAGAAGATGGTGACAGCTGCAAGAGCAATCGGAATCAATGCCAGCAAGAAAGCATGGGTAATGGAATCCGACATCGCATGAACAATTTTAGAAAGGATAAAGTCAGGAATCTTCGCACGCTCACTGGCTTGGAAAATTTCGCGAGGATCGCCCATCTTGAAATTACTTCCACCTTGCATACCTGCGAAAGCAGCTTTCAATTTATCCTGAAAAATATTGCTCTGAATGGTTCCGAAAATCGTCACTCCAAGTGTCATCCCAAACGAACGAAGAAAAGAGTTCGTCGAGTTAGCTGTTCCCCGGTATTGCGGCTCCAAATTATGAATCGATGCAGTCGGCAATAATGAAAAGGAGAAACCAACCCCAAAGCCGACCAGAATCATATAGAGTGTCAATAACCAGCGGGCTGTATCCACTGTCATTGTGCCAAGGAAGAACATTCCAATTACGTAAGAAACAATCGAAATCAACATTAGATTCCGATAGGAAGTCTTGGTTAAAAAGATTCCGCCAACAGAACTTCCTGCCACAGATCCCAACATCATCGGTGTCAAAATCAAGCCGGCATTTTTAGCGGTACCGCCGTAAACTCCCTGGACAAAAATAGGAATAAACACGGTTAATATGATAAAGGTACCACCATAAAGAAAGGCAAGGATTTGCGAGGTCGCAAACAATCTTTTCTTAAACAGCCAAAGCGGCAAAATCGGTTCAGCTGCCTTAAATTCGGTGATGAAAAAGGCAATAATAAAGACAAAAAAGCTAGCAAATAAAGCCATAATTTGCACAGAATCCCAAGCGTATTCCTTCCCGCCTAGTTCAAGAGCAAACATTAAACTGACTACAGAAATAACAAGCGTAATCGCTCCGACCCAGTCAATTTTTTGCTTAGAATGGGTTAATGATTCATGATAAAAACGAACAATTAAAATAAGCGAAATAATACCAATTGGAACATTCACATAGAAAATCCAATGCCAGCTAATATAATCTGTAATATAGGCTCCAAGTAGCGGACCTAATACACTGGAGGCCCCGAATACAGCCCCAAGTAAGCCGGTCATCTTTCCACGTTTATCCGGTGGGAAAATATCGAATACGATCGTAAAGGCAATCGGCATAAGGGCACCGCCGCCAATCCCCTGAATCGCTCGGAAGATACTTAGTTGAACAATCGTTTGAGCAATTCCGCAAAGGGCAGAACCTACAAGAAATACCACTAATCCAAAAATAAAAAAGCGTTTTCGGCCATACATATCAGAGAGTTTACCGAATATAGGCATTCCGGCCATAACGGCAACCATATAGGCTGATGTGACCCAAATAAATTTGTCAAAGCCGCCTAGGTCGGAAACGATGGTTCCCATTGCCGTTGCAACGATCGTATTATCCATGGCCGACATAAGAATGGCTAGTAAAATACCCGTAACAACAAGCTTAAGATTATTGTCTTTTTTGATCATAAAATTTCTCCTTAGTAGTTCCCGTAATGATAATACTGGCCAAAATGATCCTCTCTTACAATTTTCAAGATAAAGCAATTTTAAAAGGGAAGGATAGACCTTGTCAATTAATAGTTTTTTTGTAAAAAAAAGAGACCCCACGGAGTCTCTTTAGGTATTGGAATAGTTCCTTTTTACGCTTTTAAAACATCATGGTCAACATAGCGTTCACCATTCAATTCACTAATCACATTGATGGCCACTTTTGCGCCATCTCCGGCGGTAATAATCGTGTGCATGCTCATACCAGCGATAGTGCCAGCGCCCCAGATTCCGTTAATATTTGTTTTTCCGGCTGCATCGACATCAAGGATGGTTTTAATTCTTGGTTCAGTACCGGGCTTTGTGGTTAGGCCGATTTTTTCAGCAAGATCAGCCATCATGCCGGTTGCTACAATCACGTGCTGTGCTTCATATTCGCCTTGATCAGTTTCAACCTTAAAGCTATTATCTGCTTTGCTAACGTTTGTAACAGTGGCCTGAACGATTTCGGCACCAAATTTACTCGCTTGTTTTTTACCTGTTTCAACAAGGTCAGGACCGCTTATTTCGGCTACACCGTAATGATTTTCTATCCATGCACGCTTTGTCACACTTTTATCATTATCAATGACTAAGGTTTTCTTTCCAGCTTTCGCCGTAAATAAAGCAGCACTTGCACCGGTAGGGCCGGCACCAATAATTACAACATCAAACATCTTCAAAACCTCCATATGAATAAGTTTTTACCAGTATTATCGTATCGTAACCATTGTAGTATGTAAAATCATCGGCTCATTTCAAAACTTTTGGAAATCTAACTATTTACAATAAAAAAAGAACCATCATTTCCGTCATTGGATTGATGGTTCTTATATTTAAACTGATATAAATGATCCTTTTTCGTCTTCGTCATTCTTGTACGCATATCTGTGAAAACAAACCCACTTCGCTTTGCATCGGGATTTAGTTTTCCCGCGCGTGCAAGTTTTTCTCTTACCTTCTTGGCTTTGGATTTCGCCATGAAAATCACTCCTCCATTTGGTTTCATTCTATTATATACCATCTGGCGGAGCTTTGCTTCGAATGAGTTACGCATCATGAACGGTCGTTTGTTCCTTCACTGAATCAGCAGAACGCTGTTTCTTCGTATGAAGGAAGTAATATAGCACCATTCCAATTAAAATATAGAAGGAACAAAAGAAGTATAACGTACTGTAATCCATTTTTACCGCGATAATCCCGACAATGAATGAACCTAGTGCAATACCGGTATCATATATGGATAAAAAGGTTGCTGTTGCCAGACCTCTTTTTCTAGGTTCAGCATCTTGGATGGCAATAGTTTGAAAGGTAGGAAAGAGTGTTCCCCAGCCCAAGCCAATCAATCCAGCAGATAATAAGAATGTTCCAGCCCCAGTACTTTGGCTTAAAACAAGCATACCAATGGCAAAAAGTGCAATACAGGGGAAGGAAATGACATTTGGACCATATTGATCGAGCCACTTTCCTGTAAATGGTCTTGATAATAATAAAACAATGGCATAGACCACAAAGAACAGACTGGCAACATTTGCTAAATGAATTTGATTTGCATATATTGACACGAATGAAAGCAGGGCAGAATAAACAATGGCCATGAAGCTGCCTACCAGGGCAATCGGAATGGCAGAAGCCTCGAAAAGATTTCTAAATGAAAATGATGAAGAAATGGCTTTTTCAGCAGGTTGTACTGGTTTCTTAATCCCAACACTTAATCCGGTAAGTAAAGAACCAACCGCCACAACGACACTAAGGATAAAAAGAATAGAAGATCCCCACTGTTGGATGGCCAGTAACCCAACAAATGGCCCGATGACCATTGCCATATTTGTTGACATCACGAAATAGCCCATTCCTTCGCCGCGTCGTGAGACTGGAATGATATCAGCTACGATTGTACCAACAGCTGTTGTCGCCATCCCGAAGCCAATCCCGTGTACTAAACGGACAACTAGAAATCCAATAATTGATGTTGGAAAAAAGTATAAAAGGGAAGCGCCGGCAAATAAAACGAGGGCAATTAATAGTACTTTCTTGTGTCCTTTACTTTCAAGCCATTGCCCAGCAAGCGGACGTGAAATGATGGCGGACAGCAGAAATACCGTTGTCATAAGCCCTGCGACAGAAGAACTGCTATGTAACTCATCCATTGCGTACGACGGTAAAGTGACCAGTAGGATGTAAAAGGTTAAAAATAGAAAAAAGTTACTTAAAGAAACGCTGATAAAATCTTTGCTCCAAAGTTTTGGTTTAATCATACGATGCACCCCTATTATAAAATTTGCTGTAACCAGTTGGTTTGCAGTTTAAGAAGCTCTTCTTGTGATGCCACCGGAAAGTGCTTTAATAACTCCTGATTCACCGTTGTGACGACACTTTCCCACAGTGGGTATTCACTCAAGGCTGCATCAGTTAATTGCACATGTTTTTCTCGTTTGTCCTTCCCTGGAACCTGCCTCACATATCCTTGTTTGACGAGACGTTGGATGGTTCGGGTCATCGGCGGCGCTTCAACAAATAAATAATCACAAAGTTCTTTTTGCGTAAGTGACCCTTTATTTTTAAGGACAAAAATGACAGCCCACTGGGCACTGTATAATCCAAATGGTTTTAAGGACTCATTGAGTTTATTGGTAAGTTGACGTGAAAGCTGATGAAGAGTATGGAATAATTCGTGGCTTATCATAATGCGCTCCAATTAGGAAAATTAGTTACCTAGGTAACTATAGTGGATTTAGTGATAATTGTCAAGGAAGGGTACTGTTTTATCATAAAAAAGGTAGTATAGAAGTGTTTGGCGGAATCAAAGGAAAATTTGGCGGAAATAATACAAAGTTTGGCGGACTTTATCCTCTAGATTGGCGGAAATCCGGACCAAATTGGCGGAATCTCAATTTTTAAGAAAATGTCCTTTAAACAAACATAAAATCCGCGGAATCGCCCACAAAATTCCGCGGAAAATAACCCCTTATCTCAACACATTAAAATACCTAGCTTCCGGATGAGCAAAGACGATCGCTGACACGGATGCTTCCGGTTCCATCATACAGCCGTCTGTTAATTGGATGCCGATTTCCTCTGGGCCAATAAGCTTAAACAGCTTTTTCTGATCCTCTAATTCCGGACATGCCGGGTAGCCAAACGAAAAGCGTTGTCCTTGATAATGTGCGGCAAACCGATCTTGCATCGAAAAATCAAGTGGATCCGGGAATCCCCAGCGGTCGCGCATCTGCCGGTGAATCAATTCAGCAAAGCCCTCTGCCGTCTCCAGCGCCATTGCCTGAAGAGCATGGCATTCAAGAAAACGACCTTCAGCCTTCAACTGGTCGGCTTTTTCACGAATTCCTCTTCCGGCAGTAACCGTAAAGAAGCCAACATAATCTTTCACACCGCTGTCAACGGATTTTAAAAAGTCCGCTAAACAAAGATGCGGTGCTGATTCCTGTCGTGGAAAATCAAACGTTTCAATAACGACATCCGGATTTTCCGGGTCATAGATATACACTTTGTTCCCATCTGATTGTGCAGGGAAAAATTGATAGGCAGCCGCAGGTGTAATCCATTGATTCGCTTTTGCTTCTGCTAGTAATTGGTCAACAATCTCTTTTATTTTTACTGCCTTCTCATCCCGCTCTGCAAGTAATTTTGCAATTTTCCCCTTCACACCAAGATGATGTCCAAGGAGCATTTGCATATTGATATACGGTTCGATATGGGAGAGAGAATAGGACCTCAAAATATGCCTTTTTGTATCTAATGGCGTAAAGACCGGTGCCTCAGTGGAAATGGCAGGCCGTACTTTCACGGCAACTGAGCCACTCGGCCGGATTGGCAATTCCCTTGGGATCTCTAAAGCAGCAAGTCTTTCCGCTTTTTCATCGTGCAGCTTTTGGTGTTCTTCGGGTGAGCCTAACTGGTTAGCAAGGGATAAGCCCGTCATCGCATCCTTTGCATAAAGAACAAGACCATCATACTCTTTAGAAATTTTTGTATCCGTGAATTTCCGGGATAGGGCGGCACCGCCAACTAAGATAGGTAAAGAAATCCCCGCTTCCTTCATATCTTGAGCGGTTAAGACCATTTGCTGCGCGGATTTAACCAGCAAACCAGATAGCCCAACAAAATCCGGTTTTTCCTTTTGAATGGCCTGAACCAACTCGGTAGGTGTCACCTTAATCCCAAGATCATGTACCTGATAGCCATTATTACTTAGAATGATATCCACTAAGTTTTTCCCGATATCATGGACATCGCCTTTAACCGTTGCCAGAATCACTTTTCCTTTCGAGGCAGAAACATCGCCTTTTTCCATATGCGGCTCTAAGTGTGATACGGATGCTTTCATTACTTCGGCGCTTTGCAGTACTTCCGCAACAATTAATTGGTTGTCGTTGAACAAGCGCCCAACTTCCTTCATCCCATCCATTAATGGCCCGTTAATGATTTCAAGAGGGGCAGAGTAGGACTCAAGCGCAAGGTCTAAATCAGGCAGCAAGCCTTCTTTTGTCCCTTCCACCACATAATAGGCAAGCCGTTCTTCTAAGCTCATATTGGTGCCGGTTACTTTCGATTCTTTCTTTTTGCCGCGATAAAATTCAGTAAAGGTTGCAAGGGTTTCATCTGTTGTATCAAAAAGAAGAGCTTCTGCTAATTGAACTTCTTCCTTCGAAATCGACGCAAACCGCTCCAATTTTTCCGTATTGACGATGGCATAGTCAAGCCCTGCCAACGTGCAATGGTACAGATACACAGAGTTTAGAATTTCTCTGCCAACAGGAGGAAGACCAAATGAAACATTGCTCACACCGAGAATTGTTTGAACGCCTGGAAGTTGCTCTTTGATTAACCTGATTCCTTCAACCGTAGCATTGGCAGAACCGATATATTGAGCATCGCCCGTGCCAACTGGAAAAACAAGCGGATCAAAAATTAAATCCTGTGGTTTAAGGCCGTATTTATTCACTAGCAGGTCATGAGAACGTTTAGCAATCGCCAGTTTCCGCTCAGCGGTAACGCCCATTCCTTTTTCATCGATGGTTCCAACAACGACAGCTGCCCCATAACGGTGGATTAAAGGTACAACAGCTTCAAAACGCTCTTCCCCATCTTCAAGATTAATCGAATTAATAATCGCTTTTCCCTGCGAATATTTAAGGGCCCGTTCAATGACCCTTTCATCGGTTGAATCAATCACAAGTGGTACTTTAATCTTCTTCACTACCTCTTTGATGAAATTTTCCATGTCTACTATTTCATCACGGTCTGGATCTGCAAGGCAAAGATCAATCACATGCGCACCGCCTTTTACCTGTGAACGGGCAATTTCCGCTGCTTCTTCAAATTTACCCTCTGTGATTAACCGTTTGAATTTCCTTGATCCAATGACATTCGTCCGCTCGCCAACCAAGATAGGTCTTAAAGTCGGGTCATCGTAAACAAAAGGCTCAATACCGGAGACCATATGAACACTGGATTGTTGAACTTCCCGCGGCTTATATTCTTTCATCGCCTCAGCAATGGCTCGAATATGTTCAGGTGTCGTACCACAGCAGCCGCCGACAATATTCAGCCAGCCGTGAGCGGCAAAATCCGAAAGCTTCTTGGCAAGTGTTTCAGGTGTTTCATGGTAATGCCCTTCCTCGTCCGGTAAACCGGCATTCGGATAACAGCTGACCGCAGTAGCAGCAAGCCCTGCCAGCGAACGAACATGATCCTGCATAAATTCCGGACCTGTGGCACAGTTCAAACCAACGGCGACAGGATTCATATGCTCAACAGAAATATAGAACGACTCAATCGTTTGTCCTGCGAGCGTGGTTCCCATCGGCTCAATCGTTCCGGAAATGAACAATGGCAGTGTCTTTCCTGTTTTCTCAAAAGCCTTCTGAATCCCGACATAGCCGGCCTTCACATTAAGCATGTCTTGGCTCGTTTCCAGCAAGAGTAAATCAACACCACCGTCAATTAAACCAATCGCTTGTTCTTCGTAGGAAGCAGAGAGCGCATCAAAGGTTGTTCCACCGGTAACACTTAGTGTTTTCGTTGTCGGTCCCATCGAACCTGCCACATAGCGGGGCCACTCATCGGTCGAAGCCTTCATCGCTTCCCGAACCGCAATCATGGCGGCAATTTTATTGATCTCATAGGCTTTAAATCCTAATTCATATTCATCAAGGACGATGCTCGTTGCCCCAAACGTATTTGTTTCGATAATGTCGGCGCCAGCCGCCAAATATTCGCGGTGAATGTTTGCAATGACAGCTGGAGCGGTTAAATTCAAGTTTTCGTTGCAGCCATCATACTGCTCGCCGCCAAAATCATTAGGAGTAAGCTCCGCCTGCTGCAGCATGGTTCCCATTGCCCCGTCCATAACAAGGATGCGATTTTTTAGTTGCTCAATAAACGATGTTTTTGGCATAGCTGTTCCCCCTTATTTCGCTGGCACGATTTCTAGCATATTGGGCCAGCTCAGTGGTTAATTCATAGCGTAAAAATGGTGTTATTAAATAAATTCCGTTAAATAAATCCAAAGCCGCGTCAATAAGTGACTTGGTTATTTCAATTCCTTCTCTTGTGGCCTGAAGCGGGTTATCATTCAAGCCCGCCATCCGCTCACGGATCGAATCAGCGATTTTTATACCGGGTACTTCATTATGAAGAAACTCGGCATTTTTGCTACTGATAAGTGGCATTAAGCCAATATAAATCGGTGCATCTAAATGTTTCGTATGTTGATAGACTTCCAGCAGCTTTTCCTCGGAAAAAACCGGCTGGGTGATAAAGTAATCAGCCCCATAGTGGATTTTCTTCTCCAACCGCTTTACAGCTTTTTCTACGGAGCGGACATTCGGGTTAAAGGCGGCGGCAATACTGAATGCTGTTTTTTGCCCCAAATCCTTTCCGGAAAAAGAAAGACCTTCATTTAACTGCTTAATCATTTGAATCAATTCAAATGAAGATACATCATACACGGAAGAGGCACCAGGGAAATCGCCAACCCGGGCAGGGTCACCGGTGATGGCTAGGACATCATTCAAGCCAAGTGTGTGCAGACCCATTAAGTGTGACTGCAAGCCGATAATATTGCGGTCGCGACAGGATAAATGGATGAGCGGTCTTACATTTAATCTCTCTTTTAATAAGTAACCGAGGGATTCGTTGGAAATCCGTACGGTGGCCAGTGAATTGTCGGCCAATGTGATCGAATCAATTCCCGCGTCCTTTAACGCCTGGGCCCCTTCGAAAAATTTCGTTGTATCCAGCTTTCTTGGTGGATCTAATTCCACGATTACCGACGGTCGTTCCTTTACAATTTCCTGAAGGGGAGTGAACTCCCTTTTAACAGCAGAAGTTTCGACGACACTCTTCTTTGGTTTCAATTTGACTACCTTTTCGGTAATGGGAACACTATTCTTCAGTTCTGACGCAAATGCCCGGATGTGCGCCGGTGTTGTGCCGCAGCATCCGCCAAGTAGGCGAACCCCTTCATTGCGAAAGGCACGAGCTGACTGACAAAAATAATCAGCATCCCCTTCGTAATGAAATTTCCCATCCGTATAGGTCGGCAGACTGGCATTTGGGTAGGCCGAGAGAAAGGCATGCTTTGGAAGTTCAATCTGTTCCAGTGCGAGCAGCATATGATGCGGCCCAAGCCGGCAATTTAGGCCAATGACATCTGCTCCCAGACCTTCTAACCTTGTCATAGCTTCGTTAACAGGCAATTGATTTTGCAAAATGCCTGGCTCTTGAAGCGAAACCTGGGCAATAATCGGCAGCTTGGTTTCCTTCCGGGCAATGGTCAGAACGGTTTCGAGTTCTTCTAAGTCGTAAAAGGTTTCCAGCAATAAACCGTCAACCCCTTCAAGCAGCAGGCAGTATAATTGTTCGCGGAAGCTGCGTTTCAGCTCATCGATAGAAATAGAGTTGGGCTTAACACCGCGATTACCGCCCATTGTTCCAAGTACATAGGCATTAGTTTCTGCGGCCTTTTTGGCATTGCGAACGGCAGCACTGTTAATTTCTTTCACCGAGTCTTCTAGTCCATAGCGCTGCAGTTTTAAGTAGTTCCCAGCATAGGTATTGGTTTGAATCACGTCTGCTCCGGCATCTATATAAGCTTTATGGATGGATTGAATCTGTTCTGACTGCGACAGATTCAATTCCTCAAAGCAGCAATCCGTTCCATAGGAATAAAGAAGGGTTCCCATCGCACCATCAGCGATTAAAATCTGATTTTGTAATTTTTCTAAAAAACTCATGGAGTTTCTCCTTGTGGTAAAACCAATTGTTTTTGTTCAACATGACGGAGGGCCTGTGAAAAGTCTTTAATCAAATCTTCTGGGTTTTCGAGCCCAACCGATAGGCGGATAAGGCTATTGGTAATCCCGCGCTTTTCTCGTTCCGCTTGTGGCATTGCCGCATGAGACATTTTTGCCGGGTAGGAAAGAATCGATTCAACTGCACCGAGACTAACCGCGAATACAGGGATTTTTACATTGGCAAGAAAGATTCGCAGCGCATCTTCAGTAGCCAGTTCAAACGATAACACGGCCCCAGGACTAGCTGCTTGCTCTTTTTGCAGCTGATATTGCGGATGACTTTCAAGCCCTGGATAATGAACTTTTTCAACAAGGTGATGGGCATCTAAAAATTCCGCTAGTTTCATAGCCGACTTTTGTGATTGTTCCAGACGGACGTGCAGCGTCTTAATGCCTCTTAATACAAGCCAAGCATCTTGAACACCCAGGATCGCGCCAAAGCCATTTTGTAAAAAGCCTAATCTTTTGGCTAAATCTTCGTCCTTGACAACCGCGAGTCCTGCCACGACATCACTATGCCCGGATAAAAATTTTGTAGCGCTATGGAGGACAACATCTGCACCTAATGCCAATGGTTTTTGAAAGGCTGGAGTAAGGAACGTGTTATCAACAAAGGTGAACGCACCCGTTTTCTTTGCTATCTTACTAATCGCCTTAATGTCAGTTACTTTCATCAATGGATTCGACGGTGTTTCCACATAAAAGGCTTTAGTATTGTGTTGAATCGCTTGTTTTACTTCATCAAGATTTGTCATATCAACAAATGTATGTTCAATCCCAAGCCGTGAAAGAACCTCCGTCACCATTCGGAAGGTACCGCCGTACACATCTTCGGTTATCACCATATGATCCCCGGCAGAAAGCAGAAGAAATGCCGTCGAGATCGCGGCCATACCGGATGAAAAGGCAAATCCTTTTACCCCGCCTTCGAGTTCAGCAATGACATCTTCAAGTGCTTCCCTTGTCGGATTTAAACTACGGCCATAATCGTACTTACCAAACTGATCAAAATCAGATTGATGGAAGGTGGATGCATGCTGAATCGGCACACTGACAGCACCGGTGGTTGGATCGATTTTATGTTTATTATGGAGAAGCCTGGTTTCAAAACTAAATTCTTCCTGTGCCATTAGGCGATCACTCCTTCATTGAGATGGGCAAAAGCGCCCTCAAGGTCAACAATTAAATCCTCTGCATCTTCAATGCCAACGGAAAAACGCAATAAACGGTTGTCAACGCCTGATTGAATCCTTATTTCTTCTGGAATATCCGCGTGTGTTTGCGTTGCCGGGTACGTAATAAAGCTTTCAGTGCCGCCAAGACTTTCGGCGAAGGTAATTAGCTTTAAGCCTTGTAAAAACGGATTAATCCATGCTTCTTCTTTTAACCGGAATGAAACCATCCCGCCTCTTCCCGGATAAAGAACATCGGTCACCGCTTCATGTCGGGAAAGGTATTCCACAATCTCTTTTGCATTTTTCTCATGTTGTTTCATCCGAAGCGACAAGGTCTTCATGCCGCGCATTAACAGCCAGGAGTCAAAAGGACTCAGGACACCGCCTGCCCCGTTATGATGGAAGGCCAAGGCCTCACAAAGTTCCTTCCCTTTTGCGACAATCAGCCCAGCAAGAACGTCATTATGACCGCCAAGATATTTCGTCGCGCTATGAATGACAATATCGGCACCAAGTACGATTGGCTGCTGTAATAGTGGAGTATAGAAAGTATTATCAACAATCAGCAATAGGCCATGTTTCTTAGCAATGGCTGAAACAGCGGCAATATCGGATTGTTGCATGAGGGGATTGGTAGGAGTCTCAAGAAAGATCGCTTTCGTCTGTGGTGAAATCTTCCGTTCAATCTCTTCAGGACAACATGTATTGACATATTGACACGTTAAGCCCCATTTTTTATAGCCTTGTTCTAATAAACGGTAGGTGCCGCCATATAAATCCTCGCTTACTAACCATTCATCACCGCTTTGGAATAAAGAAAGAATGGTGAAAATTGCCGCCATCCCCGAGCTTGTGGCGAAACCCTGATCACCACATTCCAAATCGGCAATCGTTTTTTCAAGAATCTGGCGTGTTGGATTCCCCGTCCGTGAATAGTCAAAACCTGTTGATTGCCCGATCCCATTGTGTCTGAAAGCTGTTGAAAAATAAACGGGAGGATTTACGGTTCCTGTAGCTGTATCACTGCGATTTCCAATTTGGGCAAGTTTCGTATCAATTTTGTACATGGTGAACACTCCTTGTTTAATAAATGAAATAGTTTCGTTTCGTCAGTGCTGCTTTAATGCTCTGCGGCGATAAAGTTGCGTAATAATAAAAAAAAGTCTTCTATAAGAAGAAGACTTTTGTAAGCACGACCAAAGTGTCATTCTTCTTATCTTGCAAATTAGCAGCTAATTTGCAGGACTTAGCACCTTTTCAATGGATGAATCCATTGATGGTTGCTGAGGCGTCGTAGGGCCATTCCCTCAACCTCTCTTGATAAGAAATCGATTATTTAGATTATTTATAAAATTTACTACAGATTGATTCGGATGTCAATTACTTTTATGAAAATTGCAGTTTTTGTTGGTTTTTGTATAGGAGATACTGGTTGACACTATGACTATTAGATTATATTATTGGTTTATCAAATTGTTCTTTATGTAGAACTACATGTTCGTAATTAGTTACATTTTAATGAGTATTCAATGGTGTTAAATCTATTACTTATTAAAAAATAGGAGAAATTGCGGGTCTTTAGGGCTAAATGAATAGTAGAGGGAATATGAGAAAATATTCACTTTGTAGAACATAATTTTATAATGAGTAGTCTGAATAATTAAACAATGGGTAAGCATAGGTTAAAAGTATGGATTTTGAAAATAGATGACTTTTACATACTTGGCAGGAGGAAACAATGAGCGCAATAGCTGGAATATATCATTTAAACGATGAACCTATTAACCTCGAACACGGCAGGACCCTAATGAAGGAATTAGAAAGATACCCTGCAAACGACGTTCAGATATGGAATAGCGATAAAGTCTTCCTCGGCTGCCATGCCCAATGGATTACCCCAGAGTCCGTCGGCGAAAAACTTCCTTACTATGATCATGAAAGGAAACTAGCAATAACGGCTGATGCAATTATTGATAATCGGGAAGAGTTATTTGAGAGATTACAAGTTGATAAAAGAAAAAGAAAAGAAATAACCGATAGTGAGTTAATTTTGCTTTCTTATCATAAGTGGGGGGAAGAATCGCCGAAGTACTTAATAGGGGATTTCGCTTTTATGATATGGGATGAGAAAAGGCAACAATTTTTTGGTGCAAGAGATCTTTCGGGATATAGAACCCTTTATTATTACCAGAATCAATTACGCTTTGCCTTTTGTACAACAATAGAACCATTACTTTCTTTATCCTATGTAGATAAACAACTGAATGAACAATGGCTTGCTGAATTCCTGTCTATCTCCGGAATGATTGATACATTAGATGCTTTAACAACACCTTATAAAAATATAGAACAGTTACCTCCAGCTCATAGTATTTTACTAGCTCAGGGGAAAATTAAGCTTACGAGATATGGGATGTTTTCAACGGGGGAACGATTAAAACTAAAATCAAACGAAGAGTATGTGGAAGCATTTCAAGAAGTTTTTCAAGAGGCTGTAAACTGTAGGTTACGAACACATCGTAAAGTGGGTTCACAGTTAAGTGGAGGTTTAGATTCCGGGGCGGTAGTTGGTTTTGCTGCAAAGGCAATGAAGGAGGAAAATAAAACACTACACACATTTAGTTATATCCCACCGAATGATTTTATCGACTTCACTCCAAAGCAATTAATGGCCGATGAGAGGCCCTTTATTAAATTAACAGTAGAACACGTTGGCGGTATAAGTGATCACTACTTGGATTTTGAGAGAAAGAATTCATATTCGGAAATCCATGACATGCTTGAGATTATGGAAATGCCTTACAAGTTCTTTGAGAATTCTTTTTGGTTAAAGGGCGTGTTTGAGAGTGCTCATAAGGAAGGGATTGGGGTTTTACTAAATGGAGATAGAGGAAATTTCACCATATCTTGGGGATCAGCCCTTGACTATTTCGGCATTCTTTTAAAAAGACTAAAATGGATTCGGCTTTTTGAGGAATTAAATCAATACTGCAAAAATGTAGGCGGTCCTAGACTTCGAAGATTACCAGCAATTGCGAGAGTGGGCTTTCCGATAATTGAACAACTATTTCCAAAGGGAACCCTTTATAAACGTCCGTCTCTAATTAACCCGGAATTTGCAAAACGTATTGGGATTATGGAAAAACTAAAAAAGCATGGTATTGGGCAATCAGGATGGTTTTCACCTTCAAATATTTATGAGGGAAGAAGAACACTTTTTGAAGATATCTTTCCATGGAATGCAGGTAATACACTTACATCAAAACTATCTTTAAAGCACTCATTATGGAAGCGAGATCCAACTAATGATATTCGGGTAGTTCGTTTTTGTTTATCAGTACCTGAAGAACAATATGTTCAAAATGGATTAGATCGAGCTCTTATAAGAAGGGCTACAGAGAATTTATTACCAGATAAGGTTAGATTAAATCAACGTATCCGAGGGGTTCAAGGTGCTGATTGGGTTCATCGAATGGTTCCACATTGGGATAAATTCATAAATGAACTCGAACATCTTAGAACAGATAAAAGGGCTATAGAATATTTAAATGGATTAGTTATTGAAAAAGCTCTTGTAATGGCAAGACAAGGGGCTCGACCGGAATTGGATACAAATCCTGACTATAAAATTTTAATGCAAAGTTTAGTTGTATATCGTTTTATTAAAGAATTTTCTTGAAGGGGGGTGATTTAATGAAAAAGGAATGGCAGAAACCAGAATTAGAAGTGCTTGATGTTAATATGACTATGCTTGGGGCTGACGGGGATCGTTTGGATAATGATTTTCCAGATGGTACCCTAAAAAGCGATTTAACATTCAGCTAAAAGGGGAACGAATCTACTTGTATTTCATACATATGGAACCTAGTAGATTACAATTATTTTAGGTACACATGTTGAAGGTCCTTGTATGAATTAAGAATATAGGACCTTCAACATAACCCTGGATATATTGGAGTTGGAAGAATGATTGAAATAACTACACAAGTGATTTACAAAGCTTTTGGCTATATGATTAAAAGTGAAATTCCTTTTCCTGAATTACCTCAAATGAATAATAAAAAAGTTTCAATTGATTTGGAAATAAAAATTAAAGACTTATCAAAGTTATGGCTTGAATTATCAAATACTCAGAGTGCATTTGTTGTTAATGAAAATTTAGTTATGTTCCAAGTGCCTAATATTGCTACCTTCTGTATTATGGAAGGAAAAAAAATAATCGTTTCTCCATTAAATGATTATGATGAGGATATCATTCGCCTTTATCTATTAGGAACTTGTATGGGGGCGATTTTACTACAAAGAAGAGTATTTCCATTACATGGAAGTGCTTTGGCGATTAACGGGAAAGCATATGCTATTATTGGGGAGTCAGGGGCTGGAAAGTCTACGCTGGCATCTGCATTTTTAAGTGAAGGGTATCAACTTTTAAGTGACGATGTTTTAGCTGTTTCTCTTTCGCAAGAAGAATCAATTCCATTTGTAACTCCATCCTATCCCCAGCAAAAGCTATGGAAAGAAAGTCTAAGTAATTTTGGAATGGATGCTAATGATTACAATTCAATATTTGGGAGAGAAACCAAGTATAGTGTACCAGTTTCTACAAATTACTTTAGAGAACCATTACCGCTTGCGGGAGTCTTTGAATTAATAAAATCAAAGAATACTAAGATTGAAATACGTAGAATAGAAAAAATGGAACGGTTTTATATCCTATTTTCCAATACATTTCGAAACTTCCTTATAAGGGATTTGGGGTTAATGAACTGGCACTTTCAAACTTCTGCCAATATAGTAAATAAAATAGATATATATCAATTGAAACGACCTGTTAATGGATTTAGCGCAACCGAATTAGTATCAACAATATTAAATGCTATCGAAAAAGGAGAGTAAAAATGATTAAAAGTAAGATTTCATTAAACGACTCCGTTGTCCAGATAAAAGGAAACATTGTTAGTGATATGGGTGGAGAAAAGGTTATGTTAAGTGTTAATAAAGGCAAGTACTACAATTTAGGTGAAATTGGCGGCGATATTTGGGATCTGATTGGGGAAGAAATGGCAGTCAAACAATTGCTTGAAACCCTAATGTCCAATTATGATGTCAAATTGTCAGAGTGTGAGGACCATGTTATATCGTTTTTGGAACTCTTATTGGATGAAGGCTTAATTGAAATTTTAGATCGCTCGTTGTAATAAATATGAAAAAAGTAGGTAATTTCTAATGACAGTTTTGAAAAGGTTAAAGATTTTTATGTTATTAGATATGAAGATAAAACTGCTATTAGTAGAGGCTTTTCTTCTTCTTGGTTGGGCACGAATTCTAAAAGGCATATCATTTTCAAAGGTTGCTCCTTCCTTAGGAGAGCATATGAAAGAAACTACTTTTGATATGGATGAAGGGAATAGAAAACTTATTAGGAATGTATCCCAAGCAGTTAATATTATGAGCCGCTATACAATTTGGGAAAGCATGTGTCTAGTTAAGGCAATTGCAGCGATGAAAATGTTGGAAAAGCGAAAAATCGAAAGTACTATTTATTTTGGAACTTCGAAAGATGAAAATGGAAAACTAATTGCTCATGCATGGCTGCGAAGTGGCCCTTTATTTATAACAGGTGCAGAGGTCATGGACCAATTTGTGGTGGTAAGCAAATTTGCTAAAAGAATGGGTAATTGAAAGGGTCAAGTTGAAATTATTAATGAGGTCCACAACCAGTTATTCTGTCTATTATTTGGGGAGGGGGATTTTATCTTTTTTTGTTGTTTCCCAAGTTGAGTGACATGGTGGGTTATACTTTTATAGCCTTATTCAGGGGATGCTGTGATATTACCATTTCCTACGTATCTTCATTTTTAATATTTTCCTTTATGTCCTTTTTTGGTCTTGGAGGAAAACCAAGCGCCAAGGAAATAATAGGAGGATTTGTAAATGAAACTTATTTGTTATTTCACAAAGCAAATACATTTCTAGAAGGTTTATTAAGTAATCCAATACATTGGCAGAAAACAAATGGGGTTCAGTGTTTGCTAGTATATTACCATTACCACTTAACATCATTTATCTAACAGTTTAAAATATTCGATTGACCTGTTCTGTATAAAGAACTATAATAAATGTTATAAAGTCTAAAATATATTCCGGGTGCTGAAGGGTCGAAATAATAAAATTATAAGGTTTTCTTTTTTGTTATTTTGTTCTTTATTTAGAATACTTAAAGGATAAATGTCTTACATTAAAGGTGGTTAAATGAATAGTTTTGATCAATTTAACAATGCTGAGAAAAAGAAAGCCAAGGAAATAAATTTAAAAGAACTTTTCCTAGTAGTTAAAAGACGATTCTGGGTCATAGCAGTAGTTACAATACTTGCCGGTATTGTGGGGGTACTTCTAAGTCAAACCAGGACTATTCCACTGTATCAATCTTCTTCAAGGATCATAATAGGTGCAGATGAAGAATCAAGAAAAACCCTTCAAGTAATAATTAGAGATTCAGTCATTTTAGACAAGGTGATAAAAGAACTAGAACTTAATAGAACTGCTGAAGCGTTGGCAGGACAAATTAGTGTTGGCAGTGTCGATGGGTCCCAGGTTGTAAGTATTAGTGTAATAGACCCCGATCCCATTTTTGCAGCGAAACTAGCGGATACTACGGCCAAGGTATTTAGGGATGAAGTACCAAACATAATCGGTCAAGACTATATACGGTTATTATCGGGTGCTAAAGTAAGCCCAGTAGCAATTAATCAAGGTAACAATAATAAGTTATTTATCGCGGTTGCCGGTGGTTTAATAATTGGTATTGGATTAGCATTTTTATTAGAGTCATTGGATGACAGAATTCGTTCAGTCCGTGAAATTGAATTATTACTTGGTGTACCTGTATTAGGAAGAGTGTCAAAAGTAAGCAAAAGAAGTGTAAAAAGGAAAACGAATACTATGCAGCTTGAATATAACCTAAGAGGTGAGAACATTGGTAATAAATAAGCGAAAATCTTTGTTAGCTAACAAAAAGAGGACAATTGTTACCTACTCACATCCAGAATCAAAGATATCGGAGCAATTTCGGACGATTCAAACAAATATTAAATTTTCTATGATTGAAGAAAAAAGTCAAATTTTTTTAATTACTTCGCCCGGTGATGGTGAAGGTAAGTCGACTACTGCGGCTAATCTGGCAGTGTCAATGGCACAACAGAAAGAGAAGGTTCTATTAATAGATGCAAGTATAAGGAAACCTGCTTTGCATTCCTTTTTTAAGACATCTAATTCAATTGGGCTAACAGATGTACTTACTGGGAAAGTATCTTTCTATGAGGCTATTCAACATACAGAAATCGGAAGGCTAGATCTCTTAGTTAGTGGGCGTATCCAGTATAATCCAGTTGAATTATTAGGTTCCCATATGATGCAGGACCTTCTAAAGACAGCATCAAAATCATATGCTGCAATATTAATAGATACAAATGCACTACTAGAAGTAACAGATACTAAATTATTGGCAAATCAATGTGATGGGGTTATATTGGTCATCCAAAATGGTAAAACAAAATTTGAAAAAGCGGCTGAAGCTAAAAAAGTGTTGGATTTTGCAAAAGCAAAACTGGTTGGGGTTGTCATGAATAAATAGGAATACATAACGG
>NZ_JAANMZ010000049.1 GCF_011250555.1 Bacillus sp. MM2020_4 | reverse complement strand
TTTTATTACAGTAGATACTTAGTTTGAAGTATGTAGTGTTAAAGTTCCTGTAAAGATTAGTAGAGTCCATAAAAAACAAAATAGACTTTCCCGTTTTGCCGGAAAAGCCCATTTTAACAAAAAATTCCTTCTTCTACAAAATCAATTAGAAAGCCCAATTTCCTTTACGGAAAATTGGCTCACGTGTACCATCAGGTAATTCACCATCAATCTCCATCTCCGCACAACCAATCATGAAATCAACATGAGTTATACTCGAATTTAGTTCTACTTCCTTAAGTTGCTCTTTCGTCATTTTCTCTCCATCTTCAATACAGTTAGGGAAACCGAACCCTAATGCTAAATGGTTTGCAGCATTTTCATCAAATAATGTATTTAGGAAAAGGAGGTTTGTGTTAGAAATAGGTGAGTCATGTGGCACCAGGGCGATTTCACCAAGATAATGGGAGCCTTCATCTGTTTGTACCAGGTTCTTTAATACTTCTTCACCCTTCTTAGCTGTAACATCCACAATTCTACCATTCTCAAAAGTTAATTTGAACTCATCAATTAAATTACCCGCATAACTAAGTGGTTTTTTACTCGAAACGACACCGTTCACACCTGAACGTAATGGCGAAGTGAAGACTTCCTCAGTTGGCATATTTGCAACAAATGGAACACCATGTCGATTTTCGGTTCCACCACTTCTCCAAAGATGTTGAGGATGAAGCTCAATCGATAGATCTGTGCCTTCCGCTTTGTAATGTAACTTCTTATATTTCTTTTCATTTAAATAAGTGGCTTTTTGGAGCAAGTTTCCAATATGATCTTTCCATGCCATTACAGGTTCACTTTCCCCTACACGCACTGAACTGAAGATGGCATCCCAAAGTTTGTCTAGGCTATTTGTTTCGCCTGTAAAAACTTTATCTGCCCAGGCTTGACTTGGAGCAGCGCAGATGACCCAGCTTACATCATCTTGTTGTTCTCGCCATTTCACCATGGCTTCACCACTTACTTTTTGGTAATTCGCAATTCGATTTGGATCAACTTTTGATAATAAATCCGGATCCTCGGAAACGATAAATAAAAATGCCGCATCCTTATCAATCAACTTCTCGCGTTGAGTTCGCTCCCATTCGGGAAACTCTGTGAACACATCGTCTGATGCTCTCAAATACCGTGAGAGTGTAATTTCAGGATCAATATAGTCCACATACACATTTTTTGCACCAGCATTGTACGCCTCGTGAGTAACAGCTCTAGCAAATGGAATCGTATCCACACTAGCTCTTACATAAAGGACTTGGTTCGGTTGAACGTTTAATCCCACTTTTACAACCAATTCTGCATAGCTTTTTAATTTTTCCTCAAACGTTTTCAAAAATATCGCTCCATTCATTGTTAATTTATCATGAGTACTGTTGAAGATTGTATTTTATACTCTTATTCATAAAAAACCACCTTGTGGGGATTATTTACGTTTATATTTATTCCACATTTTTGGCTTAATTTCCTTCTTTACCTATCCTGCTCTATTTTTTCAACAGGAAAATGCGTTTACTCGGATTGTAGAAACTCACCTTGAATGTATAGCTTTTTGTACATCAACTATAAGTAAAGGATCGCCGCAGCGATCCCTATCTTTAACTCTTGCCCACTATAGTTTCTAGTGTAATAGTTCACAAAACTTCTAATGAATATTATTCTTTCTGAAATTGCCACCCTTCACTTCGGCCATATCATATACTGTAACAAAAGATTTTGGGTCTATTTCGCTAATAATTTCTTTTAGTTTCGTTTCTTCTAAGCGATTAATGACACAGGTAATTTCAATAAACCTTTCGTGAGAATACCCACCATAAACCTCATTAAACGTTGCACTTCTTCCTAGGCGATCACGAATAGTCTTTACCATTAATTCAGGACTGGTTGTGATAATCTTAAAGGTTTTAGAACCACTTAAACCTTCTTCTACAATGTGAATTACTTTAGATGCAATAAAATAAGCAATTGCTGAGAGAATGGCTCCTTGTAAACCGAATACGCTTGAAACGATCATAAATACAAATACGTTCAAGAAAAGAATAAAATCGCTTGTACCAAAAGGCAATTTTCTCGATAAAAGGACGGCAAGCATATCAATTCCATCTAACGCTCCACCATTACGCAAGGCTAATCCCATTCCAAAACCAAGGATAATACCTCCAACAACGGTTATTAATAATGTATCCCCTTGAATAATTGCCGGTGTATGGTGAAATACCATTGTACCAACTGAAAGTGAAACAATACCAATTATCGAAAAAATGGCGAAAGTTTTTCCAATTTGTTTATAGCCTAACCAAATAAATGGGATATTTATAATAGCAATTAGGGCTCCTAATGGCAGCCCAAATAATTCAGAAACAACAATGCTTATACCGGTTACTCCTCCATCCGATACGTTATTTGGGATTAATACTGTTTCCAGCCCATATGCTGCTATAACCCCCCCAAGAATAACTAATATTCCTCGTAAAATCATTCTAAATTTAATGGTTCTTTGCTTCTGGGTTGCACTCATAAATTTCCTCTTTTCCTATACTTTTGTATTTAAGCATACCATAAATCTCCTTGAACTTTTAAGGTTGTTTAGGCAGAAAAAAACGAGATCGTTCTCAGCGATCCCATCCGGAGCCCCGTTTGTTTAAGTAATAAGCTGGTTTCGTGCAATAAGAAAAAGGTTGCCGCGGCAACCTGATTTTAAAGTAAAGCTCAATAGAGTTTAAGTGCTATTCTTTACATGGTTGTTTTTAAATCAGAATACATTAATGAAACCTCCATATTTTTTAAAGAGTATTGTCCGAAAAGTAAGGAGGTTGAAACACTTATAGTCCAAGAAGCTGCTTTTTTTTAGCTTCGAATTCTTCTTCGGTAATGATTCCAGAATCTAAAAGTTCTTTAAATTTTAAAATCTCTTCAGAGGGAGAAGTATTGGCAGATGGCTGTGGATTACTTTCTTGCTAAGACAAAGTAGAAAACATTAGTTATAGCATCCATTCATTTATAAAATAAGAGGATATCTTTACTTGTTCGACACTATTTTGCTACTATTTAGTTTTTTTATACTGCATAAATTATAATATTTAATCTTCTCTAACTACTGTAAAACATAATGGAGATAAATAATTCTAACAGCTAACACAAACTTATCCTTTTTCGTATTATTTATTTAGATATCCATTCATATTTAATATCAGGTAAATTTTCTTCATTTTCGTGCCCTCTATCAATGATTTTAAATCCATTCTTTTCATAAAATCGTTGTGCGGTTTCATTTACTTCAAATGTATATAATGTTAATCCCCCGCTTGAATGTTCTTTTACCTTGTCAAGTAATGTTTGACCAATACCGATTCCTTGATAATCAATATGAATGTAAAGTTGGTTTATCTCCCTATCATTATAGGCGATCATTCCAACAACTTTGTCATCCATTAAGGCTAAATCTATTTGATATTGTTTGGGTAATATATTATTTAAAAAGTATTGATGATTTTCAAAGCTATGAATTTCTTTCTGACCAATAGCTCGTTCCTTACTATCTCGCCACATTTTCACTGTCTGTTCAGTATACATCGGATTATACTGAGTTAGTATGAATTTAGTTTGATTCACCACAAAACCTCCTTAAGATTTTTTACTGATTTAGTGCACATAGAAGAATAGATAGAAACAAATACATAATAATCCTCTACTTTCAGGACATTCGTATTCCTTCAAAACGGTTGGTATTGCCCCATTAGGTAGACCGAAAAGTGGGAAAAACCTAAAATCCCGAATGAACAATATTCCTCAACTGGACGACCAAACTTTTAAACTCCTTTTCCCTTTCCAAATAGTATAGCGATGCTTGTAGCAAAGGGTGATTTGGTTCCGCCTTTCTAACCTCCATCTGGATAAAACGGCAAATTTCTTTTAGCTCCGAACGATATTTGGCACTGGACGGAAGAGTCTCAAGGACCAAATCCATCTTCAGAAACAGCTCAGTAAGGATTTGTTCCTTGTCTATTTGGCGGTCCTCGAACCCCCAGCTTAAATACCTATCAAAAGAAGCCTGTTTCAGAAGAGGCTTTCGATTGGAATCCCTCATATGCTTCGAGAGCACATTGAGTTTGTCCAAAATGAAATTTGCCGTTTCCTCGAGCGATAACGATTTTTCCTCATAAACAAGCCAAAATAGATACTCCTTCAAAATCGCACGATAGATGGAAACCATATCCCATAGATACGGATAGATTTCTTCACCGTACATTTCCAGCAAGCAGTCTCTATGCCATCGGATGAGCCGCCCCCTAAACTGGTGTCTTAACGGTTGGAACTTGGGATCCTGTTGTATGGGGAGCTCCGTAAATTCGACAAGAATATGCTTGTACTCTATAAAATAACGAAAACGCTGAATGATCTGTTGCAGAAACTTCTCTTTTGAAGTGAGTTCTGGAAGGCGTGCCACCTCATCGACTTGATCAAAATAGACATTAAGGCATTGATTAAACACCTCGCTGAATAAGTCTTCCTTAGAAGGGAAAAATTTATAAACTGATCCCTTGGCTATGCCACAATCCTCAGCAATATCCTGTATGGTTGTTGAAAGAAAACCCCGTTCTTTAAAAAGCTTCGTCGCCGATTTTATAACTTCTTCCTTGGTCACACTCATAAACAAAATCCCCTCACTTGACTATTTATGAATTAGAGTACAAAATATTAAACATAAAGTCAATGACCCTGTGCTTATTATTTATAACTCAAGGTCAAATATAGACAACGAGGAGAAATAGGAAAATGGAAAAATTGTTGAATTTGCAAAAAACAGCGTTGGTTGTCATTGATTTGCAAAAATGGCTAGGTAGCAAATATGCTCCTTATTCTGCTGAGCAGGTTGTTTCTAATGCAGCCGCCTTGGCAGATGCCTTCCGTGAGCACGGCTCGATGGTTGCACTAATCCGAGTATCGAGCAAAGATATGAAGGATATCCCGAAGCCGAAGCTGGATTCACCGTCCCCACCACTATATTTGCCGGAAGAATGGGATCAAATTGTCCCGGAATTGAAAGTAGCCGATACGGATCACGTCATCACCAAGAAACAATGGGGAGCTTTTTACGGAACGGAGCTTGATCTGCAACTGCGCCGCCGCGGAATCGACACTATCGTCTTATGCGGCATTGCTACCGGGATTGGTGTGGATACGACCGCTCGGGAGGCGTTTATGCACGGGTATCAGCAGATTTTTGCTATCGATGCAATGACCGGGTTTTCCGAAGCGGAGCACGATCACGTGAAAAATAATATTTTCCCACGCATTGGGCGAACTCGCACAACGCAGGAAATCCTCTCTGCCCTTGCGGAAGCATGACTTGTTCAGATGTGGCCTCGGATTTACCACTTGGTTCCTGGGGTCCTTTTTTTATTTAAAAGTTCTAAGTTTTAAGTACACCTTTTCTCCCTGATTATGGGAACCTTTACTGCATAGTATTTTCTTTTTTATTCAACAAACCGGCTTCATCGTTTAACAAGAAAAAAAACGCCCACAGCGACCTCCATCTTTAACTCTACGCCCACAATACTTTTTCACAAACTTGTCCTTTTCTTACACGTCTTTTATGTCAGAAATACGCACATATCTACTTGTATTTTGAAAATTAATCAGTTATACTGATTATATGTTAAGATGATTATATACGGAGGTGAATATTAATTTTGCAAAAATGGAATCAATCTTATGGTTTTTTGCTTGGAAAAGTTCTCCAGAAAATGGAAACTCAGTTTGCTGAGGGTCTTGCACCATATGATATTAACGCTAGACAATACGGGGTGCTTTTATTTATAAATGGAAACCCTTATTCATCACAAAAAGATATATCTGAAAACCTACAAATTGATCGGACAACAATGGTAAGCCATATCGATCACTTAGAATCATTAGGATTTGTAGAGAGGACAAGGAATCCTAATGACAGAAGGTCCTATAGCCTATTGATTACTTCAAAAGGGAATGAAGTATTAGAATCACGTTGGGATTTTCTAATCGATATAGAATTAGAAGTAATAGCCCCTTTAAGCGATCATGAAAAACAATTGTTGAAGGAGTTCCTTATTAAAATTTGGACTACACTATAAAACGGGAGGTAACATATTTATGAATGCTCTTGATTATTTTAATGCACGTTTAGAAGCAACGATTAGCCCTATGGATTATTTGAAATTGACACAAGTTGATCCAGAAAAATACTTTTTGATTGATGTAAGAAACGGCCCTAAACAGGTCAGAAGTTTAACAATTAAGGATGCTGCGATCATTCCCCAACAAGAGCTGCCCGTTCGTTTACATGAAATTCCGAAAGATAAGGAAATTATTGTTTACTGTTGGGATGTCTGGTGTAACACTGCTGCCAAAGTAGCAACGTTTTTATTAGAACGTGGATATAAAGTAAAAGAGTTGACTGGGGGAATTGCGGCTTGGAAAGAGATGAACTTTCCTGTTTCAGATTCTTCTCAAGATGTTACCCTGTCTGATAGTTGTGGGTGCTGACTCTAGCGCAAAATACTGGAGTTTTTCTTTCGATTGGGTCATTTAGAGATCAGTGAGAGAGATTTTAACCTAATAGCAGAAAAAATGATTAATGAAAAAGGAGATTAGAATGTTTCAATCTCCTTTTTACTATAGTCAAAAGAAATCACAACTAAAAAACCTTCTTCAGAAAAACCGCCTACTTAGCTCAACAAGAAGAAGATTGCGTAGCGATACATATCTTTAACTCTTGTACCTAATCGTTGGTTTAGCTTACTATCAAGCCTAAAATAAATGGTGTAATGAGTAGCAAAAGGGAAAGACAAATTAGCATTAATGAAAAAGGCTTTGGAAGTTTTTCTCTACCCTTTCCTTTATACCAACCGAAGAATTGTAGTTTATTCCTATATAAAACAAAAAGTAATAATAATATCGCTATTGAACTAAGCCAGGAATATCTCTCTGTTACTTCATTGCTGGTATAAATATTTCCAATAATTGCCCCCACCAAGCCACCAAGAAAAATAAATATAAAAATAATTCGAATTAACTCTAACATAATCCTCATTTTTACCTGCCTTCCAAAAGACAATCCTCTAACGGAGTTTCTCTTTTACTTTACCATTTTCTCCAACAATTTAATAATCCTATTGTTTTGTTCGACTAGGATGTCACTATTTCTTTTTATCATATACGTCCATATTACAAGAAAAACCATTACCAAAGGCATTGCGATTGTAAATAGGAATGACCCAAAACCCATTACTCCCATCATAAAAATCCCCACCCCTTTTTTCTAAATCATATCATATAGGAGATCCCAGTATCTTACATACTGTGAATTTTCCTTGAACTACACTATCCGTTAGTATGATAAGCATAGGGTGATATATAAAATGCCATTTATAATGTTTTCAGGTTACCAATCCTTTTTTGCCTAAACTATCTTTAAAATCAGAATTGACCCTAAATATTTGACATATAATAATAAGAGGTGAATGAAATGGATAAACATCTGAAACAAACATTCGATATAAATTTTTTAAAAATCGGCATAATTGCTAATGCTGGAGTTTTACAAATTGGTACTGGGGCAGGGACCATTCAACGTACCTCTCACATTGCTGGCTATACGACAATTGGCACTACATTAGGATCTCTTTCAGCTCCTGCCGTCCCACTTCAAGCACCAGTACGTCAAAAGTAAAAATTTCCATCCTGCACTTGCATTCATTTATTTTCCATTCTCATGTCGCAATTTGAATCCTTTGTTCTTCTGTATCATATACGAATGAAGACCAAGGGGACCACTTTGTTAGGATTAAATCGAAGGACTTAAACGTATTGAATTTGTTCTGATCAATAGGGAATAATCCACCATTTTTAATAATGGTGGATGCCCTTATCACGAATTTAATTTACTAACCTAATAAGGAGAAAAATTAACATGCTTCAACTAATATTGCAATTCCTTGGCCTCCCCCAATACAGAGAGAAGCAATTCCGAACCGCCCGTTTCTTCTCTTTAATTCTAGGATAAGTGAATATAGAATCCTCGCCCCGCTTGCTCCAACAGGGTGTCCAAGAGCGATCGCCCCGCCGTGAACATTCGTCTTTTCCCGGTTTAATCCCAGTTCCCTCTCAACAGATAAATACTGTGAAGCAAAAGCTTCATTTACTTCCAACAAATCAATATCTTGTATCGTTAGATTTTCCTTTTTTAAGAGTTTTTGGATAGCCGGAATGGGACCGATCCCCATTAATGTTGGTTCAACCCCTGCGATGGCCCAGGAAACAATACGGGCCAGCGGTGTTTTACCATGCTTGGAAATAAAGGAGTCACTAGCAACAACAAGTGATGCAGCCCCATCATTAATTCCACTGGCATTCCCAGAGGTAACCGTTCCTTCCTTTTCAAATGCGGGTTTTAATTTTCTTAAAGCTTCGATACTAGTATTTTCCCGAATATGCTCATCATCTGTGATCAATATATTTCCCTTTTTATTCTTTACTTCAACTGGTACGATTTCCTTTTGAAATACCCCCCTTTTTCTCGCAGAAGATGCCCTTTGTTGACTTTGTAACGCAAATTCATCTTGTTCTTCACGTGATATTTTATATTTCTTTGCAATATTTTCAGCTGTAACCCCCATACCAATTCCACTATACTCATCCGTGAGCGTCGCCCACAACATATCATCTAATTGCGGACTCTTTATGCCTGTTCCGAAGCGGCTGCCATACATGACATATGGGGACTGACTCATATTTTCAGTTCCACAAGCTAAACCTGCTTCACCCTCCCCTAATAAGATAGACTGGGCAGCAGATATGACTGCTTGCAAGCCTGAGCCGCACAAACGATTAACCGTTAAGGAAGGGCTGGTAATGGGAAGTCCTGATTTTAACGCAATATGCCTGCTTAGATAGGAAGCATTACGGGCAGTGTGGATCACGTTTCCTACAACAGAGAAGTCAATATGGTTTGCTTCAATACCACTTCGTTTGATCGCTTCTTTACTTGCGGTTACCCCGAGTTCTGTCGCCCTCACATCTTTTAACGATCCTCCAAATGAACCGAACGGTGTCCTTGCTCCTTCTAAAATATAGATCTCTTTCATTTTCATTCATCCTTTCTTATTTAAAATAGGATTGTCATCCCTTACCTAATTCCATTTTTCAGTAATCCCCAAGCCTTTACGGGCCAGATTTTATTCATTAATAGGAATAAAACCCCCTTTTGGTTTTTCTACCCAAATAGCTACTCCGAACCATCTTTCGCAATAATGGAGCTGGGCGGTATTTACTATCTGAAAACTCATCGTATAATACATCCATCACCTGTAAGCACACATCTAAACCGATTAAATCGGCTAAGGCTAGTGGACCAATCGGATGGCTTGCACCTAATTTCATGGATTGATCAATTTCTTCAGCCGAGGCAACTCCTTCCATCAATAGAAAGACAGCTTCATTGATCATAGGAACTAACATACGGTTTACTACGAAGCCAGGAGCTTCATTTACTTCAATCGGTACTTTTCCAATTGAATGGATAAACTCTTTACTTCTCGTAACAATCTTCTCATCTGTCCGTTGGCCACGGATCACTTCTACTAGTTTCATCATGGTGGGTGGATTAAAAAAATGCAGTCCTATCACTTGATCTCGTTTTTCAATATACGACGATATTTCACTTATACTAATCGATGAGGTATTTGTAGCTAAAATCGTTTTTTCATCACTGATTGTATCCATTTGTTTAAATACGGCACTTTTAATCTCCTTCTTTTCGGGTACAGCTTCGATGATGAGATCAAAACAAACGTGTGGTAAGGTAGAGGTTGGTTCTAGGTGCGATAAAGTGGTTTCTTTTTGTTGTGAATCTATTTTTCCTTTTTCTACTAAAGTATTAAGCTGCTTTTCAATACCGCCCATTCCCTTTTCAAGCTGTTCTTTGGATTGATCGAACAATGTGACCTCATGGTTATGGTGTGCAATAACTTGTGCGATTCCTGCCCCCATTGTTCCTGTTCCGATAACGAGAACCTTCGACATGATCATTTCCTCCCGTTTTTTGTCTCATACTATGTAAAAGAAGCTACATAAAATGAAGCCGAGCAGCTGCAAATGGGCATCTACTCGGGCGCAAATAAATGTATGGTTCGATGTAAATTAACTTGTTACTTCATTGGGTGCCTCTGTATCCTTGACAATTTCCGAAGCAAATTTAATCTTTTCTCCCCAATTAATGGATCTTTGAATGACGACTTTTTGTGCCTGCGGTGATCCAGCACCATGCATACATTCGATAATTGGTGTCGAGCCTGTCATATTTTCAATCAGACGTCCCATTTTAATTCTTTGAATAGGATCTACATTTTCACCGGTACGATAGTATTTATGAATATAAGGGGCGATCCGTGGGTTATCTAATTCTTTTTCAGATGGTAATGTGGCAACAAACCCACCTGCTAAATCCTGTGAAATCTTAGTTACTTCCGGATAATAACGGGCAGTGTTGAGTTTAGAAGTATTTGCCAGTACCGGATCAACAAAAGCCGTCCCACATCCAGATGTAGAACAATTAAAGGAACAGGCAAGGGCTCCACTATACATGGTTTCAACTAAGTGGGCCATTTCTGAAAGCTTTTCCTTCACATGACTAGCTTTTGAGATTCCATGCATGTCCGCAAGAGAAGCTGTCGCTCCAATCAACACATCAAGATTTCCGGCCTTGCAGGCACCATAGTTTTGACGATGGTAGGAAGCGAAGCGGTCAACCAGTTTTCCGGTATACTTGGTTTCTTTATACATAAAAACACGTTCCCAAGGCACAAAGACATCTTCAAAAATAATCAGTGCTTCTCCGCCAACCACACCATATTTGGCATTTCCTTGATCAATTTTTCCTTCCCATTTCCGGCTGTCATTCACCTGCCGTCCAAAAACATAGACAAGCCCTTTTTCATCGGCTGGAACGGCAAACGATATGGCGTAATCTGCATCGTTTGGCGTCATCGCCGCACCCGGCATCACTAAAATTTGATGTGAATTAACGGCACCGGTCTGGTGCATCTTTGCACCGCGAACCACAATCCCGTCTTCTCTTTCTTCTACCACCCTGACATACTGATCAGGGTCTTGTTGTTCGGACGGTTTTTTCGACCGGTCACCTTTTGGATCAGTCATCGCTCCATCTGTCATATAGTCATTATTTTGCGTATCAATTAAAAATCGTTTAAATCGTTCATGATAATTCGTCCCAAGATCGCGGTCCATCTCCCATGTGGTTGAATAAAGAGTGATCAAGCCGTCCATTCCCACACATCGTTGAAAGCAGGTCCCTGTTATTTGTCCCGCCACCCGTAGCATCATCGCTTTTTTAACAAGATCTTCTTGATTCTGCGGAATATGGGTCCAGCGGTTTATTTTCTTTCCGGTCAGATGGGAGGTAGCACTGCCAAGTTCTTCGTATTCTTCTTCTGTCCCCAATTTATAAGTGACAGATGCTGCATTAATATGCGGTCTCATCGCCGGATGATCGACGACATTTTCAACCCTTTCTCCCATGAAATAAACTTCCTTCTTTTGTTTGCGGAGACTTTCAATATATTCTTCTTGTGTCATCATATATATTTTCCTCCTCTTCTCCAATTAAAGACCCAAACGACCATTCCTAATTTTACAAGTGAGGATCCTTTATTCCATTCGCAGCACTCTACGGATTCTATATATGAATCGGAATAACACCCTTTCATTCTACCAACCCATGGTTAAGTCGATTGAATATAATCCTTAACATTTAATTGATATTCACTTGCCCAACGATATAAGGTACTTGCCGAAACACCCAGCTTTTTGGCTGCCTGAGAGACGCTTCCACTATTTTTCAATGTAAAAATTAATGTATCTTTCTTGGTTTCATTTGCCAATGATTGATATAAATTCAAGTCATTATTTTCAATTTGGATGGACGAGCGAATATAAGAAGGAAGATGCTCCTCGGTTACAATCGATTCTTCGCAAAAAATTTCAATTTGCTCCATCACATTTTTGAATTCCCGTAGATTGCCGGGCCAGTCGTATTCAAAAAAATAGGTAAGAACACCATTACTGACCTTTTTGGTAGGAAGAAAATGGCTAATAAACAATTCAATATCTTGTTTCCGTTTATTCAAAGGAGGGATCTGTAGAGAAATAATGTTTAGACGATAAAACAAATCTAGGCGGAATTTATTTTCTTTCACCAATTGAAACAAATCCTTATTGGTCGCAGCGATAATACGGACATCAATAGGGTTTGACAAATGGGATCCGACTGGAGTAATTTCCTTTTCTTCCAAAACCCTAAGTAAATGAGCTTGCAGTTCGAGCGGCATATCACCTATTTCGTCAAGAAAAATTGTACCGCCATTCGCAGCTTCAAATTTCCCCTTTCTTCCTCCCCTGGCGGCATTTGTGAAGGCACCTTCGACATAACCAAATAGTTCACTGGCTATGAGATCTTTTGGAATGGCCGCACAATTGATGGCAAGAAATGGTTTGCTTTGCCTCATGCTTTCATTATGGATGGCCTGGGCAAAAAGTTCTTTACCTGTTCCACTTTCACCCGTTATCACTATGCTTTTATCCGTGCAGGCTGCCTTTTGGGCACGTTTAATCGCCTGTTTAAACAGGGGGGCCTCACCAATGAGCGAAGAGAATACGTATTTTGCCTTCAGCTTATTGGTTTCCTTGTTTACTTTCTTTTTGAGGATGATAATACTACCTATATGTTCATTCCCATCATTAATTCCTCTCATGGTAAAAATCAACTTGTGTTTTTCATCATGGGGCATGCCAATTTCTTCCTGAAAAATAACTTCATTTCCTTGGATTGATTCTGATAGGTACATCGAAAATGGGTGTAAATGTTCAATATCTCTTAGCCTGCATTTGCCAACATTCATGGGTAGCTTCAATAAATGCGACGCCATCTTATTGGCCTGAATAATTTCTCCAAAGCGGTTGACAATGAGAATGCCGTCTGAAATAGAGTCAATTGCCGCGTTGAAGTAGTTGTTCATCATGTATGTTTCCTTCATGATTCCTTGCTGTTCCATCAGTTTTACGATGGTATCTGCGGCAGTTTTAACGAGTCCGAGAGAATGGGGATTGGCTGTTGGGATATAGCCTATTAACGTAATGGCTCCAATCAATTCATTAGTAAAGGGGTCGATAATCGGGGCGCTTGAACAATGGGAACTATGCCAAATGGCACAGTAATGCTCTGCGCCAATGATCTGAATGGCCTTTTCAGTGACCAAAGCGGTCCCGATTGCATTAGTCCCGATGGACTCTTCACTCATGTCAGCCCCAACCGTGAAGTTAATGGATGCAGCGTTCATGGCGATTTCACTGTCACCGCATAAATCAAGGACGATTCCATCCTTATTCGCAAAAGCAATTAAACTGTCAGTCCCTTTAACCATGTCAAATAAATCATCCATAAAGGGCCGAATAAGCGTCAAAATATTCTTGTTTTCTTGTTGAACTTTTATTAATGTCGTAAGGTCGCAAACCAAAGCTTGGTTGGCAAACGGGGTCACCCGGTGTTTAAGCGATCGCTTCCATGAACTTAAAATAACAGGACGAATTCCTTCAACCTCTCTCTTCTTAATGAAGTAATTCGTCCACATATTCTTTAATGTTTTTTCCGCTTGGGACGCTCCAAAGTTTCGATAACTGCCTTTCAATGTGTAAATAGGATCCAATTCCAATCACATCCCGACAAATGATTTCCCAATTAATACAATTCGACAGTCCCCGAAAAAAATCCCCCTAGAAAATACCTTTTTCCGTTTATTCTACTTTTCGCTAAGGTTTACAGAGCATACACACCGCCATCAACAGGCATAATCAGCCCTGTCACATAGCTAGATTCATCCGATGCAAGGAAGAGGGCAGCATTGGCGATTTCCTCCGGTTTACCCACCCTTCTTAGTGGACATCCTTCCGCGAATTTTTCGGCAAATTCAGGGACACTTAGAACTTCGGCTATCATAGGTGTGTCAATCGCGCCAGGGCATATGCAATTGACGCGAATATTATATTTACCGTAATCAACCGCCATGACCCGTGTCAATGCAACAACTCCCCCTTTGGCCGCGGTATAGGCGTCCGCTCCCGTTACACCGGCAATTCCATTTAGTGAGGCATTATTGACGATGCTTCCGCCATTTTGCTTCATCATTATAGGCAAAACATGTTTGGACAACAGATAAACACCGTTTAAATTGATCCCCAAAATACTGTTCCAATCGGATTGCGGGGTTTCAACTAATGAAGCCATTTTATACTTGGAATTGGCTGAAAATCCGATGCCGGCATTATTGAAAACAACATCAATTTTCCCATAACGATTTATCACTTCTTCTACCAATGCAACTATATTTTCTTCATTAGATACATCCGTTTTTATGAAGAGGGCCTGTTGTCCGTCATTCAAAATCTCCTTTTCTATCTGTCTTCCATTCTCTTCGTTCCACTCAGCAATTACGACAGCTGCTCTTTCTCTTGCAAATATTTTAGCAGCTGCTCTACCTTGGCCGCTTCCGGCTCCAGTGATAATGGCTACCTTATCTCTTAATCTCATAAACGATTCCTCCCGGTTAATGGTTATGACAATAAATCTGAGGCTTCCAGCTTTTCCAGCGCTATTTTTACATCATTTGTAAATTGGGCTCCTGTAACGCCATCAATAAACCGATGATCATAGCTAATTGAAAGGGTCATGATGGGGGCAACGACGATGTCGCCTTCCTCATTGACAATTGGAGTCTTTTTAATCGCTCCGGCAAAAACCAATGAAGATTGCGGAGAATTAATGATTGGTGTGCCATTTTCAATTCCGAGACTGCCCAGGTTGGAGACCGTAATCGTCCCATTTGCATAATCATCAATGGTTAATTGGTTCTTTTCAGCCTTCTCAGCCAATCTTCGAATCTCTTGGGAAATTTCAAAAACCGATTTAAATTCGACATTTTTTACCACCGGGACCACCAAGCCATTGCTACTGTTAACGGCAACGGAAATATTGACTTCGTTAAATACAATAATTTGTTGATCCTCGAAGCGGCTATTTACCATAGAATTATGCTTTAAGGCGTTTCCAACCGATTTGATCAAAATGTCATTAATAGAAATAGTACCAAGTTCCTTTTTTACCTTAAGGGCAGTTTCCATATTAACAGAAATCATCTGCGTAAATTGTGGGATGTTTCTCCAACTGTTTAGCATGTTTTCGGACATTGCCTTTTTCACATTATTTAAAGCGATTCTTTCTTTTACCATGCCAGTGGTTTCGGACTTAGCGAGTTTGCGGATGTCCTCTTCGGTAACAATTCCATCTTTGCCGGTTCCAACCACATTCTCAACGGTCACACCGAGTTCTTTGGCAAGTCTTCTTGCCCTAGGTGAAATTTTCCCAGCATTTTGTCCACTTTGCCCTTCTGCCCTACTTGTTTCCTCTTTCGGTTCCAATTTCAATGCAGCTGCAGCCGTTTCCGCTTTTGCTGTTTCGTCTTGAAAATATGCAGATACATCAATTTCCTCGTTTTCGTCGGCAATGACTGCAATAACGGTATTCACCGGCACTTCTTTCCCAGAAGGGACTACGATTTTTTTCAAGACTCCGGACTCTTGGGCCTCAATATCAAGCGTTGATTTTTCTGTTTCTAAAACAAATAGTAAATCCCCTTTTTCGACGGTGGTACCTTCTTCCACCAGCCATTCGGACACGGTTCCGTGTTGCATCGTAACACCAAGACGTGGCATTTTAATTTCTATCATTTTTTCACGCTCCTAAAATATGTCGATAGATAATTTATAAGTGCATTCTGTATAAAACTTTTAATTTACGGTGTTCCCGATATTTTTAAGGACGGGAACACCGACAGTACTTGATTTTAGTACTCCATTAATTCCTTCACAGCCTCGATAATCTGATCTTCGCTAGGTCTGTAGAATTGCTCTAAATAGATGCTTTGTGCGATTGGCACATCAGGACTGCCAATTCGTTTGATGGGTGCTTGAAGGTCAAACAGGGCTTGTTCGGAAATTTGGGCGGCAATTTCTGCACCGCAGCCACCCGTCTTCGGTTCTTCATGTACAATAAGAACCCGGCCTGTTTTACGGACAGATTGTAGAATCGTTTCCATATCAAGCGGAGCGAGCGTCCGAGGATCGACAACCTCAGCCTCCACACCAAGCTTCGCCAATTTCTCCGCTGCCTCCAATGAGGTCTGAACCTGAAGGGCCGTTGCAATGATTGTTACATCTTTTCCTTCCCTTTTTACATCAGCCTTGCCAAGCGGAATTAAATACTCTTCTTCCGGAACTTCCCCCTTCATAGCGTAAAGCAGTTTATGTTCAAAGAATAGGACGGCATTATTGTCGCGAATTGCCGTTTTTAACATACCCTTTGCATCATAGGGGGTGGAAGGAATCGCTATTTTCACACCCGGCGCATGCATGAACAAAGCTTGCGGGCTTTGGGAATGCTCAGGACCGGCTCCACCTGCGATTCCAACCGGCAGCCTTAGAGTAACCGGAACTTCCATTTGGCCGCCGTGCATAAAACGCCATTTACCCAGTTTGTTAAATACTTCATCGAAAGCGATACCAACAAAATCGCCAAATTGCAATTCAGGAATCGGGCGGAGTCCGGTAATCGCCATCCCCAGCGCTGCCCCAACAATGGTGGTTTCGGCAATCGGAGTATCAAAAACCCTTTTTCCTCCGAATTTTTCATATAAACCTCTAGTTATCGCATTAATACCACCGAATTTGCCAACATCTTCACCAAACAAAACCGTTTTTTCATCACGTTCCATTTCCTCATGTAGAGCTTCCACAATGGCTTCACGCATGGTTATTGTTTTTACTTTTACAGATGTACTCACAGTTACCACTCCTCCTTAGGCAAATAATCCTTCATAGATTCTTTCCGGGCTTGGAAGCGATGCATCTTCCGCTTTTTTGATCGCTTGTAGGATTTCTAGTTCTAGTTGCTCTTCCACATTCAATAGGTCATTTTCAGTGCAAATTCCGTTTTCAATGACTAGTTTTTTGAAATTTTTGATCGGATCTTTATGTTCTTTCCAATATTTCAATACTTCCGGATCGACATAATCGTATGTGTCGCCTTCAAAATGGCCGCGATGACGGAATGTTTTAGCTTCGATAAAGGTTGGACCTTCCCCACGTTTAGCCCTCTCCACCGCTTCCGACACACATTCACGCATCAATAAAACATCATTTCCATCGACAACACAGTTTGGAATACCATAGCCCCATGCCCAATCTGCAATATGTTCCCTTACAGAATGTGTTTCCTCTGTGGTAGAGGAAATGGCATAACCGTTGTTTTCACAAATATAGACAATCGGCAATTTGTAAAGACCGGCCCAGTTTAAGGATCCATGGAGTGGTTCTCTTGACGCAGCGCCATCACCAAAGTAAACAAGTGTTACGCGATCGGTATTTTGGATTTTTGCAGAATAGGCTGTTCCAACTGCAATATTAAATTGGGAACCGATGGTCCCACATTGTCCTAATACACCCCGTGATGGGTCTGCACTATGTACAATCCCTGCACCGAGTCCCCGGGTAGTTCCTTCCACAGTTCCCAAAAAGTCTCCATAGATTTTGGAAAGGGGCACGCCTTTAGCAATCTTTTGATTACAGCCGCGATGATTATAATAGATATAATCATCGTCACGAAGAATATTGGTAATTGAGCCTACTGAAACGCTTTCAGAACCAATTCCAGAATGATAGAAACCGGAAACCTTTCCTTCCATCATTAAGCGAATTAAATGCTCATCAAACTTCCTGATTTTCACCATTTCGCGATAGTACTTCGTTAACTCTTCCTTGCTGTATTTCTTAAGATTAATTTCTTTTTGATAGATTTCAGCCACTTTATTCACTCCTTCTTAAGATTAATAAAAATCTAGGTTAAGAATAGTTAGTAAGTAAAGACTCCCCTAAACTGTGGAAACACCCCCCTTCAAGCCTTTATTAGATGACATGTCTGATGTGCGGCAGCACTGGGTGACTCTTCTCAAAACCAATTGTGGACTCCCCTCCATGACCTGGATAGAAGACAATATCATCAGCTAAACAAAACAGCTTATGATTAATAGATGTTTTCAAAAGATCCCGATTGCCGAATGGGAGATTGGTTGGTCCAGCTGCTCCAGCGAGCAATGTATCTCCTGTAAACAAATACTTGTCGTTGAATAGATAACATACACTTCCTGGTGTATGGCCAGGTGTATGGATGGCTTTAATCGAAAAAGAATGACAATGGATGATCTCACCGCCATGAAGCAAAATGTCAGGCCACTTACAGACAATGGCCGCATTGGTCTTGATGGATTGATTTAAGGTTGGATTCACCAGCCATTCCGCTTCTGAGCCGTGGACCACGACTGAAGCATCTGTCATTTTTTTTAGAAAGTTCAAACCGGTGATATGATCATAATGGCTGTGAGTTAAAAGGATATATTCGATTTTCCTGTTACCAATCAATTCCATCATTTGATGGGGGCTTTCACCCGGATCAATGACAATACAAAAGGTATCTTCTTGATCTGAAATGACATAACTGTTTGTTTGCAGCTTACCTGATGTATAACAGTATATGTGTAACGGTTTCATGAGAAGACTCCTCCTCTAGTAAGCAAAACGTGAAAATGCTTTAAAAAGTATAATGACTTCTTTATTAAACGTTTAAATGCAATTTTCATGCCAAAAAATAAATCGCCTATCTATCACAATAAACCCCTAATTTAATTTTAATTTTTCTTACTATTGCGAATTTTACTATTTCCTTTATTATTCTTGAGAAAATTCATTATCCCTTTATTTAGCAAACCATTGAACTCTTTTTTGGAGTCTGGTGTTTTCTTAAAACTACTAAATTTCTTATAGGAATTCTTAAGAAAAAAGTGACCCCAGACCCATCTAGGGCCACTCTATACAGTGAAGTTGTAAATTAGGTGAGAAGATATCATTCCTAATCGTGAAAATAATCTATTCCAGGATCCGAAAAATTTAGATAGTCGTTGATGCAGGATTTTCTTCCGGTATCTGTCCATTATTTGATGTGCTAGCATTTGTTGTGGGATTGATACTAATTTCCTTCGATAGATAAATAAAGACGATCGTGGCTAAAAAGACGCATCCACCAATAATCCAAACCTTATCCGTGGTATCAGGGCCATGAACCGCAGGGTTAATCCATTTACCGCTCATATTCACAAGAATATAGCCGACCGCTACCTGTAAAGCCGCGGATAAACCATTTAGCGTACCTGAATATTGCGGTTTTGCTATCCCTGCCCAATAGGCATTGACCGTTCCCCAAAAAAATGGATTACAAAAAAATCCGAACCCGGAAATCAGGATGACCCATACGATATAATTCGGATTAAACAAGGCAGCGGCTAAAAAGGCCATGCCACTTACTAATGGACCAAAAGCCAAAGCCGGGCGGCATTTTCCGCCGAAGAATTTATTGATAATCGGTCCGTTGACAAAGCCCAATGTAAAGGGGATAAATGATACAAAGAATAGCATCAGGGAAGCGCTAGTCGGTGTGATTTTAAACTCATTTAATAGAGTATACGCACCCCAAGTACCAACCAGCCAAGTCGGTGTTGTTCCTAAACCGGTGGCAATTGCCATCGTCCAAATACTTCGCTGTTTAAACAAATCTCTTAAATGGGACCATTGGAATTTTTCGGCTGCTTGTTGTTCAGCAGAGGGAAGATCCGAATAAATATAAGCTAACTCCTCTTTCGAGATGCCTTTAAAATCTTCAGGACGGTCAGTTGTTTTAAAAAGAAGGAAGAAAATCAAAGGTACAGCTAGTACGGAAACAATAATGAACACCTTTTCCCAGCCGATAACCTGAGCAAGAGGCAGTCCGACAAGAGCACCAATCGACCCAGAAAGTGTCGTAAAACTCATCCAAATGGCAGCGTACTTCGCTCTTTCCCTGCCTGGCAGCCACATGGCCATCATTTTATTGCATGGTGCCCATAAAAAGCCGAAGAATATACCGAAAATCAAGTTTCGAATGTAAAGGGTTGTATAAGAATCGACGAACGCCATCGATGCACTCAACACCGATACCCCGGCTAGACAAAGGAACAGCATCTTTTTAGCTCCAATTCTGTCTGACAATATACCGGCAATAAATAAAACAGGGAAATAGCCTAATAGGTAGGCAGCAGATGCCGATCCAATTTGTTCCGGAGTCAATTTAAGCGATTCGCTCCATAGCGGAGTCAAGATGGCAAATACGCTTTCATCCATCCAAACGACAAAGTTAATCACAAACACAATGGCTAAAACAGTAAACCGTTTTTTCGTCATACCCTGTCCAACTGCCGCAGTATTATTCATACACTTGCACCTCCATCAAATTTGGGTGAATATATAAAAGTCTGACTTTACTTAAGCAGGATTGAAAAGCAGAACTTTTTAAAGGAGCATTCTATTTATAGCAGCCCCCGTCCCCCATCAATCGGGATGACTCTACCTTGGATCATCTGTGCGGCTGGACTTGCCAAAAAGGCGATGACCTGTGTTACGTCCTCAAATTGAAGACCGCGTCCACTCGGATTCAGTGATTTTTCATATTCAAGGTATTCTTCTACGCCCTCTTCTTCTGAGAAAAGTCGCCTTAGGGCATCCGTATCCAATGTGCCTGGGGAAACCACGTTTATCCGGATGCCCTTTGGTGCCAGTTCAAGCACGAGATAACGGACGATGGCTTCGGTAAAAGCTTTCGTTGACCCCATTGCGGCATACTGTGGTCCTACATGATCAGAACCACGACTGGAAAGTGCGATAATGGATGATCCATGCTGCAGCAGCGGCATCGCTTCACGAATGGTTTCGACAAGTGAGAGATTACTGACCGCAATGGCCCGTTGCCATTCGTCCCAGGAAAGGGACAACCCATCGCCAGGGATAATGGCTACAGCACAATGAACAATTAAGTCAAGTCTATCAGTCTTGCATTTTATTTGTGACAGCATCTCTTTAATGGCTGCCGGGTCGCCGACATCCGCCTTGATGATGTGCGCTACCGCTCCCCTTTCCATAATTTCTGAAGCAGTAACGAATGCTGCTTCATCATCATGGGCATAATTCACAAATAGTTGATTACCTTCTGAACTAAATTGCAAGGCTGTAGCTCTTCCGATGCCTTTACTTCCCCCTAGAATTAATACATTCATCACAAAACTCCATTCTTGTAGATTCTTCCTAAGGTAATAAGGCCCTTCATCTGTATAGAATAGTAGATATGTGGCAAGACCTAATTAAAATTCAATCATAACTTTTACAGATTCATGCGGTCTCATCTGGGTTTCGAAAGCTTCTTTTGCATGGTCTATCGGGAACACATGGGTGATTAAATGTTTGGTTTGCACTTTTTGACTCGTTAATAAATCGATGGAACGATGAAAATCACCGCCCAAAACACCAAGAATTTTTGGCGCCTTGTGGACAATTTTGGTTGTATCGAGCTGTGCCTTTTTTTCTGGAAGTCCAACAAACGCAATGACACCGCCGCTTCGGACTAGTTCGAAGCTATCTTCAACTGCCGAAGGTGCCCCGGATGCTTCGACCACGATGTCGGTCATCGCCCCCTCGTTAAAATGGTAGGGACCCGGACCATATAATTCTTTGATTCTACCTATAACATTTTCCTTCGCTGCATTAATGACGACATCGGCGCCTGATGATTTTGCCATCTCTAACCTGATTTCTGATACCTCACTGACAGCCACCTTATTTACTTCATAGGATTTAAAAACTTGCATACATGCGTTGCCAATTAGCCCAGCACCGAGAACTGCAACATTATCCCCTTTCTTGGGTTGACATTGGTCAACTGTATAGGCGGCCACTGACACCGGCTCAATCGTCGCTGCTGTAAAATGATCAAGTTGGTCAGGGATTTTGTGGAAGCTAATACCGTTTATGGCATTTTGAATCACCAAATACTCGGCAAACGCTCCCTGGAGACCGTAGCCGGTAGATGCCTTAAATAAATTGGGACAGTGCATAAATTCATTTCTTTTGCACCAAAAACAGGTGCCGCACACCCCTGAATGAAACCCGGTTCCTCTCTCGCCCACTTCGATATCGTTTACAAGGGCACCAACCTTGACTACTTCACCCGAGAATTCGTGACCCATGATTTGACCTTTTTCAATATATAATCCCGTTCCATAACTATGAACATCTGAACCGCAGATCCCACAAGCATTTACCTTAAGTAAAATATCATTTGGCCCAACTTCCGGAATAGTAAAATTTTCAACCCGAATGTCCCTTGGCCCGTAATAAACAGCTGCCTTCATGGTTCCCATTGAAAATCACTCCTTCAAATAGAATAAAAACGACAAATCCACTGTGAAAAATGTAAATGTAGCCGACCACCTCCCTTGGGTAAGCGTTTTCAATAAATCAGAAAAACTTTTTAGTTCGTTATACATTTTGCAACTTTCATGCCAAATACAACATGTTGAAAAGAAGGGCTTTTAATTGGAAGGTTGTATTTTTTTTAGGAATTTATTAACACGCTTTCTCATCCGTAAAAAAAACCCCTCTATTGAGCTAACCAGCCGCCATCGATAAAAATGGTTTGGCCAGTGATAAAACTGCCGGCATCCGAAGCCAGTAGCAGGATGGCTCCTGTAATTTCTTCTGGAAGTCCTAACCTTTTCATAGGAGTTTTACTAATGATCTTATTTCGCACTTTCTCGTTACTAAGTTCTTCTTGATTCATTTCCGTTTCGATATAGGCTGGTCCAATTGCATTCACACGGATTCCAAATCTTGCCCACTCCAGTGCCAAGGATTTGGTCAGGTTAATAACAGCAGCTTTACTTGCCGTATAGGGACTTATTCCAACGTCACCTACTGCACCAACTACAGAAGAAACATTAATCATTTTTCCACCGCCCTGTTGCTTCATGGCTTTAGCGACAGCCTGTGAGCAGAAGAATAAGGATTTCACATTTACATTCATCACCTTGTCCCATTCCTCTTCTGTTATGTCTAGGGCAAAGTTGGTAGCAGATACCCCCGCATTGTTGACTAAAATATCGATTGTCCCAAAAGATTCTTGAACATTTTGGACAAATTGTTGGATCGAGTTTATCCTGGAAAGATCTACACTAAAGCCCATGGCATTCCTACCCAAGTTTTTTATTTCTTGGACAACCTCTTCATTTCTGTTTTGATCTCTCCCCACAACAACTAGATCAGCCCCAGCCTCTGCCAGTGCAAGTGCGATTGACCTACCCAATCCTCGATTTCCACCCGTTACAATCGCTGTTTTATTTCGTAAACTGAAAGTATCGATCATTTCAAACTCTCCTTTTATGATGAAATAGTTTTATTACGAATCCTTGCAATTCTTGTGCCAAATGAAGGCGTATCACTTTTCCTATTTCAATGGATATCAACCTATTAAATTTACTATTTTTGAGAATTTCCTAACCCGGTTTATACAAAATGGGAGAACGGCATTGCCCAAACCCATTCACTCAAAGGGGAATAGTTTGAATATTTTAAAAATATAAATGACTAATTTTCCCCTTTTCGCTAGAATAAAGCGGTAACATGATTTAATACTTGCAAAAGGGGGAATTATTGTGGGTCGTTTATCAGGTAAAATAGCTATTGTGACAGGTACGGCCAGCGGTCAAGGAGCAGCGGAAGCTCGTTTATTTGCAAGCAAGGGCGCTAAAGTAGTCGCAACCGACATTCAAACCGAATTATTAGAGGAAGTTGTTTAGGATATTCAGGAAAACGTCGGAGAGGCCATTGCTGTTAACCATGATGTAACAAATGAAAAACAATGGCAAGAAGTTGTGAATTAACATGATTAATTTTATCAACATGAAGCCGGCAAACTCTAAGTTTGTAGTCCTTTTAAAACCCTCAGACTTTGAAGCTAGCCGGTTGTCTTGTTGAATAAATTTTACCGTACACCCAAATAATCAATCGCCAAGGCCATAAAATAGCGGATAGATTCTATGAATTTATCAATTTCTATGTATTCATCAGGCTGGTGTGCAAGTTTTGGATCTCCAGGGCCAACGATAATAGTCGGAATGTGCAAATGGGGGCAATAAACGGATGCGTCTGTATAATAATTAACACCCATAGGATAAAGCTCCTTGTTTAAATGAGTCTTTGCAGTAGTAACAGCAAGTTTCACAAAATCATCTGTTTCATTCGTACCAACGGATTCCATACTATTGATGACCTTTATTTGATAAGTAGATTGAAATCGCACTGTAATGTCTTGGATCATTTTCTCAATGTCAGCTAAAATGCTATCTTTATCCTGGCCGGGAATGGTTCGGATGTCTAACGTCAATTTACATTGGTCCGGTACCACATTTGTTTTTACCCCGCCTTCGATTGTCCCAATATTCATTGTGGGATGACCTAATAATGGGTGTGGCGTGTAATCAAATTGATAGGTTTGGAGCATATTGATCAACTCATTCATCGCTAAAATCGCATTAATACCCTGGTCTGGCATGGAGCCATGCGCTGTTTTTCCATTTGTCGTGATTTCTAGCCATAGACAGCCCTTATGTGCAGTAAATAGTTGGTTTTCGCTAGGTTCTGAAACAACCATCGCGGTGGCTTTGTCAATTTGCCCCTTTTCGACGACTGTTTTTGCCCCATATCCATCCACCTCTTCACCTGCGGTCCCGACAAACTGGACCTTTCCCTTTAGTTTCACTCCGGCACCTTCTAAATATTTCAGAGCAAGGATCATGGCAGCGACGCCGCCCTTCATGTCGGTCGTTCCCCGCCCATATATTTTATTCCCAACTACCTTTCCGGAAAAAGGATCATGTTCCCATTCGACCTTTCCCGTTGGCACGGTATCTAAATGACCGCTATAAATTAAATACTTTTCATCGGTTTCACCATTTGGATAAGTAACAAATAGATTGGCCCGATTGTGACCAAGGTCATCTACTTCAACGTGAAGTTTGGATGAGGCTAAATAAGTCTTGATCACCTCCGCCACTCCTTTTTCATTTCCAGGCTGATTCACACTGTTCACTTGGATGAGTGATTGTAAAAATTGAACGGTTTCTTTTTCATTAATCGTTTCAAAAATGGATGACAAAACCTGCATGTTATATCCCACCTTCTGTTCAATTAATCTGAAGCTGCCTATCTCTAATTTCATGACACAGACAGCTTCAAATGGTTATCTATTTTTTCCTTGAACGATCACATAGCCAGTGATCTAAAATACCAGAAAATTTCCCTGATATCGCTAAAGAGACGTGACCTGCTTCGACTACTTGATAGGTTTTATCTTTACTTGAAACTAAATCCATCAATGGCCGACTTTGCTCTTCAGGTATAAGGTTATCGTTCTTCGAGCTGACCACGAATAGGTTTGCCTCAATCTTACCTAAATCGGCTTTTTCGCCACGGATGGTAAACTCCCCTTTTATGAGTTTATTTTCTTTAAAGAGGGCATTCGTTAGTTGTTGGAAAGCGCCACCCGTTAGGGGGACATGCCCTTTTGTCCAATTGTTCATCCGTCGCCATTTTTCCACAAAACGCTTGTCATTCGCGCGGGTTAATAGTGTTACATATGGACTGGTATAAACGGGTGACGTGACAGACCTAAACATGGCCTCAACGTAATGAGGTGGGATGATTCCGTAAACATCTATGAATCGATCTAAGGGGGAGTTGCCTTCCTTTAGCCCATTCGCCACATGCTCCGGAATGGCCGCCACACTAAAATCAATAGGAACTGTCGCCACAACCAGGTTCTTAATCGGTTCATTAGCAATCGAAGCATACATGGCTGCTAATGTGCCACCTAGACAATATCCGACCACCGACACCTCATCGGCAGCCGAATGTCGTAATACTCGTTGAACACTCTTTTTAATGTAGTCAACAATATAATCTTCTAGATTAATATCTTTATCCTCGTAACCAGCCATTCCCCAATCTAATAAATAGACATCATAACCACTGTTTATTAATCCCTCAATGACACTGGAACCTGGGGCAAAATCTAAGATATGGGGACGATTGAATAGGGAATAAATAAAGAATATTGGCACATCATATTTCTTTTCAACAGCTGCATAATGCCACAATGTTGCCTTGTTTTTCTTCCAAATACATTGTCTTGGAGTAAGCTCTATACTAAGTTCTGGCCCATTAATCGTCTTGAAAAATTCATTCCAACGCGTCCACTCTTTTTCAAAATCAAAAGAGGTTTTCCTTTCAATATCTGTGGTCAATCCTGCTCCTCCTCCGATTACTTAGCTGCAGCTGCCAGTTCAAGTTCCCGTTCATTTTTCTTATGTTTACCCAGTTTTTCATCTACCTGCTTTTTAAGAGCGGCAATCTCCTCTTTTAAGACAAGATTTTGGGCTAATTCACTTCTTATTCCTTGAATTTCAAAATAACACTCACTTACTTTTTCTATATCCTTTTTGTATTTCACTTGCTCCGATTTCAGTTGTTTTATTAGCTTCATCATCTCTCGTGAAACTTCTACAAGACTAGTGATCCCTTTATTTGCGGTATCCATCGAAGCTTGTAAACCCCAGATTTGTTCTTCGAGTGCGTCAAGCTTTTCTTCTGTTTGAATCGTTAATTTTGCGACATGAGCGAAATCGCTTTTGGTTGGTACATGTAACTGATTCGCTAGTAACTCTTGATTTTTCTTAAACATCTCAAGATAACGTGATTGAATATCTGAACTCACTTTGGAAAATCCAACAAATTCGCGATTGTTTGTCCAGGAGTGAATCATTTCATTTGCTTGCTTTTCCCATTGATCACTAAACTTTTTAACTAAATCGTATGGATCAAAAGTCCCTTGATCTGCCATGTTAATCCCCCTGCTGATTGGTTTTTGATTTCAAAGAATGGGTCTGAACCGTATATAATTGTTGAAAAGGAAAGAAAATATTTTTCACTTGCTTTGTCATTAAATCCAATAATACATTTTGATTCTCACGAATAATGGAAGCTGCTTCTTTTACATTTTTCACAAACAGATTTCGATTGGTTCGTCTAAATTCAACATATTGCTCTAAGGCATGGACAACCTTGTCTACTTGCTCACCATTAGCTAGATACGTAAAGGGGGTTAAGGTAAATTCTGCCGTTTTGTTTTGGATATCATCAAATTGTTTGTTTATTTCCTCGTATGATTTTGTTGGGAATAAGTTTTTCAAAGCTGTTGTTGTCGTCAGCAGCTCTTCACGAGATGCTTTTTCCCACTCACGAACTTTTTCCGAAAGATGTTCCGTCAGTTCTTTGCTGTTTTTATCATTTCGTTTCACCTTTTCTGCAAAATTGGTTGCATATTGAAGAAGGATGTCCTCGTGAAATTCTGCTTGTTGAACCCAAGAATCGACTTGTTGAAAGGTTTGATCCCATAAAAGTTCTAAATACGTTGCATTTTTTTCGATTTCTGCCATTGTTTGTATCCCTCCATGTTTATATTCTCAAAAAACCCTAACTAACCGATTTCTCATTGTTAACCAATTTTATATTGGCATTCGTTATCTTCTTTTCCTTCAAAATGATGGCACAAACGGCCGCTACTGCCGAAACGATGGCAAAGAAGATGAAAACTCTGCTAAAATCTTGTGCTCCATTAGCTCCTACTTTTACTAAATACCCTGCAACGAGAGGAGAAACAAATGCACCCATCTGGCCAATTCCATTCGCTAACCCTGTGGCACTTCCAACCACTTCTTTTGGATATAATTTAGGCAGATACGCATAAATGGAGCCAAAGTTTAAGTTAACAAAGAAACCAACGAGCAATAAGAGTGTAAGTAATAGACCCGTATTCCCTTTTTCTACAGCACCCAGCATCCACAGCACAGGAATACTACAGATATACCCAATCAACGCAACAGGCTTCATTCGATGTAGAACGTTATCCATCAACCACCCGCCGAGCATCATGGCGAAGAAAGCAACGATATAGGGGGCAGATGCGAACAAGCCCATTTCCTTCAGATTTAACCCATGCTGTGTAACCAAAAATGAAGTTAACCAGGTTGTTGTTCCCCAATAAACAGCTAATTGACAAAAGAGGCACAAGGTAAAAACATAAAAATTAATATCTTTCAAGAAAATCCCGTAGCTTTTTCGTTTCTCTTCTTTCGAAATCTTTCTAACTGAAGAATCATCAACATCCTGATCCTTACTTAATTTCCCTTTTGCAATCATTTCACTTGGTGAATCGGATACAAAACGCCATAGTAAAAGGATCCCAATTGCTCCTGGGATAGCAAGGACATAGAATACCGGTCTCCAAGCACCACTGAAGAAATAAATAGAGATACTTGTCACGATAACCGGAACAATTGCCGGAGCAACGGCCCATGATGTAGCGAAAAACGAAACGGCCCTGCCTCTTTCTTTATGGGGGAACCAGTTATTAATGGCCCGAATGGCCGGGGCAAAATGGTGTCCTTCTCCAAGCCCTAATCCGATTCGGAGTGCTAAAAACTGTCCGAAGGTTTTCACCATTCCCGTTAAAGCAGTTACGAATGTAAAGACGGTAATCGCAATATACATGACCTTCTTGGCACCAATTTTATCAGCCAGGAAACCAGCGCTAATTTGCGCAGCGGCATAGGCAAAGAAAAACACGGAGGCTAGCTGCCCTACTTCCACAGGGGTTAAGTGTAAATCCTTCTGGATGAATGGCAGGAAGGTTAAGACCGCCATCCGATCAAAATAATTAATAATATAGACTAACCAAAGAATAAGTAAGATCGCATAGCGAAAGCCCCACGCCTTTTTCATAATTGTAGACATTGCATCTCTTCCTCTCTTTTGTAAAAAAATTTTCTAGTGCTGTACATTCTTCAGTACATTCTTGATTATTTTCCCTGCCGCATTCCGAGGCAGTTCGGATACAAATTCTACTAGTTTCGGAACTTTATAATTTGCTAATCTTTCCGCAACAAAATCTCTTATTTCTTCGCTCATTATGGTTGCGTTGGCCTTTGGGACAATCACCGCTTTGACAATTTCCCCGAAGAGAGGATCTGGAACTCCTACAACGGCCACTTCATGTACTTTTGGATGATTATAAATAACATTCTCGACCTCAATGGAGAATATCTTTTCCCCGCCCCGGTTAATGAGGTCTTTTTTTCGATCGACAATATAGACAAACCCATCTTCATCTATTTTCGCTAAGTCGCCAGAGCGCCAAAATCCGTGAAGGAATGATGTTTGGTTGGCAATAACATTGTTCCAATAGCCTTCAACAATCATCGGACCTTTAATTAATAATTCTCCCACTTCACCGGGATTACATGGTTCATCCAACTCATTGACCACTCTCATTTCGCCAACCGGAACAGGCAGTCCAACGGAAGCTACCTTTGAGTCATGAAATTTTTGCGGCATAATGGTTGCGGGAGAGGAGGTCTCAGTGGCTCCATAAGCATTATGCAAGTACGAATTCGGAAAATACTTTTTCAATTTATAAATCGTTTCCGATGACATCGGAGCACCACCGTAGGCGATACAATTTACTTTTGAATAGTTATACACTGAGAAATCTGCATGTGCCATCATCATAATGTAGATGGTAGGCACATTAAACAGAAAGGATACATTTTCTTCCACAGTTAATCGGATGTATTCTTCTGTCCTAAATCGCCTCATAATAACGGATGTCCCCCCCACCTTCACCATGTGAAAGAGCTGGCCAATTAAGCCTGTCACATGAAAGAGTGGAACCGCGATGAGGGTTCTTGCTTTGTCATTTGTCTTTAACACGTGTTCATAATTGATGGCGCTGTGAATTGCCCCTAAATGACTACCGACCGCACCTTTTGGCTGCCCCGTTGTTCCCGAGGTATACATAATAAATAATGGATCCTCTTCCGTTACATACACATCCGCAAGGGTTGATGGCTGTTCTAAGATTTCAAAAGGCAAATAATCTTTTCGGTTTGGTGTTTTATGTCCGATTAAGAAAAAGTATTGGACATGTCCGATGGAATCAAGATCTCTCATGCCTTCGACCTTTTCTAAAAATTCATCATCCACCACTAATATCTTGCTGTTCGATTGTTGAATCATAAAAGAAAGTTCAGTTTCTTTTAATCTAGTATTTAAAGGCACCACAATCGCCCCTAATCGAGCACAAGCAAAAACGAGTAAACAAAATTCAATACTATTTCCTAATAAAAGAGCCACGCGATCTCTCTTTTTCACACCTAGGGAGTTTTGTAAATGACCAGCAATCTGCTCCACTTTTTCGTACAATTCTTTATACGTTAAGCGATTTCCATTCATCACAAGAGCCTCACCTGCTGGATAGTTACTGGCAGCCTCTTTCAACATCGCTGATAGGTTATCTGGCCGATCCTCGAAGACTTTTACCTCTCGATTAAAGTGGACTTCCTTGATGATATTCATACCTTAACCTCCTAATCATTTCGTTAACGAGCGGTACAGCCGCCGTCCACATTTAATATCTGACCCGTAACATAGGCCGAGGTATCAGAGGCAAAGAAAACCACAGGTCCCACAAGATCCGAAGTTTCTCCAATCCTCTTGATCATGCTGGCATTGGTGATTTTCTCAGCCCGTACAGGATCAGATAGCCAATCTTTGGTCATAGGTGTTTTTATGTAACCAGGCCCAATGGCATTAACGGTAATATTATAGGGGGCTAATTCTTCCGCCCAAACTTTTGTTACTTGGTTAATGCCGCCTTTACTAGCCGCATAGGATGTCTGGAATGGCATGCCGATTGATCCCAAAATGGAGGAGATGTTAATGATTTTCCCATATTTTTGTTTGATCATTTGTTTGGCACAGGCCTGCCCCACTAGAAAAAGCCCTTTTAGATTGACCGTTAAAACTTGATCCCAATCGCTTTCTTCGACATCAATTAAGAGTTTACGGATATTCATTCCCGCGTTATTTACTAAGATATCAAGCGAGCCGAACTGATCAACGATTTGACTGACTAGCCGTTCTACCTGATCCTTTTTCGTCACATCGCAAGGGATATAGACAGCTTCAATATCCTCTTCCTTTAACAGTGATACAGCCCTTTCCCCTTCTTCGACCCCTCGGCTGGAAATAACAAGCTTTGCCCCATAATGCCCTAATGCCTGTGCCATGCTAAACCCAATCCCTTTACTTCCTCCTGTAACGAGGGCAACCTTGCCTGTTAAATCAAATGTTGGTAACTCCATAACCTTCATTCCCCTTCATCCACTTTTATTTGTTGTCGTGCTATTTATCTTTAATGCAAATATTGTGCCAATTTTTCGCATTATGTGAAAATAGGGAATAATTCGACATGTTGCAACAAAAATATAGAAATCTCTTCCTTATTCACCATTGCTATATGGAACATTTTCCGCTTTTCCTTGAGGGCAATAAAAAAAGCCAACGAATGAACGTTGACTTTTGATTCCTTTTTTCATCAAAGACCTAATTTCTGCATTTTTTTGACGAGGGCGGATTGGCTAATCCCTAATTCTTTTGCAGCTACTCGTGTGGTCTTTGATTTTTCCATTTGCTCTTTGATAAGCTTCCGCTCAACATTGGCAATTATTTCCTTCAACTTCCTTGTTTCTGTCTTTTTACGGGCCCTTCCTTGTAACATGCTTTGAGGTAAATCATGCATCCCGATTTCCTCATTGTCTGTTGTGACGACTAATCTTTCAATTAAATTTTCTAACTCTCGAATATTCCCAGGCCAGCGATATTCTTCAAAGAAGTGAATGATTTCATGATGAAACCGTTTGTTTAACTTATTCTTTTTATTAGTTTTATTTAAAAAATAGAATGCAAGTGGAACAATATCTGCTATCCTTTCTCTTAAGGGTGGGACCTTGATAGGAACGATATTTAACCGGTAATAAAGATCCCGTCTAAAATCATTTTTATCGACCATTTCCTCTAAATTCATATTTGTCGCCGAAATGACCCTTACATCAATTTTAAAGCTTTTTCTGCCGCCAACGCGCATGATTTCAAATTCTTGGAGAACCCTTAATAATTTCACTTGAAGATCGATGGGCATATCGCCAATTTCATCTAGAAATATAGTCCCCCCATCCGCCTGTTCAAACAAACCGGGCTTTCCCTGACTGTCAGCCCCTGTAAATGCACCCTTTTCATAGCCAAATAATTCAGATTCCAGCAAGTGTTTTGGTATGGCGCCGCAATTCACTTTAATCAATGGCGCATTCGCTCGATCACTTTCTTGGTGGAGATAATTCACAATTACTTCTTTCCCTACACCAGACTCTCCTAAAATAAGGACAGTAGAATGAACCTTTGCTACCTTCCTTGCAAGATGAAAAACCTTCATAATTTCTTGACTTTGACAGATAACTCCATCAAGATGCATATGGATTAATTCTCTCTTTTTTAATTCCTCAATTTCATAGATATATTGTTCCGTCAATCTTTTTGAGTGTATCAGCTCTGTTTTCATATAATTCAAATCAGATATATCCCTTACGTTTGTTACCACATAGGTAATGTTCCCGTGATGATCAAATACAGGATTGCCTGTTACTAATAATTCCTTCCCTCTCACCGTTTGAATAATCGTTTGTGCTGTTTTTTCCTCTAAGACCTTCATCGTAACAGATTCTGAAACAAGGCCTTCTTTTACCACCGTCATCATGTTCTTTCCCAGTAACTCTTGGCTTTTTACACCTGTAATTCTTGAGTAAGCGGAATTAACCATCATTCCCACTCCATTATTATCTGCTACATAAATACCATCATAACTAGATTGAAAAATGGAAAGTAAAATGGTTTCCATATCGGATTTGTTTACACAATCAAGCTTCGTCTTCTCGGACATAGACATATTCTCATTTGTACATTTGACGGCCATTTGATGCTCCCCCACAGTTCGATAGAATAGATGTGCATTTTAGAAAAAAAGAGCTGATTACTTTTTAAATCAAATTATCTATATGATTCCTTTTCGAATCGTCCACACTATATAATTCTCTAAATT
>NZ_JAANMZ010000048.1 GCF_011250555.1 Bacillus sp. MM2020_4 | reverse complement strand
AAGATGAAGAATACTATAATATGATTTTTTTGAAAGTTCAAAAAATAATAATATAAATTTATACGTTTTCAGCAGGGGGTTACACCTAATGAGCAAAAAGCAAAAAAAATATCCTTATTATCAGCGGATTGGACGAGCCTTTAAGTTGAATTTCACGAAACTCCTTCGTTCTCCTGGGGGGGCGAAAAAGGTGGCATTGGGCTTCGCCCTTGGTTTCGGCTTGGAAATGTTAGTGATCTCAACCGCATCACTTGTCTATATTTTCTTTGTTCCGATTGTTAAACTGGCAAAGGGCTCATTATCTGCTTCCATCATTGGGAATATTATTGGAAAACTCACGCTTCTCCCTGTCGTCCTTTTACCATTTGCTAGACAATTGGGGAAATTAATTGTTCCCATGAAGGTAAGAATTGGGCATCATACCCATTTTTCTATTCAAAATGTATGGCACGGGGATTTCCGGAGTTTAATTGGCCTGCTGCATGGCGGGGTTCATGCCTTAATCGGAATGACGATATTTGGGATAATTCTCGCCATTATTTCTTACTTTATTGTTCATTACCTTTACGATAAGGAAAAATCGAATCGATTGAAGAGAAGACGGCTTAAACATGAAATTCGCTTAAATAGTATCAACAAGAATTTAATATAAAATTGTAGGAAAAGAAAAACAAGCGGCTAACATGGTGCCCGCTTGTTTTTTGTTATTTTACTTGAACAAATACTAATAGCGTTGCGTTAGTATTGCGTTTATCTTGTTTTTCGATGCCCACATTTTGCACGACAATGGTTATTTTGGCGCGATCATTTTCCTCCGTAAAGGTTGCCTCTTCTGCTGATAGTTGTCCCGCTGTTGGTTGATAATCATAAAATTTATCAAAGATTTTTTGTGTATGAAAGGTAATAAGAGCCTGGTTATTTGCGTCCTCTAATGTAAGCACCCATTGATCTTGTTGCATATCCTTTAATAGAGAATAGGTTTTCCCTTGTTTTTTGATATCAAAAATTTTTCCCTCTCTATTTTTCTCAGCCATGTTGATCTCGATGGTGGCAAAGGTATCGTAGCCTGTGATGGTAATGGATGTTTCCTGTGCCAGGTTAAGGTAGACCGATGGATTGAATTGACCCGGACTTTGGAACTCCTTAAAACCGAATGTATCCTGAAAATCACGAAATGCATTAAAATCATCTGGTAGCCATTCAACTTTATTGGTATATCCCATCATTTGTAAGTATGAAATAGTATCGGTAATGATCTGTTTATCTTTTTCCGGGATTGATTCATCGGGCCTAATCGTATTATTTTCGAGCATCTTATTTTTCAATAGGACAGTTTTTAAAGTATCTATCTGACTGGATCGGCTTATGGTGAATGCATCCACAGGCGGTACAATGGAAATGGCGGAAAAAATAATCAACATCCCTGCAATTACTCCGTTTTTCCGAACGGGTAAAAAGCTTACGAGGATTCCGGCAGCTGTGGCAAAAATACCGAACAGGACAACATAATAGCCAGTATGGGTGATACCTGTATCAACAACACTGAGGATCGAGGAAGTGATTTGAAAAAGCACGATCGGCACTAGCACCTTTGGAAAAATAAGTCTAAAAAGGGCTGTAAACTTGTTTTCAATCTCACTAACCAATATATACATCAAAATCACTGAAATCGCATAAGAAACGAGCATAGGTTCTAATAAATTATCCTTCCAAAATTCCCCGCCAATATTTTTAATCATGTATATGATTAAGATTAAAGTAAATACGGACTGTAACGGAATGAGAATATAGGATAGGAGAATTTCTAAAAACTTTGGACAAGAAGCAGCCTTTTCGATCGTACCCTTTTGCGTCATATTTTTTTCATTTTTCCGCGGATAGGTTGGAATGAATGAAAGAAAATACATCGGTGCAAAGAGAATAAACACGATATTGGCCGTATGCGAATAGGCACCAGAATGGATGGTGAAAATCAACTGGTTGATCGCTGAGAGGATGACGGCTAAACCTCCAAAAATGACACCAGAGAAGAAAAGGGTATGAAAGAAAGATTTAAAGGCAATCATAAAGCTCTTATTAAAACTAATTTCACTTTTTATGACGGGAATCCAAATGAAGGCGATCAGCAGCGCAAACAAGGCAACGCTGGTTCGTATTTCCGTTTCCATGCTTAGGGTGGAGGCTGGTCTAATGATGAGGTAATATCCAATTGTCAGTAGAATGACCAAAATCATAAATAGAAACCGGGTAGAGGCTCTGGGAGAAAAACGTTCGCTGGCAACTTGAAAAACAGCACTAAGAAAGGCGCCAACCACAAACGTTACCAGCAAAAGTGATTGCTGAGTTCCTGCGTTGATGGTAGAAGCGTTAACGGCTGCAGCTCCCACAAGAAATAAAGTGGTTAACGGAAAACGGACAATGGCATCGGTCAATCCAGTGAGTTTAGCCTGAAGACTTCTCATCCACTTCATCTTCATCAATCCTACCTCTCATATACTAAAAATCTATTTCCTTCTATAATAAATTATAACATGGTAGCAAAAAAATACCCTCTTAAGTTTCAATAAAAAACAGGGGTAGAAAAAATGAACAATTTGCTTTATTAAGTGCACCTAACCACAAAAAGAACCTGGAGATTCAGGTTCTTTTTGTGGTTATTTTCATAATACATTTTGGGCCTAAACCGTTACTGTTTTCTCTTTATTTTCAATTGCTTCTTTTTCATCCTTCATCCGGCTGAAGATCGTTGCTAGGATGGGACCCGAAATATTGTGCCATACACTGAAAATAGCACTTGGTACCGCAGCTAATGGTGAAAAGTGCGCTGCAGCAATGGCGGCACCCAATCCAGAGTTTTGCATTCCAACCTCGATTGCCACAGCCTTTTTCTTCGATAGGTCCATTTTAAATAGTTTACCAAATAAATAACCAATTGCATAACCAAGACAGTTATGAAGGACGACAACGGCAAAAATGAGTAATCCAGTTTTTGCTATCGCTGGTTGGTTGGCAGAAACTACTGCAGCAACGATAGCGACAATCGCAATAATAGAAATAAGCGGAAGTACCTTGACACTAGCTTGTGCCTGGCGATTAAATAACTTTTTAACGACTACTCCAAGGATAATCGGGAAGAGCACGATTTTTACAATGGATAAGAATAGGCCACCAGGATCGACTGGTATCCATTGGCTTGCAAGTAATAAAATAAGTGCTGGTGTAACAAGTGGGGCAAGAATCGTTGTCACTGATGTGATCGTTACACTAAGGGCGACATCTCCCTTAGATAGAAATGTCATAACGTTAGAAGCTGTACCGCCAGGGCAGCATCCTACTAAAATAACACCAACGGCAATTTCCGGAGCGAGGTTTAGCCCTTTTGAAAGTAAAAAGGCGAGCCCAGGCATGATAATAAATTGACCTATAACTCCAATTGCTACATCCTTTGGGCGTTTAAAAACCTCTTTGAAATCATTTCCGGATAACGTTAGGCCCATCCCAAACATAATAATTCCTAATAAAAGAGAAATGTGTGGCGCAATCCAAGTAAAGGTTGGAGGAGATACAAAGGCGAGGACCGCAAAGATCAGCACCCAAATGGCAAAAGTATTACCGACAAATTGACTAACACGTTCTAAAGTTTTCACTGTTTCCACCCCTGTTTAGATTAGTTCGTAATGCTAAGTATTATAGAATATTATTTAAATAAACACAATAGTTTGAAAATTATTTTTTTAAAAAAGTAAAGCGGCTAATGATAAACGCGTTAACGCAGCACTAAGGTAAAGAAGAATATTTCCTAATCCTAAAAAAGGGCCATACAGCTATTTAGCTAATATGACCCGGTAAAATCAGTTTCCGCTGCTTACTTATTCCCGTTAACGGTTTCCCCATGTAAGAGAACTTTTAGTTGCTCTTTAGGAAGCCTCTGCTTTTCCCATTCACACTTCAAACGTTCTAATGCTTCTGGACCCGTATCGTCGGCTAAGCGGAAGGCACCGTAATGCATTGGCACGAAGTACTTCGCTCCCAATTCAATAAAAGCCTTCACGCTGTCTTCAGGCGAAATATGTGCGGGGGCCATAAACCATTCAGGCTCAAAGGCCCCAATCGGCATAAACACAGTATCAATCATAAACCGTTCTGCAATTTGTTTAAAGCCGCTGAAATAGCCAGTATCTCCGACAAAATAGAAGGTTTCCTTGGGAGTTTGAAAAATCCATCCGCCCCAATGAGAAGTATTCATATCGCGTAAGGATCGTCTCGTCCAATGCTGGGCAGGGACGAAGTGGAGGGTGATGCCTCCATGTTCAACACTGTCCCACCAACACAATTCAGTTACCTTATGATACCCTTTTCGCATAAAAAGGGACTTCAACCCCACAGGCACATAGTAATGCGGATTTCCTTTTAATTTTTTTAGGGTAGGGAAATCCAAATGATCATAATGGCCATGGGAGATGACGACCAGGTCAATCTCGGGCAGATCTGCTAAGGAGATTCCCGGCTCCGTCAACCTCTTATCAAACCCCATCCTTTTTGCCCAAACGGGATCAGTCAAGATGTTAAGACCATTTAGTTGTATCAAGAAGGTAGAATGTCCAACCCAGGTATAAGTCGTCAGGCTTCTGTTTTCATTTAATTCCCGCAGTTGTTTAGTTGGGCACTGTTCAATATTTACCGATAAATCTTTTACCTTCGCTCTTCTTTCCTTTTGCCACTTTCGCAAATCCTTAAATGATTTGTAGCTTGTCACGTTGTCTAAATTAGCATATCTCTTCATAGGTTCCTCACTTATTGCATAATAGAAAATTATAATCGGATGAAGGAGAAAGTGCTAGTGCGGTACCTCCTTTTTGTTTAGTCCTCCGTAACCAAGAAGAACCCCGCGCTCACCTCCCGAATAAGAATAAATGGTAACCATAGTGAAAGTAAGCGAAGGGGGGCGTCCATTTGAAAATCGAATATCAGTATACCTTTGGATTGCCAAGGAATATCGTCTGGAAGTATTTAATGGATAAAGATGTTCTACGAAACGCAATTCCTGGATGTAGAACGTTTATAGAGCGTTCGAAAGGGGTATACGAAGCGGAAGTGGAAATTATTATCGGACCATTACAAGATGTTTTTACTCTCGAAATTCGGATGGATCATCTGAATCCACCGTCTTCTTTCCGTTTATATATGAAAGGAAGGGGCAATGTTGGAGAAATAAATGGGTCGGCCGATATGCTTTTACAAGAAGTAGGAAGTACCACTAGTGTAAACTGCCTGGCTGAGGCACAAGTAACAGGTGGATTGGCACTTATTGGACAGCGAATGCTGGAATCAGGAGCGAAAAAGATAGTGGGTAGTTTTTTTCAAACAGTCGAAAAAGAAATAAAAGGAAGTCTTTATCAAATGAGAAAGAGCGGCAGATGACCAAGGTAAAACCCTGGTCATCTGCTTTTTTTCATGGAACCATTAGTTATATGAATCCTTTAAAGTATAACTATCGCCAATAATTAATGGGATAAGGTCAGATGTAGGAAGAGGAAATCAATAGTGGTATCTCCTGAGGTGATTTTCAAATTTTCATGACTATTTACTGTCAACATGATTTCTAAGCTTTTTTTCATGCTGCGCTGTCTTAATGCTAAGGTAATCAACTGTTTCTTGTGTCTCGGTCAATTCCACTCTGAAACCATTAAGTTTAGTTTCAATACGGTCAAATCGTTCATCCATTCTGTTCTCCAGATCAGATTTCATGTTGTCAATCTTGCTCTCGAGTCCAGATTTCACATGGTCAATTTTGTTCTCGAGATCAGATTTCACATGGTCAATTTTATTTTCAAGATCCGTTTTCATTTCGTCCAATTTTTTATCCACTTGGGATGAATATAATTTTAATGCATGTAGTATTTCATGAATTCCTGACTGTTCCATGTCCTCACCTCCTCAAGGAGTATTATATCCTTTCCATGTTACTGTATCTAGTTCTCGATTCGATTATTTTCAACATTTTTTTCAATATGGTACGATAAATGAAAAAAGGCAATGGAGGCAGTCATATGTATAGTTTCAAGAACGATTACAGCGAAGGCGCACATCCTAGAATTTTGAATGCATTACTAGAATCAAACTTTGAGCAAGAAGAAGGGTATGGGGAAGATCGATATTCGTTAAAAGCGATTGAATTAATAAAGGAACGAATGGACCGGAATGATGTTGATATTCATCTATTATCGGGCGGGACACAAACGAATCTTTTGGCTATTTCTGCTTTCTTGAGACCTCATGAGGCGGCAATCGCAGCAAGTACCGGGCACATCCATACACATGAAACTGGGGCAGTGGAAGCCACGGGTCACAAAATACTGACCGTTAATACGGAGAACGGCAAATTAACACCTGCGCACGTTAAAACCATACTCGATGCTCATACGGATGAACATATGGTCAAGCCTAAGCTGGTGTACATATCGAATTCTACAGAAATAGGATCCATCTATCATAAGTCCGAACTGCAGCATTTAAGTGATTTCTGTCAAGAGAATAGTCTCATTTTATTTATGGATGGAGCGAGAATAGGTTCAGCGCTTTGTTCGTCAGAAAATGATCTTCAATTACGTGATTTACCAGAACTTGTTGATGCTTTTTATATTGGCGGAACGAAAAATGGAGCATTACTAGGGGAGGCCTTGGTTATATGCCGCGACGCTCTTAAAGAGGATTTTCGCTACCATATGAAGCAAAAAGGGGCCATGCTAGCTAAAGGAAGAATTTTGGGTGTCCAGTTTTTGGAATTATTTCGCGATAATTTGTTTTTTGATTTGGCTACACATGCCAACAAGTTGGCAGAAGTGCTAAGGGATGAATTAAGCAGCGAAAATGTCCCATTTCTTACGCAATCCTCTTCAAATCAAATTTTTCCGATTCTTTCAAATGCACTTATTACCAAACTTCAAGATAAATATGCGTTTCACATTTGGGAAAAGGTTGATTCCGACCATTCGGCCATTCGATTGGTTACATCTTGGGCGACAAAAGAGGAAGCGGTTAAGGCATTTATTGAGGATATAAAGGAATAACGAGAAATTACATGCAGGGCACCTTTTGAGGATAAATTACTAATACGGATGGAAAACTATTGGTAATTAATTTGATGTAAGGTGGCCTTAAATGAATAACTATTCGAACGATAATACCGCTAGACGTTATAAGGCACATGTAAGTGTTCTGGGTACGACGCAAATTCATTTACGAAACCCTTATATTATTGGCTGGTGGTCGGCAGCATTTCCCGGTTTCGGACACTTGCTATTGTCCAAATATTTAAGAGGGTATGCTTTATTCATTTGGGAAGTGATTGTGAATATTAAAGCCCACGTCAACCTTGCCATGATTTACTCTTTTCAAGGAAATATATCATCCGCAAAAGAGGTACTGGATACACGATGGTTACTCATGTATATTCCAGTTTATCTATTTGGCATCTGGGATAGTTACCGGACAACGGTTGATTTAAACAAGGTCTATATTTTAGCAGAACATGAAGAGCACCGATTCAACTCATTTAGTATAGGGGCCGTAGAAATTAACTATCTGGATAAAAGGAAGCCGGTGATGGCCGTCATGTGGTCCATGTTTGTGCCAGGGCTTGGGCAACTGTACATACATAGAATTTTGGCTGCTTTTTTTGTCATCTTTTGGGTTGTTGTCTTTTTTTATTATTCACATGCACTTGACGCGGTTTCCCTCTTACTTCAAGGAAAAGTTAATGAGGCTACTTCTATTTTAAATCCTGAATGGTTGTTATTTCTTCCCTCCCACTTTGGTTTTGCTACTTTTGATGCCTATATGAACGCGGTTGAAAATAATAAGCTGTATGAAAAGGAGCAAAGGAAATATTTACTGGAACATTATCAATCTCCATGTTTCCGAATTCAAAAAGGACAAAAAGTGAAGTGATGACATGCAGCTATTTTCCACTTTTGAAAATCATACAAGTCTAGAGTTGGCGATTTCCACATTAGAAAAAAACGGCCTAACACAGGAAGCTATTTTTGCAGTCCCACTTGATAATCGTCAAGAGGAACGGAAGGTTTTTGATACATTGCACCGATCTGATGGTACATCGCTTATAGATATTGGCATGGCCCTTGCCACAGCTTTATCGGTTATTGGTGCAAGCATCGGTTTTAAACTATCTTGGGGTCCCATATACTGGGGGCTGATCGGTGCATTTATTGGATTTGTTATTGGATTTGCTATTAGATTGTTTACTGAAGTGGTTATAAAAAAGAAACAAAGGCTATTAAAAGGGAAGCAGTCGGAGGTTATTCTTATCATCGATTGCCAAGAGCACCAAGCAGATGTAGTGGAGAACATTCTATGGAGTCATTTTGCCTTGGGAGTTGCAAAAGTAAAATAGTGAAGCATCTAGTAGTAAATGTATTTCTCACCAAGCGGTTTCCTAAGCGGAAATCGCTTTTTGTTATTTTGTGGATTTTAATGCTGAACAATATGAACAAAATGAGTAATACGTTTTTAATGCTGTTTAAATGTATAAACTATGATTTTATTAAAATTTTTGTAAAATTAAGAAAACGGTTACAAGGGGGAAATAATATGTTTTCGATTAATAGAATTTCAGCATTAATGTGTGCAGGTGCTTTGGCATTATGCTTAGGGGCATGCAGCAGTAATGAAACTGCTAGCCCAGCAAAGAAGGAAGAAGGTACAGGCTATCCTACGAAGGCGATTTCAGTTGTCGCTCCATCGGGTGCAGGAGGGGGCTGGGATTTAACGGCACGCTCCTTTACAAAAGTGCTAAGTGAAACAAAGCTTGTTTCACAGCCATTAACAGTTGAGAATAAGCCGGGTGGCGGCGGTGCCGTGTTCATGGCAGAATACGCAACACAGCAAGCTGCAAATAACGATATGCTTTTTGTTAGTTCGCCGCCTATTATCATTAACAATCTGAAAAAAGAAGGAAACAGTCCATACGGTTATAAAAACACAACACCATTAGCGCAGTTAACAAAAGATTTTGGTGCTATTGTGGTTAAAACAGATTCACCTTTTAAAGATCTTAAATCAGTCTTAGAGGAAGTCAAGAAAGATCCGACTAAACTAACCTTTGCAGGAGGTTCGGCACCGGGTTCAATGGACCACTTAATTTCAATTCTTCCAGCATATAAATATGGCGTCGATCCGACAAAAATTAAATATGTTTCCTATGATGGCGGCGGGGAAGCCATTACAGCCCTACTTGGCGGCAATGCCGATGTCATTGGTACCGATGCATCAAGTGTGAAAGAATTTTTAAAGGCCGGAAAGGTTCGGGTGTTAGCAGTAACAGCAACGGAGCGTTTAGCTGGTGACTTTAAAGACGTTCCAACGGCGAAAGAACAAGGTATTGACGCTGAATTTACGATTTGGCGCGGAGTGTTTGGCCCTGAAAAAATGTCCAAAGAAGCAAAATCGTTTTGGGAGAAATCAATTGATAAACTTGTGAATACCCCTGAGTGGAAGAAGGAAGTAGAGACACAAGGCTGGGAAATGGAATATAAAAACAGTTCTGATTTCAAAAAGTTTCTAGAAGAACAAGATCAACAAGTTCAGCAATTATTAAAAGCGTTAGGCATGCAAAAGTAAAAAAGTGAGGGAAGGAGTTTACTTTCTCCTTCCCCAATCTTTTCTAAGGGGGGAAATACGAGTGAGTTTTACATTCGATCGTATTGCATCTGTAGCGTTTCTGGCGGTAGGGGTGCTATTTATTATCGGGAGCAAGCAATTATCTAGCACATCATATGGAAGTGTGGTTGGACCTGATATCTTTCCATTCGTACTGGGTATTTTTCTAGTTTTATTAAGTATCCGTTTGTTTTATGAAACATTTACTGGAAGCAGCGAAAAGGGTGAGAAACAACCATTACAATATAAACCCTTCTTAATTATCGGAGTTGTGACGTTAGTCTATATCTTAACTTTGGAATCAGTCGGATATGTTATTACAACCTTCTTGTTTTTATTTGTTTGCTTTCAAACAATGGAACGGTCGAAGTGGATTTCATCTCTCATCATCGCCGCATGTTTTTCAGGAATTGTTTATTTTTTATTCGTAGAGGTGTTGAAAGGTACACTTCCCGGCTGGGCGATTTGGTTTTAATCATCAACTGAAGAAAGGAGGAAAATGACATGAGTACATTTGATTATTTAATTCACGGATTTGGAACAGCACTCATTTGGTATAATCTTCTTTTCGCCTTTGTAGGCGTGTTAATAGGAACGGCTGTCGGAGTTTTGCCGGGGATTGGGCCTATGAGCGGGGTAGCGTTACTTATTCCTGTTACGGCATCGATTACTGGTGGGCTGCCACCGGAACAAGCGGCAACAAGTGCCATTATTCTTCTTGCAGGGGTTTATTATGGAGCGATGTATGGCGGTTCGACAACATCGATTCTATTAAATACACCTGGGGAATCCTCGTCAGTAGTGACAACATTGGATGGTTACCAGATGGCCAAGAAAGGAAGGGCAGGCAGCGCTTTGTCCATTGCGGCGATTGGCTCGTTTGTTGCTGGGATTGTGACGCTCATCGCTTTGATTGCCTTAGCAAAGCCATTATCAGAGGTAGCCCTTAAATTTGGCCCTGCCGAATATTTTTCGTTAATGCTGTTGGGGTTAGGGGCTGTCAGCGGATTAGCGGGAAAGTCGGTGACAAAGGCGTTAATGATGACAGTTTCCGGCTTATTACTTGGGACAATTGGGATCGATAGCGTTTCTGGTATTGCGAGATTTACTTTCGATGTTCCATGGCTTTTTCAAGGAATTGAGTTTTTAACGATTGCGGTTGGGTTGTTTGCGCTGGGTGAAGTATTTAAGACTATTTTAGAAAAAGAAGAGGAAGAAGTTGAGATCGCACGCATCAATAATTTACTTCCATCTAAACAAGAGTTAAAAGAATCGGCCGGCCCCATTGCCCGTGGTTCCATCCTGGGATTCTTTATAGGGATTTTGCCTGGTGCAGGGGCAACGCTTGCCTCCTTCTTTTCTTATATTCTTGAAAAAAAGGTTTCTAAAAATCCTGAGAAATTTGGAACAGGGGCCATTGCAGGCGTCGCTGCACCGGAATCCGCCAATAATGCCGCATCCGGTGGTGCCATGATTCCCTTATTAACATTGGGTATACCGGGTTCAGGTACAACAGCAATCCTTATGGGAGCCCTAATGATGTACAATGTCCAGCCAGGTCCATTATTATTTGAAGACCATCCACAGGTTGCATGGGGTTTAATTGCGAGTATGTTTATCGGTAACATTATGCTATTAATCTTGAATCTCCCACTTGTAAAAGTATTTGCGAAAATCATTCAAACGCCAAAAAAGTATTTGATTCCGATGATTATCGCCATCTCCATCTTTGGTGTTTATGCAGTCCAAGTATCCGTTAATGATCTTTTGCTATTACTTGCTTGCGGTATCCTTGGCTATTTTTTCAGTAAACATGATTACCCAATTGCCCCACTCGTTCTTGGACTTGTCTTGGGGCCAATGATTGAGAATAATCTAAGAAGGGCATTGACGATTTCAAATGGGGATTATAGTGTATTTTTCACTCGCCCGCTTTCATTAGTCTTTCTGATCATTACTTTTCTATGGCTGGTCATTCCATTTCTAATGAAAAAACGCGGAAAGGACATTATCATTAATGTAGAAGGGTAGATTCAGAAATTTTAAAAAATTCCTTTTTTAAAGGAGTTTTTTTTATTATGATAGAGGTAGAGGTGTATAAATGCGCTTACATACGAAACTTATGCTTGGAATCTCCATTCTCATCATCGTTCTCGGAACGATAATTGAATTTACTTTTAAAAATATTATGGAAACCAACCTGAAACATGAAATCGGTTCGAAAGCCCTCTCAGTTGCGCAGTCGATTTCTAATATGCCAGAGATTCAAACTGCATTCGAAAAAGAGAATCCCTCTGCTACTATTCAGCCAATTGCAGAAAAAATTCGCAGGCAGGTCGGAGCTGAATTTATTGTCATTGGAAACAGGAACGAAATCCGGTACTCGCACCCGAATCCCAAGCGCTTAGGCCAGAAAATGGTTGGGGGAGATAATGGTCTTGTCTTTAAAGGGCAATCAGTAATCTCAGAGTCGACAGGGACATTGGGGCCTTCGCTAAGGGGGAAAGCGCCGATTTTCGGCGGGGAAAAGGTTATGGGTGTTGTTTCTGTCGGATACCTCCAAACGGATATAGCAAAAGAAGTATCAAACTTACAGCAAAAGATATTTGTAGCTACGATGATTATTTTACTTGGCGGGCTACTCGCCGCGCTATTAATTTCACTGAATATTAAAAGGGCCATTTTTGGTCTTGAACCACAGGAAATTGCTTGGATGTACCAAGAGAAGCATGCGATTCTTGAGTCTATTCATGAAGGGATCATTGCAATTGATACAAACGGGCGGATTACGGTGGTGAATGAAACAGCACATACTATTTTAAAGGAACCGTTGCATTCCCTACTCCGCGGAAAAAGAATCGAAGAAGTGCTAGAAAATACACACCTTCTTGAGGTGGTTCGAACCGGCCAAGCCGAATATGATCAGGAAATTTTGATTTTAGGGGAAGTGTATTTAGCCAATCGTATTCCTATTTTTAATAATAAGAAAGAAGTAATAGGGGCTGTCGCAAGCTTTCGGAATAAGTCTGAGCTTTCCAATCTGCTAAAGGAATTATCCCATATTAAAACATACGCAGAGGGTCTGCGGGCCCAAACCCACGAATATTCCAATCGGCTGTATACGTTGCTAGGCTTGATACAGCTTGGATCCTACAAAGAAGCGATTGATTTTATCTCTAAGGAAGTAGATGTTGCCCAAGGATTCATTCAATTTTTAATGAATGAGGTACCAGACCCATTTATTGCTGCATTTATCTTAGGAAAAGTAAGTTTAGCTAGTGAATTAAAAATTCATTTTTCAGTCGACAGGGAAAGCAGCTTTACAGATGTCCCTGCAGACATCAATAGGGACTTGTTAATCACCGTTATTGGTAACCTTGTTAATAATGCATTTGAAGCAGTTCGAGAGAATGAAAGGCAAGAAAAATGGGTTACTCTTTTTTTAACAGATCTCGGTAGGGACTTAATTATTGAAGTAGAAGATAACGGAAAAGGAATAGAAGAACCTAGTAAAGATTTACTATTTAAACAAGGATATTCAACTAAAAATACAAGCAGCAATGCCGGAATCGGGCTAAGTTTAGTTCATAGTGCGATTAACGAATTAAGAGGAACAATCACGTTTTCTACGGTTGGAGGAGAAGGGACCATTTTCACAGTGGCGATACCAAAGAGCAGGGGGGATTAGAATGAACGAGAACCAAATGATTGAAGTGTTAATTGTAGAGGATGACTTACGGGTTGCGGAAATCCAAAGGCGTTTTCTTGAACAAATCGAAGGTTTTCAAACAGTCGGTATTGCGGCTAGTTATGTCGAGGCTAAAACGTTAATTGACATCATGCAGCCGGACTTGCTCTTGCTTGACGTATTTTTCCCGGATATGAATGGACTTGACTTATTAAAAGAAACAAAGCAGCAATCGAAACAACTGAATGTGATTATGATTACGGCCACAAAAGAGATTCATAAGGTCCAAGAAGCCATTCGAATAGGGGTGTTTGATTATATCATTAAACCGGTTGTGTTTGAGCGCTTTAAGCAATCCTTACTTCGATTTAAGGATTTCCATAGAAAGCTGGTTCAACTTGAAGAAGAGAATCTCCATGTCACCCAGCAACAGGTGGATAAGCTGCTGCGAAAGGAAATGGATGCGGGAGTGAATGAAAAGTCATATCTGCCAAAGGGGATTGATCCTCTTACCTTGGATAAGGTACTTGAGGTATTAGGTAAGGGGGGTCGCGGTCTAACGGCCGAATTAGTCGCCCATGAGATTGGCATCAGCCGAACAACTGCAAGACGCTATTTGGAACATCTTGTAGCCGAGGAAAAAATAGCAGCAGACCTCGCGTACGGTACCGTAGGCCGTCCCGAGCGGGTTTATATCGTATCGAATTAACAATTAACAAGTAAACAGCTACCCAATCTTTCATTTCTGGCAGCTTTTTTATTTTTTGTGATGGGGAAAGTCCAACATAAATTCTGAACAATACGAATATAATTCATTGGATGAGTCCTTCTAAATAAGGGGTGGGGATATGGGTTATACGGATAACTATGAAAGGGATGCCTATGGGATCATTGCGTTTTGGCTGCGGAATGATTATGACCATGGGCGATTTTTCGATAGGGAAATAAGCCATTATGAAATAGAACTAGCCCGTGCAAACCAGAATAATATTCAGCGTTTAGGAGCGGTATGGCAAAAAGCCCAGTCGAAAACGGGGGATCTTGGGCTATTGCTCGATGAAGCAACACATGCTTCGCGGGAATTTCATAGTTTACTTGCCTATACCATGGATAAATCTCTCCATTGTGAGGTGATTATTTCAACACCAGTATCACTTCTCGACCATATGGTGCGGGAATCTGAAGAGTCCCAAAAGGTCTACAAATTAATTCAAAGTGGCGCTCAAGTATCACCAACAGATGCAGTCATCCATGAAACAGTATTTTGGTTAAGACAAATGGCTGATCATTTAGGTTATATACGTCATTATTCAGATGTATCAAATTATGAAGTGAACTTTCAGGTTACAAATATGATGCAAAAATTTGAGCGGCTATTAATGCAGGCAACTGCATTAAAAACCATGATACGAAAACCGCGCAATGGAATGCTGCCAGTTTTGGATCAATTCAGGCAAACGATTATTAAAGAGGCGAAGAGTCTCGAAGCATTTAAATTGGAAGTAGATGACCTAATCAAAAGATGTGCAATCGCGACGACCTCTCCTCCAGATTTGTTAGAACATATTGCTAGGGAAGCCCATCACTTATGGAGAAATTTAGAGGATGGGGTTATCACTTAATATAGTCACCATACTTATATAATATTTAAGGAGCATTTACCTTTGTAGGGTTAAATGCTTTTTTTGTTCTTTCAAATATACAAAGATCAATAATTTTTGATCCATCGACAAATATCTACATAAACCTGCTATACTAAAAGCAATCTAGGTAGGAGGTGAGAAAAGTGGAAAAAATACTTCAGAAGATATTGGACAAACTTGACACCTTGGATCACAAGGTAAGCTCTATGGATGAAAGAATCACTAGTTTGGAACAAAGTTTTCCGGCTGAACTTAAAAAACAAGGGGATTTATTACATCATTTAATCAATACTGTAGCAGCCACGAATGTAAAGATTTCCGAAACAAACGAAAGAATAGATTCTGTAGAAACAAAGGTAGACACAATCGCAGAAGATGTAAAGGAAATCAAAAATTCAATGGCGACCAAACATGATCTCGAATTTTATGACCAAATGATTTCTGAACATTCTAGGGAAATTTACAAGTTAAAAAACAACTAAGTCTCTCCAAAAGGATTCCCCAAATTAAATTTAAACCTCTATTTGCATTATGGATGATTCTCTGTTATAGTAAAGAAGAATTATTTTTGTTAGTCAGTTTGATTATGAAGTGTAAAACTTTCGTCTTGAAGAACTGAGCAAGGATAGTAACACAATGTGTGCAAAGCACACGAGGAGGAAACAACAATGGAACAAGGTAAAGTAAAATGGTTTAACGCAGAAAAAGGTTTCGGATTCATCGAACGCGAAGCAGGAGACGATGTATTCGTACACTTCTCAGCTATCCAAAGCGAAGGTTTCAAATCTTTAGACGAAGGTCAAGCTGTTACATTTGAAGTAGAACAAGGTCAACGTGGACCCCAAGCTACTAATGTTCGCAAAGCATAATATGAATCAATAGATAAAAGGGACTCTCTTGTAGAGTCCTTTTTTTGTTTTATTTATTAATTTCTTGGATATGAAATAAGGGCTGATTTATTCTACCTTAATCTGTACAATAAGTGTATTCGATAAAATTTTGTAAAGAAAGAGGTAACGTATGAAGATTGATTCACCTAAAATCTCCGCTGTATTGCCTACACGGAATTTCCAAGATATTTTTTATGAAGAGGATCCAGAATTTGAAATGTGTCAGGTAATCGATTCTGTTTTTGAAAATGAAGTGGTTGGTAGAGTGCGATTAACGAATATGGTAATTAAGAATTGTCGGTTCAATCATACTGATTTTAAAAACAGTGATATTACGGATGTATGGTTTGAAAACTGTGATTTTTCCAATGTTAATTTAAGCAAATCTTCCATTCACCGTGTGGTATTTAAAAATAGTAAATGTTTAGGTGTCGATTTTTCCGAAACACGATTCGGGAATGTTCAATTTGAGGATTCTGTGTTAAATTTGGCGACGTTTGGAAATTCAAAGGTAGAAAAAGTAAAGTTCAACACCACTGCCTTAAAAAGCAGCGATTTTTTTGATTGCAAACTTAAAAACGTTGAATTTCTGGGTTGTAATTTAGAAGGGGCAAACTTTGACCAAACATCACTAAAAGGAATCGATATCAGTACGTCTACATTTGAATCCCTGATTGTGGCGATTGAAGATTTAAAAGGGTGCAAGGTATCATCTTTACAAGCCATCCAATTTGCAGCATTAATGGGATTGGTTATTAAAGACTAAGGATCATTTTTTTTCAAACTAGTAAATTCCTCGTATCTTCTATTAAAAAAGCTACGAGGTTCTTCCAATCAATTTATGTGAAATTTTTCACATAATGTTCACGAATAGATCGGTTTTAACACTAAATGTTCCTGTATATTAACACTATAGTCATGTTGTTTATATGCGAGGGGGATTTAGATTGAAAAGGATATTTCAAGTTCTACTATTATTTGGGCTTATAATGACACCAGTTTTTTCTGAAGCGCACGTAAAATGGTTTACAGAGGTTGCGCCACATAAGGAGACAATTGAACATATATTATCACCAATGTTTATATTCCTAGCACTTTTTGCTGCGTTTGTACTAGCTTCATTAACATTGTTTATTCCAAAAATGGCGGAATGGGGGCCTGTGAAAAAGTGGGAGGATCGTCTTTCTAGTTTAAGGAAATATTCACGATACCTGCTAAAATACGGGACAGCTGTTGCTCTGACGATTCAAATTATCAATGGAACGTTATTTGCTCCAGAGTTCCATATTGAAAATACGATCGCTATTATATTAACGTGGATGACCATCGGCTTTTTATTCATACCACATCATATTTCAACAAAAATCGGTGCTTCTATTCTTTTAGGATTATTTATTTACGTAACCTTTCATCATGGAATTTTCTATATGTTAGACTACGGATTTTACGTAGCCATTATTGGTGTTTTATTAGTAGGGAATACAAAGCTTGAAAAAGTTGGATTCCCGTTCCTTTATTTAGGTACCGGTTTATCATTAAGTTGGGTAGCCGTAGAAAAATGGGTATACCCTGGTATGGCATTAGACATTGTCGCAAACCACCACGTACCGACATTTGGTTTCGAACCAGGATTGTTTGTCGTAATGGCGGCATTTATCGAATTTGTTGTTGGCTATTTATTAGTGGTAGGGATTTTAAATAGAGTGCTAGGGTTCGTTGTAACAGGTATATTTATTTCGACTACAATGTTATTTGGAATGACAGAGGTCATTGGCCATTTCATGATTCATATCGTCTTAATCATTTTCATAATCGAAGGGGTTTCATTTTACAACCCGCCCATTAAAATGCATAAAACGAAACTTGATCAATTCATTTTTGTGTTCTTAAATTTCATTTTCGTGCTAGCGGCTTTTTTATTGATTTATTATCGGTTTGCGTAAAAATTGATTTCCACGCTTAAGCCTAAATCAAAATAAATGGTTTATTTTTTAAAAAAAAGACACATTTTTGAGAATCCATCATATAGTAACTTCTGTGTGATAAATGTTAAGGAGGAACGAACGATGAAGGACAATCAAATGATACCAACAAGCAAAATCGAGTTCAAAGAGGTAGAGGATGGATTTAAAATAATTGAAATGAATGTTTCGGATCCAACTGAAAGTTTATTTTCTGTCGTCACCCCTATTAAAATGAAATAAAAGGAAAAAACTATCTTTTTTGTACTCATACATAGAAAGATGGTTTCTTAATGAAAGGAAAAGGCTGGCTCAATTAGGTTGAGTCAGCCCTGTTAGTTTGCAGTTTTTATTTGGAGGTACTAGTCTTATTCATAAACTTCAATAAATCGGTGAGCAATGTACTAAAAGTCGAGAGATGTTCTTGGATTCGACCAGGATATTCCGAGTCGATAAACTCAAGTGTATCATTTCCCGTATGCCAAACACCGCCGTGTTTAACCGTTTGGTCGTAGCCATCAAGGGCGCCAATTTCCCAGTTGGTTGCCTCTAAATAACCGTAAGGAATTCCAAGACTTTCAAATGGTGCATGATCGCTCCAGTCACCTGTGGTTCCTGCCGGATAATCAGGATTCAACCCTGGATTGGTTCCGACATTTAACTTTTTCTTCTTCACGATTTCTAATGCTTGGTCGCGAATGAAGCCAGCATCTCCGGCGCTTCCATAAACATACATATTGTCACCGACTGCAAGACTATCCATATTAATCATACCAATGGTATTTTCAATTTCTTTTTGCGACATATTGGCTGCATAAAAATTTGATCCCCGTAGTCCGGCTTCTTCAGCACCAAATGCAATAAAGACAATAGAGTATGGAGTAGGGATATTTTTCAAGACCTCGGCAACTTCCAAAAGTACGCCTACACCAGAGGCATTATCATCAACACCGCGTCCGGCTGCAACAGAATCATAATGGGCGCCCACGATGATCTGCTTACTAGATTTCCCGGGTTTATAGGCGATAACGTTTGAAGACTCGGTTGTGGCACCGCGTCTTGTATAGGCAAAATCCTGTACAGACGTCTCAAATCCGATGCGTGCAAATTGACTTTCAATATATTCCGCGGCTTTTCGCTCATTAACTGACCCAGCAACCCGTGGACCTATTTCATACGCTAGGTACTTCATATGTTCGTATGCCATTGCTCCGTTTTTATGTACAAGTGATGGTTTGTAGGTTACCGTTTGGGCTGAAGCACCCCCAACAATTGTCAAAAGGCTAAACACCAAAGCGATAAAGGATATTGTTATTTTCTTCTTCATTCCTCCGACTCCTCACTTTCTATTTTTTATAAGATTAATAGATTCTTTTTAAAGAAACAATAGCTTTGACAAAGGATAGCAAAAGAAGACAAATTTCCATACTATTTAGGTTTGGTAGCCATCGCCATCGCCCATAAAGGGTTAGAGGAATTTAGACTTTTATATGCATGCAAACTTGTTTAAAGATTCGTGCCCTCCAAACTTTCTTAAGCATTTAATTGGTGTATAAAAGGAAAACAAGGTAATCTGTAACAGTATATTTTTTTATAGGTTAGCGGGGGAGTTGGATAAATGGATAGAACAGAAAATAAGCATTCAATGATTGTGGGACTTTTATTGGCAGGAACATTTATTGCCATTTTAAATCAAACACTAATGATTACGGCCATACCGCCGATCATGGAAGAAATGAAAATTACCGCAAATAGTGCACAATGGCTAACGACCATCTTCATGCTGGTGAATGGAATAATGATCCCCATCAGTGCCTTTTTATTAGAACGATTTACCACAAGGCAATTATTTATTACGGCCATGAGTATTTTTGCAGTCGGAACCGTTGTTGGCGGGATTGCACCAAATTTTGGATTTCTTCTTTTAGGAAGAGTCATTCAGTCGATCGGGGCAGGGGTGATGCTGCCACTCATGACCACTGTATTTTTGCTGATTTTCCCGGTTAATAAACGGGGGGCCGCAATGGGACTCGTCGGGCTTGTCATTTCCTTTGCCCCCGCCATCGGGCCTGCTTTATCCGGATGGATGATCTCCCATTTTTCATGGCGAGTGTTATTTTTTATCATTTTGCCAATTGCTCTCATCGACATCATTGTCGCCTATCGTTTCTTGAAAAATGTCACCGAGGTTGCCAATCCCAAAGTGGATATCCTATCCATCCTGTTATCTTCATTCGGTTTTGGCGGGCTTCTTTACGGATTTACCTCTGCGGGAAATTTTGGTTGGACGCATGCCGTAACCCTTCTATCTCTTGCGATTGGCAGTATATCCTTACTGATATTTATTTTCCGTCAGTTACGACTGAAACATCCGATGTTGGAATTCCGAGTGTTTTCGTACACCATTTTCCCGTTCGCGATTATCATTGGAATGATCGGTTTTATGGGCCTAATTGGAGCGGAAACAATAATCCCGCTGTTTATGCAGCGGATGAGGGGATTTTCCGCATTTGAGGCGGGTCTTGCATTATTACCTGGTGCACTAATTAGCGGGGTCATGGCACCGATTGTGGGGAGAATCTTTGATAAAATCGGCGCGCGCTGGCTCGTGATGATAGGCTTAACCATCATGACTGCGGCCTCGTTCGCCTATACATCCTTAAGTCCTTCGACCTCAATGACCTACATTACCGTCCTTTACGGAATACGAATGTTTGGTCTTTCAATGGTCATGATGCCGGTGGCAACAGCTGCCTTGAACCAGTTGCCAAAACGGTTAATTCCGCATGGGGCTGCTATGGATAATACGATGAAAATGATTGCCGCTTCGGTAGGGACCGCTATACTTGTTACCGTAATGACGACAACAGCGGAAGCGGCGAAACAGCGCCCTGATATATCCTATCCGGATATCCACGGAGCGAATATCGCTTTTATGGTCGTGTCCATTCTTTCCTTAGTAGGATTGATTCTGTCCTTTTTCCTTAAGAATAACCGCCAGATCGAAGAAGAGGCGGATGGAAAAAGACAACCAAATGGGGCTGTAAAACTTCAAGAATAAGTCCAACATAAAAAAGGGGTAGAAATACCCTCATATTTTGGATTAAAATGACAGGATTGAAAATCGTCCTCATGAACCACTCATGAGGACGATTTTTTATTTATTCTTTTTTTAATCGTCCGGCTTTTTTGGCAGCCTCTTTTAAGATGACTTCAATTTGGGCGTTCACACTTCTTATTTCATCTTCCGCCCATTTTTCCAACACTTCATATAATTTGGGATCAATGCGAAGCGGAAATGATTTTCTTTTCGTCATTTACGACACAACCTTAATATATGCTTCCTGTATTAATAATGGGCTGCGTTCCTTTTTCGGAAACGATGGCGACCATAAGATTATTGACCATCTGCGCCTTTTTTTCCTCATCAAGCTCGACAATTTCTTGTTCAGCCAGCTGGTCAATCGCAGCTTTTACGAGTCCAACGGCACCGTCGACAATCACCTTACGCGCAGATAAAACTGCCTGTGCTTGTTGTCTTTGCAGCATGGCAGAAGCGATTTCCGACGAGTAGGCAAGATGCATGATCCGTGCTTCAATGACATCCACCCCGGCAACATCCAGTCTTTTTTGTAAATCAGACATTAGCACATCTGCCACTTCATCACTATTTTGGCGAAGGGTGAAGGTGTTTACAGCATCATGATCGAACGAATCATACGCGTATCTGCTGGCAATATGACGAATACCGGTTTCGCTTTGAATTTGAATGAACTTTTCATAGTTTTCAACATCATACATGGCCTTTGCCGCATCCCTTACTTTATACACAACAACGGCTGCAATCTGAATGGGATTTCCTTCTAAATCATTTACTTTTAGCTTTTCGCTGTTAAAATTGGTCACCCGTAAGGAAACGCTTCGTTTGAACGTAAAAGGAATGGTGGCCCATAATCCTTGATCGCGGATGACACCGAGATAGGTCCCAAAGAACGTTAATACTTTTGCCTCGTTCGGCTGAACAATCGTTAAGCTTGTGGCAATAATCAATCCTAAGAAAATGACTACGCCTCCAGTAATTTTTTCAGTAACTGACCCGGTAACGATTAAAAAGATTCCAAAACCAACACACAAAAGCGCAATGATCAATGCTGCAAAACCATTCATTTTAAAAATCGATTTCTCACTCACTGGTTCTCCCCCTTATTTTAAAAAATGATATAAAAGTGATATCATATTTATATCATAATAGAAATGCTAAAAAAAGTAAAATAGTAAATGGTTTACCAATTTGTGTATCAGGAAATCATTTCACAAAAATCACCATCAATGAAATTAATTCGAAATTATGCTAATCTTTTGATAGTACAGGGAGGAGTGATTTGTATGGGAAAATTAATTCCTGAAATAATCCTAAATGATGGGATGAGTATACCGGTAATCGGTTTGGGTACCTATAAACTGAAGGGGAATAAAGGAGTCAATTCCATCCTAAGTGCCATTGATATCGGCTATCGACTCATCGATTCTGCTTATAATTATGAAAATGAAGGAACGGTTGGGGAAGCCGTTAGACGGAGTTCTGTTCCAAGAGAAGAATTAAGAATTACCTCTAAATTACCTGGTCGCTATCAAGCGTATGACAAAGCGGTTACGACCATCCAAGAATCGTTATATCGTGCCAATCTTGATTATTATGATTTTTATCTGATTCATTGGCCAAACCCTAAACAGGAGCAATATGTGGAAGCATGGCAAGCCTTAATTGATGCTAAAAAAGAAGGCCTTATCCGTTCGATTGGTGTTTGTAATTTCTTGCCTGAACATTTGGAGCGGTTAGAAAAGGAAACGGGCGTGAAACCTAGCATGAACCAAATCGAATTACATCCATTTTTCAATCAAGCGGAACAACGAAAATGGCATGAAGAAAAAACAATAGCAACAGAATCGTGGAGCCCATTTACCCGAGGATTGAAGGACATAAATATTGATCCGTTTCTAACAATCGCCAACCATCACAACAAGACCATTTCCCAAGTTATTTTACGTTGGCATTATCAATTGGGGGCCATTGCCATTCCGAAATCTGCCTCACCTGCACGACAACTTGAGAATATTTCCATTTTTGACTTCTCCCTAGATGATGCAGAAATGAGGATAATTTCAGACTTAACCCGCCCAGATGGCAGAATTAACAATCAAGATCCTGCTACATATGAAGAATTTTAACCCATAACAAATAGACAATCTAGAAGCACACCACGATAATAGATATGTGATGTGCTTTTTCTGCAAGGAAAGGGTAAATTGAATGTATGGGAAAAAATGAAAGGTGGATTTTCAGGTGAAATATAATTTTGATGAGATTGTCAACCGCAGGGGAACCCATTCATTAAAATGGGATGGTGGAAAATTAATTAAAGAAATGGGCATGACGGATCGATATGATGAAGATACTTTACCGTTATTTACAGCCGATATGGACTTACCCGTCCCCCAGCCATTAATAGATGCTTTGCATAAAACAGTGAATCATAAAATTTTTGGTTACTCCATATTTCCGGATGAGTATTTTGAAGCCATTCAACATTGGTTTAACAAGAGACATGAATGGGATATCAAGAAAGAAGAAATTGTTTACAGCCCAGGTACTGTTCATGCTTTGAATATGGCGGTGCGAGCATTTACAAATCCAGGTGATGGAATCATGATTCAACGGCCAGTTTATCCACCCTTTACATCAGTCATCGAGGGTAACGGAAGGCAAGTCGTGAATAACGCTCTGAAATGTGATGGAGAAGGGTATTATTCCATCGATTTTGAGGATTTTGAAAGGAAGGCAAAAGACGATAATACGAAAATGTTCATCATATGTAACCCACATAACCCAACAGGAAGAGTCTTTACTAGAGAAGAACTTCGAAGGTTATCCGAAATTTGCGAAAAAAATAATGTGATGATCATTGCCGATGAAATTCACGGGGATTTAGTTAGACGTAATCAAACATTTATTCCAATCGCAAAAGTCGCAAACGATGCAAAAAATATTGTAACCTGTACAGCAATCAACAAAACGTTTAATGTTGCTGGACTTCATTGCACAAACGTAATCATTCCAAATTTAGAACTAAGAAATCTATTCACTAACACAATGGGCTTTCAATTAGCATCCCCATTCGCGATTTCTGCCCTTATAGCAGTCTACAATGAGGGGGAAGATTGGCTGGACCAACTAAAAGAATACATTGACGGCACCATGGAATGGGTAGTAAATTTCTTGGCAGAAAAAATGCCCGAAGTAAAAGGAAGAATTCCTGAAGGGACATACGTCATGTGGCTGGACTTTAGTGGGTATGGCCTGTCTCCTGAAGAAGTTCATGATCGAATTTATAACAAAGCGAATGTCATCCTCGAAGATGGAAGTATGTTTGGAGAAGAGGGATCAACGTATCAGAGAATTTGCATCCCATCTCCTAGACCGATTATAAAGGAAGCATTTGAGAGAATGGCAAGAGAATTTGAAGATAGTGCTAGTCGACAAGGGTAAATAAGATACAAACTTTGGGAAAAAAAGTCGGTTTTCTATATTCGAGTAAGGAGAGAGCTCAGGAAATTCCTAAGCTCTCTTTGTAAGAAGATTTTTAGACAGAATGGACAGAGCGCTTGGTTTGTTTACTCCCTTTTAAAAGAAAGTGACTGAATGATTGAAAAGTGTCGACAGGTAAGGAGAGGGGGAAAGCATGAAATCTTTATGGAAATTTCTTCGTTATATAAAACCATATCGCCTATTTGCGATTTTGGGACCGCTCTTGATGTGTATCGAAGTCGCAATGGATTTGCTGCAGCCAACCATCATGCAGCATATCATTGATGTGGGAATTGCTCAAAATAATAATACATATGTAGTTACGATGGGACTTCTCATGCTCGTGACCGCTGTCATCGGTTTTCTGGGCGGGGCTGGCTGTACCGTGTACAGTACGAAAGCAGCGGTGAATTTTGCGACAGACATTCGTCATGATGTGTTTCGAAAGACAGAGCAATTCTCCAATGAAAATAGGGATGCTTTCGGAAGCGGAAAATTAATGACCATTGTAACGAACGATATTACAGCCCTTCAACAGTCTTTACTGATGATATTGCGTGTATTTGTACGTGGACCGCTGTTGTTTATCGGTTCGGTTGTCATCGTCTGGATGACCGCACGTGAATTGTTTCCAGTATTGCTAGTGGTCATTCCGATCTTAATCATTTTGATTTATTACTTCTCGGTTAAATCCGGCAACTTGTTTGTACATGTGCAAAAAGCAATGGACCAGGTGAATACCAAACTTCAGGAAACATTGGCAGGAATTCGGGTAATTAAAGCATTTAACCATCAAGAATTTGAAAAGATAAATTTCAAAACTGTAAATGATTCGTTAACGAAACGGAATCAATCTGCAGAACAAGTTATTTTGACACTGATGCCAATCATGTTCTTCGTTGTAAATATGGGTGTTGTTGCCGAGTCCCTTATTTGATTGGGTTCATTATTGATGAATACATTCTCCCAAAGAATATGGCGGGCACACTCCAATTATTGATAGTATTAGCCCTTGTTTATACTGCTAGCTCTGTATTTACCTGGCTGCAAACATTTTTAATGGTTCGAGTAGCTATTCAAACCATCCGAATGGTACGTCAGGATTTATTTGATAAGTTTCAGTCCTTATCCTTACGTTTTTTCGATAAACATTCCCATGGGGACTTAATGAGCCGAGTAACGAATGATATTGAGAGCTTGAATAATGCACTTAGCCAAAGCGTCATTCAAATTTTTTCTTCGATTATCATGGTTTCGGGTGTTACCATCGCTATGTTTTCTCTTAATTGGCTGCTTGCTCTTGTAACGCTCCTGATTATTCCTGTGATGATCATTACCACTAAGAAGATGATCACCTATAGCAGCAGTAATTTTATCAAAAGACAGAAAGATTTGGGAGAATTGAATGGGTTTATAGAGGAATCCATTTCAGGAAATGAAGTGATAACACTCTTTGGGAAGGAAGAAAAGGTTATGACGAAATTTTCAGGTGTAAATGAAAGATTGCGTCATTCAGCGATGGCAGCTGATACCGTATCCGGTTTTCTTGGACCGACGAATAATGGGATTAACAATCTAGGATTGTCTCTCGTCATTGGAGTTGGTGCGATAATGACGGTACATGGATTGGCAACTGTTGGTATCATTGCCGCATTTGTTACGCTTCACGCCAATTTTTCCGGCCCATCAATCAGTTATCCAGTTTATTGAATATGATTCAATCCGCGATTGCCGGTGCGGAGCGAGTGTTTGAAATTATGGATGAAACGCCTGATTTGGAAGGTAAGGCCGATGCGATCATGGTGGATGCCTTTGAAGGCGATGTGGAATTCTCGAATGTTCACTTTAGCTATGAGGGTGGAACGCCCCTATTAAAAAATATTAACTTTAAAGCAAGTGCAGGCGAAAAAATCGCTTTAGTTGGCCCAACAGGTTCTGGTAAAACAACGGTTATCAATCTATTAATGAGGTTTTATGACATTCATTCTGGTGAAATTAAAATAGATGGACGAAATAGTAAGGATTATAAAACTAGTGCATTACGGAAAAAAATCGGAATTGTCCTTCAGGATACCTTTCTATTTTCCGGAACCATCATGGAAAATATTCGGTATGGGCGTTTGAACGCCACGGATGAGGATGTCATTGCTGCAGCCAAACTGGCTTCCGCGCATGGATATATTAAGCATCTGCCTAAGCAATATCAAACGAGCATTAAGTCCGGGGGTTCCAACTTAAGTCAAGGGCAACGTCAATTGCTCGCGATAGCCAGAGCTATTTTAGCTGATTCAGATCTTTTAATTTTGGATGAAGCAACATCTAGTATTGATACAAGAACGGAAATTGAAATCCAAAAAGGGCTGAATCGATTAACAAGGGGACGAACGAGCATTGTCATTGCCCACCGTTTAAAAACGATTGAAAACGCCGACCGAATTTTAGTTATCGATCACGGAGAAATCATCGAAACAGGTACGCATCAGGAATTGTTGCAGAAAAAGTCCTTTTATTATCAATTGTATGAAAGTCAGTTTAATATATAAAATAAGCAAACCGGGATGACCACGTACTTTGAGAAAAATAGAAGGAAAGAAAATTCAAAACACACATGACACATAGGAAAACTCAGAATAAAGTGATAATAACTTAAATAATTTCCAGAAAGTTTAGAACAAAGTAAAAGCCGATTGGATAACCAAAGGCTAATACTCATTTACTGGGTATAAGCCTTTTTTATTTAAAAAAAGGGGGCTAATTATGATGATCCTTCCGATTAGTAAACGTCCGATGAGGAGGCATCCTTAACCCTAGGTGCAAGCGGCTGGAAAACATGAATATCAGTTCTCTGCAGCGTTTGCAGTGGCTTCCGTAATGTCGCTTTTCGCAATCATGACATTAGTGGTGAAAAATATGATTGAGTGGAAGGCAAAAAGATCATTCATTCCTGAAAAAGGAGAATCCTAGATGAGCATTCAAATACAAAACATCTCTAAATCATTTGGAGCTTTCAAAGCACTTGATACAATTAATCCAGTCAACCGCAATCAGGTCAATATAAAAATCATTGTTAGGTTGAGCCAAAAGCTGGTACATGTGATAGTGTATATAAGGGTAGTTGAGCTAACTCTCCGGAGTAAGCTCTTTCCCATTCTTCACTCAGTAAAACTTGACTTGTATAAAAGATTTAGTTTAATCTGAGTATCCATACTGTCAATATGACCCAGAGAGGTGAGATGTGAATAGGATGAGTGCAAAAGATCAAGTATCTGTCCGTGACCATAAAGACTATCAAACAGAAGTGGAACGATTAGAGTTTACTAAGGAATATATCCGTACCGTTTTAGAGATTTCTAAAGGGAATAGAGAATTTTTCCTTGAAAATATGAAACAATCATTGGCTGATTTGGACCCTCAGGATAGTAGTACGAGCTACACGGATCTCCTCGCGAATGCAAGATTTCTTGAATTAGCTGAAAGCGAGCTGAAAAGACTTGAAAGCGTGATTGGGAAACCGTATTTTTCAAGAATCGATTTTACGAGTGATAGTACGAATAAGGAAGAAGTTTTGTACATTGGCAAGGTATCCTTGTTTGACCGTGTGTCCCAGGAACCTATTATCGTGGATTGGCGGTCGCCGATTGCCAATGTTTACTATGATGGTCGGCTGGGAGAGGTGTCATATGAAGCCTATGGGGAGACACAAACTGGTTACCTGGCATTAAAGAGGCAGTATGAAATCGTCGATGGATTATTAAAAGATATCAGGGATATCGATTTGACAACACATGATGAACTGTTGCAGAAATCGCTGTCAGGTAAAGCAGACAATCGATTGACAGAAATCGTTGCAACTATTCAAAATGAGCAAAATGAAGTGATCCGGGCATCATTGAAGCACCCCATTATCGTTCAAGGAGCCGCCGGAAGCGGGAAAACAACCATCGCACTCCATAGAATATCCTACTTTCTCTATTCCTTCGGGATCAGATTCCCTCCAGAAAAATTAATGATTCTCGCTCCCAACCGATTGTTTATCGATTATATATCAGCTGTTTTACCGGAACTCGGCGTCAACAAAATTAACCAAACCACCTATGTCGATTTCATGAAAAGTTGCTTAGGTCAGAAGATAAAGCTATTTTCTCCCAATTCGAAATTAATAAAGCTTCTTGAGAGAAAAGGAAATACAAAATCGCTCCAATGGGTCTCTAGCTTTAAGGGATCACTCGAATTTAAGGCAGTAATGGATAATTACCTAAAGGCCATCGAAGTAAATCTTGCACCTATAGAGGATTTTAGGGTAGAGAAATCCATTCTATTGAAAGGGCAAAAGCTAAAAAAACTATTTTTAAAAGAATATACATACTTACCAATCTATAAAAGGATAAGTAAACTAAAATCCTTATTAGAAGATGATTTGAAAAAGAAGAAATCCATCATGCTTACAAAACTAAATAAAAAATACGATGATGCCTTAGACCAGGTTCTTTACAGCAAGAGACTTGATCCGGAACGAAGGAAGCAAAAAGTGGTCATGCTGATGGAGAGGAAAGAAGAAAGATTGAAGCAGGTGGAGCAAGAGGCAAAGACTGCGGTAAAAAAATATATGGAACCGCTTGTCATGAAAGATATTTTTACCTTGTACAGGGAATTGATGTCTTCACCGGAATTAATCAAAAAGCATTCTACTACTCTTTCGGATCAACAATGTACACTCCTGAGTTCGTTTTGTCAGAAGATTTTTGCCAGAGGGGCATACGAACTGGAGGACTTAGCCCCATTATTTTATATGAAGGCAAAATTGGAAGGCATCGAGGAAAAGTATAAAATGCGGAGTATCTTTATTGATGAAGCACAGGATTACAGTTACTTTCAATTTGCCGCATTAAAAGAAGGCTTCGAAACCGACTTATTTACCATTGTGGGTGACCTTGCGCAAGGGATACATTCCTATCGGGGCTTGAATAGCTGGGAACCGGTATTGACCGAAATCTTCCCTAATGCAAATTATCAAAGCTTACAAAAGAGCTATCGAACCACCGTTGAGATTATGAATTTGGCTAATGACATCTTGCAGCTGCTTGAACAAGACTTACCAAAGGTAGAGCCGGTTATTCGCCATGGTCACAAACCGTTGCTTATAACCATCGATCCTACGAATCTAGAACAAGTCCGGTTGCAACTTGAACAGGATCTTGTCTTACTAAAAGAGGAAGGGCTTCACTCCATTGCTATCATTGGACGAACGGACAAAGAATCTCAAAGAGTCCATGACATCCTAAAAAATAGTCAACTTCCGATTCAATTAGTGGTGGAAAAAGAAGATATGAAGAAGGAACACATCGCGATTATCCCTTCATATTTATCGAAAGGATTAGAATTTGATGCCGTTTTGATTGTATGCTTGGAAGAACCGTTTGCAAAAGTGGATCTGGATATCAAATTATTGTACGTGTCCATGACAAGACCGATGCATCGATTGTATTTATACGGAAAGAACTCATCGGACTTTTTATTACAGCATGCAGCTGATTTACATGTTGAAACCAATCTCTAACCACTGGGGTTAGACACCCGAAGTGCTAACGGGTTAGCGCACCGGGCGTCTGACCTCTTTTTCTTTTCTAAGCATGTTTCCGAAGTGATTCCTCTAAAAAGGTGGTCAAATAAGCAGCATTGGTTATCTTTTTATTGCACTCAGCGCTGTCTAGACAAATATAGTTCCCAATTGCTTTATAGTAGTCGGGGTTATTTGCCTTTTTGGCTTTGGTGATCGTTGAAATAAAAGCTACTTTTCCAAAACGATTGCAGAACGAACAGATATTATCCTTATTTATAATTGAATATTTGCATTCAATCCCTGTCATTTCCCCATTTAACTCGTAAATAATGAATTTTTTATTGGTGCTGATATCAGACCAGCTTAGGTAGGTCATCTTCTCGAAAACATCTGTTGATAAATGAGGCATCTTTAGCTTTTTGGCTTTTGGAAACATTTTTTTCACTTGCTGCTCGGTCAAGTTGGGAAACGGGATGATGTATCTGGCTAACTCTTGAAGATAGTTGTCAAACTCAGTATCCGTTTTCCAGCTTGAAAGGTCTAATTTTTCTACCTGCTCCCTTGCTGCATCCGGAAAAAGCTCAAGAATTTGTGCATTTGCCAGTTCCTTGACAGCCTTAATGACAGTGGGGTCGGTGTTCTTCCGATAACTATCCTTGATTAAATCCACTTGCCTTTTTATAAAATTAAATTGCTCATTCTTTAAAAATTTTTCGTTCATGATCATTCGCCTCAATTTCTTTCGTTACTCTCTTATAGTGTAAAGAAATGATCCTTAAAATAATAGGTGGAGGATAACTTAGAAACAAATGATACATAAGAAAAAAGCCTGACTAGGTCAGACTCTTATTAGTCATTTGCTTTTTTCTCGCGAGTACACAATTTTTTTGATGGTTTCAATGGATAGGAAATACTCATCTGCTAACTGGTGGATATCGTATCCCATAGAAAATGCATGTTTAATGGAAGCATTTCGCTCATCAATGAACGTTCTTGCCCCTGAACGACTTCCCCATTTTCGATAGCTTTTTATCGGTTTAGGGATATAAAGGGTTTCCCCTTGAACATATTTTTGAATTTCTGCTAGTAGCTTTTCAGGTAATATGTTACTTGCGTTTACATATTTCATCGGTTGCCAGCCCCTTATTTTTTTTGATCAAATCAATAAGGTGCAAAGCCGGATATTAGATATGAAATAAAAGCATAACTGGCGATTTTTAAAAGAAAAATGTCCGCCCCATGCAAAGTATCGCCTTTCCAATACGTGGCTTTGCATGAGTGGCTGGAGTCCCTGGTAATCTACACTGATTTCCCAAGACTCATCACCTCCTGAATCTAAGGTATTGTCCTTACCAGTTTGGTAAGAGAATATACACCATTATAAATGAAAATGGACCGTAGTGCCTAGTTGGATTTAAAAAGAATGCTTACATGTTGCTTATTTTCCCCATATTTTATGAAACATCCTGACAGTGATGAGTAAAAATACGGACTGGACAATTAGAAGTAAAGAAGAAGTCAATAATTTTACACTGTGATCGGATACACTAAATATTCCCATTATCAATCCAAATAAGATAAAAAGTACACTTAGGACCGGTGTAATTTTCATTAATTTTTCCAACCTTTTGTTCACTTAAACAATTCCTCCCTTTACTAGTAGTAAAAAAATGCTTTAAGTATTGATAATTAAAAAAGTGTATGTAACAAACCTATTCCTTAATAATATCATATTTCCTTATATAAATTTATGAATTTTAGTTAAAAATTGGTAATGTAAAACAGGTAAATTTTAAATCCTATTTAGGAAACAAAGATAGAGAGTTAGTATGGTAAAATAAATGAAATCAAGTCTTTGTAAAGGACAATAGGAAGGAAGGGCAAAACGATGGATTTCGATATGGTTATGCAGGAACTGGAAGGGCTCGGCAAGGAACGACTGAAAAAGATGTACATAAGTAATGGGGCACACGAGCCACTTTTTGGGGTGGCTACAGGCGCAATGAAGCCTATCGCAAAGAAAATCAAGAAAAACCAGCCTTTAGCCGAGCAGCTTTACGCCACAGGAAATTACGATGCCATGTATTTTGCCGGCATTATTGCGGACCCAATGGCAATGACGGAGGCGGATTTTGACCGGTGGATCGATGCGGCGTATTTTTATATGCTGTCCGATTATGTGGTCGCGGTAACTTTGGCAGAAACCGATATCGCGCAAGAGGTTGCGGATAAATGGATTGCAAGTGGTGAAGAACTGAGAATGTCGGCAGGCTGGAGCTGTTACTGCTGGCTTTTAGGTAATCGCCCGGATAGTGAATTTAGCACAACTAAGTTGGCCAATATGCTCGAATTGGCAGAAAAAACGATTCACCATTCTCCTGATCGAACGAAATCAGCTATGAACAATTTTATCTACACTGTCGCGATTTCATATGTACCGCTCCATGAGAAGGCGGTTGCAACCGCAATGGCAGTAGGCCCAGTCGAAATCAAGCGTGATAAGAAAAAAAGCAGCATCCTGCTCGCTTCGGAAAATATTCAAAAGGAGCTAGATAGAGGAAAGCTGGGTTTCAAACGTAAATATGTAAGGTGTTAGTTTCGTTTTTAGTACCAGTTCGTTAAATACTGTAGGATTGAACTTTACTACCTAGATTTTAAAAACAGAATCGTTAGACCTCCACTTTTTTCCTAAGAATGGAGACCTTCTTTTTGCAAGACAACAATGATAAAAGATGGGAAGGGGAAAATGGATGAAAAAAAGAGTTGTTCTTATCAGTGGGCCTTCTGGGGTAGGGAAGTCCACGATGAGATTGCGGTTAAGAAAACAGTTAGGTGAAAGATTTAATTTTAAGGTAGCAGGAATCGAAATTGATGACGTCCTATTGCTTTGTCGATCCTTTGTTTGCAGCACCCAATTACTTGGAACTATGGAAATCAGCTAGGCAGAATACAGGTTATCTTGCCAATGTATTACTACAAAATGGCATGGAAGTAGTATTTATTTTCGGAAACACAATTTTTTCTAAAGAACAAGTATTAGAGGTATTGCACGAAATTGAATTGGATGATCAAACGTCTATTTTTCACATTTCACTAAATCCAAAACGTGATGCCATCGCGGAACGGCTGAAGAAAAGGCAATACTCTGTTCCAGATTGGCTGAATTCTCATTTGGAAGAGAGATTACCAATTCCTCAAGAATTAAATTATTAGTCTATTGCAATTTGTTATCCTACGCTATAAAATAAAACTTTGAAGCACTAGTTAAATTTATCCAATTTAACCATAATTACCAAGGGTTGGATGGAAGGTTTCCTCTTGTAAAAAATTTTTTATAAAAGAATAAGTGCCTAAATCAACTAAACTAGTTACTTCCTAATG
>NZ_JAANMZ010000047.1 GCF_011250555.1 Bacillus sp. MM2020_4 | reverse complement strand
AACTAGTACAGATATGACTTCTAGTTAAATTTAATTATATAGATTGTAAATGAATGAAAAGGAGCAATGGTATGGATAAGAAAATTCTTGTTGTTGACGATGAAAAACCAATTGCTGATATTTTGCAGTTCAACTTAAAAAAAGAAGGATATGTGGTTTATTGCGCTTACGATGGAAACGAAGCGCTCCGATTGGTAGATGAAATACAGCCTGACTTAATTCTCTTGGACATCATGCTCCCGCAAAGAGACGGGATGGAAGTATGCCGTGAGGTTCGGAAGAAATATGAAATGCCCATCATTATGCTAACAGCAAAGGATTCTGAAATTGATAAAGTGTTAGGGCTTGAGCTGGGTGCGGATGATTATGTGACAAAGCCATTTAGCACGAGGGAATTAATAGCCCGTGTAAAGGCAAATTTACGTCGCCACAACCAAATCCTAACGCAGGCAGATGCGGAAAATGAAACAAATGAAATTGAAATTGGCTCGCTAGTGATTCATCCAGATGCCTATGTTGTCTCAAAACGGGGTGAAACGATTGAACTCACACACCGTGAATTTGAATTGCTCTACTATTTAGCACAGCATATTGGCCAGGTTATGACGAGAGAGCATTTGCTGCAAACGGTATGGGGGTACGATTATTACGGGGATGTACGGACTGTCGATGTGACCGTTAGACGCTTGCGTGAAAAAATTGAGGACAGCCCGAGCCATCCAACATGGATTGTCACACGTCGTGGGGTTGGCTACTATTTACGTAATCCTGAACAGGAGTAGTATTAAATGAAAAAGGTTGGTTTCTTTCGCTCTATACACGTTAAATTTGTGATCATCTATGTCCTCCTTATCTTAGTAGCCATGCAAATTATTGGAGTTTATTTTGTCAAACAGCTTGAAGAAACATTACGAACAAACTTCCAATCCTCGTTAAAGGAACGGATCAATTTGCTTGCCTATAATATTGTGGAGGAAATGGAAAAGGAAAGAACACCTGAAGACCCTACCGTCGAAGAGGATATTAAGAAAATCCTTCGCGACTTCAACGCAGGAGATATATCTGAAGTCCGTGTCATTGAAAATAGATCACTTAAAATTCTGGGGACATCGCATCAAAGTAACCAAGGCGTTGTCGGGCAAAGAACAACGGAGCTTCGAATCAAACAATCGATGGTGTTAGAAGAGGATCAGAGTGCGATTAAAATTGATCCACAAACAGGACATCGAATTTGGGTCCTCTCTACCCCGATAAAGTCAGGGAAAAAAGTGATCGGCGCTATTGATCTTGTCGCGAAAATTGAAAATGTGTTTGGACAAATGAAAACGATAAATAGGATTTTTGCTACTGGAACAGGAATAGCCTTATCGATTACTGCCGTATTAGGGATTTTGTTGGCACAGACCATAACTAGACCCATTGCTGATATGAAGAAGCAGGCACAAGCGATGGCAAAAGGGAACTTCTCACGGAAGGTGAAAGTATACGGTAATGATGAAATAGGGACATTGGCAATTGCCTTTAATAACCTGACAAAAAAGCTTCAGGAAGCGCAAGCGGGAACGGAAGGAGAACGTAGAAAGCTGTCATCGGTCCTATCCTATATGACGGATGGCGTAATTGCTACCGACAGAAAAGGACGGGTTATCTTAATCAATGAGCCTGCTGCCGACATGCTGAATGTTTCACGTGAAACAGTCCTTTCCCAGCCAATTGTCTCATTATTAAGTTTAGAAGATACGAATACCTTCGAGGACCTGCTTGAGGAAAAGGACTCTTTAATATTAGACTATAGTACAAAATCAGAACGTTATATATTAAGGGCTAACTTCTCCGTTATTCAAAAAGAAACAGGCTTTGTGAATGGGCTAATTTGTGTCCTCCATGATATTACGGAGCAGGAAAAGGTGGATGCAGAAAGAAGAGAATTTGTTGCGAATGTTTCTCATGAACTAAGGACGCCACTCACAACGATGCGCAGTTACTTAGAAGCACTTGCGGATGGTGCATGGCAGGATGAGGAAATTGCGCCAAACTTTTTAGAGGTAACACGGACCGAAACGGAGCGGATGATCCGTCTTGTTAATGACTTGCTGCAATTATCCAAGATGGATAGTACGGATTACAAGCTAAACATGGAGTGGGTGAACTTTGTCGATTTCTACGACCGCATCATCGATCGGTTTGAGATGTCCAAGGAGCAAAATGTCATCTTCAAAAGAAAGCTGCCAAAGCAAGCCATCTTTGTCGAAATCGATGAAGACAAAATGACCCAGGTATTATACAACATTATTTCCAACGCCTTAAAGTATTCACCAGAAGGTGGTCGGGTTACTTTTTCGATAAAGGAAAAGGAAGATAAGATTATTGCCAGTGTGTCCGACCAAGGAGTGGGGATTCCGAAAGAGAATATTGGTAAGATATTCGACCGTTTTTATCGTGTGGATAAGGCGAGGACCCGAAAATTGGGCGGGACAGGACTTGGACTGGCGATTGCAAAGGAAATGGTTCATGCTCATGGCGGAGATATTTGGGTAAAAAGTGAGGAAGGAAAAGGAACGGAAATTTCCTTTACACTGCCATATGAGCGTTCTGAAGAGGATGAATGGTCATGAGATACGAAAATATTAAATCAGGCATTTTAACCATATTAGTCTTGGTTAGTATTCTGTTAACATGGAGTCTTTGGACCTACCAGCCCAAATTTGACATGCTCGAGGAAAATAGCAATTATGTTGCCGGAGTAACGGTAAGTGAGAAACAAGAGGTTCAGAAAATTGTTAAACCGGATCAAGTATTGTTCCACATAAAAGGACAGCATTATGGAACAAACAGCTCAGCTGAACTTGAGAAGTTGATGAAGGATATGGGCCGGTGGTCGATTTTTGATGTAAGAAACTATTCGGATAAAGTGGAAAACATCGAGGAATTAATCCATAGCAGTGGTAACGCCGAGATTATTTTCCCTGGTGAGGTTCCGATTGAATTATATCGAAGTGTGTTAACGATTGAAGGAAAAAGGGTACCTTCCTTCAACTTCAATCGGATTATAATTAATGTTGATAATGCAGAAAAGGAAAATGGAATTTTATATTTTGTTTCCTCTGAAAATCAACAAGTCTATATCGGTCATATCTCATCCGCTAATGTAAATGAATTTAATCGTGAATTTTATAAAAATGCTAACCGCTACCCTCAGTATTTCGCTTATAAAGCAACTGACAAGCATACGCTCTTTCTGCCCGAAGCTGAAACAGAGATGACCGCGTATAAATATTTACCGGTTACGCTTAATTCTGATGAATTTAAGGGTGCCCTTTTTAACGACCCAAGGTTTGTTCAAAAAAGTTTTGTATTACCGCAAAGTGAGGAATACACGAACGACTCGAGTAAATTGATTATCAATAATGATACCAATATTCTTAGTTATGTGAATCCGACTGCAGCTGACAATTATCTTGACAGCTCTTATGGTCTAGTGAAAAGAAGTATTGATTTTGTAAATGAACACGGTGGTTGGACAGATGCCTTTCGGTACGTTTCAAAAAGTGAATATAAACAATCTGTTACCTTCCGATTATACAGCATGGAAGGATATCCTGTTTTTAACGATAGGGGACTTTCTGAAATTAATGAAGTCTGGGGTAAGGATGAAATTAATAGGTATGTCCGGCCCAATATTTCATTAGATTTAGTAACAGAAACAAAAAAGGCTACCCTCCCATCGGGACATGCTGTCGTGGAGTATTTACAGAAGAAGAAAAACTTTAAGCCAGAGCTTCTTGATAAACTGATTTTGGGCTATCGAATGGACAGGGATTCGGAGGAGAAAAAATTAATCCTTTTAGAACCTGCCTGGTTCTATCTTTATGATGGAAATTGGGAGCAAATTACGATGGAAAATCAGGGAGGATTGAAGTATGGATTGGAGTAAAATAAAAACTATTTTTATTATTACCTTCTTAATTCTGGATGTGTATCTCCTATTTCAATTCATGGAAGTCCGGGATGCCAATAAGTATGAAATAGCCACAGAGGCTTCTTTTGAAGAAAAACTGAAGGCAGATGAAATTACCTATAATGAGCTTCCGAAGACATCGATAAAGGGGCAATATCTCAGTTCAACGTCTAAGACCTTTTCGAAGGGTGATTTAGCAAAGCTGAAAGGTCAGGCAGTTTCAGTAAAGGATGCGGGCAATACGTTGCAGGTAACCTTGGATAGGCCCATTCAATTAAGTGCAAAATTTGAGCCAGCCGATCTATCTGCTTTTTTTAAGGAAAATGTCCTTTTCGGTGAACACTATCAATTTTGGGAGAAAGATGATAAGAAAAATACAATTACCTATCTTCAACAATATGAATCATTCCCCCTATATCAAAATTTAAAAGGAATGATTACATTTACGCTCAATGGAGATAATCAAATTATTTCTTACGAACAAACCTATTTAGAGGACTTTAAAACGCTAACAGCCAAGGAGGATATCCTCACTCCAATAAAAGCAATTGAAACGTTGCATCAAAAGGGTGTATTACGGCCAAAGAGTAAAATTACTAAGATTGAACTTGGTTATTCTTCCAAGGTCAAATTAGCGGCTTCCCAGGTGTTAGCACCAACCTGGCGTTTTGTTGTTAATGAAAAGGAAAATTTGTTTGTCAATGCCTTTGAAGGGCAAATTATTGATTTTAATAGTGATGAAAATAGTAAAGTGGAGTGAGGCAGTATGACGTTACGATATAGCATCCTTGCAAGCGGGAGTACGGGGAACGCCCTGTTTGTAGAGTCTGATGAACATTCCTTTCTAGTGGATGCTGGGTTTAGCGGAAAACAGATGGAGTCGCTTTTCGGACAAATTGACCGTGATATCAGCAAGCTTACCGGAATTTTTGTCACGCATGAACATAGCGACCACATTAAAGGAATTGGTGTCCTCGCCCGTAAATATCATTTACCCGTATACGCAAATGAAAAAACCTGGCGCGCGATGGAACGTTCAGTGGGCGCGATTCCGACAGAGCAAAAGTTTGTCTTTAACATGGAAACGGTAAAGAGTTTTGGATCGGTTGATATCGAATCATTCGGTGTCTCCCATGATGCTGCGGAACCGATGTTTTACGTCTTCCATCATGGTGGCAAAAAGATCGTTTTGATTACCGATACCGGCTATGTAAGTGACCGGATGAAGGGGATTATCACCAATGCTGATGTCTATATTTTTGAATCGAACCATGATGTGCAAATGCTGCGGATGGGGAGATATCCTTGGAACATCAAGCGCCGAATCTTAAGCGATGTCGGCCATGTCTCTAATGAGGATGCAGCACTGGCCATGAGTGATGTGATCGGGGATCGGACAAGACGTGTCTATCTTGCCCATTTAAGCCTTGATAACAACATGAAAGACTTAGCAAAGATGGCGGTCGCACAAACCCTCGAGAGCCGTGGTCATGTAATCGGTGAGCAATTCCAGTTATATGATACAGATCCGAAAATACCAACTAGTTTAACAGCCGTATAGAATTTGAAGAATGAAGCTGCCCTTTTTAAGGGGGCTTCATTTTATTATGAAAAAGATATGAACAAATTCGTAAGTTTTCCAGAACTAGATACAATTTTTTAGTAATTTAAGGTTGAACGAGTATAATTGTTATTATAAGCCAAAATAGTAGATAGCAACCTTTTCGGGAAGAGAGGAATGGTGTTAATGGGTTATTATGACGAGAATCCACAGGGGCGTCATCGGGAGCAAAAAGGAAAAAGGGGCGGATATTTTCTCACTAGTTTAATCGGAGCCATTATTGGTGCACTTGTCGTGGTCTTTTCCATTCCCACCTTGTCAAAGCAAGGTGTCCTGCCCTATACAATTAATCCAAATCAAAATACGGCAACGGAAACCAATAGTACGAACCAGCAAAATGTGATTCAACAGCAGGTTTCCTATGATGTGAATACCAATATTACCAAAGCGGTTGAAAAGACTGGCGATGCCGTTGTCGGTATCAACAACATTCAGTCCTCAAGCTTTTGGACGGATAATGCCGATGCCGAAGAGCCCACTGGAACAGGCTCTGGGGTTATTTATAAACAGGCAGGTAATAAGGCCTTTGTTGTAACCAACCATCACGTTGTCGAGGGTGCTTCTAAACTTGAAGTAACGATGGCGGATGGAACAAAGATCCCTGCAGAACTCTTAGGTAGTGATATTTGGACGGACTTAGCGGTGCTTACCATTGATGCTGGCAAAGTAAAAAAAGTGGCGGAATTTGGTAATTCTGACAGTTTGAAAATGGGAGAACCGGTCATCGCCATCGGAAATCCACTCGGCGCCACCTTCTCCGGTTCCGTCACACAAGGAATTATCTCGGGGTTAAAACGAACGATTCCTACTGACATCAATCAGGACGGTTTAGTGGATTGGCAGTCAGAGGTGTTGCAAACAGATGCGGCGATAAATCCCGGCAACAGCGGTGGTGCCCTTATCAATATGGCAGGCCAGGTGATTGGGATTAACTCGATGAAAATCGCCCAAAATGCAGTCGAAGGGATTGGTTTATCGATCCCAATCAATTCTGCTAAGCCAATCATTGATGACCTTGAAAAATTCGGCACAGTAAAGCGCCCGTATATGGGAGTAGATTTAAAATCAGTAGCGGAAATTCCGGCATATTATCAGGAGGAAGCATTGAAACTCCCTCGTGATATAAATTATGGGGTAGCCTTAAGGCAGGTCGTTGCCAATTCACCAGCATCACAGGCAGGATTAAAGGAGCTTGATGTCATCGTCGAAATGGACGGACAAAAAATCAATGACGTCATCGACCTCCGCAAACATTTATACCAGAAAAAGAAAATTGGCGAGAAAATGACGATCAAATTTTACCGGGATGGTAAGCTAAAGGAAACAACCTTAACATTATCAGCGGAAAAATTAGAATAACTCGGTATGTTAAAGCAGGAAAGTGAATGTGTGGTCCACTTCCCTGCTTTTTATTATGGTATTATAGGTGGGGTTATAAGTATGATTGCAGGTAGAAAAGTTCAAAATAATACTAACGATCTAGTTCGGGAAGGTGAAAAGGTTGATTTATAGTTGTGAGGAACATATAGAAATTGCATTAGATGATATTGTGGATCAATATCAAACATATCCTGTATTATCACAAATTCCTGTGGATAAGTCATCAACAGGCTGTGAATATTGCGAAAAACGGGCTGTATATATGGTAGAGAACAAATGATTCCATACAAGATGTGGATAAAAATTGTGAATATGTGGATAACCTCTGTGGATAACTTGTTTGTAAGCTGTTTGTAATCAAATAAAAAGGGTTGTGGATTGTGAATATCTCGATCATAACGGTTGGTAAATTAAAAGAGAAATATTTGAAACAAGGAATTGAGGAATATTTAAAAAGATTGACTGCCTATGCAAAGGTAGAAGTCATTGAAGTATCTGATGAAAAGGCCCCTGAAGAATTAAGCGAACTGGAAATGATACAGGTAAAGCAAAAAGAAGGCGAACGAATTCTTGCAAAAATTAGTCAGGATACATATGTAATAGCCTTAGCCATTCAAGGTAAGCTAGCATCATCGGAGGAGTTAGCAAGCTCATTAGATAAACTCGCTACATATGGAAAGAGCAAAATTGCCTTTGTGATCGGCGGGTCATTGGGATTGAGTGAAGATGTTTTGAAGCGGTCGAACGAACAACTATCCTTTTCGCGGATGACCTTCCCCCACCAGCTCATGCGGCTGATCTTAGTGGAACAGATTTATCGGGCGTTTCGGATAAATCGGGGTGAACCGTATCATAAGTAGATGAGGTTTTTTTAATAGATAAGATAGCATATAATTTGTCGCACCACAGTCCTTGGTACTGTGGTATTTTTCATATGGAGGCCAATATTCTTAAGCGCATTTTTTGATGAACATCAACATTGTGAGAAATTCAAAATAAATATGGAATAAAGGAAAAGAAAGAACAGAGATCGTAAGCGTGGAAGAATCATTGCAAAAGGAAAAAGGACCCACTCGTCTGTACAAGGTGTGAGTGGTACTATGAATACAGGAAGAAGTCTACTTGTTATGTTGTACAGGAATATTTATACGTACATCTAAAAAAATATATATTTTTTTATTGACATGTACGTACAAAAATACTACATTATTTGTAAGCGTTATTATTTTAAAAAGAGGGAGAATATAAAATATGGAGAAAGTTAGGACAGCAATAACTTCAGATAACCGAATTCCGCCCCTAAATATGTACGGATAAATATCAGCTCGAATAAAAGATAAGTTAGTAGATTCGTAGATTCAACCTTTCAAACTGTAGCATTCTGGAAGTTATGAATGGGACAATTAAGTTAAAAATGGTTATTAGACCTATTCTTTAAAGATGTTTGGAAGGGCTTACGTTAGAGTTATCGTACAATAGCCGTCGATGTTTATAAACATTATGGGGTTGTACTTGAAATAAGTTGGCATGGTTGGGTTTAGCGCGATGGGGACGAGCGCATTCTGAATTGTTTTTAGTTTTTATTTTTTTAAACGTTTTCAAGATTAATAGCAATTTAAGAACGTAATTTTATTTCTCAAAATTGGAATTTAAAATGTAAATAAAAAAGGGGACATTTAAAATGAACTTTAAAAAGTTAGCAAGTACCGCCTTTATAACTATTACTAGTGTTGCAGTAATGGCAGCTTGTAGCAGTCCTAGCCGTAGTACTTCAGCATCAACAAGTACCGCGCTTAAAAAGGGTGATTTGGTTGGTATTTCAATGCCTACTAAAGCTGATCAGCGTTGGAATGTTGATGGTGCCAATTTGGTTAAGGATCTCAAAAAAGCAGGATTCAAGACTAAGCTCGCGTATGCAAATAACAGCCCATCACAGCAGTCAAATGATATCAACAATCTGGTTTCTGCTGGTGCAAAGGCAATTGTCGTTGCAGCAGTTGATGGCACTGCTGTTGGACCGGCGGTTGAGCAGGCAGAATCACAAGGCGGCGTTGTCGTTTCTTATGATCGCTTAGTAATGAATACCAAGGCCGTAGATTATTATGTGACTTTCGATCTTGAACGCACTGGTATTCTTGAGGCAAATACCATTATAGATAAACTTGATTTGAAGGGTAACGGTGGTAAGACTGAACCCCTAAACATTGCACTTTTTGCTGGTTCGGATGATGATAACAATGCACCTTACTTCTTCAAGGGGGCTTGGGATTTACTAAAGCCTTACTTCCAGTCAGGCCAATTGGTTGATCCATCAGGTCTTGTAACCAAAGACACTACAGATGCAGATTGGAAGAAGATCTCTGTTCACGCATGGGATCAAACCCAAGCACAAAAGCAAATGGATGCATTTATGACCAAGCTTGGAGATAAGCCACTCGCCGCAGTCCTTTCTCCATATGATGCAATCTCACTAGGTGTTATGAAGTCAATCAAGAATGCACGTCCTGATATGTCTCCATCTATTCCATACTCTGCTTCAAACCAGCAGAACAAATCTGCATGGCCAGTCATAACCGGCCAGGATGGTATGGATATCGCTATCACCAACATTGAGCACGGTGCACAGGCACAGACTGTCTTCAAGAATGTTGCCCTACTCGCAGATCAGACAACGTCAATCTTGACCCAGATCGCTGATGGCAAGAAGCCGAAATCATCCGATGCTCCTATGAACAATGGTAAGAAAGAAGTGCAAACTTGGCTGTTAATGTCAGATGAATTAGTTAAGAACCCAACAGGTGAACAAAAAGGTTTACATTATGAAGTTGAGGCAGGATTCATCACCGAAGCACAATATCAGAAAGATATCTCTGCTCCGATTATTAAGTAGTAAGTTAAAGACTTTATAGCGACTTTGCGAACAGGAGTAGCAAGGTCGCTATAAAATTACTAGTAGATGTTTGTTTAAATCTTGAGATATTCTCAGGCGAGGAGCTAACGCAAACGAGGTGTGTAATATGTCAAATTCCCAAATGATATTACAGATGCAAAACATCACTAAAACTTTCGGTCCAGTTAAGGCCCTTACAAATGTGAATTTGGAGATTGCTCGTGGTGAAATCCATGCAATTTGTGGTGAGAACGGTGCTGGAAAGTCGACATTGATGAATGTACTCTCAGGAGTATATCCGAGTGGTACTTACTCGGGCACTATTTTTTATGATGGTAAAGAATGCAACTTTAAAAAAATCAAGGATTCTGAAGAACTAGGTATTGTAGTGATTCAGCAGGAGTTGGCATTGAGCCCATTCCTTTCAATCGCTGAAAATATATATCTCGGTAATGAGCGTCAGAAGTATGGCGTGATTGATTGGGAAGCAACCCGCGCCGATGCCATTAAGGTGATGAAGCAAGTTGGTCTTCAAGAAAATCCTGACACTAAGATTATGGATATTGGTGTGGGTAAGCAGCAGCTCGTGGAAATTGCGAAAGCTTTATCGAAGGAAGTTAAACTTCTGTTACTAGATGAGCCCACGGCAGCATTGAATGATGAAGATTCGGCTCATTTACTGCAAATTATTCGTGATTTGCGTGATAACCAAGGCGTTACATCGGTTATCATTTCTCACAAGCTGAATGAAATTGCAGCCATTGCCAACAATGTGACGGTTATTCGCGATGGTTCCACGGTTGGTTGGTTGCCGAATTCAAAAGAGGATCCACTTGATCAGGATGAACTTATTCATAAAATGGTCGGTCGCGAACTTACCAATCTTTACCCCGACCATGTTTCACATATTGGGGACGAGATCTTTCGTGTGGAGAATTGGACAGTCCATCATCCACTTGATCAGCAGCGTGTGATTGTCGATCATGCAAATATTTATGCGCGTGCAGGTGAGATTGTTGGACTTGCAGGACTCATGGGAGCAGGTCGCACAGAGATGGCGATGAGCATCTTTGGTCATACGTATGGTTCAGGTGTGTCTGGAAAAGTCTATGTGCATGGCAAAGAGACTGATACATCGACAGTCCAGAAGGCAATTGAAGCTGGCATTGCATACGCAACTGAAGATCGCAAGGGGTATGGTCTCAATCTCTTGCAGAATATTCGCGAAAATGCCGTATTGGCGGCGCTTACCAAGCACTCAAAGCATGGTGTCATTGATGATGGCGTTGAACGTATTGCTGCTGAAAAGTATCGCAAGGACTTCCATATCAAAACACCGAGCATTGAAGAACAGGTATCTAATCTATCAGGCGGAAACCAACAGAAAGTGGTATTAGCAAAATGGGTTATTTCTAATCCAGATATTTTGATCCTTGATGAGCCAACACGTGGTATCGATGTTGGTGCTAAATACGAAATTTACGAAATCATTGATCAACTTGCTGATGAAGGCAAGGCGGTCATTGTTATTTCATCTGAACTTCCTGAGCTTATTGGTATTTGTGATCGTATTTATACAGTCAGTCAGGGTATCATCACGGACGACGTCCCGAAGGCAGGGTTTACTCAGGAGTACCTTATGAAGGGTATGACTCAAGAAAAGACTCAGTTAAAGAAGGTAGGAGAAAAATGAGTTCAGAATCTTTAACACCTCAGAATAAAGAAAATATAAAAAAAGGGGCAGTGTTAGCATCTTTTGCATCAAATGCTCGCCAATACGGAATTGTTGGTGCACTCGCCGTCATCATTATCGTATTTGAAATTTTGACTGGAGGACTTTTACTCCAGCCAAATTCAATTGTTCAATTAATTCAGCAGAATGCTTACGTCATCATTCTGGCAGTTGGTATGGTTATGGTAATCATTGCAACCCATATTGATTTGTCAGTTGGTTCCTTAGTAGGTTTTATCGGTGGTTGCGTTGCTTTGCTTATGCAGAATGCACACCTTAATTGGTTCTTAGCAATTATTGCAGGTTTGCTTATTGGCCTTCTCGTGGGTGTATGGCAAGGGTTCTGGGTTGCTTTTGCTGGAATTCCAGGTTTTATTACCACTTTAGCGGGCATGCTTATCTTCCGAGGTCTTGCAACCACGATGATTAATGCATCTATCCCAGTCAACAATACATCATTTAATGCCATAGCTTCAAACTATCTCCCAAATATTCTTGGGTGGTGGGGACCATTTGATGGATTGAGTATTGTTGTTGGAATCCTTGCTATTGTTGCTTTTGCGTGGACTCAACTTCATAAGCGTACCAAAGTCTCTAAGGTGGGACTGGTTCCAGAGCCTATCACCGCAACCTACATCAAGATTTCTATTGCAACAGTAGTAATCGGTGCTCTTACATTTGAATTTGCATCTTCAGGGAATGCCACTCAAGGCGGTATCCCCATTATGTTGGTAATCGTTGGCGTTCTTGTTATTACGTATAACTATATTTTGACTCGTACGGTTTTTGGCCGCCGCGTCTATGCAGTTGGTGGTAATCGTCGAGCAGCGCTTCTTTCGGGTATTAACACTCGGCGTGTCGATTTTTCACTCTTCGTTCACATGGGACTTCTTTCAGCTATTGCAGCTATTGCGATGCTCTCCCGTTTGAGTTCCGCATCAGCTGCAACTGGTAATTCCTTCGAACTCGATGCTATTGCGGCTTGCTTTGTTGGTGGCACTGCTGTTACAGGTGGTATTGGGACTGTACCAGGTGTTGTTATTGGTGCAGTTGTAATGGGAGTTATTAACCAGGGACTGTCGATTATGGGGGTAGACTCCGCATTAATTCAAACCATTAAAGGTCTTGTACTACTTCTAGCCGTCGCGGTAGACATTTTGTCCAAGCGAAAGAAACGCTAATATAGTAGCGAACGGGGCTGATTTCCTTGACTATCAATCAGACTCAATAGTTTACCGAAAGAGTGGGAGCATTCCTGTAATGAAGAGAGGGAGAAAAAATGAACGATAAGTCAAAATCGCGCTTATATGCCTTGACCTCTATTACATGTTTCGCATGGCTAGTTCAAGCAATGCTTCAAGATAGACAAAAAGGTCAAATGTGGTCGATGTTAAATCTCATTTTTTACGGGTCCATTATTCTTGTCATTCTGTACACCGCATACTCTGCAGTGCAAATGTGGAAGATGAAAGAGAAATCTATAAAAAACGACGATAGAATGAATCAGGAACAGGTGAAAATAGAAACTGAGTGATTCTCTATGTCTATTTTTTTCACAAAAACAAGCACAGCACATCTCATGAATATGAATGAGATGTGCTGTGCTTTTTCTGTGCAAAGGCATTTTGGTCAATCGTGCGTTTGAAGATTATTCTACGTCTAATTCTTTCACCGTTTCCCCTTCTATCAACTCTGGCTGATAATAGGTTTCGTTTGGCAGGTCCTTTTTTCCCTGCAATTTTTTAATAACCCAATCAGCTGCATCACGTCCCATTTGTTCCTGCGGGTGTGTCAATGTGGTTAACTTGATATTTGCATTTTTAGCAATATAGGAATTGTCCTGGCCAATAATGGATAGTTTTTCCGGTACAGGAAGATCAATTTGTCTGCATACATTTGCCACTTCCAACCCTACCTCGTCGTTATAGCAAACAATGGCTGTTAGCATGTCTCTATTTTCGATCAGGAACTTCTTCAAGTTTCGGGACAGATCCGGCTTTGTCTCTGTCGTGAACGACAGCACTTGTTCCGGTTGAAAGCGCAATTTGGCTTCACCAAGCGCTTTGATATACCCCTTCATTCGATACTTACCTTGCAAGTCGTCTATTTTTGCAATAAGTCCAATTTGCATGTGGCCTTTTGAAATCAATTCCTTTGTTGCGAGATAGCTGGACTGCGTGTCATCGAGGCAAAGGAAGGGCAGATCCAATTCTTCATAAAACGCATTGATCATAATCAATGGAACATCATGTTCCTTGAACGATAGGTAGTAAGCAATATTGGGATTGTATTGATTGCTTTTCGTAGGTTCAATGATCAAACCATCGACACCATATGCCAGCATCATTTCCAAAGCCCTTTTTTCTTGTTCTACATCGTTATTGGTACTGGCTAGCAGCAACGAATAATTATCCTCTTTCAATCTGGTTTCAATTCCGCGAATAATAGATGGGAAAATGTAATCAGAAATGTAAGTCGTCATAACCCCGATGGTTTTATTCGTGGAACCTCTAGTGGATTTTGATTGATATTTGTTGCTGACATATGTGCCAGAGCCTTTTTCACTTCTTAGGAATCCCTCATTCGCCAGATCTAGAATGGCCTTTCGAACCGTGTGTCTGCTGACATTGTACTTTTCCTGCAGGACGGATTCTGTGGGGATTTGTTCGCCGATAATGTAATCCCCAGAAAGAATTTTACTTTTTATATCATCAATGATGACCTGATACTTTGTCTTCATTTCACTCACATCTTTCATAGTTGTTCATGTGCATGTAACTTGGAATATTTGTATGGACATATTTTATCATAGTTTTATGAAAACGAAAACATAATCCTAATTTTTGAAAAAAATTTGATGAAATATCAGTTAATTTAAGGATAACAGGGCGTTTTTTTATTTGTAAGTACATGTGATACTTTCAGTTGACAAATGTACGCACAAAAAATATACTAGGTTTGTAAAAGGAAAGCTCCTTCGTAGTTTACAGATGATATTGAAACCGCTATCGGAGAGGGGATTAACGGTGAAGACGAATCGAACAAACATTAAACAAGCGATTACCACAGGAGAGACTTCTCTTGGAATCGAATTTGGATCCACACGTATTAAAGCGGTGTTGATTGATAAAGATTTTGAAACCATCGCATCTGGAAGTTATGAGTGGGAAAATCGCTTAGAAGATGGATTTTGGACTTACAACTTAGTTGATATTATTACAGGTTTGCAAACAGCTTATAGTGAAATGAAGCAAGAAGTTGAACGAAATTATGGTGTTACCATTCGAACCATTGGTTCTATTGGAATTTCTGCCATGATGCATGGTTATATGGCTTTTGATTACGCTGGGGAGCTGCTTGTTCCGTTTCGGACCTGGCGTAATGCAACAACCGGTGCCGCAGCAAAAGAATTAACCAATCTATTCCAATTTAATATCCCTGAACGGTGGAGTATTGCCCATCTTTATCAAGCCATTTTAAACGACGAAAAACATTTGCCTCGCGTTGATTTTATTACCACTTTAGCTGGATACATTCACTGGCTGCTAACCGGTAAAAAGGCGATTGGCATTGGGGATGCTTCAGGCATGTTCCTGATTGATGAATCAACGCTGGATTACAATGAATCAATGGTCAAACAGTTTAATGAACATATTGCATCAAAGGGGTATCAATGGGAGTTGAGAGATATTCTTCCTCAAGTCTACATTTCTGGAGAACAAGCAGGTTCATTAACGGAAGTTGGGGCGAAGATTCTGGATCGTTCACAAAATTTACAATCGGGCATTCCATTTTGTCCGCCGGAAGGTGATGCCGGAACCGGGATGGTTGCAACGAACAGTGTGAGGAAACGGACCGGGAATGTTTCGGTCGGAACTTCTGTTTTTGCGATGATTGTATTAGAAAAGGAACTTTCAAAGGTATATCCAGAAATTGATTTGGTCACGACACCAAGCGGTAGCCCGGTGGCAATGGTACATGCTAATAACTGTTCAAGTGATCTTAATGCCTGGATGGGATTGTTCCGTGAGTTTTATGAGGCAATGGGACAAACGGTTGACACCAATAAGCTATTCGCGGTAATGCTGAATAAAGCACTCGAAGCTGACTCAGATGGCGGAGGCTTACTAAGCTACGGATATCTCTCGGGTGAAAATATTACTGGGTTGGAGCAAGGACGGCCGCTATTTGTCCGGACACCTGAGAGCCGCTTCAATTTAGCGAACTTCATGCGGACCCATCTTTATACTGCCTTTGGTGCTTTGAAAATCGGCATGGATATTTTAACAAAGAATGAAAGAGTGGAGATTGATAGTATTTTAGCTCATGGTGGTTTATTTAAAACCCCTGTTGTCGGCCAGAAAATGATCGCCGCTGCCATGAATACTCCCGTCACCGTTATGGAAACAGCTGGAGAAGGCGGGGCGTGGGGAATGGCCATTCTTGCCTCATACATGATGACCAAAGAGCAAAATGAAAGTTTAGATGACTTCCTCGACAAAAAGGTTTTTGAAGAGGTTGATAGGCTGGAAATTTTTCCTGATGGATTTGATGTTAAAGGGTTTGAAGTATTCATTGATCGTTACAAAAAAGGCTTAGTGATTGAACAGGCTGCCGTTGAAAAATTGACGGTATGAGTGGGAAACGGAGGGGATCTGCATGTTAGATAGACTGAAAGAAGAAGTATTTCATGCTAATTTAGAATTACCAAAGCAAGGACTGGTCAAATACACTTGGGGCAATGCAAGTGGGATTGATCGTGATAGCGGATTGTTCGTCATCAAACCAAGCGGTGTTGATTATAAAAAATTGAAACCGAGTGACATGGTTGTTGTTGATTTAGATGGAAATGTTGTGGAAGGTGAGATGAACCCTTCATCAGATACAGCCACTCATGCCGTGCTGTATAGACATTATCCGGAAATCGGCGGCATCGTGCACACTCATTCAACCTGGGCGACTGTTTGGGCTCAAGCCGGTCTGGATGTTCCAGCAATGGGTACGACTCATGCAGACACATTCTATGGCTCCATTCCATGTGCCCGCTTTTTGACACAAGAGGAGATTGACCGCGGTTATGAAGTGGAAACCGGTAAAGTCATCATCGAAACCTTTGAAGAGCGCGGGCTGGATATTTTAGCAGTTCCCGGTGTCCTACTGCATGGTCATGCGCCGTTTACATGGGGCAAAGATGTAAAAACAGCGGTAATGAATAGTGTAGTGCTAGAGGAAGTTTCGAAAATGAATTTATTTACCCGACAATTAAACAGTTTTGCTGAATTATTACCGCAAAGTATTTTAGATAAGCACTATCTGAGGAAACATGGGAAGCATGCCTATTACGGGCAAAAATAACAAAAACCTATTAATCTACGAAAAGAGGATCCATTATGACATCAACAGGTAAAAAAGAATTTTGGTTTGTTGTAGGTTCACAGCATCTTTATGGGGAAGAAGCGTTAGCAGAGGTCAAAGCTCATGCACAAACGATGACCGACGCCTTAAATGAAAGCGGTACCCTACCATATCTGATTGTATTGCAGGATTTAGCTGTCAGTGCAGATAAAATCACCAGTATTATGAAAGAAGTCAACTATCGTGACGAGGTTGCCGGTGTGATCACATGGATGCATACTTTCTCACCTGCAAAAATGTGGATTCGCGGTACAAAGTTATTACAGAAACCATTGCTCCACCTAGCAACACAATTTAATGAAAGCATTCCTTGGGCTACGATTGATATGGACTTTATGAACCTGAACCAATCTGCCCACGGCGACCGTGAGTATGGTTTCATCAATGCCCGTTTGAAAAAGCAAAATAAAGTAGTGGTCGGTTACTGGCAGCGCCCTGAAGTGCAAAAGCAAATTGCCGAATGGATGGACGTAGCGGTTGCTTATAACGAAAGTTTTAACATCAAAGTAGCTCGCTTTGGTGACAACATGCGTAACGTTGGTGTTACTGAAGGCGATAAAGTGGAGGCACAAATTCAATTTGGCTGGACAGTGGACTACTTTGGTATTGGAGATCTGGTTCAATACGTGAATGCTGTTACGGACGAAGAAATTGATGCATTATTTGCCGAATATGAAAACCTTTATGAATTTGATTATGGTACTTACAGCAGGGAAGCTTGGGAAGCAAGCGTAAGAGTTCAAGCGAGCTATGAAATCGCGATTAAACGCTTCCTTGATGACGGCGGTTACAATGCCTTTACTACTAACTTTGAAGATTTGTATGGTATGAAACAGCTTCCTGGTCTTGCAGTTCAGCGTTTGATGGCGCAAGGATACGGCTTTGCCGGTGAAGGAGATTGGAAAACGGCTGCACTCGATCGTCTACTTAAAGTTATGAGCCGTAACCAATCAACCGGCTTCATGGAAGATTACACCTATGAATTAGCTTTGGGTCAAGAATCTGCTCTTCAATCCCATATGCTTGAAGTCGACCCATCTTTAGCAAGCAATAAACCAAAAATTATCGTTTCTCCATTAGGAATTGGCAATCGTGAAGATCCGGCACGGTTAGTGTTTGACGGTAAAGCAGGTGAAGGTGTTGTTGTTTCAATGGCTGACTTCGGCACCCATTATAAACTTTTGATTAACGAAGTTTCGGCATTCGAGCCAACTGTGCCAGCTCCAAACCTTCCAGTTGCCCGCGTACTTTGGAATATTAAGCCGAACTTCCAGGATGGAGTAAAGGCTTGGATTGAAAATGGCGGCGGACACCATACGGTTGTTTCATTAAATTTAACAACAGACCAAATTGTTAGTTACGCAAAATTAGTTGATTTGGAGTATGTAGTGATTAAGTAATGCCTTATATGATTCCTTTTTTTTAAAAGGGCGATCTCTCATGGGTCGCCTTTTTTTAGTAAGAGTAGAGTGTAATTTCCCAAATTTACTTATTTAAAGGCTTATTTAGCTTTTTATACATCAATAATTTAGAAAAGTAAATTTACAGAATGGTAGAGGATTTGGTTGCTAGTGTAGCAAATTGGGAACGTTCCGTCTCCCTTAGATTTTCAGTTATCGCATTTATATTCTTCATCCTGTACGGGTAGTTAGAGTTTTGGTCTTAAAAAGTTTTTGTCGAATCCATGTCACGATGAGTAGGATGGTAGGTAAAATTAAAAACAATGGTACCCATACATAAGGGACTAATACTTTTATGTGGTGATAATAGACGTGTTCCGAGATGTTTTTTGACATGGTCATTCCCAAGAACAGAGCGATCATACTTGCTGGAATGATCAAAACACGAAAATCCTTCATCCTTAAGCATTGTTGAAACCCTTTTAACGCTCCGAACATATTCATGAGTCCTTTTAAAAATGCTGTCAAAATAAAGAATAAAATGCCGACAATTTGTAGGTTTTCAATAAAATTCCCAATGCTAATGGTACCCATTAAGGTGTAGAGTGGATAGAGAAAGTGTGAAAACATCGTTCCAAATACGGCAATGGCAAGTATGTCCCAGCATGTGATGATCACTCCAGAAAATAGGGTAGCGAGAATAGCCGTTTTCATGATCTTCTCGGGATTTTTAGTATCTGTCCAGAACATAGAAAGGACGATGGTTTCTCCAAAAGGCTGAGTGATGCCTCCAGGATAGATGACCTCCCAAATAGGCGTCCATCCATTTTCCAAGATAGGTAGTAAATTATGTGGGTGCATCACACCAGAAGTAAAGAGAAATAGAACCTGGATGAAAAACAGTAAGATAGCTAAAGGAAAAAACATTTCTCCCAACCGACCAATGATCTCAACTCCACCGTATATGCAGTAGGCAATAACGATAATAAATATTCCTTCAATTATGATCAACGGAGTGTTGAATAAAATCGTTGTCGAAATCATATCTCTAATATCCGCAAGACTTCTACCCACATGATAGAGAAATAAGACAGGATACAAAAATGAAAGGGGTATCCCGATCCAGCGTCCAAATTGCGCGGGAAACCACTCAACAAGCGTTAATCCTGGGTTCATCCGCATTAAGGTGGTATATATGAGAACAACGAGTATGCCAAGACACAATGATCCAAGTTGGCCAATCCATGCATCACGTTCGGCTGAACCTCCAAAGCCGAATATAACAGTTGTTCCTAATTGAAAAATAAAGGTAATAGTAAAAAGTTGGTAGATAGAAATCTTATTCATAATTTTCCTCCTTGGATTTGAGGGAATTCAGGAAAAAGTGGAATCCTTTTAAGTAAACGGAAGTAGGTCTTGTTCCAAGTAGCGATGAAGTCTCATAGCGTTTTTCATGCTCATTTAATTAATGATTTCCCTGTTACTCCAATCTTTCGAACAGTTAAGTTTGCTTTTACAGTTACCTCAGCTTCAGAGAATTCTTTGTCCCAGTTTTTCTTTAAAGACTTCCAACGACGTAAATTTTTTCGTTTAATGACATCACTAAACCCGAAGATATCCGTACCATACTCTTTTTGCACCTTAGTAATGGTGTTTCGAACATTTTCTTCAGCTTGTTTCTCTAATGCCTTTTTAACAATGGCGACATTTTTAACCTGGGTGAGGTCTAAACTTGTGTTGTTTTCCCGAATAGCGCCTTGCCCTGTTAGGGTGACAAGAAATCGAATACGGTTCCTTTTTATGATGGGCTTAATCTTACTACCCACTTTGTTAAGATCTATACTAACATGTCCTTTTTTATTGGGTACACGTGATGTGATCGTCAGAAAATCTAGGTTTCCAGTTGCCCAGCGCAGTGATTTTCCTTCTAATACATTTAGGTAGCCTTTTAATTTCAAGTCTTTATTAAATATTCCCGTCCCTGCAATTCGAAAGCCATTTGCTTTCTGTCCGAGTGAAGAAGAGTTAGATGATGCAATCGCGGCCATAGTTGGACAGCTTTTCTCACTAGATGCAAAAAGCAAAAAGTTTAGAAATCCTACCTCTTTTAAAGACCCTATCTGGTAATATTCTTTTAAAGCCCCTACGGCAGGTATAACCTCTAAGGGATGCGAGGTTTGAAGAAAATCCTTGGCAGTCCCACCTTTGATAACAAAGATATCTGTCAGTAAATTGATGCTTGGATCCCGAGTATAGGTATCTAACATATCTTTGATTCCATTTCTGGCCAGTTCTTCTCCAACGACGATAACCCGTCGTTGACCGCGAAATATTTGTCGAGACAGCTTTGTCTGCATTTGTTGAACGGCATCGAGTGTATCCTTCCCATTACCTGTTTCGACATAATAGGCTTTGCCTTGGCTTCCACCACTGCCGCTATCTCCTCCCCTTATTTTGGAAGGAATGATAACCTGTGTACTAATCTGAATCCCTTTGTTCTCTGCTTGATCAATCCCCCATGCGAGTTCAATAGCCCGTTCGTTCAACTCCATACTATCCCAACAACCAGAGAGGATGAAGATGGGGTGTACAATAATGAAAAAGAGGAGTAATTTCTTATTCATCCGTCTGATCCCCCGTATTTGGATTTTGTTGTTGCCCTTCAAAAGTACGTTTTTTATTTGCTGTTGAGCTGAATGATGGGCGGTTAATCATGCCCCATCTAGGTACCCGAATAAATACATCCTTTAAATCTTTAAGGATAAGTGGTGATACTGGACTCAAATAGGGAACTCCGAACGAACGAAGTTTAAGTAGATGGATAAGGATACAAAAAACGCCCATTACAATTCCGTATAATCCGAGTGTTCCTGCCAATACCAACATCGGAAAGCGGAGAAACCGGTAGGAAGTCCCTAGGTTGTATCGCGGGATGGCAAACGATGCAATACCAGTTGTAGAGACAACAATTACTACAGGAGCAGATACGATACCTGCCTGTACAGCGGCCTGGCCAATGACAAGAGCTCCCACAATACTAACAGCAGAGCCAACGGGCTTTGGTAACCGTATTCCCGCTTCACGAAGACCTTCAAACATAAATTCCATCAACAAGGTCTCAATGACAGTAGGGAATGGTACTCCTTCCCTTGCGCCAGCGATACTAATTAATAAGGTGGTAGGGATTAGTTGTGGATGATAGGTGATGGTGGCCACAAACAAGGATGGAAAAAGCAAGGCAATGTTAAATAAACAAAGGCGAATAATCCGAATGAAACTTGTATAGATAGACCGTTCGTAATAATCATCCGCGGCTTGTAAGCCACTCCAAAATGTCATGGGAACCACTAATACAAAGGGAGTATTGTCGACAAAAATGGCCACTTTCCCTTCTAATAAACTGGAACAGATCACGTCTGGCCGTTCGCTATTTTGAATCTGTGGGAATGGTGATCCAGTGAAATCCTCAATGAATTCCTCAATATAACTCGATTCCATGACCCCATCGATTTGGATTCCGCGAATTCTTTTTTGGACTTCCTCCAGGATAGAAATGGGGACAATTCCAGCAATATAGGCGATGACAATATCCGTCTGAGATAATTGACCAATCGTATAGGATTCCATTTTGAGCTTTACACTGCGGATCCGCCTGCGAACAAGGCTTGTATTAATTCGCAAGGTCTCAGTAAACCCGTCCCTAGGTCCACGGATAGTGGATTCAGCAGAAGGTTCTTCAATATTTCGTTTTTCAAATTCTTTAAGATCCGTGACTAAGGCCGTATTTGCTCCATCCACTAAAAGGGCGACACTGCCCTTTAAAATTCCATTAACCACATCTGAAATTCCCGAAACCTTCTGGACCTGTGAAATAGCAATAAGTTGGTGTTCGATGATTTGTTCTACTCTATGAGTTTTATCAAATGAGTTAGGAAGTCCATTGTACATAATTGGTTGTAATACAACCTTCTCCAGGGTCTTTGTATCGCTTAACCCATCCATGTAAATGAAAAGTAATTTGCTGCCTCTGTTGATGTCAACTAAACGAAATATGACGTCCGAACAACCGTGAAAGGTATCTCTAAGAACTTTCTCGTTGATCATGAGTTCAGTGTTGATATTTTCATTTTGAACATTTGAAGGAATTGAATTTGTCCATTCAATATCCTTTAAGATCCTTTGATTAAACGAGTGCTTCTGAGCCTTTTTTTTAATCATACAGACCTTGGCCCCCTTGTTGTCTTTAATATATAAACTTTGCAAAATATACCAATAATATCCTACTATTCCCAATGGAACCGAAAACATCCATATCATTAAAGGGGAGGAAATTGGATTTGCAACGACAAAAGGAAATCCATTCGATGATTTAGAACAACTTTCGATTGAAGAAAGTTTATGGGCAATTTTCCCTAATAAAGGAACGTTTCTTGCTACCCTTCAAGAAACCACTGCGAAATTAGGGAGGCCCGTTTATACAATGATTCCTGAATTTTTAAGGGTTTTAACTAGTAGGTCCTTAGGTTGAAAACCAGTGATCCTTTTTACCAAATGACCATCTTGAAAAAGTAATAATGTTGGTAAACCCATTACCTGAAACTCACTGATAAACTCTAGACTTTCATCCGCATTTACCTTTACAATTTTTACATCAAATTCTAAATCAATTTCCTCCAAAACGGCTCCAATTAATCTGCAAGGCGGACACCATGGTGCCCAGCAATCGACCAGCACAGACCGACTTGTTTGAATTTCCTTATAAATTTGCTGTCCCTCTGCTTGTAATAAACTCATGATTTTCTTCCCCTTTCCCATTGTCTTTTGTATGTAGTATATGATGGGTTATACTATTAGTAAAATTAATACTTTGAATGATATAAATAAGTTATTACTAATGCATAAAGCTGAGGTGCTCTATGACTCTATTTCAATTAGAGGTTTTCGTAAAGGTAGTGGAAACAAAAAGTTTTACCAAGGCTGGTGAACAAATTGGACTCTCCCAATCCGCCGTCAGTCAGGCCGTAGCTGCATTGGAATCAGCATTAAATGTAAAATTATTGAACCGAAGCAGAAACGGGATTACCCTAACTAAAATCGGCGAACGCATCACGGGTTTGATTCTCGAGTTAATCGCAATTAAAACCAAGATTATCAATGAAGCAACCGGAATTACCGAACTTGAATCAGGAACAATCAGAATCGGAAGTATTTCAGGTATATCGTCGAAGCTATTACCGGGATTGATTAGTTCTTTTAAGAAACGATTTCCGGGGGTAGAAGTGGTTCTCTATGAAGGGAGTGTGGAAGAAGTAAAAAATTGGCTTAAATTATCCGTAGTGGATGTTGTGGTGGTGACGGAGGAAAAGCGGGAATTTGAATTTATCCCCTTACTCCAGGATAAAATGGTCGTTTTTGTCCCGGAAGACCATCCTATGAGCCATCAATCATTAATTCAGGTAAAGGATATTGCCAGTGAACCCTTCATCATGCCAAAGGAATGCAATCATGTTATTCGATCCATTTTTAAGGAACAAGGATTCTCTCCGAATGTTCAATTTGAAGTCAGTGATATTGCCACTATTATTGCCATGGTTCAGGAAGGGGTAGGAAATTCGATTCTCCCGGAGCTTTCCATCCCTTCAGCCTTATCCAGAGTTACGGCCTCTTATTTAAGCCCACAGGTATACCAGAATTTAGGCCTGGAGGTTCGATCGACCGAATTCACGAATCCCGCTCTACATGCATTCATTCACGAGGCGCAGGAATTCACAAAGAATTTTTCAATCAAATTATTTAATAGCTATCAATCTATTATTGTGAGAAAAGGATAGGGGGCTTTCATATACCGTTTCCTATCAATAAGTAGATCGTGTTCTTTATCTACCAAAAAAGTTACTTTGCATCTAATGCAAAATAACTTTTTTGGTTTTTCAATTTAGCTTTTTTGCCCACGTGCTGGTTTGAAAATAGATAGTAGGTAAATGACTAGGCCTCCAATACCCATTCCTAAAATCGTGTTGAATGAACCACCAGTGTAAAAGCTGCTACCGAAGTAGAAGATTTCCCTTAACCCTTCAGAAGCAAAGCGAAGAGGTACCCATGGACGAATAAAGTTTACGAAGAAGCTTGGAAGCATTTCTTGCGGTGTCATAAGAACACCCATACCTAATAGCATAACCACCATAAATAATGTAATGGCAGGTTTGCCAATCCATGCCGTAATAGCTGAGACTAATAAGTAGAAACAGAATGCGGCAAATGATACAAAGAATGCAACTAAGAAGTAGCTTGGCATGTTAATACCAGCGATCTTTGCAAGCGTTGCAACTGTAAAGCCCGAGAATAGCGCAATAATAACACCAAATAAGACTTGTCCGCCCATTAGGCGTACTGTTTGTTTACGTGTTAACAATTGTTTCTTAAAGATGTTTGATGTTGCTAAAAACACAATGAAACCACCGATTAGTGCACCAACCCAAGCGGGCACCGCCATTAATGTTGGCGCACTCCCATTTGCTGTAGAGGCAGTAATGGCATTGGATACTTTTTCTTCAGGTACAATCGGGTTCACAAGTACAGATGCTTGGTTCGCATCCAGTTGCTGCCCCTGCATTTGTGCGATAAAGTTCTTAGAATATTGGTTACTTAATTGCGTAATGAAACCGTTTAAAGCCGTCTTCGCATAGTTTGCACCAGTCATGTTAAAACCTTGGTTAATATATACCTTCAAAGTTGCAGCAGCGTTGTTATTTATGGCGTTTTGTAGTCTATCATTATAACCTTCAGGAATAACTAAAGCAGCATAGTACTTTTTATCATCAAATAAATCTTCAATATCTGCTTCTTTTTCATTTGTAAAAGCTAACATTGGTTCCTTGCCATCAATGCCTTTACGCATTTGTCCAATGGCTGATTTTACAGCGTCTACATGATCGCCCTCATCATTCACTATAAGTGCAACGGGAAGATTCTTCACTTGTGGATTTCCTTGCGCAAATAAGTTTAAAGAGAATAGTGCGATGATCAATATTACAGCAATGGGAGCTGCCCATGCTAACTTTTCTTTAAATAATATCACTTAATTTCACTCCCTCTGAATTTTCAACATGTTGTTTAGTAGTACATAAATATCTTATAATCAGGGAGTATCTAAAGCAATGAACAAACGGACAGAGGTTGTTGTATTTTGAGAAGAAGGTGATGTATTGAGTATTTATATAGAGAAGAATCGGAAAACGAAGGAGCTAATTCAAAGGTCATTTTTGCAAATATTAGAGCAAAAGCCGTTTGAATCGATTACGATAGGCGATATTACGAAGATAGCACAAATCAATCGCGGGACATTTTATTTACACTTTATTGATAAATTCGATTTACTTGACCAAATAGAGCAGCAGTTGTTTGCGGAAATAGGAAATCATATAGATGAATTACAATCTCGCTATTCCTCTACTCAAACACTTGAAAAAGAACAAGAGCATTTGGCCGCTACGTTATTCAGCGTGATTGAATTACATTCGCCAATATTGAGGATATTTTTAAGCAATCATGGCAGAGCAGGTTTTCACATTCGACTTAGAGATGCCTTTTCAGAAAAAGTGCGTGTTAATTTAGAGAAAAATAAAAGTATTAAAGCCCATTTAAACGTTCCACTGGAATATTTTTTATCCTTTATCACGTCTGCTTTTTTAGGATTAATTGAACAATGGGTTCAAAATGGTTTAGATAAAACCCCTCAAGAAATGACCAGCCTATATATTGATATTATTTCCTTTATTCAAAATCAAAAGAGATAAACGGTCAGATTCTAGGGAGAAAGTATCTAAAAGAAAGACAAGAGATACCTGGAGAAGTGGAGTAGCGGAAAGTCTTACATTAAAGTAAGGCTTTTTATTTTGAACAAAGGGATTTTGAGTGGAATTTCACTGTAAGAGAAACATAAATAATTGAGGTTGAAACATACTAAGATAGAAAAGTATTACACTTTTATTGGGGATATGGTGGATAGATGTTCAAAAAACGAATCCGACAAAGAAAACCAATTACATATGAAACAAAGGAGGAAACGATTGGTAAGGTTCTTGAGAAGGTAAAAAGGTCCAGTGACTTTTCTAGTTTTTATCCCGTAGAGTCCAATCACTGTGTACGAATTAGTTACTTTCAGACGTTAATTGATACGAATTTACTTCATCAATCAGTCCTCCCTAATTTAATAGAAAAAATAGATTCAATCAAAGACCTTCATGATATTAAGAAGCTGATTCCCATTGAAGGGATTAAGATTTCAAGTGATGCCACAGAAGTTGGCAACCGCCTCCATGAAGGATACGCCGTTATACAGTTACAGGACAATCTAGAAGATTGTGCCCTCCTTCGCCTCGGGAACAGCCGATTCGGGAACCGTGAAACCAATGAAACGGAAAATGAATTTAGTGTGATTGGCCCTAAAACGGGATTTATCGAGGATCTCAATACAAATCTTCATCTAATAAGGGGCGGGCTCGTAACAACCGATCTCATATTTGATGAGATGGAGGTGGGAACAAGATCGAAAACGAAGGTTGTAGTTGCCTATTTAGAGGGAGTTACAAATCCGGATTATGTTCAGACAGCTAGACAACGGATATCAGATCTTGATATTGATTTATTATACGATAACACCCGATTGGAACAATTAATCTCGGACCACGTCAACACCCCATTTCCGTTATATATCACAACCGAAAGGGTAGACAGAGCCATTTTCGCTTTAGTACAGGGGGAAGTGGCTATCATTAGCGATAAATCGTGCTATGTTGTGACGGGGCCAGCAAACCTTATGGACTTTTTTTCATCTCCCGAAGATTTTTATCTCCCTTGGATTGTTGGTACATTTTTCAAACTCATTCGGATCATTGGTATGCTGTTTTCGGTTTTTTCGACTCCATTTTATGTAGCCATTCTAACTTTCCACTTTGAGGTGGTACCGAAGGATTTATTGGGTCCAATTGTTTATTCAAGGGCAAATGTTCCTTTTCCGCCAGTAGTAGAAGTTCTGTTTTTAGAATTAACTATTGAATTTTTAAGAGAAGCGGGTGCAAGGCTGCCAACGAAAATTGGGCAGACACTTGGGATTGTCGGGGGAATTGTCATTGGTCAGGCAACCGTTGAAGCGGCCTTAACCAGTAATATCTTATTAATTATTGTCGCTTTATCAGCCCTGTCGTCCTTTACGACCCCCATTTATAAAATGTCAAATGCAATAAGAATTCTGCGATATCCTTTTATTGTACTCGCTGCCCTGTATGGAGGATTTGGTATATATCTTGGTGTCATTCTTTTAATTGGGCATTTGATGCGTCTTAAATCATTTGGCAGTCCTTATATGATTCCATTATTCCCCTACAGAAAGGGAGGTTTTAGTCAATCATTTACGAGGCTGCCGTTTCCCTATATTCATAAGCGTACTTCGTTTCTAAGACCCTTAACCCGGAAAATGTATGATCCAAAGACTAAGCAGGACCCCGAGGAAGGCCTGAATACTGAATAACCTTTAGGAAAGTTGAGATAAAAGATGACGAAACGGCAAAGTTGGCTGATCCTATTTCTGATATCCCTATGTATAGGCAGTCTTTGTGGTTGCACGAGAATGAGGACAATCGATAAATTAGGCATGGTTCATGTATTCGGATTCGATTTGGGTGAAGATAAGCAATTGATTGGAACAGCGCTCTATCCCAATTATAAAATAGGTAAGGATTCTGACAATATTGAACTTTTAACGGAAAAGGCGATTGCCCACAATTTATTGTATCAACAACTTAATAAACATTCCGACATGCCTATTATGTTAGCGAAACTCAGAGTTATTGTATTAGGAAAGGAGTATGCGGAGTCTGGAATCACTGATATGGTAGAACGATTGCTTGTCACCCCAGAGATTGGAACTAGAACTCAACTGGCCATTTCTGAACAATCAGCTGCTTATACCCTGAAGGAATTTAGTAAGGGGGGGACACTGAACTTACTAGATATCATTCAACATAATATGACAAGGCAATATTTACCGGAAATGAATCTTCACTTTTTTCTCAATCATTTCTATGGTCAAGGAATGGATGCCTTTGTACCGATGATTTCACTTGATGACCGAAAGAAGATGGTGGTTAAAGGCATTGGGGTATTTAAGGGTGACAGGTTAAAACTTCGTTTAAATGAAGAACAAACGCTCATTTTTTCTGCAATAAAGGATACCCGGACGGAAGGTACTCTAAAAATGGATGTTGAACACATGGGTAGGAAGGGAATCATCATTGTACGCGGCTACAAGAATCATAATAACTGGGAATTGGAAAGTGACACCCGTAATCAACCTGCTTTAAATCTAACCCTGAAGCTTGATTGGACAGTGACACAGTATCCCTCTTGGATTAAGCTTTCGAATGAGAAAGATAAAGAACTTTTGAGAAAGCTGATCACTGCGGAGGTAAAAAAAGATGTGGAAGAGCTATTGATGACGCTAAAAGGAAATCACGTTGACCCAATAGGAATTGGTAATATTGTGAGGTCAAAAAGCCGGAAGTGGGATAAAAAGGAATTTTATGAGATGTATCCTAATTTGCCCATAAACGTAGATGTTCATTTAGAGATGATCAATGCTGGTCTTAATGTTTAATAAATAAGGATGGTCATGGATGCAATTGAAGATGAAGGAAAGTGCAATGGTTTCACCTTATTTCCTGTTTTTCCTCATTCATTCGTCACAAACAGGGATTGGCGTATTAAAGTATCAATCCGCTATTATTAAAGGAGCAGGACAAGATGCCTGGGTTTCCGTTTTGGCTGTGGGGCTCAGTTTGCATATTATTTTCCTTATGATCGTACATATCATAAGAAACTCCAGCCAAGGAGACCTCATTTCATTTCAAACCGATGTATTTGGTAAAGTTATAGGTGGTTTTCTGAATATCATAGTGGCTATCTATTTTTTTCTAGTTGGGTTAGTTGCCGTTCAGGCATATATCGACATACTCCAAATATGGGTGTTTGATGGGATTGGATCTTGGGAGCTTTCCCTCCTGCTCTGTGTTAGTATTTATTATATTGTATCTGGTGGGTTTCGACTTATTGCAGGCATTGCATTCTGGGGAGTAGTCATTCCTAGTATGATGCTGACAACGATTGTCTACTTATTTCAATTTACTGATCATACGTACATCATGCCGTTCTTTACTCACGGTTTCAAGGAATATTTAATCTCAGCAAAAGAAAGTGGATTCATGTATTTTGGATTTGAGACCATTCTTGTTTATTTTCCTTTTATTAAAAACGGAATGGCCTCTAAGAAGTGGGTTAATATTGGTTTGCTTTATACCACCCTATTATATTTGGTGATAACTATCCTAACCTTTATGTACTTCACACAAGGTAAACTCCAACATTTAGCATGGCCTACATTAACCATGATTAAAGTAATCCAACTGCCGTTTCTAGAACGGTTTGAGTTTCTATTTCTCTTTACATGGTTATTAGTTTTAATCCCAACTTTTTGTATTTATTTATGGTCTTCCGTCAGAATTGTAAAACGTACCTTTAGCAAGGTAACTCCAACGTTCATTCTTTTCCTTTTTATCGTCTGTTACTTTTTGTTCACTAGTAACGCAGAGGATATATTAATCAAGCAAGAGTTGGAAAAGGCTGTCGGTTATATAGGCATAGGTTTCATATTTGGCTATATTCCCTTTTTGTTTATTTTAAGTGTAATCAAGTCGATGATAGGTAAGCGACGAAGGACTGAAAATAAGGGGACTGAATCAGTTGTGTAGCAGAAAAAAGGACATTTCCTCATTTAAAAGATGGGAAATGTCCTTTAGTCTTTAGTTTGATTAAAATCAAAAAGGCTTACGTTGGTATGGGTTTATTTAATTGGGAAATGGTAAACTTATATATTTTAATTAAGAGTAGGGAAGATAGTGGATAAACGAAGAAAGAATAATGTACTTTCCAACCAGTGTAGGTAAAGGCCCCATTGATTAAATATAACCATTCAAAGAATGTAGAGAAAATATCCCAGGCAAGAATATACAGAATGAGCTTGATGCCGGAGATATTCAACCGATTATATAAAAGAAGAAAGATAAATGAAAATACTGGATAAAGAAAAAGGTGGATCGCGGCTGCCGAAGGTTCATATGTAACATTATCTCCACAATAATATACCCGAAAAGGGCTGGCTGCCAGAAAATAATCAGTAGATTCAACAAAAACAATTGAGTATATCCAAATAATGATAAAAACAATTTTATGGAAATACTTCCGCAGCATTAAAATGACGAAAAGGGCAATCAGGGAAGAACCAAACATAATCATTTCATTCCAGTCAAAATGCCAATTCAAGATTGTCCCACTTCCTTAACCAATGTCTTCCGGAAAATCCGCATAATAAGAATCAACAAAAGAATATAAATAGTCCAGACCCCAAGTGACCACCCTATCCTCCAATGAATGTGTTTAAAAATACCTACATAATCTGCCAACTTTTCTATTCCAGCTAGCAAAAGAATAAAAGCGAAAATAAAAACTGCTCGTTGATAAAAGGCTTTTATCACGATAAACCAATTTAAAAAGATGAGCGTCAGAACGGGTAGTAAAACGGTCCGATTCATGAAATGTGTCATTTCTAGACTGAGAACATTTGGTATGACAATAAATTTGAAATTCATGAAGAAGAGAGCTGAGTAATTTTGAAACAACATTGAACTTATTAGCCATAAAACCAATACCTCAAGTAAATGGAGATGCCTTTTTTGAAAATGAAGGAAAAAAACCAAAACAAAAAGGTTGAGAAAGAAGAATAAAATGAGAATCATTGCTTACCCCACTATTCACCAGGATATCCTTACTATTTACTTTGATAGATAATATTACTCTTGAAAATAAAATTATATTTTCCATATAACTGAAGGGCCGAAGATCATTAATTAAGTAGCAGAGAAACTCCCGCCATTTACGTTTTTTAGTGGTAGCTCAATTACTCCATGTTTTAAAAAAAAGATAGTTCTTTCCGGTCACTAGTCCATACTTGTCCGATATCACTGAATAAACTAGTAAGTAATATTGGACAAGGAGGTGATTAGTATTGGAAAGAAATGAAATGGGATCCATTCCAAAAGGGGTATGGCGTCCTGCAACTAGAAATAGTGACCGTAATTCCGTTGGAGGAATCAACACTTCAACATGCCAACAATTAGCAGATATTATCGGGGGAGTGGTTATAACCGCAACGCCAGCTTGTGTAGTACAGCGCCTTCGTAATATCGATGCCTCGATTTTAGACCGCAGCACCCAGTCCCCATTAGCCATTCCTTTTGCACTTTCATTTGAGAACAATGTAAATGGAAAAACCCTTAACCTTGGGGAAACTGTTCTGCTTCAAAGAGAAGCGAATGCATTGATGACGGCGCTACAAAGAAGAGGTCTTATCGTGACAGCTTTCCATAATCACTGGCTATTTGAAAAGCCAAGGTTAATGTATATGCATTGGGAAAACATTGGGGATCCTTTTGAGTTTGCTAGAAATAGTTTTGAAGCTGCAAAAGAGGCAGGCTTTTTCTAAATTTATGACATTTTTGGGAGGTGATTTTATGGAAAGAATGGACAATTTCGATCATTGGGTCCGATTTTTAAATCGTGATGTCGATACAAGCTCTTTTGAAAGCAATCAGATGGACGAGAGAATGGAATCCAGTTCAAGAACAACTGACCATGTTTCAAACAGAACAGGTAGCAATCAGATGGATGCTGAATTAGAATCGAGTCCAAGGTTTACGGGGCATCAGACCGACAAGCGAAGGACAGGTACTGCTAGGAATGTAAATGAATCAACATGCGAACGACTGGCAAATATTATCGGCGGTGAAGTGATTTCAGCAGCGCCTGTTTGTGTTGTCATGCGCCTGCGAAATATTAACGCTACGATTTTAGGTCGCCGTACTCGTTCTCCGCTTGCACTTCCGTTTATGTTATCCTTTGAAAATAATGGTCTAAATCTTGGCGAATCGGTTGTTCGTCAAAGAGAACTTAATCCATTTATCGCATCATTACGGAAAAGAGGACTTATCGTAACAGCCTTTCATAACCATTGGCTGTTTGAAAATCCACGCTTAATGTATATTCATTGGGAGAATGTTGGCATGTCTGCAGAAGAGTTTGCTAGAAATAGTATTGCAGCGGCAAGAGAAGCAGGTCTTTTCTAAGTGTAAGCCATTTGTGGAATGGAAAAAATCACAAATGGCTTTTCTTGTTCTATTTTACTTGATTTTCCAAATCTGTTTTATTTAAAAAGGTAAAGTCCGGAGAAAGAGGTGGAACAGGATTGTTGCCTTGAGTTTTCTTTTTCTGGCCTTTCTTAGTCTGGCGGTTTTTGAATTTGCCCTCCATTACCGCTTCAAGTTCTTTTTTCATCATATTAATGATGAATATTAAAAAAAAGTAGGCAAATAGTGGGTCTAAGACAATCCATGGAATCCGATAGAATTCTCGGTAGTTTTGCCCGATTAACCCCGACCATTCCTTTGTAAGTGAACTAACCTGACCTGGAACGTTGTGAGCACCGATCCCCAGACTCCCTGTTTGATCTGTGCCAACAATTTCTTCAAGTGAAATACCACCCAAATAAATATTGAAGGTGCCAAGGAACATAATCAGCACCAACGTATTGAGTAATTGTTGAACAAATAGCAGCAAACCATAAGAATTCATAAAAGGCTTCAAGTGCCTTTTTATAATATGGAAATGACTTGCCCCCATTAAATATGAGCTTTGAATAAAAGACTTTCCTTTTAGTTCTTGGATGATATCTGTTGTACTAATTAGGACAGAAGGGACACCCACGATAACTAAAATGACCATCTGATAGGCAATGATGAACATGGTCCCATCTTTTACATAGGTAGTTGAAGTAGCAGTAATAAGTAGCAAGGTAATAATAATATGCGGAATAATCCGAAATACCACAAGCAAATCCTTTACAATTGGCAAAAGGAACTTTAGCCAAAATGAAAAGATAATCCCGAACAGACCGCCTATAAAAACTCTCAGTATGGTGATACCAAATGCAATAAGGATGGTATATTTCGCACCATAAATCATCATTAATAGGATATCTGCTCCATTTCGATCAGAACCAAGAAGGAAATGGGATGAAGGTGGGAATGGTGCGACTCCGGCCTTCATCCCATTTTCACCATAAAGAATTCGTATTTTGTTAAAATCTGCCGGACCATATAATGGATAAAGAATGCTTAGAATTAAGATAAGACTCAAGATCAACAGGCCAAAAATGGTCTTCCTGTAGTTTAATAATCTCATATACTGTTATGGTCCTTTCTATTCATTCTAATGGTTATGATCCAAGATAGTAAATTAGATAGAATAACAGGAACGGCAAAAAGGAGAAGACTGATTACATATGGAACAATCCGCTTTGCAAAGAAGGATTTTACAATTCCGATATACCCGTCAATGTTAAATAAGTATTCTACCACAATGATATTTGTCAGAATATACCATATGATTACTTTTAAATGAATGAGTAATAAAGGAATAATGTTACGTATGATATGTTTGAAATAGATAGTTCTGCGTGACAGGCCTTTTGCTCTAGCAAATACGACATAATCCTTTCCCTCTTCATTCGAAAATTCTCTTAATAAAAACTGGATTAAGAAAAGGGCCGGAAGAAAGGAAGATACGAAGGCCGGTAAAAAATAAGGCTGTGTACTCAATCCACCATATAACTGAAACAGTTTAATATCGTATGTTCTATATAGATAGATGACCAGATATTGTAACAAGAAGATGATTAATAGTTCAGGTGCACTCGTCGTGAAATCAATAAAACCTTTTAATCTCTTTCGGGCGGAAATGGGCAGCATCATGATTGTGATGGAAACAATAAGCCCCGCAATTATTACAAAGAGGAGAGCAAGTAGTAAGATGCTCATGGTATAAATATATTTATCAATGGTTGAGGCGTTTAAATATTCAAATATAAATGGAAATTCGTCTTTGATATGAAGAAACCAGCCTAAGTTACTTTTGGAATACTTCCAATATAAGCTAATATCCATATCTATACTTTTTTCCTTAGCATTAAATTGGAAAAATATAGGGATATTCATCAGAAAAACAAAACCAGCCAAAATGGCTGTTACTTGTATGGGGAGATACAATATTTTCCTTATCAAATTTATCCATCCCTACCAATAATATATAATAATGTAATAAT
>NZ_JAANMZ010000046.1 GCF_011250555.1 Bacillus sp. MM2020_4 | reverse complement strand
AATAGTATAAAATATTCTGGCTTTGCTTGTCATGTTTTATTAATCTAAATGGTAAAAAATATACCCATAATAATAATGAAAAAAATGAAAGCTTTCCTAATAAAGAAAGCAGAAAGAAACCCTCCGTCTAAATCTGGAACGAAGGGTTTCTTTCTGCTTTATGCAAATCTATATAAGCAACAGTTAAATTTAATACACATCACGTTGGTAACGGCCTTGCTTCTGCATATCTTTAAGACAAGCTTCAGCTGCTTCGCGGTCCATCTTACCTTCCTGTTCAATGATGGTAATAAGCGCATCGTTGACGTCTTTCGCCATATGTTCCTTATCCCCACAAACGTAGAAGATAGCTCCCTTTTCAATCCATGCAAATAACTCTTTGCTATGTTCGATCATTTTATGTTGGACATAAACCTTTTGATCCCCATCGCGGGAAAATGCCGTATCGAGTCTTGTTAATACCCCATCTTGCTGATATTGTTCCAGCTCACTTTGATAAAGAAAGTCCGATGCCGCATGCTGATCCCCAAAAAATAGCCATGACCGGCCGGTTGCTTTAGTACCTGCACGTTCCTGGATAAACGAACGGAATGGTGCAATACCCGTCCCTGGACCAACCATGATAATATCTGTATCTTGGGACTCAGGTAAATGGAAGTGTTTATTGGCTTGAACAAAGACTGGAAGCGTATCCCCTACCTGTAGACGCTCAGCACATAGAACAGAACAAACGCCTTTTCGGTCACGTCCATTCGCCGTGTAGCGTACAGCACCGATCGTTAGATGAACTTCATCTGGATTTGCTGTCAAGCTGCTTGCAATTGAATAGAGTCGCGGTGTCATTTTTCTTAATAAAGAAACGATTTCCTGTGCAGAAGCCTTCCATGGACCAAAGTCATGCAACATATCAAGCAAGTCACGTCCATAGCAATATTCCTTTAGTTGGGCTGCATTCTCAACTAGCACAAGGTTTTGCAGCACTTCGTTTTCTGTAAATGCGGCAGCTTGTTGTAAAATTTTCTTCGAGAGCAGTGTAATTTCAAAGTAAGAAGTCAATGCTTCCTTCAATGGCAATGTCTCACCTAGCTTACTAACAGTTACAACTACTTCCGCGTCCCAGCCCATTTCTTCCAGAAGTGAAGCAACAAGTTCTGGGTCATTTGCCGGAACAACGCCAAGTGCATCACCTGGGTTGTATGAAAGACCGGAATCTTTTAATGATAACTCGATATGCCTTGTTTCTTTGCTAGAGCCCGTTCCATTTAAATTACTATTTTTTAGAACCTTTGCTTGAAATGGATTAGTCCTTGAAAATGGTTTGTCACTTTTGGTGCTTTCAGGGTTTTCCAATGTAAGTTGCATGTCTCATAACCTCCAAAAGTAGTATATAACTAGAATACCACAGAGATGTGAAATCAGATGTGGAGTTTGACACACAATCGACAATTTTTTTTATCCTGCTTGTAAATCATCCATCGACAGGATTCAGGGTTGTGATACGGATTACTTTAAGTTTTAGAAATGACCCGTAACAGATATTCAGCCTTTGGAATTGTGTATCCTTCTCCTAGAACCATAACACCAGAAAGAACAGTTAGATAGGTAGAGATGAGTTCTTCTGTAGGTCCTTGGCTGATTTTGTCCATTTTTTGTCCTTCTTGAAACAAGGGTAGCAACAGCTTGACATAGACATCCATCGAGTGATCATTTATTATTTGTTTAGCTTGATCCGGTATACCTTCAGAATTTCGAGCTTGATGAAGCAACATAAAAAAAGGAGCTCCATTCTCGTCGAGAATTGAGTTTGTAAGAAGTTTTATTTTTTCTAATGGTGTGCCGGGGGTAAGAAGTAATTTCTCGATTTCAGCGACAGATGTATGCACAGCTTGTTGGATCAGCATCGTGAACAGCTCTTCCTTAGATGGAAAATAATGATAGAACAAGCCGTGACTTACACCTGCCTCCTTTGCTATCATGCTTATTTTGGTTCCTTTAATACCCCGCTTGGCGATGACTTTAATGGCAGCATGAATAAGTTGATTCTTTCGCTTATCTTGAAGTGCCTCTAACTGCTCCTCATTATACCGTGACACCAGTTTAACCTCCCTATCCTTGATAAAAAAACGAATGAAGATGGCCAACGGCTTCGTCGGAAAAATGGTCATTATCCAGCCCGAAATGATCTGTTTTAGGGATTGTGAGCACGTGACATTCTAGGATGGTTCTCCCAAGCTCTTGTGTTGTTTGCTTTACGAATGGAATACTTTTACCGCCTACCATCAAAAGTGTCTTCGCTTTTATGCTCCGGTAATGATTATAGGTCCCCGAAAGACGTTGTACTTCCCGATGTTCATTCAAATTTTCTGGCAACATGGATACTATTTTATCCCAATACTGTCCCCGAATCATCATTTTTAAAATGAATTTTACATACCATTTTGGCAAATTAGTTAATTGAGGTGTGTGTCCGATTCCTCTTACGAAATGAGCAAAAGCTTCTCGGTACTCGTTTTGTTTCATGGCCATTTCATAATTGGTCAGCCATTGCCAATGCTGTTGTTCAATAAATACACCAGGTTCATAGAGCGCCAATTTCTCGATGGTATCATCCTGACGAGCAGCTTCCAGTGCAACTAATCCACCGTAGCTATGCCCGATGATCATATTGGCACCTGTTGCAGCCCGTACAGCTTGAATATCTTCAATTTCTTTAACCATCCCGTAATTTTCCCCTTGCACACCACTTAATCCACGCCCTCTTCGATCCATGATATACACAGAAAAGTTTTGTGAAAGATGTTTTGCCAAACGGATATAATCTTTTGAATCACATAGAGCCCCATGGATAATGAGAATTCCCGGTCCCTTCCCCAAGTATCTGTAGCCGATTGTTGTCCTGTCTAGAGATTGAACGGTATCTTTTGCAAACGAACCTAAGTTTATCAATTTAGCTGAATTAGACATTATTATTCTCCTACTCAATTATTGATTGACCCATTCAGTCAATTTTAAATTACTTTATCATATTATTGATGTCAATATGATTTCGTGCCTGTCGTTTTCGTATTTTGCAGAATTCATTGTCATTTTTCATGAAGTGACAGATCTTTCAATAAAAAAACCTGGATCTTTGAGATCCAGGCTTAATTTACGATTAAATAAATCATTAATCGTGTTCTTAAAGTACGACAAATACGATGAATAGGGCAGCTAAGGCGATTCGGTAATAAGCAAAAATGGTTAAACCAATCTTGCCTAGTACTTTAAGGAACAGGACTGCTACAACCATTGCTACGATAAATGCCGTGATAAAGCCGATCGCGAACATTGGAATATCGCTTGTATGTAAAAAGTGCAAACTTTTCATTAGATCCAAGCCTGTTGCCCCCACCATTATAGGAAGTGCGACCAAAAAGGAAAATTCAGCTGCCGTTTTATGATCTGCCCCAACTAGTAATCCCCCGGATATGGTCGAGCCAGCACGAGAAAAACCAGGGATGACGGCTAAGCATTGAAAGAGTCCAATGGTAAAGGCTTGTTTATAGCTTAATTCATCAACTGTGTTAGAAGTAAAATTTCCATGTTTTTTTTCCGCAAAGATCATCAAAATGGCCCCAGCTACAAGACTGACTACCACAACATTAGGTGAAAAAAGTTGTTTTATGAAGTCATGCAGCACTAGTCCGACGATTGCAGCAGGTATGACCCCCAATATAATGTGTATAGCATCTAATCTCTTTTCTGGTTTTCCAATGGAACTGAAGTTCAGAAGGGACAGGTATCTCTTCCAAAATAATACTAAAACAGCCAGCATTGAACCAAGCTGTATAATTACTTCAAATGTACTCGCTTTTTCACCCTCAAACCCTAACAAGTTACCAACTAAAATCATGTGACCTGTGGATGATATTGGCAAAAATTCAGTTAATCCTTCTACGATTCCTAATATAAATGCTATGATATGGTTGCTCAAGTTTTTCCCAATCTCCTCATCGGATAATTATTTCACGTTCTGCAAACTAATTTACATAAGCATAGAAAAAAAGGGATGGTCCCTTTTATTATTCCCTCCTAAAAAAGGGTCTAAACGACTTTTCAGTGGAAATCATAGAATTATTATGGTTAAACTATTGAGTAAATAGCCAGCTCTGCTATAAACTCTAGTTGTATTCTATTTTAGTTTATCCAATAATAAAAGGAAGATTAAAATAGTAAAATTAAGAGTTTATAATAGTAGTATTTTTTAAGATTATTTGTTTACAAGGAAGGCAGGAGTAACTAGTATGGCTGATGATTATTCGTCCCGAACAGAACGAAAGAAAATACAAGAGAAGCAGCACCAACGAGCTTCAAGTCAGAATAAAAACAAGGATTCAAGAAAAATGTCTTGGAAAAAAATCCTCTATATTTGTCTTACAATCGGGCTTGTTATGTTCCTGGTTGGCGTAGGCGCTTTATTATGGATTGTCAAAGATGCGCCAAAGTTTGATGAGACTCTATTAAAAGATCCCTTATCATCCCAAATATTTGCTAGTGATGGGAAGACCATTATTGCCGAGGTTGGTACTGAAAAGAGAGATAATATTCAGATCAATCAAATCCCTGATGTCCTAAAAAATGCTGTTTTGGCCACAGAGGATGCCCGTTTTTACAAGCACCATGGAATAGATGTGAAACGGACACTTGTGGCCGTTTGGACGGATATCACGACCGGCTCTTCACAAGGCGGCAGTACGATTACACAGCAAATTGTGAAAAATGCCTTCTTGTCAACTGATAAAACGCCAACAAGAAAGATCCAAGAATGGTATTTGTCTATTCAATTTGAAAGAAAGTTTTCCAAGGATCAAATTCTTGAAATGTATTTTAATAAAAATTTGTATGGCAGTGATGTATACGGAGTCGCTAAAGCAGCTGAACGATTCTTCGGACTGGGCCCTGATGAGTTAGATAAATTAACGTTAGAACAAGCTGCCCTGCTGGCGGGAATTCCACAAAGCCCTAATAATTATATTCCTACTGTTGAAGGGAATCTGCAAGCGGCAGAAAAGCGAAGAAACTTGGTGCTTCAATATATGAACAGACATGGCTATCTTTCTAAAGCAAAAATGGAAAGCGCCCAACGAACACCGATCGAAGATACGTTAAATATTCAACAAAAGGCAGCAACTAAATACCAGGCCTTTGTGGATACGGTGATTACAGAGGTCCAAGCCAAAACAAAGGCCAATATTTTTGAAGATGGATTAAAGATCTATAGTACGATTAATCCTGAGATTCAACAGATCACAGAGAATGCCCTATCAACAAATGAGTATATCGACTATCCAGATAATCAGAAATTACAAACAGCTGTGGTTATTTTAGATACACAAACAGGTGCTATTAAAGCCATCGGCGGAGGGCGAAATTATCAAACGGGTGGATTTAACTATGCGACAGCAATTAAACGCCATCCGGGTTCAACGATTAAGCCTATTCTCGATTATAGACCAGCAATTGAAAAATTCAAATGGTCTACAGGACACATCCTAAAAGATGAACAGTATCAATATACAAATGGAACGCCAATTCGAAATGCGAATCGGAGCTACGCAGGAAATAAGACTATTAGAGAGCATTTGACCTGGTCACGAAATATCCCTGCTTTAAAGGCCTATCAAACGGTTGGCGCAGATTATGCGACAGAGTTTGCCAATAGTCTTGGTTTTCCTATTTCAGATAAGCAAAAAGCGAATGAAGCAAATGCCATTGGGGCTATTGACGCAGCATCTCCGCTGAATATGGCGGGGGCATATGCGGCATTTGGGAATGGTGGTTACTATAGTAAACCGTATACTGTTTCCAAAATAATCTATTCAGATGGAACAGAAAAGAAGTTAGCCTCAACTAAAAAGAAGGTAATGGCTGATTATACGGCTTTTCTCATCACAGATATGTTACGGACAGTTGTAGATTCGGGAACAGGTACAAAAGCGAATCTGCCCAAGCTTGACTTAGCCGGTAAAACGGGGACGACTAGCTTTGATCAAACGGCAATAGATAAATATGGGCTACCAGAAAGTGCGACACGGGATGCGTGGTTCGTAGGATATACACCACAATACACCGGTGCGGTTTGGACTGGCTATACGGAAACTAAATCTGCAGATGACTATTTAGGAAGCAAAAGTGCGGACTTCTCTAAGTTAGTGTTTAAGGAGATCATGTCACGAACAGCTACGAGCACGGAAAGATTTGAACAACCAAGTAGTGTGGGGAAATCAGGTAAGGAATACTACGTTAAAAATGGCGAAAAGCCACAACCGCCCAAGCCTAATAAGCCAACCGAAGTACAAGCAACATATGATGAAGCTTCAGATCGTATTCAACTATCATGGAAATACTCATCAAATAGTCAGTCAGAAACAACCTTTGAGGTTTCCTACACTGTAGATGGACAAACAATAAAATTGCCGGCTACGAGTGACTTACAGACTGTACTGGAAAGCCCTGTGAAAGGAAAGCCATATGTCTTTACCGTCACGGCTAATACAGAAGGTGTCAGGAGTGAGTCTGCCGCAGCCTCACTGACCGTTAATGAAACAGCAGAAGTACCAAAAAGTCCAAGCGACTTACATGCTCAATATGATCAAAATGCGAATCATATTTTGATTAATTGGAAAAACAATAACACCAAAATGGAAAATATCCAATTTATCGTTACCTATACGGTGAATGGTAGTAAAGAAACCTTAACGACCACGGCAGGAACAAGTGCAACGGTAAGTAATCCGCAACCAGGTCAAACGTATGTCATATCAGTAGTAGCCTCAAATGATATAGGTGCGAGTGGGCCAACCACTACCTCGGTTACTGTTCCTCCTACTGAAAATGGGAATAATGTAGAAAATGGATCTGAGTCAGGAGATATGAAACAAACACAGCCTTAATGAAGGATAAATCTTATGGAAGTAAAAAGGGGCTTCTCACATTATGTGGGAAGCCCCTTGCATTAGCGTTATAGACTCTTTGTTCGTTCGTTAATTTCTGATAAGATAATCGAATGCACCTAACGCAGCAGTAGCACCTGAACCCATTGAAATAATGATTTGCTTATAAGCGCTATCTGTACAGTCACCTGCAGCAAATACACCAGGAATGGTGGTAGCTCCATGCTTATCAACCACGATTTCACCCATTCTTGTGCGCTCAATCGTTTCGTCTAACCAATCGGTATTTGGAACAAGGCCGATTTGAACAAACACACCCTGTAATTCAATATGATGCTCTTCCTCTGTTCTACGATCCATATAGGTAATACCGTTTACTTTATCGGTTCCAGTAATTTCCTTTGTTTGAGCATTCTTGATGACTGTTACATTTGGAAGACTGTAAAGGCGCTCTTGCAGGACAGAATCAGCTTTCAGTTCTGGTGCAAATTCAATGACCGTTACATGCTTCACGATGCCGGCCAGGTCAATCGCTGCTTCAATACCGGAATTACCGCCTCCGATTACCGCCACGTGTTTTCCTGCAAATAGCGGACCGTCACAATGTGGGCAATAGGCGACACCTTTATTCTTAAACTCAGCTTCACCAGGGACATTGACATTACGCCAGCGGGCACCTGTTGAAAGGATAACGGTTTTGCTTTTTAATACAGCACCATTTTCCAGTTCTATTTCGATGAAATCCTTCTTTTCTAAGCGTTTGGCACGCTGTAAATTCATGACATCAACGTTGTATTCTTTGACATGTTCTTCAAGACTTGCTGCCAGCTTGGGACCTTCTGTTTGCTTTACACTAATAAAGTTCTCAATACCGAGAGTATCCATGATCTGACCGCCAAAGCGTTCAGCCACGATGCCTGTGCGAATGCCTTTACGTGCAGCATAGATGGCTGCACTAGCACCTGCTGGGCCACCGCCAACTACAAGTACATCAAATGGATCTTTATCTGCAAACTCTGAAGCATCTGGCGTGCTGCCAACTTTTGCGAGAATCTCTTCAAGTGACATCCGGCCGCTGCCAAATGCCTCCCCGTTAAGGAACACGGTTGGTACTGCCATGATGTTTTTGCTCTCTACTTCCTCTTTAAAGGCAGCCCCATCAATCATGGTATGTGAAATACCAGGGTTTAAAATACTCATCAAGTTTAGTGCTTGGACAACATCAGGACAGTTGTGACAGCTCAAACTGATGTAAGATTCAAAGTGATATTCGCCATTCATCCCTTTAATTTGGTCAATGACCTTTTGGTCAACCTTCGGAGCTCTGCCACTTACCTGCAAGAGAGCTAACACTAACGAAGTAAATTCATGACCAAGTGGAACGCCAGCAAATGTTACTCCAGTGTCTTCACCGATACGATTGACACTAAAGCTCGGTGTCTTCTGTAATTGTGCATGCTCAACTTTAATTCTGGATGACATGGTGGCTAATTCATCCACTAGTGCCACCATGTCACGAGAAACGTCATCAGAACCTGTGCTAATTTTGAGCAGCACATCGCCCTCCATCAGTTGAAGATATTGGGCTAATTGTGCTTTTATATCTGCATCTAGTATCATTTGATTGTGCTCCTTAAATTTTTCCTACAAGATCAAGGCTTGGCTTAAGTGTTGCTGCGCCTTCTTTCCATTTTGCCGGGCAAACTTCTCCAGGATTGTTACGTACATATTGTGCTGCTTTAATTTTGTTAATAAGTGTGCTTGCATCACGGCCGATGCCATCTGCATTAATTTCAACTGCTTGGATGATACCATCTGGATCAATGATGAATGTACCCCGATCAGCTTGACCTAGTTCTTCTACTAATACGTCGAAGTGACGGGAAAGAACATGTGCAGGATCACCGATCATCGTATACGTAATTTTACCAATTGCTTCTGATGAATCGTGCCATGCCTTATGTGTAAAATGAGAATCACGAGAAACTGAGAATACTTCAACGCCAAGTTGTTGTAGTGCTGGATACTGGTCTTGAAGATCTTCTAACTCAGTTGGGCAAACAAATGTGAAATCAGCTGGGTAGAAGCATACTACGCTCCACTGGCCTCTGAAGTCTGCGTCTGAAACCTCAAGAAATTCTCCATTTCTGTATGCTTGTGCTTTGAAGGGTTGTACTTCTTTTCCAATTAAAGACATAATAATAATTCCTCCTAAATGTGGTTATTGAGAATTATGGATTGCTAGTTGAGAACATTTCCTTGCATTAGTAGATCCATAATTGTTATCAATTTATAATTATTATTATATAGGGTTCATTATTATTGTCAACTAAAATACAATAATTATTTTAATTAAATATTAATTGTTAAATGGTTTTAAAATAGAAAGGGCGACAATTGATAAATGTCCTTCTTATCGTTGTATATCGATGAGGAAAATCTAGGGCTTATTCATCTGCCTCTAATAGGAATCCTGCCTTTTTTAGTGTATTTTCTACTTCTATTAAAGCAGTTTTACTTGTGGAAGATAGCGTGTGCAGATGAAGTCCAAATGTTAATTCAGATAAAAGGGATGCCTTTGTACGAGAGATTCTTTCCATGAATTGTTTGACGTCCTTTCGGTTTGACACCATAAGAGCAGCATTTAGATTCCCGTAAACCGGATGTTCTATTTGGACGTCTTTAACCGTTACGCCTTGATCCACTATCAAATGTAATTCACTTTCTACCTCATGGGGTAAATGGCGGCAGGCTATCGTCTTCTCAAATAGAGGAAGTGTACCTGTTTGCTTTAAATAAATATATCCTTGACTTGTAGCGATGATTGGTTCGTTCCTTGCTTTTAATAGGTTCATATCCCTGACAATAGCCTGTCTGCTCACTTCTGTTTTGGCAGCTAATTCACCCCCGGTAATGGGAGTAGTTGTATCCATTAAAATTTGTAAAATCCGCGACCTTCTTTCTTCTCCTATTAACTTTTTTTGCTCTGTCATGGGAACACTCCTAATCAATAACTCACTCAATTTCCATTAATTTTTTATCACAATTTTCGAATAAAAAATCTTGTTTTTAGTTTAAATCTATGTAAATATAGATGTCAAGACAGTTGTTAACTATGGAGGCTTACAACATGGAAAGGAATGACGTTCTTATTATTGGCAGTGGGGTTGCGGCTTTACAGCTGGCCACCTTACTTAACAGGGATAAAAATGTGAGGATTCTCACAAAGTCAAATATAAAGAATGCAAATTCTTATTTGGCGCAAGGTGGAATTGCTGCTGCTATTGGGATTGGGGATGATCCATCAAAGCATTACACGGATACCCTTAAGGCAGGGAGATTTCATAATAATGAGGAATCTGTTCGTGAAGTTTTGAATGAGGCTCCAACGCTAATTGGCAACTTTTCTGACCAAGGTACTATTTTTGACAAAGACCAAGATGGTCGGATTCTGCTTGGACTAGAAGGCGCTCATAGTGAAAATAGGATTGTACATTCCGGCGGCGATGCAACAGGAAAAAATATTATAGAATACTTGATTACTAACCTAACTGAAAATATAAAAGTGGAAGAAAACGTCTTTGCTTACGAGTTAATCATCGACCATGAGCAAAAACGATGTATTGGCGCAAAAGCTAAGAACCCCGATGGCACAATCCGTATTTTTCTCGGAGAGTATGTGATTCTTGCAACGGGCGGTTGTGGGCAGATGTATTCCTTTACTTCCAGTGCTCCAACTGTAACGGGAGATGGGATTGCGATGGCCTACCTGGCGGGAGCAGAAATTGCGGATATGGAATTTATTCAATTCCATCCAACACTTTTGTATAAAGATGGGGAAACAAAAGGCTTAATTTCCGAAGCGGTTCGAGGGGAAGGCGCCATTTTAGTTACAGAAGAGGGAACCCCTATCATGGAAGGCGTCCATCCGTTAAAGGATCTTGGCCCAAGACACATTGTGTCTCAGACCATATTTGACTATATCAAAAATGGCCATGAAGTATATCTGGATATTACACATATTAATGATTTTGAAAAGAGGTTCCCATCCATAACAGCGATTTGCCGGAAGAATGGAGTGGATATGTCGGAAGGGAGAATTCCGGTTGCTCCCGGCAGTCACTTTTTAATGGGAGGGGTCAAAGCGGACCTACATGGCCGTACCTCTATAAATGGTCTTTTTGCCATAGGGGAAGCCGCATGTACAGGCCTTCATGGCGCAAATCGCTTGGCTAGTAATTCTTTATTAGAAGGACTTTATCAAGGGGAAAAGTTATCGCAATGGATTAATGCACATTCGAAAAAAGGGCCTATTCTTCATTTCCCTAGATCTATTCCGATCATCCAAGAGAAAAGTATTTTCCTTCCAGATGTCAAGGTTTTAAAGGATAGGATGATGAAGAGAGTTGGAATTGTCCGTTCTAAAGAACTTTTAGAAGAACAGAATAATTGGCTGCTGCACTTACATGTAAATGATTTAGCGGAGTTTGACTCCTATTCCATTCAAGATATTGAAGCGATTTTTATGTACATTACGGCTTCTCTAATTACGACGGCAGCGTTATGCCGGACGGAAAGCCGCGGCGGCCATTATAGAAGTGATTTTCCAGATGAAGATGAGGGTTGGTTAAAAAGGGCGATCATTCAGAAACGTAAAGGGGAAGTGGTAATCAGACATGAACAAATTGAAACTGCGTTCGTTAATTGAGCAATTCTTTATCGAGGACATTGGAGATCAGGATATTACGACTGATTTGATTTTTTCAGACCATGCGAAGGGAAAAATCGTCTTTTTAGCAAAAGAAGATGGTGTTTTCTGCGGCGAAGAAATAATAAAGATGGGCTTCCATCTGTTGGATTCAGAAATGGACATCCAATTGTTGGTTAAGGATGGTGATAGATTCGAAGTTGGGCAGAGATTGGCAGTGGTTTCAGGGGGAATTTCTGCTCTATTAAAAGGTGAAAGAGTGGTCCTTAATCTGGTCCAGCGTATGAGCGGAATTGCCACCTTAACACGAAAAGCAGTCGAAACACTAAATAGCCCTTATACGAGGATTTGCGATACGAGAAAAACAACACCGGGACTTCGAATGCTGGAAAAATACGCTGTCAGCACGGGCGGTGGGTATAATCACCGCTATGGTCTTTATGATGGTGTCATGATCAAAGACAATCATATATCTTTTGCTGGATCAATCAAACGTGCGGTCGAGTTAATTCGTCAGAATACTGGCCATATGGTTAAAATTGAAGTGGAAACAGAGTCGAGAGAACAAGTCATTGAAGCGGTTGAAGCGGGTGCAGATGTAATTATGTTTGATAACCGCACACCAGATGAGATCAGGGAATTTATACAAGTAGTACCGGACCATATTATAACGGAAGCATCTGGTGGGATCCGATTAACAAATTTGGCAGACTATCGCGATACGGGTGTTCATTATATTTCTTTAGGCTTTTTAACGCATTCATACAAAGCACTTGATATTAGTGTCAAAGTCGTCCTTGGGGAGGAACAATAAAATGCCAGTTACTGAGATGAAAAGCAGCTTAGTGGAGGAAATTCAAGAATGGAAGAAAAAGCGCAATGCTATTCTGCTCGCGCACAATTATCAACTTCCAGAGATTCAGGATATTGCAGACGTATTGGGTGATTCCCTTGCGCTTGCACGTGCTGCGGTGACCACATCTGCAGACGTAATCGTGTTCTGTGGTGTTCACTTTATGGCAGAAACAGCTGCCATTTTGAATCCGGAGAAAACCGTGCTGCTCCCAGACCTCGAGGCAGGCTGCTCTTTAGCTGATTCAATCACAGTAGATCAGCTCCGCGAATGGAAAGCTGATCATCCTGGAGCGGTTGTCGTTGCTTATGTGAATACAACCGCTGAGGTGAAGGCGGAAAGCGATTATTGCTGTACCTCCTCCAACGCAGTGGAGATTGTCCGGTCGATTCCAGAGGACAAAGAAATCCTTTTCTTACCGGATATGTTCCTTGGTTCTTTCGTGAAGAATGAAACTGGCCGTGAGAACATGCATATTTGGCTGGGGGAATGTCATGTTCACGCAGGGATTGCAACACATCAGGTAGAGGATGTACTGACACAGCATCCAGAGGCCGAACTGCTTGTCCATCCCGAATGTGGCTGCTCCACTTCAAGCATGTACTTAATGTCTGAAGGGGTACTGCCAGCTGAAAAGACACATATTTTATCAACAGGTAACATGCTAAAACACTCTAAAGATTCGCACGCGGAGGAATTCATTGTTGCAACAGAGGTAGGAATTATCCATCAGATGGAAAAACAAAATCCAGAAAAGCGCTTTGTTGCCGCCAATCCGGAGGCTGTCTGTCCTTTTATGAAAATGATTACACTTGAAAAAGTTTTAGAGGCCCTAAAAGAAAACAAGCATGTCATTACAGTTTCTGCCGATACAGCCGAGCGAGCAAAGCTTGCTATTGAGCGGATGGTCTCCGTTGGTTAAGTTTGTTTATTAACGGAAACTGGGATTTGAAAAGTGCCTGTCGCCACCAGCATTTAGTCGAAATCATCGACACGATTCTGGTGGTGACAAGCCCTGTTTGTTTGAGTCAGAAAAAAAGCACTCGTAGCTATAGTGCATCGAATGCTTCGAATAAAAAGCTTAAGAGGATATTTTTTTCAACTCGGTAACCAACGTCCCTGTAGCAGCATTTAATTCTTCTAATAAATGATTGATTCTATGTCTATTTCCACTATTTACTTCATGAATAATTTCCTTTGAAACTTCATGAACTCTTTTATGCGGTTCCAATAAATTTACCAGTTCATCATTCGGATTTCCATCTTTTGTTGCAGCTATATGCCGGCCTAGGGTACAAGTTGTATATTCCGGTATACTTTGTTCATCAAGCTCGACAAATCCACAAACAGCATTATAGGCTTTCCACTTCCATAATAAATGTTCAGCGGCTACAGGTATTAACATTTGAAACCCTTTAAAATCCTTAAAATAAGGAAGCGCTGTATTTCTGATGTTTTCTGCCATCTCACTAATCGTATAAATGCCTTGTCCTGTTTTCAAACAGGATTCATTGAGAAGTTGCGTCTGGTTATTAATTTCAGTTAGCTTTTCTGAAACATCTAGTGTTGCAGCAGATTGTTCCTCGACATTGGTTGTAATACTTTCAATGACCGTGCCAATTCCTTCTAAGGAATTGCCCATTTTGTCCATTGAAGTAATGGCTTGATTCATATGCACTTTACCTTGTGAAAAGACATTCACCGCCTCCGTCATTTCTTTTTCTGAGGTCCCTATTTCATTTCTAAGGCTTTTTACCATATCCTTTATATAATTAGCAGATAGTTTTGTATTATCGGCTAGCTTCTTAATCTCACTGGCCACAACAGCAAATCCTTTGCCTGCTTCCCCTGATCTTGCTGCTTCAATACTTGCGTTTAAACCAAGCAGATTTGTCTTTTTAGCTACATCATTAATAATATTGACTACATTATCAATCTCTTTCGTATCCTCTACTACTTTCTTCATCTTATCTTTTACTTTATTGATTTCTTCAAATGATTGATTAATATATTGAAAGGATTCAGTTAGGGTCTCAAGTGAAACCTTTGAAGTATGAATGGCACTCTTTGTTGTGAGTAAGGACGTTTGGGCATGATAAGAAATGTTTTCAATTGCCCGGCTCATTTCCTCGCTGCTGGCAGCCACTTCATCTACAGATATTTTTTGGAGCGAAATATGGTCTACCATCTCTTTTACATAATCCATTTGGGTAACAAACTCGATTAATTCACTATTTAATAGAAACATTTCACGTACTTGGCTTGTCTTTAATTCAAGGATCTTGTTAATAATGACTTCAAGTTCATTATTTCCATCTAAATAGGCCTTTTCCTGTGAAATGCCATCATTTACATGTATCTCATATATTCTTTCTAATTGTTTCACTAGATTTTGTGAATATTCATCTTCTTGAAGCACTTCATTATTATTGTCATAGTTTAACATTACATTCGCCCCCGTGATGATGCTCTCCATAATTAAAATCTACTTCTATTATATACCATCTTATTGGAAACTGGCAGAATAATTAAATTTCCTTACTTTTATGGCTTTAATTGGAAATAAAAAAGGACAAAGGGCATGCCCTTTGTCCTTTATCCTGTTTCGTAGACTTAGTCTATAACTTTAAGCGAAATTTTCATTCCTTCATGGTCTTCAGTAGCACCACAAACAGTAGAACATTTTAATTCATATTCCCCTGTTTTGTCTGCGGTAAATTCAGCGGGTTTGTCTGCAGTAAGGTTAATTCCTAATTCATCGTTAGTAATGGAATGAACGCCTTCTTTGTTCACTAAATTGATTTTAACTTTTTCACCCTTTTTAATAACTAACTCTTTATCTGAAGAAAACTCCCAGTTCTTCGCAGTGATGGTGAAGTCTCCTCCTGTTGCAGCTGTAGTTGTTTCAGTGGTTTTGTCTTGCTTGGCAGCGGTTTCTTCATCTGCCCCTCCGCATGCAGCCAGGCCTAAAGTTAAGGCAGCCGTAACTAATAGTAAACTAAGAATCTTCTTCATACTATTTTATCTCCCTTTTTCTGAATATGACGAAACTGATGATGGGCTTTGATATAGGCTTCTCATTGTTTGCCACTTTCATTTTAAGTCCCCCATTTATTACATTTCCTTGATGTAGGTCAAGTTTTTAGAAATATTTTAGTAAATCCATGGTTGACTGATTGTGATACCATTAAGAATGGGAATATGGATAACAAAGGGTTTTAAAGGAAGGTAGGGCATCAATGATTCTATGATGCGATACGAATTTTTGCGGAAATAGAAGGGAAGAATGAGCTAAATTGAAAACGTACAAATATATTTTTGGCTTACTGTTACTAGTAGTAGTTGTGGGACTAGCCGGCTGCCGGGATGAAAAACCAGTCACAAATGTTGGGAAGTTGCACTTTGATCATCCACTAAAAATTCCACAACTTCTCGAACCAACTATTGGAGCTGATGGGACAAAGCATTTTACCTTAACAATGCAATCGGGAACAACTGAATTCTTACCGGGGAAAAAGGCTGACACATGGGGAATCAATGGCACCTATCTTGGCTCAACTGTTAAAGTTTCGCGTGGTGACAAGGTTTCATTTGATGTAGTGAATCAGTTAGATGTGGCCTCAACCCTACACTGGCATGGAATGAAATTACCAGCAGCGATGGATGGGGGTCCGCATCAAATGATTGAAGCGGGAGAAACATGGTCGCCCAATTGGACTATTGACCAGCCGGCTGCAACTACGTGGTATCATCCACATATACATGGTAAAACAGCCCAACATGTATACCGTGGACTTGCTGGTTTGTTTTTGATAGATGATGAAGATTCCAAAAAGTTACCTTCTACTTATGGGGTTGATGATATCCCGCTGATTGTACAAGATAAATTGTTTACTAGTAATGGTCAGTTTTCAGAGAAGGATGATACCACCTTTGGTACACTAGGCAATGAAATACTTGTAAACGGAACGTATGACCCATATGTTAAAGTCACAGCAAGTCAAGTTCGTTTTCGGTTGCTTAATGCTTCAAATGCAAGAGCCTATCATTTTGGCTTTACGGATAACCGCTCGTTTCAGGTGGTAGCAAATGATGCCGGCTTGCTGGAAAAGCCGGTAACATTAGACCGAATTATGTTAAGTCCTGGGGAACGTGCGGAGATAGTGGTTAACTTTAAGCCAGGAGAGGAAACTGTTCTTCACAGTTACAGTAGTGGCAGCGGAATTGAAAATGGCGAATTCGATTTGATAAAAATGGTTGCTGCCGCAAAATTAACAGAGTCCGCGCCAATACCTGAGCCGCTTTCCAGCATTCCGCCAATAAAGGCTCCTAAGGATGCGAAGGTACGTCAATTTAAATTGACGATGAAATCCGAAATCAATGATAAAAAGATGGATATGAATCGAATTGATGAGATTGTTCCAGCGGGCACAAAGGAAATATGGGAAATCAATAACTTTGGCTGGTCACATAACTTTCATATTCATGATGCCGCATTCCGGGTATTGGATGTAAACGGCAAGAAGCCTCCAGAGTATGAAAGAGGAAGGAAGGATACCGTGTTTATTCCGAATGGTGCTACGGTCAGAATTGCTGTGGAATTTGGGGATTATCCTGATCCAAATCATCCGCTCATGTATCACTGTCATTTATTACGGCATGAGGATGATGGTATGATGGGGCAATTCTTACTAGTAGAACCAGGTACAGAATCACAAGTACCAACTACGTTGCCAAAAAGCGATACTGAATACCAACATGCTCATCATTAAAAAAGGCTGCCATATCCAATGCTAATCATTGGATATGGCAGCTTTATTTATTTTTGTTGATTTTTACATCCGTTTTTTAATCGCAAAATTGTCCTTCAATAATGCCCAGTTCTCAGGAAAAGGATAGCCCAATGCCCAGTAACTGACACCACGTAATTGATAGTCTTTGACCATATCGAACTTCGCTTGTGCGCTCCTTGCATCTTCAAACCAAACCTCGTGACCTTGTCCTTTTTCATCTACATAGCGGAAAAATGGGGACTCCGCAGTTGTGTCATATTGGATCGTTACCCCATATTTTACAGCACGGCGGATGGCTTCTTGTGGACTAAATGTCTCGGCTTCTTGGCCCTTCACATGGGGGATTAGCCAATCTCGGGCATAAATTTGAAAACCTAAAAGGATTTTTTCTGCCGGCATAACCGTTAGGGCATATTCCACTACTCTTTTCATTTGGTTAATAGGAGAAATCGCTTGTGGCGGACCAAGGCGGTACCCCCATTCATATGTCATTAGCACGACAAAGTCGGCAATTCTCCCATGTGCCTCATAATCATGTGCTTCATATAAAAGACCTGTTTGGGAACCGCCAACCTTTGGTGCAAGTGCGGTTGAGACAAAGTATCCTTTGGGATGGAGGCGATTTACTGCCAACTGGATGAATTGATTATATAACTCGCGATCCGCCGGTAAAACATTCTCAAAGTCAATGTTTAATCCCTTGTATCCTTTACTATCCATTACTTGGACAATGCTCGAGAGGATTTTTTCTCTTATTTCTGGACTTGCCAAAATAGTATGAGCTACATTTGATCCAGCTTGGGAGGAAGTGAAGTTGGTAACAGACATCATGGGGACAACATGATTTGATAATGCAGCCTTAATCATGGCCTCATCCTTCACTGGATTTAATGTTCCATCTTCGGCGATCAGATAGGCAAATGGGCTAAAGTAAGTAAGCAAATGGCCTAATTCATTAAGGGTTTGGACCGCCGCATCACTCGGTTGATACGTATAAGCATTCACTTCAATGGTTGGCTTTACCCTTGGGATAGCTAAATGCAATCCAGGATAAATAACATTTGGGTTTTCAATTTGATTTTCATCGATGATTGCCTGCACCGTGGTACCGTAGCGGCTGGCAATTTGCCATAGGGCTTCTCCGGATTGGACAATATGGGTAATCGGTGGAATAAATAGTGTTGTTCCCGGATATAAGAGATTTGGGTTTGTTAATTGGCTTGCCTGGATAATCGATTGAATCGTCACACCATATTTTTGTGCGATAGACCATAATGTTTCCCCGTATTTAACTGTGTGAGTAGTACCAGGTCTGGGAATGACGAGTGCCTGGCCAATCACTAACTGATTGGGGTTCTGTAACTCATTTGTCTTTACAATTGAATTCACCGTAACGGCATGTTGATTGGCTATTTGCCAGAGCGTATCCCCGCTTCTAACGACATGTATAATCATCCATACTCCTCCATAGGCCTTTTCATTAATGCACTATATGTATGTATGGGTGAAATGGTGTAATCCTTTAGAAGGAACGATTCTCTTGCTACCTCTGTTAACATGAAGCAAGAGAACCGTCCCCGTGTTTTTCCTTAATGATACCCTTTATACCAATCCACAAAATGTGCTAAGCCTGTTTCAATATTTGTTGCTGGGGCGTATCCAGTATCGTTTTGTAAATTTGTAATGTCCGCATAAGTTTCTTTCACATCTCCGGGTTGCATCGGTGCTAATTCTATTTTTGCCTTTTTGCCAATTAACCGTTCCAATAGTTGGATAAAGTCTAAGAGCTTTACGGGATGATGATTGCCGATATTATAAATCCGATAGGGAGCAAAGCTTGAGCCCGGATCGGGGGTTTCCCTGTCCCAATTAGGGTTTAATGTTGGAGGATGGTCAAGTAAACGGATGATTCCCTCCACAATATCATCAATATACGTAAAGTCCCGGCTCATATCCCCGTTATTAAATACCTTAATGGTATTTCCTTCGATAATATCCCTAGTAAACGAGTAATAGGCCATGTCTGGCCGACCCCACGGTCCATATACCGTGAAGAAACGAAGTCCTGTCGTTGGAAGATGATATAAATGGCTGTACGTATGTGCCATCAATTCATTTGCCTTTTTTGTAGCAGCGTATAGGCTTAACGGGTGGTCGACACTGTCCTTCGTGGAAAATGGACTCGTTGTATTTGCACCGTAAACAGAACTGGACGAGGCATATATCAGGTGCTGAACCTTATGATGCTTGCAGGCCTCTAAGATCTCCATAAACCCGACAAGGTTTGAATGAACATAGGAATGGGGTGCTGTTAGGCTGTAACGAACGCCCGCCTGAGCAGCCAAATGAATAACCGTAGTAATGGCTTTATCGGCAAAAAGCTGATAGATTTTATCACGGTCAGCCACATCGATGTGGAAAAGTTCAAACTGGGAGTTGTTTTCAACCATTTTTAGCCGATCCCTTTTTAAAGTGACATCGTAATAGTCATTTAGATTATCGATACCAACCACATGATAGCCCTTGGCTACTAGTCTATTTACTAGATGGAACCCAATAAACCCCGCTGCGCCTGTCACTAATATGCTCATTTTTTTCGACCGTGTTCTTTTTTGTGATGTTGTCCAGATCTTCGCTGGTGATCCCTTTTTCGAGGGGAAGGCTTTTTCTTGCCCTGTTCCTTCCCTTTATTGCGACCTGTATTCCCTTTCGTTTCTGGATTTGTCAGTGGAATCGGTGTTTTTGTCCATTCGGCATAGGTGTCAGGGTCGAGGACCTTTACGTGTTCAAGAAAGGAGTCTAAAAAGCCCCTTTCGTGCAGGTTTTGAAATAGCTCAAGGGGTCTATCCTGTTCTCGAGAGAAGGAATACACATGATCAACCATTTTAAATCCTGTATTGGTCACAATAATATGCCTTAATGGGGCGTCAATTTGCTTAAATCCTGATTCTTTCTGAGTGTTTAAAATGTGCAGCAATTGTTTGGTGATATTCTCGGAAAGAGAGGTTTGTTTTTTTAGAAATGTATTTAAATCAGGTCCCAGCAGGTATTCCATGACAATATAATTGGGGCCTGTTTCATAAACCTTGGGAATAAAGGATAGGGCTTGAGTAGATAATAGCACCTCTTGCTCCTGCATAGCATTTTCCGGTTTACCGTATATTTTCACACATTTGTCCTCCGCTATCCGATAAACGGCACCTTGATGACCCTTCCCAATAAGTGGTTGTGTGACGGCACTTTCTACCTTTACCCCTTCCCCTGATCCACCAGAAGTGACGGGAATATTTTTATAATCAAGACTGTTTTCGCGAAAATATGTCTCCCATTCAGCGAATGTCTCCGGTTCAAGCTTTTGTACGTGGGCTAAGAAGGATTCCTTTAATAGAATGATGTTCAAATCTCTTAATAATTTTAGTGGGACCGGATGGATTCGTTTGAAGGCATTTACATGGTCAATCACTTTAAGCTCTTCATTTTCTAGGACAAAAATATGTCGAAGCGGGGCGTCCACCATTGTGAACTGTGCCGCTCTCATTTCTTTTAAAATAGCAAGCAATTTCGTTGCAATCGATTCAGGGATATAGGTGCAATTTCTTAGATACTCCTTTAACGTTGGCGCGTTAAAGTAGTCCATAACGATATAGTTAGAGCCTGTTTTATATACCTTTGGGAAAAAGGATAAATGCTTTCCTGCCTGGAGGGCTTCTGCCTCCATTTTTGCCTGCAGCGGGTCGTTGTAAATTTTCACACATGTATCCTCTGAGAGTTTAAAGACAGCCCCTTGTGCGCCCATCCCAATCAGCGGATAGTTCGTAGGGTTATCAATCTCTAAGGTTTTTACCCCTTTGGTCACTTTAATGGATGTAAAGTCCTTCATCACGATCCCCCTAAAAGTTCGTCATAATAGTTGGCTTGCAGTAAAAGCTGCCTTTTAAGATCAAATGCTTGTTCAATTTTCCTCCGGGCTGCCAGTGAATACCTGCGCCACAGACTTCTATTCGTTAACATAAATTCAAGGGCAGCAGCTAATTCGTCAATGTTATTCTCTTTTACTAGATAACCTTCTTTGTTATGGGTGACCAGCTCCGGGATGCCCGCATGTGTCGTTGAGATAACGGGAACACCGGTAGCCATTGCTTCCTTTAATGTATTTGGAATGCCTTCTACATCGCCATTCGCTGCTTCTAAGCTGGCAGCGCAAAACAAATCAGACTGGATCAAATGCTCTCTGACTTTTTCTTTAGGAAGATGATTTAATAGACGAAAGGAATCGCCTAATCCCAACTGCTTAGCCAAATTTTTCAGTTCCTCTTCTAGTTCACCCCGGCCGATAATGGTCAGCGTAGCATTTGGAAATGTATCTCTAATCCTATGAAAGGCTTGCATTAAAACATGGTGTCCCTTTTTCTCTACTAATCTTCCAATTGATAAAATATTTTGGGTTGTGTTTCTTGTTTGAGGGGAGCGATATTTATATTGGCTAAGGTCCACACCGCCATAGAGCACTTTGATTTTTTCTGCCGGGCAGCCCCATGCCATTATCCTATTCGCTAAATATTGACAAACGGGAAAAAAACAGTCGCCTTGATCAAATAACATTTTCATGTTTTCTAAATAACCCACTGGCTGATTGGCAAGGGTGGCATCCCTGCCGCGAATACTAGTGACTAATGGTAGATTTACAGCCCTTTTAAAAGGGAGTAAAAGAATGCCTAATTGACCGTGGTGAGCGTGTAAAAGGGAAATATTATGCTTTTCGACAAAATCCTTTGCTGAAAAAATCTTATTAAGATAATAGACCTTTTCGTTCAAGAGTGAGAGGTCAACCATGTACTTTGGCTGCCGTACCAAATGAATATAATCATACCCTGGAACCTCACGAATCTGAGAGATATATTGGGTCGGGTCAACCCTTAAATTAAGATGGATTGCTGTGCGCAAATAAAACTTCTCCTTTCAATCATGGTGGACAAACTCGCTTTGTTTTCCAAATATGGTATGCAGAAGCACTAAAAAAGCTTGGACAAATTACCAGGTAAGCAACTTGAAATTAGCGGAATAAACCCTCAAAATAAAGGGAAAGGAAGCAGGGGATGCAGGGGACGGTTCTCATGCCTCAATGGTAATGACTAGCGGTCAATTGAAGCGGAAGAGCCGTCCCTTGCTTCAGTTCAAGGAGGAATTGCGAATGGAAATAGGTGTGAGTACGTTTGTTGAGACGACGCCGGATGTACAAACTGGAGAGGTGAAGGGTCATGCCGTTAGGCTGCGTGAGGTAGTGGAGGAAATTATTCTTGCTGATCAAGTAGGATTGGATGTCTTTGGTGTTGGCGAACACCATCGCAAGGATTATGCGGCATCATCTCCCGCGATTGTCCTGGCTGCAGCGGCACCACAGACGAAACGAATCCGGCTGACGAGCGCGGTCACGGTGCTTTCGTCAGCTGATCCGGTGCGGGTATTCCAAGATTTCGCTACACTTGATGCCGTATCAAATGGGCGTGCAGAGATAATGGCAGGCAGGGGATCGTTTATCGAGTCATTCCCGTTGTTTGGTTATGATTTAAATGACTATAATGAGCTATTTGATGAAAAGCTGGAGTTGTTGTTAAAAATACGAGAATCTGAGAAGGTGACCTGGAGGGGCGGTCACCGGCCAGCCATTGATAATCTAGGCATCTATCCTAGACCGGTGCAGGATCCCTTGCCGGTATGGATTGGCAGCGGCGGGACACCACAATCTGTCATTCGTGCGGGAATGCTTGGATTGCCGCTTGTCTTAGCGATAATTGGAGGAAGTCCGCTGCAGTTTGCTCAGCATGTCAATCTCTATAAAAGAGCAGCCGCGCAGGCAGGCCATGACGTAACGAAGCTGCCGATTGCCTCCCATTCCCATGGCTTCATTGCCGCGGATAATGAGACGGCGGCAAATCAATTTTTTCCTTCTACCCAGCAAGCCATGAACGTGCTTGGACGGGAACGTGGCTGGGGGCATTATGACCGCTCAAGTTTTGATGCAGCCAGAAGTTTTGAAGGAGCATTGTATGTTGGTGACCCTGAAACCGTTGCGGCGAAAATCATTCATCTTCGTAAAAACGTTGGTATTACCCGTTTTATGCTGCATGTGCCTGTTGGCTCGATGCCGCATGAAGAAGTAATGAAGGCGATTGAACTGCTGGGAACCGAAGTCGCACCAAGGGTTCGGCAGGAAGTCGCTAAGTGGGAAACGGAGCAATTTTAGGCCCTTTGAATCGATAGTGATTTGACTGATTGAGCTTATTGAATGATAATTTGGTAAATGAAACGTGCTTCCGTTAACTGTTTGTGCCCCCTGTTATTCAGATACACAAAATCCCTGAACATCGTATGATATTCAAGGGATTTTGTTATTTCAAGCGTTATTTTTTCAAAAATAAATACATAAAATACGGTGCACCAATTAAGGCAACCATGATTCCTGCGGAAATCCCACTAGGCTCAACGAGATTATGCCCGATGGTGTCTGCCGCTAATAAGAGCCAGCCCCCAATGAGTATGGCAAGGGGGATAAATAGTTGATTTCGCGGTCCTACTAATGCCTTCGCCATATGCGGGGCCATTAACCCGATAAAGGAAATTCCCCCAGTAACCGAAACGGCTGCTGCTGCAAGGGCAACCGCTGTTAACAATAAGACAATCCGTTCCTTTTCAATGGATACTCCTACACCAACGGCAACTGGTTCACTTAAGCCTAGAAGATTCAAGCGATTGGCTTTGTATAATGTAAAGGGAATCAGAACAACTAACCATGGTAGAAGTGCCCAGATAAACGGCCAATCGGTGCCCCAAATATTCCCCGCCAGCCATTTCGCAATAAAATCTACCTTTTGCCGATCAGCAGATGAAATCAGGACAATCATTACCCCAGAAAGAGCTAAGGCAAAGCCAATCCCGACCAAGACTAATTTGACTGGCGAGAGTCCTGTCTTTCGATCATAGGAGAACAAATAGATCAGGCAGGCAGTAAGCACCGCGCCAATGAAGGCAACAAGCGGGAGCATATAGAGAAATGAACCGGGCTCAATCGGGAAGAACAAAAAGAAAACGGCAATTGCCACACCCGCGCCAGAGTTAATGCCAATAATTCCTGGGTCGGCTAGATCATTTCGAGTGATTCCTTGTAAGATGGCCCCAGATAAAGCCAACGCCATCCCTGCCAACAACGTCACAAGCATGCGAGGTAAACGGATTGAAAATAAAACAAATTCCTCTTTAAATGTCCCCTGTCCCAAAAGGGTTGGGATCAGCCTATCATAGGATAGGGCGGAATAGCCCAAGCCCATCCCAATCACAGTAGTAATGAGAATGAGCATAACCAATACACAGACAAGGATTCGTTGTTTTCTACGTAAAGAAGGCTGGATCATGAGAATGTGTGCCCTCCTTTACGGACAATGATGAGGAAAAAAGGTAATCCTAATGTAGCTACAATTGCTACTACAGGTGTTTCATATGGAGCATGGATGGTGCGGCCAACTGTATCCGCAAATAGCATAAAGGTAGCGCCTGTGATGGCGGACATCGGAATAATAAACCGGTAGTCTGTTCCCACTATCGCCCTAACAATATGCGGTACCATTAAACCGATGAAGGCCATATTGCCAACAAGGGCAACAGAAGCACCAGCCAGGAGAATAATCACGATAAACAGGATGGTTTTGATCTTCCTTGTGTTTTGGCCTAATCCAACAGCCACTTCTTCACTTAAACTAAGAATGGTGAGCTGTCGTGACAGCAGAAGCGAAATGAGTATTCCGATGACAATAAAAGGAACAATAACGGAAAGCTGTTTCCACGTAGTCCCAATCATACCACCTGCCGTCCACATCGAGATGTTTTTGGATAGTTTGAAATAAATGCCAACGCCATCGGCGATTGCATAAAGAAAGGCGGAAACTGCAGCCCCTGCTAAGACAATCCGAAGAGGGGAAAAGCCGCCCCTTTTGATGGCGCCAATACCAAAGACCATCAGTGTTCCCGCCGCCGCCCCAATAAAGCAGGCAATGGTAAGGACGAAATAATTTGCTGAAGGGATTAGGGCTAGTGCAATCGCAAGTGCCGCATTGGCCCCAGCTGTTAATCCAAGAATACCGGGATCGGCCAGCGGATTTCGTGTGAGACCTTGCATAATCGCTCCGGACACCGCAAGTGCCGCCCCTACAAAAATAGCCGCGACTTCCCTCGGAATGCGGATCTCTCGGAGCATTAAAGTGGTATCACTTTTTACGTTGGACGTAAGCGCGAGCCAGACATCCTTGACAGTTGTCTCTGCTGCTCCGAAAACACAAGCAGCGATAAACATACAAACAAAAAGAACCAGACCGGCCAACATCTTGTAGATAAAGGAAATTGAATGTTTTTCTTTTGTCATCAGTCGCTCATCTTTTCTTTCCTAGTATGGGGGAAGAGGAATTCCTCCATCAGAATTCCTCTTGGCTAGTTATTCGTTACCTAAAAATGACTTTTTGAAAAATTCCAGTTGTTTATCAAGTGTAACCGGATCGCTGAAGGAGGCGCCATTGCCTTCCATGACAAAAACATGATTGTTTTTAACGGCCGGAATATTTTTGTACGACTCTGTTTCCTGGAAGGCTGTGTCAGCATCTGAATACTTACTCAATATCACATAATCGCCGGCATATTCAGGAAGCACCTCGGCAGAAAGGGTATAATAGCCGGATTTCAATGCCATTTCTTTTACTTTTTCCGGCATTTTCAAATTCATTGCCTGATATAAAATTTCTGTTCCGCGTGCCCAGTTGTTTCCGAATACATATAAATCTTTATCGTAGGCTTCCATTACCGAGACAGTGGCATCTTCGCCAATTTTTGCGCGAATTTCTTTCCCAGCCTCATCTGCACGGGCTTTAAAATCATCTACCCAAGCTTGCGCTTCTTTTTCCTTATTGACGAGCTTACCAATTTCAACGTGCTGTGTTAAGTAATCAACTTTGCCCCATGTATAGGTAACAGTCGGAGCAATTTCTTTTAATTTATCAAGATTTTTAATATTATCTAAGCCAATGATTAAATCTGGTTCTAATTCAATAATTTTTTCTAGGTTTTCATCTGATACTTCAGCCACATCTTTTAATTCCTTTTTAAACGTTGGATTATTCTTCGACCAAACGTCTACGCCCACCACATGAATGCCTAAATCAAGTACATTTCCAGTGAAACCAGAAAGCAGGATGACGCGTTTTGGGTGTGCGGGTACTTCCACAGGGCCAGTTTGCGATTGATATGTAACCATTTTTGGCTGATCATCTTTTGTTGATTTTTCTTTCGTACTGGCAGAATCATTACTGCAGGCACTAATAATTAACACTAACAGCAGGATAAATGGGAATAGCAACTTTTTCATTTTTCTTTTCTCCCTTTAGTAGGTTATAGGTGATGCACATCGGCTTGTTTGTCCGTGGATCTCTGCCAATCTGCGCATCGATCTGGAACACCTTTTTCAAGACATCATGTGTCATGACTTCCTCACAATCACCGGCTTTGACGATTTGTCCGTCTTTTAAAGCGATGAGATAGTCAGCGAAACGAGCCGCCTGGTTTAAGTCATGAAGAACCATGACAATCGTGCGTTCCTGTTCAATGTTTAGTTTTTGCAAAAGCTCCAGTACCTCGAGCTGATGGGCCATATCTAAATAGGTCGTTGGTTCGTCAAGAAAGATGATTTCTGTTTCTTGGGCAAGCGCCATCGCGATCCAAACCCGCTGTCGCTGGCCTCCTGATAGGGCATCTACAGGCCGAAACTTAAAGTCAGTAATTCCTGTCACTTCAAGGGCCCAATCAATGACTTCCACATCCTTTTTTGTTAAGCGCCCGAACCCTTTTTGATAGGGGAATCTGCCGTAAGAAACAAGTTCCGCAACCGTTAATCCGCTTGCACTCTCTGGTGTTTGCGGTAGAATGGCCATTTTTTTAGCGAGAATTTTTGTATTTTCCTTCGAGATATTCTTCCCATCCAACACAATCGTTCCGGATTGCTGGGGAATAATGCGCGTAATCGCCTTCAATAATGTGGACTTTCCGCAGCCATTTGAACCGATGATCGTGGTGATTTTCCGGTCAGGTATTTTTACACTGAGATTTTTAACAATTAACCGTTCCCCATAGCCGATGTTTAAGTCATTTGTATAGAGGCGAACCATGTTTAACCTCCTTTTTAAAAAAAATAATTGATAATGATTATCAGTATCGATTACTTAAAATATAATAGGCTATTTTCATTGTGTCAATATTTTTTTTATTGAAAAAGGAAACTGAACAGTGTATATTTTAGTTGAGAATGATAATCAATTACATTTGGCTACTGGGGAGTGTTCTGAAATGGGGCAGCAGGAAGTATTTGATGTGACGGTGATTGGCGGCGGGCCAGCTGGGCTGTATTCCACTTTTTACAGTGGACTTAGAGAGATGAAGACAAAGCTGATTGAATTCCAGCCGCAGCTTGGCGGAAAGCTTCATGTCTATCCTGAGAAAATGATTTGGGATGTAGGGGGGCAAACGCCCATCCCGGGAGCAATGTTAATGGAACAGCTTATTGTCCAAGGATTAACGTTTAATCCAACAGTCGTTTTAAATGAAAAAGTGGAGTCGATCTTACTGAATGAGGATGGAATCTTTGTCTTGCAAGGTGCCACCGGCCAAAGGCATTTTTCAAAAACAGTCATAGTCGCCATTGGCAGCGGCATATTGAAACCGCAAAAGTTGGAGATTGACGGGGCAGAGCGGTTTGAGGTAGCTAACTTACATTACACAGTGAAGTCATTAAAACAGTTCAAGGATAAGACGGTGGTCATTTCAGGCGGGGGAAATACGGCTATCGATTGGGCAAATGAATTAGAATCCATTGCGAAAAAGGTGTATGTTGCCTATCGGAAAGAGTCGTTTAAAGGTCATGAAGCACATGCCTCCCAGTTGTGTAACAGTTCTGCCCATTGTTTATTTAATACATCGATTACACGACTCATAGCGTCAGTGAGCCATGAGGAGATCGAAAGCGTGGAATTGACGAATCATGAAACAGATGAGGTTTTCTATTTACCGATTGATGAAGTGATTATTAATCATGGATATGAACAGGATGCGGCGTTACTAAAAAATAGTGACTTACATATTGCGTTGGCCGATGATTATTATATTGCCGGTAATGCGGTAAGCGAATCTTCGGTAGAGGGACTTTATGCTGCTGGGGACATCCTCATGTACGATGGAAAAGTACAGTTAATTGCCGGGGCATTTCAGGACGCAGCAAATGCTGTTAATAAAGCAAAACAATTCATTCAGCCTGATGCGCCAAAAGCCGGAATGGTTTCTTCCCATCATGAATTATTTAAACAGCGGAATAAAGAAATAGTGAAGCAAATGATGAACAAATAAAGAGTGCACGCCGGGTAAGCGTGCACTCTTTCTATAGACAGAGGGCGACGATTATAACACCCACTGTCACGATACTAATAACGACTTTTCCAACGATTGGAACGGAATCCTTGCCATTCTTGTTGAGCTGTTTTTCCTTTTCAAGTGCAGCCTTGCGATATTCTGGATTGCAGCAGCCCATTAGGCTACCCGATTCCAGTTTGAAATATCATCTTCAAGTGGAAGGTTATTGGCCCGTGCCTTTTTAGCAGCTCTAAAGAAGAGAGCGGTAAGGACGATAGTTCCAATGAAGCCGCCAATCCATGAAGTGGTCATCGATAAGCGGAATCCAATTTGGGCATTTAAAATATAGGTAATCACCATGACGAGCATAAAGACACCCGGAATCAGCGGAACAAAGTAGTTTTTCTTAGCGATATTCAAGTACATGGCGCCAACAAACAAGGCAATAACCGCCGTTGATTGGTTGGCCCAGCTGAAATATCTCCAAAGAATATTAAAATCCATCTGGGTCAGCACTGCTGAAATTACAAATAATGGTACAGCGATCCAGAGGCGGCTGGATAATTTCTGTTGGGCAATGTTCAGATATTCAGCAATAATCATCCGTGCGCTTCGGAATGCAGTATCTCCAGATGTAATAGGTAATACGATGACGCCAAGGACGGCAAGCGTTCCACCAATGGCACCAAGGAGGGTTGTCGATGCCTCACTGACGACTGCTCCAGGTCCGCCGGCTGCTAAAATATCATTTAAGCCATTGTAACCATGGAAAAGGCTCATTCCTGCTGCAGCCCAAATCATGGCAATGACACCTTCTGCAATCATCATGCCATAGAAAATTTTACGACCTTGTTTTTCATTCTGAGTGGTACGGGAAATGATTGGTGTTTGGGTCGCATGGAATCCGGAAAGCGCACCACAGGAAATTGTGAAAAATAGTAATGGGAAAACTGGTGCGTTAGCAGGGTGGAAGTTTTTTAATGAAAGTTCCGGAATGGGTGCACCGGTAACAACTAAACCGATTCCTACTCCAAGGGCGCTGATCAACAGTAATGCGCCAAAGTATGGATAAAGACGGCCAATAATTTTGTCAACGGGCATAAGTGTAGCTAAAATATAATAAACAAAAATGGCACCAATAATAACGAAAAGGGCAACCTTTCCGTCCATTAACACATTAAGCAAGGCAGCAGGTGTGGTCACAAACACGGTTCCTACTAATAAAAGAAGTAAAACAGCGAAACCATTGACGACATGCTTCATGATTTTCCCCAAAAACCTGCTGGCTAGCTCCGGTAAATGGGCCCCGCGGTTCCGAATAGAAATCATCCCTGTTAAATAATCATGAACCGCTCCGGCGAAAATACAGCCGATGACAATCCAGATAAAAGCAACAGGCCCGTAAAGTGCACCTAAAATAGGGCCGAAAACAGGTCCTGTTCCAGCAATATTGAGGAGCTGAATCAAAGAATTCTTTTTCGTGCTCATTGGAAGATAGTCAACACCATCGTTATTGACATAGGCGGGCGTCGCCCTGTCTTCCTTTATACCAAATAATTTTTCTACAAATTTGCCGTACGTGAAATAACCAATAATTAAAAGAGCAATTCCTGCTAGAAAAGTATACACACTTTCTCCTCCTTTTTTATAAATGAATGCGGTTACATAAATCAAGTATATAAGAGAAAAAGAGCAGCAGGGCGGACTTAGGTGTGAAAGGTAGAAATATGGAATTAACATGTTACTAGAGTGGTTTAAAATGCAGAAGATTAATAATAGTCTGGAGGGTTATATTTCCAGCCTCACTCTTAATGCCTTTACATAATTTCTGCTGACCGACAACATTTCCTTCCTTCCCTCAATATGCAGCTGATAGGCGCCATTGAACCACGGGGTCAGTCTGTTGACATATTCCAGGTTGACGAGAAAGCTTTTATGGATGCGAAAAAAACCAAAGCTTTGGAGCCGGTTTTCCAAATCCTTGAGCGGCATTTTTGTATCATATTCGTTGTGTTTTGTTATCAGCCTTGTCCATTTATCATCCCGAACAATATAAAGGATCTCTATTGGGTCGAGGTAAAGGATTTCTCCGGCCGCTTCAACCGCAAGCTTTCCAGTCTGTTTTTCCGGCTCGGATTCCTTAGAAGCGCTGAGATGTTTTAGAATCCGATTGATGGTTTCGTGTAATTGATCTTGGTCATAGGGCTTTAGTAAGTAGTCAACGACATCATAGCGAAATGCCTCGACAGCAAATTGCGGATAGGCTGTGGCAAAAACGACTAATGGAGCATGTTTGAGTTCCTTAAAAGCTTTTGCAGTGTTCATCCCGTTCATCTTTGGCATTTCCACGTCCAGGAAGACCACATCAGGTTGCAATTGGAGGGCCTTCATAATGGCGTCTTCCCCGGATTCAGCTTCGCCAACGATCTGAATGGATGGAAATGCCGATAATAAATGCTTTAGTTCATCCCTGCTATATAGTTCATCATCAACAATAAGCGTTTTGATTGGTTGTACCACTTTGTTCCACCTCCATATATGGAATTGAAAAGGAAATTCGTGTCCCCTGATTGAGTTCACTTTTTATCATCAGTGCGGCACCCTCACCGAACATAAATGCTAGCCTTCGATTCACGTTGTAAAGTGCCAGCCCGCTTCCAGAGATAGAATCAATCGGAGTTTGGCAGATTTGGCCTACTCTTTCTTTACTCATCCCACTTCCGTTATCTTCAACAGTTACAATGGTTGCTTGATTTTCTTTATGAATGCTTATTTTAACAAGGCAGTTGCGCTCCATATCCTTGATCCCATGTTTAATGGCATTTTCAACAATGGGCTGCAAGGTGAGTGGGGGGATGTTCTGTGAAAGGATACTTTCCTCCACCTCATAAATCACTTTTAATTTATGAACAAAGCGAACTTCCTCAATGGCCAAATAGGCTTTTACATGCTGTAATTCCTGTTCAAGTGTCGTCATCCTCTGGGTGGTGACGGATAGATTCTGTCGTAAAAAGTGAGACAGGGAGACAAGTAGTTTCCTAGCCTTCTCGGGATCGATTCGGACAAGCGAAAGGATGGTATTAAGTGAATTAAAGAGAAAGTGCGGGCTAATTTGTGCTTGGAGTGCCTTTATTTCTGCTTCCTTTGCAAGTTGATAGGCCTTGTCCGCCTCGGCAATTTCAAGCTGGTTGCTTAACAGTGAGCATAAGCCTGAAATGAGTTCCATAATAACCGGGTTTATTTCCTTTTCGGAACGGAAATAGAATTTCAACGTCCCAATCGTACTCCCGCGTAGTTTTAACGGGGCAATAACGACGGCATCGAGTGGGCAGTCCTTTATACGGCAATGAATCGATTGCTGTGCAGCGACAATCATTTCCCCTTTTCTGATTGCATCCCTGGTTATTTGTGTCTGGATGGGACTTTCTGAACGGTGATGCTCGTATCCGAGCCCAACATGGGCCAATATTTCCGATAAATTTGTCATCGCCACAGCACTGGTATTGAGCTCATTGTGAAGAATATGGCAAACTACCTTTGCTGATGCGGTATTAAGTCCATTTCTGAGATAGGCTAAGGTTTTGTCGGCAATTCTTAAGGTTTTTTGGGCTTGCAGGGCACCGGCTTTTTCCTCCTCATTAATCACGCTTTTAATGATTAACAGGAATAGGGCGCAGCCAAGGCCGTTTGCGGAAATCATCGGCATACCAATGATTTCAACTAAACCCCAGGCCTTTTCAAAGGGCTTTGAGATTAATAGAATCAAGAGCATTTGAATGGATTCAGCAAGCGCACCAATCAGAAAGGCAGAGCGAAGTTTGACATGCTTGCCCTTTCGATGGAACAGGCCTGATAGCAAGCCCGTAAGGATTGTTGCCAGTCCGCAGGAAATGGCTGTGAATCCTCCAAGTGTGAAGCGGTGGATGCCGGCAATTAAACCAGCGCCAAGCCCAACCCTATAGCCGCCAAGGAGGCCGGCTAATACGACACCAATGACACGGGAGTTGGCAATGGCCTCATCGGAATGAAGTGTAGAGGTCCAGCGGTTAAACTGAAGACTGTCGGTACTAAGAGTCAGTCCTGAATAGGTACCAATAATCCCAAAGAAGCCAAAGAAAATAATCGCAATCAACTGCTGCCTGCCATTTAGTTCATCCCGATAAATCATACCCCGGAAGAATTGAAGCCTTGTTAACACAAACGCAATCGTCACGAGGATCCCCAACCGCTCCACCATCGTTACCAACAATTCCAACATGGAAATCCCCCCAATGGTGCCTGTCACCATTATTACTACAACCATATCCAAAACTTAATTTAATTTTACCAATATTCTAACCGTTCGGGGTACTGTTTTTTCTGCTTAAATGAAAGAGAGGCTGAGCCGAAACAGTTGTTTGTCTCGGCTCAGCCTCTCTCGCCTATTACCATTCTTTTGGTTGGTATTGTAATTCTGTAAATAGCTGCTGTTTTTCTTTCTTTGATAAGTCCCGCCATTGTCCAATAGGTAGGTTGCCTAAATGGATATTCATAATCCGAGTTCGCTGCAGCCGGACTACCTCATACCCTAGTGCAGAACACATTCGGCGGATTTGCCGGTTCAGCCCCTGGGTTAAGATGATTTGGAAAATATTTTTCGACAGCTGTGTTACTTTGCAGGGGAGTGTTTTCGTATTTAATATTTCCACTCCTGCGGCCATTTGTTTTAGAAAATCAGTCGTAATCGGCTTGTCCACTGTAACAATATATTCCTTTTCATGCTTGTTTTCCGCCCGGAGAATTTCATTAACAATATCCCCGTCATTCGTCAACAGAATGAGGCCATCTGAGTCCTTATCCAAGCGTCCAATATGGAAAATCCGCAATGGATGATTAATGAAATCAACAATATTCCCTTTTACATGCCGTTCCGTTGTGCTCGTTATACCTACGGGTTTATTTAAAGCAATGTAAACATAATTGTTAGAGACGTTGACAAGGCTGCCATCAATGCGGACCATGTCCCCAGGCTCTACCTGACTGCCAATTTGCGCCACTTTCCCATTAATCGTGACTCTTCCTTCAGTAATTAATTTATCCGCTCCCCGTCTTGAGGACTTCCCAGACTCGCTAATAAACTTATTAATTCGTATCATAACCACAACCTTAAAGTGCATAATCGTATGATTAAGAATACCGCAACCGCCTCCTGAATATCAAGTAGTGGTGCCTGACACCCTTTCTACTACCCTCATGTCGAAAACTAATGACCTTCGACTTACATTGTTTTAAAGGATTCCAAAATATCACAATAATCTCGCCGAAATATGACTGAATTTTCTGGAGTAAAATGTTACTTTAGGTGTAATACCATAATTGGAGAGATGGCGATGAAAAAAGTAACCGCTGTTATTATTGTATTCATGAGTTTCCTTTTCTTTTCAAGCCAGACCGATGCAAGCGGCAGCCAATTGATTATTATTAACAAAAAAACGAATACCCTTGCTTTTTATGATGGAGGGACCTTGGTTATAACATTTAGAGTAGCTACCGGAAGGCAGGCCTCATTTACCCCGGAAGGGACATTTAAAATTGTGAATAAGATAAAGAATCGGCCTTATTATACGAAGAATATTCCCGGCGGAGACCCCCGTAATCCCCTTGGCGACCGCTGGATGGGACTTGAGGCAAGAGGGACTTATGGTACTACGTACGGGATTCATGGCAATAGTAATGAAGGTTCGATTGGCGGATATGTTAGTGCTGGCTGTGTTAGAATGCATAATCAAGAAATACGTTGGCTTTTCGATCAGGTTCAGGTTTACACAAAGGTCGTCATTACCCGTTCCGACAACAGCTTTGATGCGATCGCCCAGGCTAGTGGATATATAGTTACAGTACCTGCAAGTGCCGGAAGTACAAACGGTATCATTCCTGTGCAAAACGGCTGGGTCCAAAATGGCAACAAAAAGTATTATTACGAGAATGGAGCCGTGAAGAAAGGCTGGCAAACTATAAGTGGAAAAAAATATTTCTTTGATGGGTCCGGTGTAATGAAGACTGGTTGGCTGTCCATTGAGGGGAAAAAGTATTACCTTAATAACAAAGGTGTGATGACAACGGGATGGTTAACAGCAGATGGGAAAAAGTATTATTTTGATGCCGGTGGTGCCATGAACACAGGCTGGTTGGAAGAGAACGGGAACAAATACTTCTTCAATGCGGATGGGGCTATGAACACAGGCTGGTTAGATGATGGAGAGAACAAGTACTTCTTTGATGCTAATGGAGTGATGAAAAGTGGTTGGCTGGACGAGGGTGGAAACAAGTATTATCTGGATTCAGTAGGCGTTTTGAAAACAGGTTGGCTCGATGATGGTGGAAAGAGGTACTTCTTTGATGAGACTGGAGCCATGAATATTGGCTGGTTAGAGGTTACGGGCCAGAGGTATTATTTCGATACCACGGGGGCAATGAAAACCAATTGGGTTGAAGACAGCGGCAAGTGGTATTATTTTGACCAGACAGGGGTGATGAACACAGGTTGGATTAACGATCAGGGTAAATGGTTCTATCTAAATTCGAGTGGTTTCATGGATCCCCCTTTGGCAGCCGTTCATTTTCCGAATGATAACAAACCAGATTGGGTAGATGATTCTTTGGGAAAATACTTCCAAAACAACTCAGGTGCCCTTGTTACAAGCTGGATTAAATACGAAAATAATTGGTACTATCTTTATATAAATAAAGAAATGGCTAAGAGTTCATTGATAGGAAGTCATTAAAATCTTTCATACAAAAAGCCAGCCTTTAGTTGGATATAGGCTGGCTTTTTCATGATTAACTAAAAATAGATAAATATGTTTTATTGATAGTTTGCTTGATAAGCAGTATTGGCAGATTAATGTATACAAGATTGTAGACATGTATAC
>NZ_JAANMZ010000045.1 GCF_011250555.1 Bacillus sp. MM2020_4 | reverse complement strand
AAAGAGAACAGTTACACTAAACTGTCCTCTTGTCACTTTTATTCCATTCCGGTTTTTGCAAGCGAAATTCCCTCGGGGTCATTCCAGTTAGTTCCTTAAACATTCGACTAAAATAATTAGCATTTTGGTACCCCGTTAACATGGAAATCTCTTTAATTGGTTTTCTTGTTTCGATTAATAATCGTTTGGCTTCCTTCATTCGGATCCCGGCCAGCACCTCGGTAAAACTTGACCCGGTTTTCGTAATGAGCAAATGACTAAAATAGGAGGGATTGCGATCGACAAATTGAGCAACATCTTCGAGTCTGAGTCGACTATTGGAAAAATTCGCCTTCATATACGATAGGCCCATTTCAATCGGATCCTGTTTCACGTTGTGCATGCTACTTTCAGCACCGACAAATATCTTTTGGCTAAATAAAATGAGGTTTTGCACTGTTCGATACAGAACCGTATCATATAAAATCGAGTTAAAAATAGTTCGGTAATCTTGTTCATAACTTGCATCGTCATTGAGATGGCAGGTTTTCATAAATCTTCTGACTTGTGCCAATATACTCGTTAACCGGATTCGGACTAATCCCGGATCCGGATAGGGATCAGATAAGTGAAGAAATTCAGCATAGAGCCACTTTTTTATTTTTTCCATATTGAGGTTTGTCAGCATATCGACCCATTCTCGTTGTTCAGGTGGTGTTAAAAATGGATCGATATGCCCCCATTCCGGTGAAAATTCTAATTCAACGACTTGCCGGTAGCCTTTATAATAGGTGAATTCCAGCATTTTCCTCGTTTGCAGGTATTTCTGATTAAGGCTTATCGCTGAGGAGTTCCCTTTATGTACAACAATCGCCAATGGATCGGAGTACTCTTCCTCCCACTTTCTCATTGCTTTTTGACATTGCTCCGTCATGTTACTACACGTTTCCTTGAATAAAAGCACCACCATATCGCTTAGCGCGAAAATGCCGTGGCTGTCTATAAATGGATATTCGGAAATAAAAGAATAGAGCGTCGGGACCATTTCAACACTTTCGGTCTGAAATGCCGCTATTTTAACCTGGTCTGTTGTTGCTTCCTGCTGTGAAAGGAATAATCCTTCATAAGAAATATCTTTATGTGAAGGCGAAAGGTGGAAGTCCGTGTTCTGAATTTTGGTGCTCAATCTTCGGGATGCTTTTTGGAAGGCCGATTTTACCTTTGTTGCTGAAAAAGGTTTAATCATTAAATCTAATGCTTGCATATCGATTGCCAGGCGAGCCTTTTCAAAGGTAGCTTCCGCACTTGATAGAAGGAGAATTGGATCATAAATGCGCATCAGGTCACGAAAACCAGACCATTCCTCTTTGCTAATCATGTCGAGCTCCAAAAGAACAATATCAGGGGATTCCTTTTCAAACCGAACAATAAATTCTTGATAGTTTGCTGCTAAAAAAATAGCCGAGACCGGAATGGAAGATGTTTTTAATAACCACTTTAACCCTTCCCGCTCATTCAAATCGCGATCAGCAATCAGCCATTTACCTTCCATATTGCTGTCACCCCTTTATCTGTGGTCGAGTGAACAGAATTGCCAGACCTAACCCGAAGATCGCAGCAAGAAGATATGTCGCCCCTATTGACTGTGCCAAGAATTTGATCATTCCACCGTAACGGTCATTCGCGATGCTTACCAGGAATCTCTGAAATACAGGTTGATAGAGTAAAAAATAGGGAATTAGAACGAGTGGAACCGCAAACCAATTCCGCCCGAGAAAATATTTCGTTAACAGAAAACTAATGACTGCAAATAAAATAGCAAATCCGTAAACAAATACATTTATGTACTGCAACGCTCGACTCGGTTGATCTAAAAAAGCTAAAACAGCTAAACAAATCATCCAAAAAAACGCCATCAAAATAGACACAACCTGCGACTTAACTAAATACTTCATAAACTTCACCTCAATGGTGCCTGACACCATAAACTGTACTACTACTATAATAATACGATAAAAGGACAAAGGGAATCCAGATTGAATCCCCCTTGTCCTTTTTATTGTCTAGCTCCAGGGTGCTTGCGCTTTTCTTGTTTAGCCTACGTTAAGCCCAAAGTCTGTAGCGATGCGGCCGAGCCCGCCTTGGTAGCCGGAGCCGACGGCTGAGAATTTCCATTCGCCGTTATGGCGATATAGCTCACCAACGATGATGGCTGTTTCGATGGAGAAATCCTCTCCAAGATCGTACCGAATGATTTCTTGATTTGTTTCTTCATTAACAATCCGGCAGAAGGCATTGGATACCTGTCCAAAGTTCTGACCACGAGCCTCTCCATCATGAATTGTAATCACAAATGAGATTCTCTCCACTTGCGCAGGAACTGCGGACAAATTAACTTTCACTTGCTCATCGTCACCGTCGCCTTCACCCGTACGGTTATCACCTGTATGTACTACGGAACCATTTCCGCCCTCAAGCTGGTTATAGAAAACAAAATCTTTTTCCGATTCACACTTTCCACTGGCATTCAATAGAAAAATGCTGGCATCCAAATCGAAATCGCTCCCGCCGTCATAACGATTCGTATCCCAACCAAGTCCAACCACCACTTTGGATAACCCGGGATTTGTTTTCGTTAAGTCTACCTTTTGACCTTTAGATAATGAAATTGCCATATTAACACCCTTCCCTATCTTTTAATTATTCTTACTATCCAAATAATAGATAGCTACTACCATCGTACACTCATACCATGTAAAATTCACGTGAGTTGCTGTTTTGAAACCCAAAAGTTCCAATACCTTCCTTAATTGTACAAAAGCTAGACTTAATTTGCCACCATTTTAAAGATTAAAATACGATATAACCTTATTTAGTCAGGTTTTGAACTGCAAAATTTGGGCAAATTATGAGTATTAACCTAAATTGGCAACCTATGCTATAATGAACTGTTAGCAAAACGGGATCAGCCGTTTATTTTAAGCAAGGAGCGATTCTTTTTATGATAAAAATTGAAATACCAAATCCAGATGTTGTTATTACGAAAAAGAGACAAGTAGGGGAACCAGTTGAATCCGTACTAAGCAGTGTATACGGTTTTACCGATTACAATAGAATTCCTCGGGATAAAGGCGGAATTATCTTATTTTTCAATGCCAATGACGATTTACTTTTTGTCGGAAAAGCTAGGAAATTGAGACCACGCGTGAAGCGCCATTTTGAAGATACCGTATCTCCCATCAAAGCCCATCGCGATGAGGTCAATAAAATTGCGGTAATCGTGGTAGATGAGCCGATGGAAAGAGAAATCTATGAAACCTACATTATTAATACCCTTCAGGCTAAATATAATATCGACAAAGTCTTCTATAAATAAGGTATAAGGAAAAGAGCAGTTTTCAATCGATGAAAACTCGCTCTTTTTTACTTTATTTAATATCTCCATACTTTAAAATCATTTCTTTTTCAATATGACTAGCGCGAATGCCAAATTGCGGCTGCTGCCTTCCCACTTCTTCACCCAATAATATTTTTATTGCCAGATACGGCAGGTTTATGCCGGAAAGACAGCTAACATGCATCCCACCGCTCATGCGCGGATTGATTTCAAGCAGCTTCGGCACACCGTTGTTGTATTTTACCTGGATATTGAATACATACGGCAATTTATACTCCTGATGGAATCTGTGGGCGAGTTGGATGAGTTCAAGACTTTCCACCAGCTCCCTAACCCGGCCGTCCCCCTTCATTCGGGGAATCGCAGCAAATAATTCATCCTCTGAAGAAACGCAGTCGATACTATATTCCCTGCCTTCTAAATACTCGAGCACCATTAAATCGGGAAACGTTTCCTGTTGACTTAAGATCTCACAGGCATAGTTATACGGAATCCGATAGCCAATCCCCTGTTGGAATAGCTGGGGAATGGATTCAATTTTGTCCTTAATTACCCGAAAACCATTTGCCCCCTCACCGATAACGGGTTTGAAACAAACTTCATGCCCTTTTTCCTTAAGTGAAGCATAGGCCTTTTTAAAATCCTCACTATTATTTACCACATAATAATCGGGGATGGAAAAGATCGGCTTCCCATTTGCAAGGGTTTGATAGGCGGCGGCTTTATTGTCCATCGTTTCCATTAGGACAGCATCCGGGCACACGAGAACGTTCACACCCATTGCACTGAAATCTGCCAGCCGTTTCGATATCAACACATTTTCTTTCCGAGGGATAAAAATATTGATCTGGTGCTTTCTGCAAAAGTCCAGGCAAAATTCAATATAGTCATTCCCGGAAATATCCGGCTCGACATAGGCGAAATCACAATTTTGTAAATACAATGCATCTTTATTTGGATGCGTTCCATAGATGATAAATTTTCGCTGGTCCTCATTGTCACGAATCATGTCTATATAATGCGAAACCGTGGTAAACCATCGATTAAACCAAATCTTCATGTGAAACCTCTTTCATGTTGTAGTTATATAAGACCTTTTCCATTATGGGCTAACATCATAAAATTTATAATCAAAATCCCTGATAATGATAAAGAGCAATGCAAGTAGTATTTACTGCCGCTTTATAAAAAAATAAAAACGCTCCTGCCAAAGCAGAAACGTTGATTGTGGAAATGAGTTCCTTAAAATACTCGCCTTTTATCTCACCAGATCGACACCTAAACAAAGCTTTTAACATGATTCAAGCGAGAAGCAAACTCCATAATGGCTTCTATATCCAATTTTGTTTGGTCGGACATGACCCCGTCTACCTTTTTCACTACTTGTCTTTCAAAAAAGTTCATTTTAGACACGATAAATTCTCCGCCGAACAGGCCCATGGCAACGGAATTCTTACGCAAATCCTGGGGAAAGGCATGATTAAACTGTTCAATGGCTGTCTCACCATCACGCATACAAACCAGAAAAAGACCTAATTCCTTCTCTAAGAGTTCATCATGATGCGTTTGGATAAACTTTTTAATTTTCCTTTGAATCTGCCCGGCGTGAATCGAGCCGCCAATGATGACCCGATCAAAATCCTTTAGATCAAAAAGCGTTTTCTCCCTTTTTAAATCGACCGATAAAACGCCTCCCTCAAGATTCTCACATAATAATCCAACCGCTTTCTCGGTAGTCCCATGGGATGAGCAATAAACAATTAAACTATTCACGTCCAATTCCCCCTTCCTTTACTCCATTATAAATCCCGCAACAAACAGCAACTGCGTTAATATTGGCAATATTATTACAAATAAACAGTTTCTTACACCATTTCCACCCTTTGCATCAATTAAAAGTCCTACAGCTTATTAATGGTGTCAGGCACCATTTGCAAGGAATACAATGTAGAAATGAGGAAAAGCGAGGTGGTGTTCATGGGTTTAATAGAGTTTCCGTTTATTCTCTCTGGGCCGATTGTTCGACGGGTTGAGCCTGGAAGGGTGTTTATTTGGATTGCTACTAGCGGGATATGCGCTATTGAGGCAGCCTTTTATCAAGTCACGAAAACGAGCAGCAACCAGAAATTTGATTATCAACTACTGAGTACCAGTAGTGAACCTCAAACAGTAAGAGTCGGAAAACAGCTATTTATCCACCTAATAAAAGTTGTCCCCTTGAACGGAGATTTTCCGACGGATACGTTAATTGGATATAACCTGCAATTTACAACCAGTTCGGTGCAGCATGATTTCCAAAGCCTCCACTTACTTTCCCCAGATCATCGGCAGTCCATCGTTTACGGGAAGCTAAAATACCCCACCTTTCAAATAAAAAGTGGGAACAGTCCGAGCAATATTCTCTATGGTTCCTGCCGAAAACTCCATGGTGAAGGAGAAGATACTCTTTCCCGCGCAGATGCCATTCTGGCTCAGGAATATGAAACAACTTGGAAGCGACCAGATTCCCTCTTTCTAATGGGCGATCAAATCTATGCCGATGATGTTGCCGATCCCCTTATTCTAGCTATTTCAACCCTCAGCCATGACTTAATGGGTCAAAGGGAACCATTGCACCAACTGGAAAGTCGCCTCAAACAAACACCATTCACAACCACACTTCATCAAATCAACGGCAGACAATTTATCATGGAAAACCTGGCCCAATTTACCTCCGGTCACGCCCAAAACCACCTTATCGAGTTTGGCGAATTTGCTGCTATGTATTTATTGTCCTGGAATCCCGAGCTTTGGGCTGCAGCGCAGACCCATCAATTATTTGAATCCTTTGATGGTGCTTTGGAGAAAAATCTGCTCCATTTTACCTTTCCAAATGAAGAAAAGGTTAAGAAACAACATAAAACGGAACGAACGAAATTAAAAATGCGTTTCCACGATCAACAGGAAGCCATCATCACCTTTCATGAATCCCTTTATAAGGTTCGAAGGCTGCTCGCGAACATCCCAACGTACATGATCTTTGATGACCATGACGTCACCGATGATTGGAATATCACAGGTAATTGGAAAAGAAACGTCCGTAGATCGCCATTAGGCAGCCATGTGACAGCCAATGGCATCGCAGCCTATTGGGCGTTCCAAGGCTGGGGGAATGACCCTGATTCATTTGATGCTGATTTTATTGAAACAATGGCGTCCTATTATAAAAACCTTAGAAAAGGAACCCACCATTCCACAACATACGAAAAATGGCTGCAGCAATTATGGAATTTTAGTTCCTGGCATTTTATTGCTCCCACACATCCTAAAGCTGTATTTCTTGACACTCGGACACAACGGGAATACCGTTCCGAACCAAAGCGGGTGCAATTTGGTCATACCATGAAGGAAACAGAAGGCTGCCCACAGCTCATCAACAAAATGAGCTGGGCACGCATCACCCAAAAGCTACAACAAAGCGACTGGAAAGCTGGGAGTCCCGTCATCGTCGTATCCGCCACACCTGTTTATGGCATGGGTCTAATTGAATCCTTTCTACACAATTACGTCTATCCATTTCAAGTTATTGGCGTAGAAGTGCAAACCTCATTTGATTTCGAGGCATGGAAATATAACGGGGAAGGGTTCACGCACTTTCTGCACCAGACTGCCAAGTGGAGCCCATCGCAATGCATCATTCTTTCTGGTGACGTTCATTACGCCTCGGCGGTCAAAGCCACTGTCACATTTTCAGATGGAGGAATGCTTCCGATTCAACAATTTACAAGCAGCCCTATAAAAAATATGAGTTTCAGTGGTGTTTGGGGGCTCTTAATGAAAATGGTTATTAATATCAACTCTATCAGTAGGAAAAAGAATGATATTTACCGTGTTTGTGACCCATCATATACCATCACCCATCTCGAAAAAGAAAATGTCCATGATGCCACGTATTTATGGAAGGATCAATTACGATACCAACGATTAAAAAAAGAATCCATCATCGAAACCAATAATAATATCGGCCTCATTACCATTTTGAATAACGACATCCAACATATCTTACTCAAGTGAAGGTCAGCTACCAGACCTTCCCTTTTCAAAGGTGTTTCGAACAAAATTCCCGATTTCCCAAATTGCTTTCTTGGCTTCTGGTAAGGCATCCCCGCCAATTTGCCATACATGCCACATTCCCTGCCAAACTTTCATCCTGACTGGGACACCTGCTTTCCTGGCCCGAGCTGCCAGTGTTTCAGCATCACTTTGCAAAATTTCATGGTTGCCGGCCTGGATGAATAAGGGCGGCAATCCTGAAAGGTCAGCATAAACAGGTGAGATAAGCGGGTGGTCAGGGGCTTCTTTTCCGGCATACATACGGACAGCTTCCCTAACCGCTTTCAAACTTAAATAGGGATCAAGCCCTTCATTTTTCCGATAGCTTTCCCCACTGCTGGTTAAATCCACCCACGGTGAGAGCAATACAATTGCAGCCGGCAGCGGCTCGTTCTGATCCCGTAACACCAAGGCCGTTGCAATCGATAACCCTCCACCCGCGGAATCACCGGCAAATATAATATTTGCTGGATCGTAACCCTGATGCAGCAGCCAGCGATACACGGCAACGGCATCTTCAATGGCAGCCGGGAATGGATGTTCCGGGGCAAGACGATACTCCGGGAACAACACCTTCACACCAGATGCCTTGCCAATTCTTGCCGCAAGCGGCCGATGAGTATTGGCTGAGCAAAGCGCATAACCACCACCGTGTAAATATAAAATGACCTTATCCGCCAATAGGCTGTTGAGTCCGGAAGTAATCCACTCGGCATACAATCCCTCGATTTCCAGTGGGGTAACCTGACAGTTCTTAGGAAGCTTTCCCAGTCTCCTTGCGGCAGCATCAAGCATTTGCCGCTTTTCATCCATCCCCTTTCCCTTTACACCCTTTCGCAATGTCCTCTTTACCGAAAGCTTTATTGCTTTTTCAAAAAAGTAACTTTGAAAACTTGGCATGATGTCTTCCCCTCTTTTTCTCCAATTATTGCTAATTTCATTATACTAGATAAACCTCGTTCGCCAATCCAGAATTCGGTTTTTTCTGGCAAACGTTCAAAAATTTTGTAAATATTCTGTAACAATTCTTCCATTTCCTATTTCATATAGTACAATTATCTTAACCAGAACATGTCAAAGCCGGAGGTTATCCATGACTCGACTTACCGATCATTTAATCATCATTTCATTTGATTGCCTTTCAGCATTAGACTATCCGATTTTAACAGACTTACCCCACTTTCAAACGATCTTAAAAAATGGCGCATATGTGGAAAATGTCGAAACAATCTACCCCTCGGTCACCTATCCCTGTCATGCCACAATTGTGACGGGAAATTATCCAAACCGGCACGGAGTCATTAATAATACCCTCCTGCAGCCTGGAAGACCGTCACCTGATTGGAATTGGTATCGTCATTGCATCCATGGAACGACCCTATACGATGAAGCAAAGCAAGCAAATCTGACCACAGCAGCCCTATTATGGCCGGTTACCGGCAAAGCTGGCATCGACTACAATATGCCGGAAATTTTCGCAAACCGCCCATGGCAAAACCAAATTCTAGTTTCACTTATGAAAGGGACACCCAGCTTTCAATTGGATCTCAACAAAAGATTCGGGCATATTCGCAATGGTCTGAATCAGCCTGAATTGGACAACTTCGTTTTAGAATCAACCGTCCATACGATTAAAACAAAGAAACCAAATTTGGTTATGGTCCACTTTACTGATTTAGATACCCAGCGCCACTACCATGGCTTTTCATCCACTGAAGCCGTCGCTGCCATTCACCGACATAACCAGCGACTCGGCAGAATCTTGGACGCTCTCCATGAAAGCGGTATCTATGAAAATTCCACAGTGGTGGCCCTTGGCGATCATAGCGCGCTTGATGAAAATAAAGTGATTAACCTAAACGTCCTTTTCTATAACAAAAAGCTTATCACCACAAACCCTAAAGGGAGAGTAATGAATTGGCAGACTTATTGTAAAAGTTGTGATGGCTCCGCATATATTTACATTAATGACAAACAAGACTCAGCAACCATTCAGGAAGTGAAACAACTGCTAGATTCATTGCTTGATGATCCAGCGTCGGGCATTGAACAAGTACTTACAGGCGAACAAGCAGCGGCAAAAGGCGCAGATGGTTCGTGTGCCTTTATGCTTGAAGCTAAGCGTGGGTATTACTTTTCAGAAGCCATGGAGGGGGAGTATATCCAGTCATTTTCCCGTGAGGATGCAGCATCCAATAAAAAGTATACGTTAGCCTGTCATGGCTACTCACCGGAAAAAGAACAGTATGGCACGATTTTCATGGCGGCTGGCAAAGGCATTAACCAAACCACCCTGCCTTCCATCCGTCTCATTGATGAAGGCCCAACATTCGCCAGGCTTCTGGGTGTCAGCTTAGGAAACACCGATGGAATAGTTATAGAAGAAATGTTGACGATATAAGCCTTTAAAGGGGGAACTTGAATGAGTAGGATGTCGAAGCAAGAAAAGAGCTGGGTATTCTATGATTGGGCAAACTCTGCCTATTCGATTCTTATCACCACAGCCGTTTTTCCATTGTATTTTAAAGCGGCAGCAAACGAGGCAGGACTTGCTGCATCTACATCCACGGCCTACTGGGGGTATGCCAATTCCTTTGCCACACTGCTCATTTCCCTTTGTGCACCTATTTTGGGCAGCATAGCGGATTTTAGGGGCTTTAAAAAGCGATTCTTCACCTTTTTCTTTGCCCTTGGTATTATTTTTACCTTTTTACTCGCAGTTGTACCAAGCAGCCAATGGCTGATTCTATTAATCTGTTACATGGTGACCGTCATCGGTTTTGGGGGAACGAACATTTTCTATGATGCCTTCCTTGTCGATGTAACATCGGAAGAGCGGATGAATCAGATCTCATCGAAGGGATTTGCGATGGGTTACATTGGAAGTACCATCCCTTTCATTCTTGGCATTGCCCTTATTATTTTATCACAGCAAAGCATGATTCCAATTTCTGTTTCTGTCGCAAGCCAGGCTGCTTTTGCGATTACCGCCCTCTGGTGGGGATTATTCACCATTCCGATGCTAAAAAATGTCAAGCAGATCTATTATAAAGAACGAGTCCCAAATCCAATTCGAAATGGTTTTAAACAGCTTTTTGAAACCTTTAAAAAGATTCGGCTTTACCGCCCATTGTTTCTCTTTTTACTAGCCTATTTCTTTTACATTGATGGGGTGAATACCATCATCACCATGTCAACGGCATACGGATCAGATTTGGGCATCACTTCTACTAACCTTTTGATTATTCTATTTGCTACACAGGTAGTGGCTGCACCCTTCGCGATTATTTATGGAAAGCTTGCCGATAAATTTAAAGGCAAAACGATGCTGCTCGTTGGAATATTTATCTATATTGTCATCTGTACCTATGCCTATTTTTTAAAAACGACTCTAGATTTCTGGATCTTGGCGATGCTTGTGGCCTCCTCTCAAGGCGGGATTCAGGCACTGAGTCGATCCTACTTCGCAAGGCTTGTGCCAAAAGAAAGTGCAAATGAGTTCTTTGGTTTCTATAGTATCTTTTATAAATTTGCGGCCATCTTGGGGCCCTTCCTGGTTGGATTTACGGCCCAAATGACAGGCAATACCAATAGCGGCGTATTCAGTCTGATCGTTTTGTTCATCATTGGCGGCTTGATTCTCCTCCGCGTACCGGAAACAACGAATATTTCAACAACAAACACGTTATCACAATAAGCATTGAAAGAGCTCACCATACAGGTGAGCTCTCTCCGCATTATTTTACATCGTAGCCTTGGTCATCGATCGTTTCTTTAATCGTGCTAAGTGATACAACCTTTGCGTCAAATTCAACATCCACTAGGCCTTTATCGAGCTTAACAGAGACCTTTTTCACACCTGAAAGCTCACCAACACTGCCTTCCACCGCTTTTACGCAATGACCGCAAGACATCCCACTAACATGTAACGTAACATGTTCCATGATCGATTCCTCCCTTATTTTTTCATTAATTTTTGAATGGTGACAAGAACTTCGTCTAAGACCTCGTAATCGCCATCCTGAATCCTCTCGACCACGCAGCTCTTCATATGACCTTCAAGCAAAATTTTCGCAACGCTATTTAACGCCGATTGGGTGGCAGAAATTTGATTGATAACATCATCACAGTAGGTATCTTTTTCGATTAAGCCCTTAATGCCACGGATTTGACCCTCAATCCGGTTCAGCCTTGTTACCAGATTATTTTTCACTTTATCCGAATGATGACTCTTTCGTTGATCGCCATCATGTGAACAGCATGTATCATCGAGCAGTTCCTCTTCCTTCCTGTTATCCAAGGACATTCAACCCCTTCCATTTTAACTTATTTTATCATACCCCCGTATAGTAAAGCGATGAACCCTTTATAAAAAGTAAACCCACCACATGTCAAGCATATGATAGGTTTTATGTTTATTCCATATTTTGAACAATCGTTTGCTGGATATTGCGAATGACATCGCCGCGGCTAATGACACCAACCACATGATTTTGCTCGTCTACTACTGGAAGCTTCTTAAAGTGGTGTTTGGATAAAAGCTCCACAACGTTTTTCATGTCGTCCTCAGGACGGACGCTGAAGATTCCATGCGTTTTAGCAATCATCCTAATTTCCCTATTGGCCAATTCCTTTAGGCGATTGTTCATATCCTCTTTGGCAACATACGTGATAAAACTGAAATAATCCGGGATTCGGCGATCAATTGGTTTAATGGCCCGCAGGATGTCTCCATCTGTTACCATTCCCACTAACGTTCCATCTTTCTTAATAATCGGTACGCCGCCGATTTTTTTCTCTACAAACAAAGCCATTACATCTTTTATCGAACTTTCTGGGTTTACTGAAATAACATCTTTCACCATAAATTCTCTAACTTTCATGATGTTCATCACTTTCCTTCGTATAGGATGGGTTTTATTTTTTCAAAAAGTTGTCTATAAATGAACGTTTAAAATGGTCGTTAGGTATTAGTTGCTCTTCCATTTCATGGTCTGCTTGTTTGATCACAGCAATTTCCTTATGGAGACGTTCCATCTTCCGATCAAGCTGTGCCGCCATCACCGCTGCATCCTTGAGTTCCTCAATCATATGGTTGGGGACTTCTTTATTGTATTTGTAATAAATCTTGTGTTCTAAGCTTGCCCAAAAATCCATCGCGATGGTCCGAATTTGTACCTCGACATAGGTCAATTCCTCCCGGTCGGACATAAAGATCGGAATCTCCAAAATTAAATGAAGACTTTGGTAACCATTTGGTTTTGGATTTTGAATGTAATCCTTATAATCGACAACCCGGACGTCTTTTTGATTGGAAATCATTTTCGCCATCTCATAAATATCGGAAATAAACGAACAAGTAATTCGAATTCCTGCGATATCCTTCACATTTTCTTTTATCGATGCTAATGATAAATCGTATCCTTTTCGATACACTTTTTTCAAAATACTTTCCGGCGATTTTAAGCGAGATTTTACATGTTCTATTGGATTATAATCATGAATATAATTAAACTCATCTTTTAAGATATTAATTTTCGTATTGATTTCGTCCAAGGCAAACTTATAGGCCATCATAAACCTTGTTAATTCTACTTTGAGTGATTTTAGTTCTTTCATGTCAAAAACGGTTTCAATGTCCAAACGGTTCTTCCTCCCTATTCCATTTTTTCCAATTCGCTCTTCTGCAGATGTTCCAACACCTCTGGGGGAAAAACCATCCGGCAAATCACTCTAGCCAATTCCTGACAATCGACCTTTTTCCCGCTTTGGTTCTGTCTCTCCAGACCATTCTCCACTAACACCATGATCGCCCATGTGACCGTATCTAAGTCAATATCCGGCCAAGTTAATCCACTTTCGCTAGCTTGCTTTAATCCCGAAAGCATCCTATCATGGATTTTCCTCCTTGCCACACCCAGAACCTCCGCAAGTTCTGAATCTTTCGTCATCAACTCCGGAAGGACACGCTGAAGTCCTAGTTCATTTCGCCGGTGATAATGTGCTTCTAATAGTGACGCTAATACAGTTTCAGGGTCGTTTGTCATCCAGCTTGGTTCTGGGGGAAGGAACTTTTCTAATTTATCTTCTAAAAGGGACATTAACAGCTGCCGTTTATCGGAAAAATAGCGATAAAAGGTTCCTGTCGCTACCCCTGCATGGGCAGCAATTTCCTTAGCTGTTGTCTGCTCGTACCCCTTTGAATTAAATAGAGCATATCCACTTTCAATCAGTGCATTCCTTTTTTGCTGGGCACGTTCCTGTTTAGGGACAAATGGAAATTCACCAACAAGTTTCTCTTCATGATCTGGCATTTGATCACCTCAGTGCTATCATAACACGATTTTTAAAATTGAACCATAGTTCACTTTTTTATTGACAGATCATCAAAATCATGTGATACTTGAACCATGGTTCATGTTGTATTCATTTCAGTTGTTTAACACCCCTTGCAAGGTAAATGAGTGTAACATGACCAATTTTTTATTCATTTTTTCCATAAAGGTTGAACCGTAAAGCAGGAATTTAAATTTTTTATGCGAATAATGTAAAGTATTATTACGCTTTATTTTTTTATATTACTTGCGCTTCAATAATTGAAAGGTGTTGATTAATTTGGCTACTCAAAGTGAATCGAAGAAGATCTCTGTTAATTCAACTATCTCATTAAAGGGAATTGTGAAAGCCATTTTCAACGAAACCGTTCATGTCCAAATAGGCGGGAAAATTATTCCGATACCAGCATCAGATTTCTTGCTTGAAAAACCAACTAAGTAACAGAAAAGCTCATCACTTATGTGGTGAGCTTTTCTCATTTACCTCAACGGCAATATTCCTTTTTTGATAACAATCGCAGCTGGTAATATGGTCATTTACCATGCCCGTAGCCTGCATAAACGAGTAGCAAATGGTTGAGCCAACAAATTTAAAGCCACGTTTCTTTAAGTCCTTACTCATTTTATCGCTGATTTCTGTCATGGCCGGAACACCCTTCATTTCATTGAAATGATTTTGAATTGGCTTGCCGCCAACAAATGACCATATATAGGGTTGGAAGGCTCCGAATTCTTCGACTATCTTTAAAAAGGCCTTGGCATTGGTAACAACTGCATTCACTTTCAGCTTATTCCTGACAATTCCCTCATTTTGTAAAAGGTCGGCTATTTTTTCTTCATCATACAGGGCAATTTTTTCAGCCTCAAAATGATCAAACGCCTGACGGTAATTCTCGCGCTTCTTTAAAATGGTATACCAGCTAAGCCCGGCTTGTGCCCCCTCGAGATTTAAATATTCAAATAGCAGCCTATCATCATAAACGGGCACTCCCCATTCATGGTCATGATAATGAATATATAAGGGATCCTGATTCACCCAACCACATCTGTTCATGTTCCTTTACCTCCATCCATAGATCATCATCTCTTAAGTATTACATATTTTCCTGAAAAAAGAACCTTCCAATATGTTCAGGAAGGTTCTTTGGCCTTTATTTTCCGACTGTTTCCCCTGCTATCCCCCAATGAGTTTTGGGAAACTCGGTCACAAGCACTCTAATATTCTCTTTCGGAGCATCCAACGTTTCCGCAACCGTGTTCGTTACATTGCGAATTAATTCGGCTACCTTCTCTTTCGGTCTTCCTTCCATCATTTGCACGTTTATAATAGGCATGACAACCATCCTTATTCGTCTATATTTCTTTATTAGTCTCTTTTAATCCGTTACGGTGAAAATAACTTCACCTAAACCATCGAATCTACCACTGACAACATCGCCATTTTTCAACATGATTGCACTGGTAATTCCTCCTGTTAAGATGACATCCCCTTTTCGAACCTTATCCCCTTTTCTAGCCAGCATATTTGCCAGCATGGCTACAGAATGTGCCGGGTGTCCAAGAACGGCTGCACCCGCACCCAAATCCTTGATTTCGCCATTAATAGAAAGAGTGGCACCCACCAAATCCAGTTCAAATTGTTCAGGTTTCTTCAGCGTAGTACCAAAAACAACTCTTGAAGTAGACGCATTATCTGCGATTACATCTGGCAAAGTAAAATTAAAGTTTTCATACCGACTGTCAATCACTTCAAGAGCAGGTATGACATACTCCGTTTTCGCTAGCACTTGAGCACCCGTTACACCGGGGCCTTCAATATCCTCACCGATAATAAAAGCAATTTCTGCTTCCACCTTAGGATGAATCATTTCATGTAATCGAACCCGACCGCCATTTTCAATCAGCATATAATCAAACACATATCCATAGATGGGTTCTTCAATCCCCATTTGTTTCATTTTTGCTTGACTCGTTAAGCCCATTTTCGGTCCAACGATTCTTCTTCCTTCTTCTAATTTCCTGTTAACAATTTCCTGTTGAACAAGATAGCCCTCTTCCACCGTTAAATCAGGCTTTAGATTTGCCGTGACTCTAACCACTTCTCGTTTTTCTACTTCTGCTAAAATCAAATAATTGGCTATATCTTTAAATTGACTCAAATGATTTCCCCCCTTTTCAACCTATTAAAAATGGACACTAACCTGCCCGATATGCGCAAATCTTGCTGTAAATGACTCACCTGCACGCGCAGGTTCGGCCGCCGATAACGCACCAGATAGAATCACTTCCCCGGCTCGAAGGGGAATATCGAACTCAGCCAATTTATTGGCTAACCAGGCAACACAAGTAGCTGGGTTTCCTAATGCAGCAGCCCCAACGCCCGTGTTAACAAGTTCACCGTTCTTCGTTAATACCATGCCGATTAATTCAAGATCAACATCCGCTAATCTTGTTGGCTTGCCGCCAAGGACATAGAAACCTGATGACGCATTGTCAGCAACGGTATCGGCCAGCTTAATCTTCCAATCTTTAATTCTACTATCAACGATTTCAAGCGCCGGAACAACATAATCGGTTGCTTGAATCACATCAAGAGTGGTTACATTTGGTCCACGTAATTCCTTTTTTAATATGAAGGCAATTTCCGCCTCTACCTTCGGCTGCAGGACATCTTCTATAGAAATACGCCCTCCATTTTCCACGACCATCGTGTTTAACAAGTGACCATAATCCGGCTCATCGACACCAAGCAGATTCTGCATCGCTAAGGAGGTTAGGCCAATCTTTTTACCGACTACCTTTTGTCCTTGCTCTAATTTTTTGTTAATGTTTTCAAGTTGGATAAAATAGGCTTCTTTTACCGTGAGTTCAGAATCAACTGTCGTAAGTGGTGCCGTTCCAATTCTACTTGATTCTGCTTCAGCCAATAGTTCTGCATATTGTTTAACTTTATTCGTCAAAACGCTAACTTCCCTTCTTTTCATTTAAAAATATGTAAACATTTTATCGCCTTTACTCTTGTTTCTACTTACATCCGTGAATTCCTCCTAAGGGGTAATAATTTTTAGTAAATTCTTAATTGTATAGTAACTCTTGCGAATTTCATATACAACTAAGAGTACATAATGTCCGTTCCTGCTGATTTTTTACAATCTAATCGGACTAGCCCATTCATGTCCGTACGTAATAGCATACAATACCACATCTAAAAATAATAAAGGCGGAGAGTGGTATGGGATTATATATAAATAGAAGGAATCATCCGGACGTATATAAAAATGGGCAAGTACTTTACGAGCCAAATCAGCAGGTTTCACGACAAGACTTCTTAGCAGAATTAATAAGTGACCAACAAAAAGCTAATGATGCCCTTAATCAAGCACTTGCTGAACTTGGCATGCGCTTTTCCCAAAACGAGGAGTCAAAAGTACATCAGTGGAATCAACTAGACACACAGCTGAAGGATTTAAGGTATCGATTAGAGAAAAATGAGGAAGCCAATCAACTGCTTGCCATGCAAATGAATGAACAACTGGAATTACAAAAGACAGCAGCGCTGAAAATGGAGAAACAAGAAGATTTACAAGGTAGTGTGTTGAAGCGTTTAGACAATCAAGACGCACTATTAGACAAATTAGCGCGTCAAGTGAACCATATTCGCTCCATTCTTTTCGAACGAACCAATTATTTAGCGTCAAAAATTGAAGATGGCTATAAAGTGACATCCTCTTATGTCTATAAATTGATGACAGGATCCGAGCAGCCGTTAACATTTTACCTCATGAATCATCAAAAGGAGGAAACCAAGAAGAAAGCGGATTCACTTTAGCCAAACGAAAAACCGTTCGGAAAAGAAGAACGGTTTTTTATTCCTATTTTGTAAAAATATCGGTTAACACAGGTACAATTTGTTTCTTACGAGAAACGACGCCATTTAATGTTGCCGTATTATTGACTAGGGTTACATTATAAGCTTTTTCTACAGCTTCAGTCTTGCGGCCTAGGGCTAACCCAACCGAATCATTTGTTAAGATATCGGTTACGACAAAGAGGAATAAATCCAAGTTTTTCTCTTCGATAATGGCGGAAATGGCTGCTTCTAATTCCCCTTGACGGGCTAGAACGTCAGCAGTGTCCACCACATTCACTTGGGCAATTTCGACTTTACTAGTACCCATTTCAAATCCCTTGGCATCAAGGGTTAAAAGCTCAGAAACAGATTTATCGCGCACATCTGCACCGGCTTTTAACATTTCTAAACCATAACTTTCAGCCTCAACACCGGCAATCCCAGCTAATTCACGCGCTGCTGCCACATCTTCTGGTGTGCAGGTTGGTGATTTGAATAATAATGTGTCAGAAATAATAGCGGATAACATTAATCCGGCAATATCCGGTTTCATTTCTTTTCCGTTTTCTTTATACATTTTATTTAAAATCGTCGCGGTACAGCCGACAGGCTCGCAGCGGTAATATAAGGGGTCGCTTGTCTCAAAATTAGCAATCCGATGATGGTCGATTACTTCGAGAACGCGAACTTCATTTATATCATTGGCACTTTGTTGACGTTCATTATGGTCCACTAAAATAACGGCGTTAACTTCAGCTGCCACCGCTTCGACCAAACGTGGAATTTCAGCATGAAATTGAGTGAGTGCAAATTGTGTTTCCCCATTCAGTTGTCCAAGACGGACCGGTTCAACATCCAATCCTAATTGCTTTTTTAAATCTGCGTAAGCAATCGCAGAACAAATCGTATCTGTGTCAGGATTTTTATGACCAAATATAAGTACTTTTTCCATGTTCCTACTCCCAATCCTAGTAAATTATGTAGGACAAGCCCTTGTAATGGGATTGACCCTAACGAAAATTATATAGTATTCGGCAAAAGGTTTCAAAAAAAAGATAAATAATCATTATACAAATGAGTGAAAAGAATATCCTTTCTTTTCAAAGCCTTGTCGCAGCCGAAGAATGGCCTTGGAATGGATTTGCGAAATACGGCCCTTTGTCAAATTCAACACATCAGCAATTTCAACTTGGCTTAAACCCTCAAAATAGAAAAGCGTAAGAACCAGCCTTTCATTTTTTGGCATCGTATCAATAAAGAGTGCAATCAATTTCTGCAGTTCACCCTTTTGCATTTGCAGTTCCTGGGAAGGTGACTGATCATCTTGAAGTTGGTCCAATCGATTTTGCTGTTTCCCATCCTCATCCCCATTCTTCATTGGTTCATCAAGAGACAGCAAGGTAGAAAAGGATACAGCCGCCATGGTTTGGTCTACTTCATCAGCCGAAATATTTAAGTAGTGGCCAATTTCCTCTTCCGTAGGGGTTCTCATTAACGATTGCTCTAAATCACGAAAAGCATTATTTAGTTTTTTGGCTTTCTCTCTTAAGCCCCTAGGGATCCAATCCATTTTGCGAATTCCATCCAGCATGGCTCCCTTTATGCGCCACAACCCATACGTTTCAAATTGATAGCCTTTTCGATAATCAAAATGATTGATGGCTTCGAGTAAACCGATATAACCCAGACTGATTAAATCCTCTTTTGGAATGATTCGCTGTGGGATGCTCATACTCAGCCGGTTTGCTACTCGTTCCACCAAATGTGTATATTGTTTCACCAATTTTTCCTGCGTAAGAGAATCAGGTTTTTCCTGATACGTTCTCCAAAGGAGCTGGTGTGGAACGGTTTCATTGATAGCAGATTTCAACTTGTGATCCCTCCTGGTTTTACGATTTCCTTAAAGACATTATTTTTTCAAAAAAACCACGGATTCCATTAGAGGATGGAACAGCCTCCTCCATGTCTGGTAAAAACGTATATAAAATTTGATTGATGTTTTTTGATGCTTCACAATTTGGATACGATAAATAAAATGGCGACTGTGCCCTGACAGCTTTCTGGACGTGAGGATCCTCCATTAGGAAGCCCAAACTCGTTAATTTCATTTTCAAAAACACATTGCAGGCGTTTTTTAATGTTCTTGACGTTTCCGCAGCCTCGCGATACGATTGAGCACGATTGACGACCAATCGAAAGGGCGGTGGTGATTTGGCGGTGAATTGATGAACGGTCTTCATGACTGCATAGGAATCCGCAACCGAGGTCGGTTCTGGTGTCGTGACCAAAATCGTTTCATCAGAAGCCAGGATAAAATCAACTAATTCCTTCGAAATCCCTGCACCGGTATCAAGTAAAATGAAATCCGCATAGGATTGCAGTTCTTGAATTTGGTCCATAAAAAAAGCAAGGGCCCTATTGTCCAATCGCAAAAGGTCATTGATGTCCAGTCCACCTGCAATATAATCAATCCCGCCGGCACCTTTTTCAATACAATCTAAGAGATATTTCCGCTGGTGGAGCACATCCGCCAGACTATTTTTCGAGGAAGCGCCCATGAGAATGTCAATATTTGCAGTAGACAAATCCAAATCCAGGACGACTACCTTTTTTCCGGTAGCTTTCAATGCCAAGGCAAAATTAATCGTGAAATTAGATTTACCGACACCACCCTTACCGCTGGTAATCGTAATTAAGCGAGATGACAGTTTACGCGTTTCTTGAACTTGATAGCGTTGCATATATTCCCTAAGTCTTTGGGCTTGATCCATTTACAAATCATCTCCCACTAAGGAACTAGCAAGCATTGGCGCATCAATTACGGTTATATCCTCGGGTACACTTTGTCCATTGGTTATATAGGCAATGTGATAAGGGTATTTATAGGCAATGTTGAGAATCGATCCATAGTTAGTTGTTTCATCAAACTTGGTTAAGATTAATTTATTGACAGGACTCTCCAAGAACTCGTCCAATAACAGCCTTAGATCCTCATACTTGGTTGTTAAGCTTAAGGCTAAATAATTATCACTTTTAATCGGATGATGCAAGAACTCCGCTACCGATTCACGATTTTTTTCATCTTTATAGTTACGACCGGTGGTATCCATATAAATAAGGTCGTAATGGGCAAGATTGGTAAGCGCTTGATTGAGTTCGTCACTTGAGCGCGCCACTTCAATCGGAACATTCAAAATTCCGGCGTAGGTTTTTAACTGTTCAACCGCCCCGATTCGATAAACGTCCGTTGTAACTAGTGCTACTCTCCGTTTTTGTTTTAAAATTTGTTCCGTTGCCAGTTTCGCAATGGAAGTCGTTTTTCCAACTCCTGTAGGTCCAATGATCTTGATCATTCGAACATCTTCATTAGGATTCGTTGTTTTGGGAATTCTCTTTTCGATAATCCCTTGAATAATGGAAATCATTTCTTTTTCAATTACCTCATCACTGGCATCAACCAGTGAACCATATCTGTTCAGCATGGAATTTATCGTGTAAATCACGATATATTCCAACACTTCATCATCTACTCCTTTCTTTTTCAAGCGATTGATCCACTTGGATAGACGTGTAGATGATGTATTTCCCTGCTTTTCACTCGTCATAAAGACCATCATCATTTTCCTGAGGTCCTTTATTTCATTGATGAGCTCCGTTTCAGTTTCCACCGACTGAGGCGTTTTAGTCTCAACCTCTGATACTCCCTTTTCAGCCGTCTGTGCATAATATTGATAGAGCATTTGCGGCTTCTTATGAAAAACAGAGTTGTTTTTATCCTCTACTTCTGCTTTATCAACGGATTGACTGTCCATTGTTACTTGTTCACTCTTTTTTTCGATATGAATCTTTCTGCTGTCTAACTCGATAGGTTCAAATTTCTGACTGTCGGGATTATTTTTTTCAACCAGACTTTCTCCTGCTTTTTCAATTAATCCTAATGCAATCGTTCGATGATCTCGTGGTTCTTCCTTCTCGGCAGCATAGGCGGTTACTTCAAATTTTTGTTTTGTAAAAAAACCAAAGAATCCACCTGTTTTGATTGACCTCGTATTAACAATTATCGCATTATCCCCTAATTGCTGTCTGACCATTTTTAATGCAAGGGGAATGGAATCTGCAACAATTTTTTTCGTCTTCATATGTTGACCACTCCTATACTTTGTATCTCAATGTCAGGCTCAAGCTCTGTATAGGCAAGCACAGGGACTGTGGGCATGATTTTATCAATAAATTGTTTCAAATACATGCGAATGGACGGTGATGTCAGGAAAATAGGCTGACCGCCTGCTTTGATAATTCGCTCAATTTGTCCATGCAGTTCCTCGGTAATCCTCCGTGAAACCTGCGGATCTATGGAAAGAAAATAACCGCCAGATTCAGTTTGCTGGATCCCATCAGAAATACCTTTTTCTAATGTTGCCCCCGCCGTTAATACTTGAATGACCCCATTATCCGCATATTGTTCCGTAATTTGCCTTGTTAACGACTGACGAACATATTCGGTTAACACTCTAGGATCCTTGGTGTATACCGAATAATCTGCCAAGGTTTCAAAAATGGCCCCTAAATCGCGAATCGATATTTGTTCACGAAGAAGATTTTGTAATACTTTCTGGATTTCCCCGACAGATAACAAATTGGGAACAAGTTCATCGACCAAATTAGGATGACTTTCTTTCAAGTTATCAATTAATTCTTTCGTTTCTTCTCGATGTAGCAAGTGGTGTGCGTACTGCTTTAATACTTCCGTTAAATGGGTCGCAATCACAGATGGTGGATCCACAATCATATAGCCCATTAATTCGGCTTTTTGTTTTTCCTCGTTTGTCACCCACACGGCCGGTAAACCGAAAGAAGGTTCAATTACTTGAATACCCTCTATTTCACCCACATCTGCCCCTTGATTCATCGCCAGATAATGATCTAAATACACTTCTCCAGATGCGATTTTATTCCCACGGAATTTGAGCAAATATTCGTTCGCAGGTAACTGCAGGTTGTCACGAATGCGAATAGTGGGAATAACCAATCCTAATTCAATCGCGAACTGCCGGCGAATCATGATAATTCGATCAAGAATATCGCCACCCTGTTTCTGATCTGCCAATGGAATTAAGCCATAGCCAATTTCCAATTCAAGCGGATCTAGTTGGAGCAGGTTGACTACCTTTTCAGGACTGCGGATATCCTCCTCCATGTCCGCCATTTCCATTTGTTCGGTGCGTAGTTCTTCTTTTTTCATCGACCTTTGCATCGTTATACCGCTAAAAATTAGAATTCCCGCCACCGGTACCGTAAGGAAGAGGCCAATTGGCGTAAATAATCCAAGAAGAAGAATGGTTCCACTCACAATAAATAATAGCTTCGGATAACTGAAAACTTGCTCCATTATATCCGATCCTAAATTCCCATCGGAGGCGGCACGTGTAACGGTAATACCGGTTGCAGTTGAAATGAGTAGTGCCGGTACTTGGGAGACTAATCCATCCCCGACTGAAAGTAGTGTGAAGGTACTAGCTGACTCTGCAAAACCCATACCATGGATGACCATGCCAATAATAAAACCGCCAATGACGTTAATCAAAAGGATCACAATGCCGGCAATGGCATCCCCTTTAACAAATTTACTGGCACCATCCATTGCCCCGTAGAAATCAGCTTCCATTTCGATTTTACGGCGTCGCGTTCTGGCATCCTGCTCAGAAATTAATCCGGCATTCATATCGGCATCAATACTCATTTGTTTACCTGGCATCGCATCCAAGGTAAACCGAGCTGCCACTTCAGCAACCCTTTCTGATCCTTTGGTTATAACAATAAATTGGATGACCACAAGGATTAAGAACACCACAAAACCAACGACAGGGCTCCCACCGACTACAAAGGAACCAAAGGTTTCAATCACTTGCCCGCCATCCGCCTTCGAGAGGACGGAACGTGTCGTTGATACATTGAGTGCGAGACGGAATAGGGTGGTCAACAGCAAGGCTGTTGGAAAAATAGAAAATTCCAAAGGTTCTTTTGTATTCATGGCCACCAATAAAATCAACAGTGACACAGAAATATTACAAATCAACAAGAAATCTAGTAATAAAGTAGGAAGTGGAATGATCATCATGGCAACAATCAAAATAACTACAATTAATACGGATATATCTTTTGCCTTCATGTCATCATCCCCTTATATTTTCCTTCCTGGTAATAAACGTATGCTAATATTTCACCCACGGCATTGAACAGTTCTTCAGGAATCGTCCCGCCTATTTCAACTGAAGCAAATAATGCACGTGCCAAGGGCCTGTTTTCAACCGTGGTGATCTTATGTTCCTTGGCAATTTCTTTTATTTTTAATGCGATAAAGTCTTGCCCCTTCGCAATCACCTGCGGGGCATCCATCGTGTCAAAATCATAACGGATCGCTATCGCAAAGTGTGTAGGGTTGGTAATGACCACATCAGCCTTCGGCACTTCACGAATCATTTGATTCATGGCCATTTGCCGTTGGATGGATCTTCGTTTTCCCTTAATAAATGGGTCACCTTCAGACTTCTTATACTCATCCTTGATATCCTGTTTGGACATCCGGATTTTCTTTTCAAAACTAAACTTTTGATAGATATAGTCGGCCGCCGCCAATATGATCAAAGATCCCGCTGCAGCTAAGCCAATTTGAAGAATCAAAGAACCTATAAATCTAGCTGTATCCCATATCGTTTTTTCGCCAAGGACAAGAAATTGATTTTTTTTCTGCCAGATGACTAAAAAGACAATCACAGCAATAAAGGTAATTTTTAAAATCGATTTTACTAATTCTACTAAGGACCGCACGGAAAACATCCGTTTCAATCCTGACAAAGGATTCATTTTTGTAAAATCCACTTTTATTAAAGAAAAATTAAACATAAAGCCGACCTGCATTAAATTGGCGGCAATTCCAGCCACAAGCACCACTAGTAAAATGGGGGCAACCAATTTCCCCGCATCCAACACTAGTTGATTAAATAATAGTTTTGTACTTGCGATTGATAGATCCCAAAGCATATACTCTTGGAAACTATGACGATAGATGGTTAAACAACCAGCGACTAAACTCTTTCCTCCGACCAGTAAAAATCCGAAGCAAAGGAGCAGCGTAATAGCAGTAGATACTTCAGGGCTTTTTGCGACATCCCCTTTTTTTCTTGCCTCACGCCGTTTCGAGGGCGTTGCCTTTTCCGTCTTTTCACCGGAAAATAATTGTAAATCTAAACGCAGCAGCATGCCTACGCCCCCATTATTTTTAAAATAGAAGACATTGAACCGAACATATTTTCAAATAAAATGTTTACTAGATAAATAAAACCTGGCAGTAGAACGATATAGAGCGCAAAATGAAGTAATATTTTTAATGGCGGCGCAACAGAAATAATATTCAATTGCGGAACCGTTTTTGCAAGAATACCTAAGGCAACGTCACAAACAAACATGGCACCCAATATGGGAGCGGCCATCATAAAGCCAATCATAAACATTTGCTTTACGCATTCCAAAAGAAAGGCGGACAGCCTGCCATCCATGAAAGCGGGTATGGTATCCTGCAATGATATCCAATCAAAACTGGCCAAGATCCCCTGAATTAATAACAGATGACCATTCGTTGAAAATAATAGGAGCATGGCAAGAATATTTTTAAATCTCCCTGTTAGTGGTTCTGATAATCCAAAATTAGGGTCAAATAGACTAGCCATGGAAAAACCTATTTGCATATCTAAAAGGGAGCCGGCAAACTGGACAGAATAGAGTAAAAGCGCCGCTGTCATCCCTAACACAATGCCGACAAGAAATTCCTTTAAGATTAATAGAAGCAGTGTCCACTGCGGTAACGTATCAATTGGTTCCTTCACCAACCCGACACAGAGAATCGCAAGGGCCGCACTGAAACCAATTTTGTAAGTTGCCGGTATTTGCCGTCCCGAAAAAACGGGAACCACCACCATAAAGGACGATATCCGGACAAATACAAGTAAAAAGCTCCATAATGTGGAAGCATCCATCGTCATCACCTACCCGACAAATTGAGAAAGATTTCCCAATAAGTGTTCAGTGAAATCAACGACATGTCGGAGCATCCACGCCCCGCAGACAAGCAAGGTCAGAAACACGGCAAGAATCTTTGGAATAAATGCCAAGGTCTGTTCCTGAATCTGGGTGGCTGCTTGAAAAATACTTACCAATAATCCAACGGCTAAAGCGACTCCGGCAACAGGGGCAATCACAATAAGGATTGTGTAAATGGCCTCCTGGGCTATACGTAATACCATTTCAGTGGTCATGAATGACACTTCCTTTTAAAAACTCTTTAGCAGTGACCCGATGATTAGATGCCAGCCGTCAACCAAAATGAACAGTAAAATCTTAAATGGCAACGAGATCATGACCGGTGGCAGCATCATCATCCCCATTGACATTAAAACACTAGAAACGATCATATCGATGACCAGAAAGGGAATAAAGATCATGAATCCCATTTGAAAGGCTGTTTTTAATTCACTAATGGCATAGGCAGGAACAAGGGCCGTTAGCGGGATGTCCTCCACCGATTTCGGCCTTTCCATCTTGGCATAATCCATAAACAAGGCCAGGTCCTTCTCCCGAGTATTTTTCGTCATAAATTCTTTCATGGGATCAGTTGCCTTTTTGAAGGCTTGCTCTTGGGTGATTTTCCCCGCCATAAACGGTTGGTAGGCCTCATCATTGATTTGAGAAAAAGTAGGACCCATGATAAAAAACGTCATAAAAAGAGCCAACCCGATCATCACTTGATTCGGCGGTATTTGCTGAGTGCCAAGGGCATTACGGACAAATCCGAGCACAATGACAATTCGCGTAAAACAAGTCATCAACATTAAAATCGCCGGAGCAATCGATAACACGGTTATCAGTAGAATGATCCGGACCGTATTCGAGACCTTATCTGGGTCATCCGAGGCTATATCGAGTCCAGGTAAAAGCGAACTTGCCGGTTCTGCAGCATAGGCAACAGAGATGAACCCGAGCGTAAGGAGGGGAACGAGAATAGCTAACTTCCGTAACATAGGTTACTCCCCTCCTCGGCGCTGCTTCATATTATCTAACTGTTTCTGAAAAACAGAATTCCACAATTTTTTCGTATCTTGGGCTGCCCATTTTGCAGGTGGCTCCTCTTCTTGGTTCTCGAGACTTTCGAGTAAATGCTGATATTCTTCTCCTTGGGTAATCGTGCGGATGAGTGTGACCGTTTCTCCCACTCCAAGGACATAAATAGTCCCGCCAATCAATACGAGCTGGACAGAACGATTGTTTCCGAGTGCATGGTCTCCCAATGGAATAATTGGTCCATTGGACGGCAATGCCTTGTTCCGCTTTGACAGGAATCGTAATAACACGAACAACAAGAAAATCACAAAAGCGAACGATACGATAAATTTAATAAACATGGAGAATATAGAAGGAGATGTGCCACTATCCTTCTCTTTACTTACTGAGTCTTTGGGTGCTTTTTTTTCACCCTTTTGGATAGTGTCATAGACGGAAGGTTCACCGGCGGCAGTTAAACCCGTGGCAAATGTGGTGGTTTGCATGGAAAATAAATAAAAGAACATAGCAAATAAAATCATGATGCGTTTCATGTTGGTTCTCCTTCCTTGGAGTTTCTCTATTTCTCTAAATTCACCGTAATTTGCGCGGCTATTTTTGCGTCTTTCTTCGCAATTTCGGTTAATATTTGTGACCGGTTAGTCGTGCTCATCTGTTTCAATAAGTTCATTGCTACTTGTGCATTTGATTCCATCATCGATTGAATCAAACTTGCTGATTGCGCGGCAGGCATCCCCGCAATTGTCTCTACTAGACTACCTGCAGGATCTACATCATTTTGAACAATTTTCTGCAGCTCATCCTTCAAAATAGCAGGATCCGTATCATTTATTGTTCCAATTTCCTTCAGCAGCATGGTTATTTGTGCGGCCTTTTTTGGGTCTTTCATACTTCCAAGTATATTGCTTTGCTGTTCTTGACCTAGCGACGACATTGTGATCGCGGCATCCTCTAAAGACATCACTTCAAACATTTTTGCTGCTTTTGAAGGTGCCATATTTTCATAAATAGCTGCCACTTGTTTCAGTTGATCCTTGTTTTTTTGCGTCGCTTTTTGATCGAGCTGGTTTTGCAAATCTATGTTGCTCTTTTTTAATTGATCAAATTCTTCTTGATTGGACTTGATCTGTTTCTCTAACGATGCGATTTTTTGCGCTTCCTCTTTCACTTTTTGATCACTATCAAGATATTTCGCTTTATAGTCATCTGACGGAGAGGTCTTTTTTGATTCCTCAGAAACAGGGTCCGGCATTATCATACTGATGACAGGGGTGTTATTTCCCCATTCCTGGATCGATTTCCAAACCGGAAAGCCTAACCAGTTAAAAATAAACAGACCAAATATGGCCAAAAAAAGTAACGGAATAAGCCCAAAGTATAGTAACGATTTTATTTTTCCCTGCTGCTTTTCTTCCATTTTGTTTTCGCTCCTCATACCCGGCGGGAATACCGTAAGACAGCCATTTCATCCAAAACAGCCTGTTCTTTTTGATCCAGCTGTTTTTGAAATGCAGCCTTTGATTTCGCCTTCCATTGATTCCACATTTTTGCTTCTTGCATTTTTTCAATCAGAACGAGATGTTTTTCTTCTAATTGCTGATGGATTTGCTGTGATTGTGTTGTCAGCTGTTTCATTTTCTGATTGACATGTTCCATTTCCTGATGAACACGCAGAATTTGCGATACTGTTTTCCGATCGACTTCATTATATTGATTGAACATTTTTTTCTTCTCTTGTTCTAAGTCTTCCATTTTTTCCTCAAGCTCGATTTGCTTAATCTTGATGGTACCGTATTCCTGCTCAGCAAATTCCTTCTCTTTTTCCTTGAAATCAAGCACCTTTTGAAAAGAAAACCTATATGTCATGACATCATCGCTCCAAATTGTGAAATTAAGAAGGATCTTGTTTCTTCTAACGTAGAAGGCTCATAGATACCTTGACGCAAGAAATTATCTATTAGCGGTTTAAAACGCACAGCCAAATCAATTTCTCGATTTGAGCCCTTCTTATAGGCACCAATATTAATTAAATCCTCTGCCTCGTTATAGGCGGCGAGATATTTTTTAAAGATTCGCACCGCATTTAAGTGTTCATCGGAAGTGATTTCGTTTATGACACGGCTTGCACTATTAAGGACATCAATCGAGGGAAAGATCCCTTTACTGCCAATGGCCCGATTTAAAACAATATGTCCATCTAAAATCCCTCTAACGGCATCGGCGATTGGTTCATTCATATCGTCACCGTCCACCAGAACCGTATAGATGGCAGATATCGATCCCTTTGGTCCGGTTCCAGCCCGTTCTAACAGTTGTGGAAGCATCGCAAAAACAGATGGTGTATACCCCTTGGTTGTTGGCGGTTCGCCAATGGCTAGCCCGACTTCCCTTTGGGCCATCGCGAAGCGAGTGACAGAATCCATGACAAGTAAAACGTTCTTTCCCTGATCGCGAAAGTATTCCGCAATCGAGGTAGCCGTTAACGCTCCTTTAATCCGAATGAGGGCAGGTTGATCCGATGTTGCTACAATCACAACAGATTTTTTTAACCCTTCTTCCCCAAGGTTTTGCTCTAAAAAGTCAAGGACCTCCCGTCCCCGTTCACCAATCAAGGCAATGACATTGACATCCGCTGAAGTGTTTCTGGAAATCATCCCCAGGAGCGTGCTTTTCCCGACCCCACTGCCGGCAAAAATCCCTACCCTTTGTCCTTTTCCCATCGTCAACAAGCCATCGATTGTACGGACACCGACTCCTAATGGTGAATGAATCCGCGGTCGCTTGAGCGGATTGGGCGGTTTGGCATGTGTCGGTACCTCTTCTAACCCAAGTGGCAGCGGCTTTCCATCCATCGGCTGGCCTAACCCATCAAGCACCCGGCCGAGTAATTGATGACCGGCTTTGACCATCATCGGTTTACCACTTGCGACCACATCACAGCCAGGGCCAATCGCTTGGACTTCACCGAGGGGCATGAGCAAGACTTTGTTTTCTCTGATCCCAACAACTTCAGCGGGAATCGGGGTTTGTGAATTTGTCGGATAAATGGAACACAGCTCACCAATCCGAACATCCGGTCCTTGGGACTCGATTGTAAGTCCGATAATTTGCGTTATTTTTCCGTTCACTCGAACAGGATCAATCCCGCGAATGAGCTTCACATAGTTTTCAGCTGACAGTGTCACTTTGCTGCCCCCTTCTTGCCTCAAGGATGACCTTTTTAATCTCTTCCATTTGTGTATCAATTCTAGCGTCGATGCTGCCGTACGCAGTCCTAATAATACACCCCTTTGAAGTGACCGAATGCTCAGGGATAATTTTAATTTCCGTCTCCCCGTTCACCATGGCCATGAGATGGGTGCGCTGTGATTGAATAAACTGAAAATCATCAGGATGTACACAGATGGTAATATGATCTTTTTCCTTAAAGCGAAGGATATGCTGCTGGATTACCTCAACAAATTTATCAGGGCAATCCTCCAGTTCCTGCTTGATAATTTGCGAAGCAATTGCGGTACTTAACTCAAGTAAAAAAGGCTCTGCTTCAGCTATGATCTTTTCCTTTTGGGCATAGGCCTGTTGTAATATATCATCTGCAAGTGCTACTTTATCTTGGTATTCGGCTTGAATCTCAAGAAGAGCTTCCTGTTTTCCATCTTCATACCCTTGGAGAAACCCTTGCTCTTTCGCTTCATGTGACATCGTCTCAAGCTTTTCCTGATTCTCTTCCCACCACTGTTGTACTTTTTCCTCTGCGGCAGTCTCTATCGCCTGAGCCTTTTGGCTGGCGGTCTCCATAATCTCTTGTGCTTTTTCATTAGCCTCTTTGATCAAGGGATGATCCTCAATCGTTATTCCTTCATTTCCCGGTAAGGTTGAGGATTCATCAAGACCTTCATTAGCAAAATCACTTGAAATAAGCGGTTGTTTAATGACCATTACTTCTTCCATTACAGATAGATTGGAGGCCTTGAACACTTTAGAATAAGATGCCATCATTTCCACCTCGAGCAAGAACAATCTCACCGGAGTCTTCTAAGCGGCGAATAACCGAAACAATTCTTCCCTGTGCTTCCTCAACATCCTTCACTCGAACAGGTCCAAGATATTGCATTTCTTCTTCGAACGTCTCGACCATCCGTTGTGACATATTTTCGAAAATAACATTCTTGACCTCTTGGGTTGAAGCCTTCATGGCAAGAAGTAAATCGTGGTTTTCCACTTCCTGAATAACCCGTTGAATCGCCCTTCGATCCAAATTAATAATGTCCTCGAAGATAAACATCCGATTTTTAATTTCTTCTGCCAATTGATGATCTTTAATTTCCAGACTCCCGAGGATACTCTTCTCCGTTCCGCGGTCAACGCCATTAAGGATGCCGACAATCGAATCGATACCACCGACAACGCTATAATCTTTCCGGATTGTAGCCGATAGCTTCGTTTCTAAAAAGTGTTCCACCTCTTTAATTACTTCTGGAGAGGTTTGCTCGAATAAGGCAATTCTTCGCGCTACATCTGATTGAAGTTCTTCAGGCAGCTCTGCTAGAATTACCGAGGCCTGTTGCGGCTCTAAATGCGTTAAAACGAGTGCAATCGTTTGCGGATGCTCATTTTGCAAGAAATGATAGATTTGCATCGGATCCACACGACGTGCAAAGTCAAACGGTTTAACCTGGAGCTGAGTGTTTAAGCGGTTAATGATTTGTCGGGCCTTGTCTCTGCCTAAGGCAGACTCAAGCACATCTTGAGCAAAGGTAATTCCACCGGTTGCTAAATAATCATTCGCGATACACATGTCGTGAAACTCTTGTAAAACTTCCTCTTTTTCTTTACCATCCACTTTTTTTATATTCGCAATCGCTAATGTAAGCTGTTCGATTTCATCATCGGTTAAATGATTAAACACTTTAGAGGAAGCTTCCCTTCCCATAGAAATAAGCAATATCGCTGCTTTTTGCTTCCCGCTTAACTTTAATGCTGTTGCCATAGGATCTTACGCCTCCTCTTCATTCAGCCATGTCTTGATTACTTTTGAAAAATCATTTGGTCGCTGCTCAAGTAACTTTTTCAATTGTGTCTCAATTGCCGGGTCATTTTCCGTGAAATAGTCCGCGTCTGGATCAACAGGAGCTGTAAACAGTGGCTCTTCTTCTGGTTCTTGTTGATTTTGTTTTCTCCGTTTAATCAAGAACCAAGTAAGTCCGCCAAGTAAAAGTGCACCAGCAGCAGCGCCAATAATATATAGCCAATTGAATGCCGGACTTGATTCTTTCTCGGTACTCTTAACAAAGGCATGTGGAAAAATGGTGATCCGCTGATCAACCTCTTTTTGACTCAAATCCGGATGACCAAGTGCCGTTCGAACTGTATTAGAAACAATATTTCGGACATTGTCCTGGGTTTCCTTTGATAAGGAATTGGATTTAGACGAGTCAGGTGCAACCCCAACGTTTATGGTAATATCCTCTATTTGATAAGGACTTTGAATAATTTCCTTATTAATACGATTAATTTCATAATTCACGCGATCCGAAGATTCCTCATAATTGCTATCCCCGCCAGAGTCGCTGCCCGTATAACCAGGAACATCGGTGTCCCCTGAACCAACCACTCCGCCCGTACTCCCCCCAGTATTGCTAGAGGTTTTTGAGCTCTTATCAGAGCTAATCACGATTCCCTTATCACTATCACCAACCGGTTTCACTAATTTTTCTTCTGTTTTTACCTTATCAAAGTTTAATTTGACAAAGGAATGAACGAGAACTTTATCCGTTCCAAGAATGGTGCCGAGTAAGTTTTGTAAATTTTGCTGAATATCCCGTTCAATATTTTGTTGGATTTTTCTCTGCTCATCAAATTTGGCTAAGGATTGATCGTCACTATCAGAATCCTGTAGTGCCAATGTCTCACTGTACTGATTCATAATGGTGATATTTTCTACAGGGAGATTCGGTACACTGCGTGAAACCAATGTGTATAGTGCACGAATTTGACCAGAATTGAGTTTTGCCCCGGGCTCGACCTCCACCATAACGGAAGCACTAGCTTTTTGATCGTCCTCTTGTCGAACAAACACAGAATTTTCCGGTAAAGTCAAAATCACTTCTGCATTTTTAATACCATCGACATTTTTAATGACATTTGCCACTTGATTTTGCATGGCTTCCCGTTCAAGAATATCGTATTGTCGATCTGTGGCACCGAATTGTAGATTTTCGCCAAAAATATCATAATTGATTTTGGTATCTTTTGGATAACCACTAGAAGCGAGGCTCACAATTAAATCTGGAGCTTCCTTTTTGGGAACAAGCAGCATTGTACCTGCATCGGATATTTTATAATCGGTAAATCCCTGTTTGTCGAGTTCCGCCTTGATGTCTCCAATTTCCCGCTGGGTTAGCTGGCCCGTATACAATGGAATATAGTGCGGCCGAGACGCAAAAAAAATGAAGGTCGATAAAGTGATAACAAGAAATAAAAATGCCCCTATAAAAAGCCATTTTTGTTTCTTGCTTCTTGCCCCCCAATATTGGCTGAAGTGCTCTTTTGTTTTTTTGATTTGATCTGTCCATGATCGATTCATTTTTCACCCTGCCCAGCTTTCCATCATTCATTAAATTTGCATACGCATCATTTCTTGGTAAGCCTCTACAGCCTTATCCCTAACATTGACAGTCAGTTCCAAAGCCAGCTTTGCTTTTTGTGATGCGATCATAACATCATGTATATTTTCAACATTCCCGGCAGCCGCTTGCGTTGAAAGATCGGATGCCTGTTTAACAGTTGAGTCAACATTTTCTAAATAGCCCTTTATAACATTGGCAAAGGATGTCTTTGATTGAGTAGGCTCCGTTGTTTTTTGAAACACATTTTGATTCATTTTGATTGCATTTGTGCCAATTTGAGAAATATTCATTTATTTTCCTCCTAACGGCCTATTTCCAAGGCTTTTAACATAATCGATTTCCCGGTGTTAAACGATGTGATATTGGCTTCATAGGCTCTTGAGGTTGCAAGTAAATCGACCATTTCTTTTGATATGTCCACGTTCGGCATGTTGACATATCCCTCGGCATTTGCATCAGGATGTGTAGGGTCATAGACGGTTTTAAAAGGTGTTTGATCACCGACTATACCCGTGACTCTAACACCCTGCGCACCCTGGGTTTGTTTTTGCATTTCACCTTGTAATACCTGATTAAAGCTCTTCTCTCTCGGTGCCATTTCTACCATTTTCCGGCGATAGGGCTCCCATTTTCCATCCACTAATTTACCTCTTGTCGATGAGGCATTTGCAATATTAGAGGAGACAACATCCATCCGCAAGCGCTGTGCTGTTAAGGCGGATGCACTTACATTTAAAGAATTAAACATCTTCCTTAACTCCTTCCTCTAATGGCAATGGATAACTGCTGAAATTCGCTGTTGACTTGTTCGATTAACGTATCATACCACAGGGCATTCTTACCCATATTTGTCATCTCTTCATCCATGTCGACATTGTTCCCGTTATTTTGCATGATGGTGCCAGAATTTTCTACAATTTTCGCAACCGGTACATCACCAGGTCTTCCAATTGGAAAATGTCGTGGATCTGTCCGGTTTCCGGCAAAATTTGTTTGATTGGATAGATGTTGTTTTAAAATATCCTCAAATAGTACCTTTTTGGATTTAAACCCCGGCGTTTCGGCATTCGCTATATTATTTGAAATAACCTGCTGACGTAAACTAGAGGCATTTAAGGCAGATTGAAGAAGGTTGATATTGCCCAAGCTACTTCCCCTCTTTTTCTATTTTGATTGTTTTTGATTGTTAAAGTAAATTATTTTCATTCACAAATATACTATAAAAAAGGGACATAAATCTATATCTTTTTTCATTGTCAAAAAGTCCTGTTATTAACATCAAGCTTTTAGAATGTTAAAAAACTTCGTTACGCCCTTTACCCAATGATTGTTAAGGCCTGTTGGATCATTTCCCGCACCAACAGGGGCATATTTTGCACCAATTTCAGCTATATTTGATAATCCCTTGCCCAAGTAATTTTTACCAATATTCCGTGCCATATCCATAATACTATCCTCAACTGAAGCGTACGATTTCAGTCCATTTACCCCCATCATACCCGCAATATTATTTTTAACATTGGCTGCACTTGATTTTCCGTTTCCTGTTTCATGGATGGCGATTGCCGAAAGTAATGTCGAATCCACATTAAACAGCTGTCCGGCACGGACAAACACGTCACCCATGCCTTTTAACTTTCCATCCAATACTTGATTCATTTTGTCAGCACTTGTTGGTTGAAAACGCAAGGATGCGGTAGAACTTGAAGATATTTCTTTCATGTCTGGTACGATAGTATCGAAGGTTAAGTTCCCCGTATTCATCCCAAAGAAATCGACTGGCAAATTCGGCTGGATGGGCGTTCGTGACTCTGATTGATTGATTAAATTTGTTAATACCGATGCAAAAATATCGCTAAAGTCTGAACCGGATGCCCCCAATTGTGTTGGTAATTTCTGATTCCCTGACAATGTATTCATAACCATAGCTTTCGTAATCCAATCATTACCTATATTCAACGGTCGTCATCCTTTCCTTTTTTCCACTTATTAGATGATATTCTTGATTATTTTTCCAACATCCTTCACCACTTGATCAGATAGCCTGGATATATAAGTAAGTTTCCCGTCCTCTATGATGGCTTCGACCAAAACAATCGTATTTGGATCTTTTTCCTTCTTCAGAATAAGAATTTGTTTCTCATCAAAGACAACATTTTTTACCATATAATAATCTTCCATGATCGGGTTATCAATCATGATTCTAATGGGCGCCTTAAAGAATGGTGTTTTCTTTTTATATTCCATAAAATAATATAGTTTGCCCTGCTTAGGCTTGTCATGAATAGATTTCTGCCAGCTCATTTATTATCTTCCTTTTTCTAGTAAAAGTTGTAAAATACAATTTCATCTCTCAAAATATGACAAATAAAAACAAATTCCTCATTTTTTTGACTATTATTATATTATC
>NZ_JAANMZ010000044.1 GCF_011250555.1 Bacillus sp. MM2020_4 | reverse complement strand
AGTTTACTTTACCATTTTATTCTCTTAAATTCATCCATTACTATCATTTAACACAATTGGCATGGGAAATACTGTATTTTTTATTTATTTAAAGTAAAAAGCCTCCAGCATCTGCTAGAGACCTTTTTCACTATTAATGTAAAACAGAAAGTGGGTTAACTAAGCTGCCATTTTTGTACACTTCGAAATGGAGATGTACACCTGTTGCATCACCGGTTGCACCCATGACACCTATCGCTGTACCTTTAGCCACCGTTTGCCCCACTCTAACATTCACTGATGACATGTGGCCGTAGAGTGTACGCATCCCATTTTGATGGTCGATGATCACCTTATTACCATAGCCATCGCTAGTGAACCCCGCAGAAACAACTACACCGTTATCAGCTGCCTTAATCGTTAAGTTGCCCGGTCTGGCAATATCAATTCCTTTGTGCATTCTGCCCCAGCGATGGCCCATTTGACTGGACACATAACCGCCAACGGTCGGCCAGGCAAAGCTGCCTTCACCGCGGGAAGGAATGACCTTTGTTCCCTTTACCACAATATGGTTGATAGGTTGCGATAGAATCTGTTCATTTGTTTGCTCTTTTTTAATCGTTACCCCATTTTGTTCAGAGATCGCATACGTAACCGAACGAGAACCATTTTGACCTGCTTGTTTCTCCTTTGTATCACCCTTTGGCATCGAAGCGTCCTCAACCACTTCATTCGCAAACGGCATTTCTTCCTTTTGGTTTACTTCCTTATCAACCACTACTTCTACAAATGGTTTAAGTGCTGTGACATTCAAGTCCTGCCCAATTTGTAAAAGAGAGTCCTCTGTTAAACCAGGGTTTAAAGCCATAAGGTCCGCTTTCGCCAACCCATGCTTTTCAGCAATTGTTCCGAGGACATCGCCTTCTTGAACCGCATACTTCTTTTCTTCCAAGGTGCCCTTTTGTAAAAAGGCAACTGCATCATCTGCAGACAATATTTTTTCTGGAGCAATATTTTTCGCTTCAATTGAAACATTTTTTGATAAACGAACGTCTAATAGTCGAGATTGATTTTCTTGTAATGCAGGTAAGGTAGTAGTTTCTTGCGCTTTTCTTGTCTCTAGTTCAGCTAATTGATCCTCAGTCACATATTGCAGCTTCAGCTTTTTCATCACTTCTTCAGCTGTCTCTTTACTATCCAAGTAAACAGCAGGCGTGCCATCGATCACGATTGCGGAAGCTTCTGCCTGAAGTTCAAACGTATTTTTAATCGTTTGGACTGTCTCTTGATTTGTCGTTGCAGCTTGGAAAACCTGTTCTGGTATGTATTGAACCTGTGAACCAATGTTGAAATTTACATCCTTTAGAGATAACTTGGCGGAGTCGACCTTCTCAGCGATGAGTTTATTTACTACTTCTTTATCAGTAACATTGCCTATATAGGTACCATTCACATACACATGATAAATGGTGGTCATTTTTGATGATGTCGCAAATGCAACCGGTCCGTTACTAAAGGCAATGACAGAAGCAGCCACGGCGGTAACAACAGTTGTCTTTAAGAATAAAAACCCTTTTGATTTTTTATTTGAAAATAACATTTTTTCCTCCTAAACCACGGTAAAACCCTTATCTACTAGACTTTTAATCTTGTAAAGCGTTTTCCAGAATTTTAGCCTCCTTTACTTTAACATAGTTTGATTTAAAAAAATTCGGAGTCTTTATAATGTAACAAAAATGTATAATAGCTGACATTTTCCTACATTTTATTGAAATATGCTAGTCAATTCTTCGTGTTTTCCAAATGGATTTTTTTGAAAAGATGGGGGATAAAGCCTATTATATCAAGGTTTGATATAGTTCTAGAGTAATAGACATACATACGACAAAATCGGACAAACAAAAGGAGAATTTTGTAAAAAATAGGAGTAATTATTACAATCCTATTACAAGGGTAACAACAATGAGGGTAAAAAAAAGAAGTCTGCTTGTGCAGACTTCTTTTTTTGAATGGCTCAGGACGGAATCGAACCGCCGACACAAGGATTTTCAGTCCTTTGCTCTACCGACTGAGCTACTGAGCCATTTTAAATGGCGGTCTGGACGGGACTCGAACCCGCGACCTCCTGCGTGACAGGCAGGCATTCTAACCAACTGAACTACCAGACCAAATGACCCCTACGGGACTCGAACCCGTGTTACCTCCGTGAAAGGGAGGTGTCTTAACCGCTTGACCAAGGGGCCATCATATGAAAGTTATTTTGCTTTGGCAAAAAACTTTGATGAGCCATGAAGGACTCGAACCTTCGACCCTCTGATTAAAAGTCAGATGCTCTACCAACTGAGCTAATGGCTCGTACTTATTGCCGTATCGTGACGACGCTTTTTATAATATCATGGATGTTATTATTAATGCAATACTTTTTTAAAAAACTTTTTATAAAGGTTTGAAGCCCTCCAAAAAGAGGGCCCCATTCATTGTTATTAGATCTGCCTCCAAGGGCTGCGGACGACATTTGTTTGTGTCCGGTCAGGACCTACAGAGAAGGTCGACAATGGAATACCTGTCAGCTGTGTGACACGTTCTACATAGTGACGGGCATTTACAGGTAATTCATCTAACGTTCTAACTCCCGTAATATCCTCTGTCCAGCCTGGAAGTTCTTCATAAATCGGTTCACATTGAGATAACACCCTTAAGTTTGCAGGGTATTCAGTAATCACTTCATCCTTATAACGATAAGCTGTACAAATCTTAAGTGTCTCAATCCCTGTTAACACATCGATGGAATTAAGGGATAAGTCGGTTAAACCACTGACACGGCGGGCATGACGCACAACAACACTATCAAACCAACCGACACGGCGTGGGCGTCCAGTTGTAGTCCCATATTCGCGTCCCACTTCACGGATGTGATTGCCAGTTTCATTATTCAACTCCGTTGGGAACGGACCATCACCAACACGAGAAGTGTATGCTTTACAAACACCGACAACATGAGTGATTTTCGATGGACCGACACCTGAACCGATGGTTACTCCTCCGGCTACTGGGTTTGATGAGGTTACAAATGGGTAGGTACCCTGGTCAATATCAAGCATAACCCCTTGAGCCCCTTCAAATAATACACGTTTACCATCATCCAAGGCATCATTTAATACAACAGATGTATCGCAAACATACTTTTTAACCTGTTGGCCATATTCATAATATTCATCAAGAATATCTTCTTTCTTAAAGCCCTCTGTCTCATAAATCCGCTCAAATAAGCGATTCTTTTCTTCAAGGTTCTGAATTAATTTCTCCTCAAATATTTCACGGTCGAGTAAATCGGCAATTCGAATACCCACTCGAGCTGCCTTATCCATATAGGCAGGTCCGATTCCTTTTTTTGTTGTCCCAATCTTATTGGCACCTTTTCGTGCTTCTTCTACTTCATCCAATTTTAAATGATAGGGAAGGATCACATGGGCACGATTACTAATACGGAGATTTTCAGTAGTAATTCCCTTTTCATGTAAATAAGCGAGCTCTGTTACAAGCGCTTTGGGATCCACAACCATTCCGTTGCCAATGACACTTATTTTTTCTTTATTAAAAATCCCTGAAGGAATTAAGTGCAATTTGTAGGTTTCCCCATTGAACTTAATTGTATGGCCTGCATTGTTGCCGCCTTGATAACGGGCAATGACCTCTGCATTTTCTGAAAGGAAGTCTGTAATTTTCCCTTTTCCCTCGTCTCCCCATTGCGTCCCAACAACCACTACTGATGACATGAAAGGCACCTCCAAAATTTTTGTTCCAGTAAATAATTTATTATCACACCATCATAGTTTATCAATTCTACAACTAAAAATCAAACAAAACACGAACATTTTATATAAAAATATGAAATACGTTCGTGAAAATAGTAATCTATCAGAATAAGAAAAGCGCAAGCGCCTTGATCAGCCTCAGGCATAGCATAAGACACTTCTGAATAGAAGGCGTTCTTTGCCTTCAATTCAGAAGTGGCTTATGACCTCGAGGGGTTAGGCGCTGGAGCTGGACAATAAAAAAGAGCCGGTCCAAGAATGAACCGACTCACTACGCACCAGGCGGAGAATCATAACGTGTTTCTATATTAACAAATTTATTGTATTCTTTCACAAAAGCCAACGAAACAGTACCTGTAGGGCCATTACGCTGTTTGGCAATAATGATTTCAATGATGTTCTTAGACTCTGACTCTTTATCATAATAATCGTCACGGTAGAGGAAGGCAACGATATCGGCATCCTGCTCGATCGAACCTGACTCACGAATATCAGACATCATGGGCCGTTTATCCTGACGCTGCTCGACACCACGGGAAAGCTGTGAAAGGGCAATAACTGGCACTTGCAGCTCACGAGCTAATTGCTTAAGGGAACGGGATATTTCCGATACCTCCTGCTGACGATTTTCGCCAGAACGGCCGTTTCCTAAAATAAGCTGTAAATAGTCAATTAAAATCATCCCTAAGCCGTGCTCTTGCTTTAAGCGGCGGCATTTAGAGCGAATATCACCAACACGCACGCCGGGGGTATCATCAATATAGATTCCCGTATTTGACAAGCTCCCCATTGCCATTGTCAGCTTACCCCAGTCATCTTCTGTCAGCGACCCCGTACGAAGCCTTTGGGCATCAATATTCCCTTCCGCACAGAGAAGACGCATAACGAGCTGCTCGGCACCCATCTCAAGGCTAAAGATGGCAATATTTTCACCCGTTTTTTTGGCAACATTTTGCGCAATATTTAAAGCAAAGGCTGTTTTACCAACGGAAGGACGAGCACCAACAATAATTAAATCGTTCCGCTGGAAGCCAGCAGTCATCCGGTCAAGCTCCGCAAACCCTGTCTCAAGACCAGTAATCTCACCAACGCGGTTATGCATCTCCTCAATATTATCATACGTGCGAACAAGCACATCTTTTATGTTGTGGAAGGCACCAGCGTTCTTTCGCTGCGCCACCTCTAAAATACTTTTTTCCGCCTCACTTAACAGGGCTTCAACTTCATCTTCTCGCGAATAGCCATCAGAGGCAATCGTGGTTGCCGTGCGGATTAATCGTCTAAGCAGCGACTTTTCTTCTACAATTCTAGCATAATACTCAATATTAGCAGCAGTCGGAACAGAGCCTGCCAAGTCACTTAAATAGCTGACACCGCCAATATCCTCTATCAGTTTAGCTGCTGCGAGCTCCTCCGTTACCGTTACAAGGTCAACCGCTTGGCCTTGATCATTTAGATGGAGCATCACATTAAAGATCTTTTGGTGGGAAGCACGATAAAAATCTTCAGGAATTAAGATTTCTGAAGCCAAGGTAAGAGCAGAAGGCTCTAGAAAAATAGCTCCTAATACAGCCTGTTCCGCTTCAATATTTTGTGGCAGCATACGATCTGCATATACATCATTCATCTATCAAAAGCCTCCATTCAAGAGGATTTATTTAAAGGCGTAAAGTGCCTAGAGTTAGAGCATTCTCAAAGTCAAAAACCTATACTTCCTTTTCTCTTAAAAAATTTATAAAGAAAAAAAGTGACCAGTCATAACCGATCACGTCCCATTACTTACTTTTTATATTCTACCATGTTTAATCAAAACTTCGCACTGGAAATTTATTTACATATTACTTTAGTTCTGTCACAGATACCGTTAATGTCGCTGTCACTTCATGATGGAGTTTTACTGGCACCTTTGTGTGACCAAGAGTACGAATGGCATCCGTTAACTCCATTTTCCGTTTATCAATTTTAATACCATGTTTCTTTTGGAGCTCTTCAGCCACTTGCTTCGTTGTAATTGAACCAAAAAGACGACCGCCTTCACCAGCCTTAGCTGTTAGTTCAACCGTAATTTGATCCAACACTTCTTTCAACTTTTTGGCCTCTGCCAGTTCTTCAGCAGCCATTTTTTCTTCCTTCTTCTTTTGGGCGTCTAATGAACTAATGCTGGCATTATTTGCTTCTACCGCTAACCCTTGTTTAATTAAAAAGTTATGTGCATAGCCATCCGCAACATTTTTTACTTCCCCTTTTTTACCCTTACCTTTAACATCCTTTAGAAAAATAACCTTCATTCCTTTTTCACTCCTTCAAAATAGTCATCAATTGCCAGCAATAATTGTGCCTCTGTTTCTTCAATCGATAATCCGGTCAGCTGTGTGGCTGCATTTGTTAAATGGCCGCCGCCTTTCAAACTTTCCATAATGACCTGTACATTGACATTACCTAGTGACCTTGCACTGATCCCAATAACCGCCTCACCCCGTTTGGCAATGACAAAAGAGGCTAACACCCCGTCCATTGTTAACAATGTATCGGCAGCCTGAGCAATAATCACTTGATCATGAAGTTCCTGTTCCGTTCCTTTTGCAATCGCAATCCCATCACGATAGAAAGAGACTGATTCAATTAACTTTGATCTTTTTATATATGTATCAATGTCTTCTTTTAAAAACTTCTGGACGAGAATTGTATCAGCACCGTGAGCCCGAAGGTAGGAGGCAGCATCAAAGGTCCGTGAGCCCGTTCTTAACGTAAAGCTTTTTGTATCAACGATAATACCTGCGAGCAGGGCTGTTGCCTCAATCATCTCAATTTTACCGCGTTTCGGCTGATATTCCAAAAATTCCGTTACAAGCTCCGCAGTAGAAGAGGCATAAGGCTCCATGTAAACAAGCAAGGGACTCTCGATAAAATCCTCACCGCGGCGATGGTGGTCAATCACGACGACTTGATCAATCCTATTTAATAAACGTTCCTCCATAACCATTGAAGGTTTATGGGTATCGACCACAACAAGCAAGGTTTTGTCAGTGGCCATTTCGAGTGCCTGCTCAGGACCAACGAAATGAGAAAATAATTGTTCTTGCTGTCGGAGTTCATCCATAAGCCGTTTTACGCCATTATCAATTTCCTGCATATTGACCACGATATACGCTTCTTTTTGATTCATTTGGGCAACTTTGTAGATTCCAATACTTGAACCAATTGAATCCATATCGGGGTTTTTATGTCCCATGATAATGACTTTATCACTGGCGATAATTAAATCTCTCAAAGCATGAGAGATCACACGTGCCCGTACCCGCGTCCGCTTTTCAACTGGATTTGTCTTTCCACCAAAAAATTTCACTTTCCCATTTGGAAGTTTAATCGCTACCTGATCGCCGCCACGACCTAACGCTAGATCCAGGCTTGATTGTGCTAAAACACCCAATTCAGGCAGCGAGGACACGCCCGTACCAACCCCAATACTTAAGGTAAATGAAACATTTTGCTTTGAAGTCAATTCCCGTACCTCATCCAAAATCGTAAATTTTTCTTTTTCAAGGATGCGAAGAATTCTTTCACTAAAAACAGCGATAAATCGTTCGGATGATACTCGCTTTAGAAAGATGCCATTATCAGTGGCCCATTTATTCAAAATAGAGGTGACCAAATTATTGATACTGCCGCGCATCTGATCATCCATACCTTGAGTCAGGTCATCATAATTGTCTAAAAAGATGGTCGCTATTGCCGTCCGGTCATCCTGGTACTTCTTCTCAATTTCCTTTTGTTCCGTCACATCAAAAAAGTATAATAGCCGCTCTTCTCGTTTATGAATGACACGAAACTTTCGGTCATGAAGGGTAATAATTTCTGTCTCCACTTCCTGCTTAATTAATGGGATCAGCGTATCAGCGATATCATAAAGCGATTTGCCAATTAATGTATCCTCATCAAAATAGGAGGATAGAAAAGGGTTTGACCATTCAATAAAATATTCCTCATTGATGAGCATAATCCCAATTGGCATTTCCATCAATGCTTCTTCGCCGACCTTTTTTACTCGGTATGACAGGGTGGAAATATACTCTTCCATTTCTGCCCGCTCGCGATGGTCAATGACAAACATATAGTAAATGGGGATCAACATTAAAAGCAGCCCAGCCACACTTAAGATCCAATTATAAAGTAACAGGACAATGAGCAGGATGACTATAACGCCAATTAGTCCGTAAAAAGGGTAACGAATGGACCGCTTTTTTAAAAATGCAGGCAAAGTTCTCAGCTCCTTGACGCTAGACTTACTCTTTTTTTTCAAATCGCTTTCTAAAATCAAAACCTAAATCGGTAATGCCTAGTAACAATATTATATAATGAACAATTGGTAGGACGAAAGTAAGAATTACAACAAGTACACCAAGTCCTTTAGCGACAGAGCGCTGGTGGAAAATAAAGAAAACAAAGGCAAGTCCCTGGAAAAGGATAAAATAATCTAATATGTATCGTGCATTTATTAAGACGGAGTATAAATAGGTTCCTTCATGAGGATGGAGCAACAGCAGCCCCCCCAAGGCTATTAGATAGTACCATAACAAGCTTTTTGGCAGGGAAATGTTTCTAAAACTCCCCCACGGCTGAACCGCTATACCAAATCTTTTAGCAATAGGAAAACAAACCCACTGAATCACAAAAACAGTGATAACGGAAACCATGATTAACAGACTAGGTGCGAGTGTTTTCAGCATCTTGATCATATTAGCGTTTTGTTCATTCAGAAGCTTTATTTGTTCTCCTTGCCCCATTGCCTTAAGCATATCCTCTGACATTTTGGCCGATTCTTTTAATGCCAGCGTGAATTCATGAATGAAATCGAGATGAAAAAATACCACACTACCGGCATAAAACAGAATCAATCCGACAATTAATGTGAGTGTGCTTGCAATTAATATCGCTGTACGACTCTTATTCTTTTGGAGCATGTAACCAATAACAGTTCCTACCGCACCGTACATTAGCATAAAGGCTAGTCCCATAACAGAGCCGGCAATAAAGGAAATAAATGCAGCCGCCACAAAGAATGCCGTAATATACTTCATATTATTTTTGGCTGAAAACATGATAAACGGCAGTGGTAAGACAAAGTTTAGAAAAGTCCCTATAATGGGGACATAGATTGTTACTAATAAAAGAACGGTAAATGCCGCCAAAAGGATGGCGCCCTCTGTTAGTTTACGTACATTTTTCACTTAAACACCTCTAAATTCATAAGCCTATCTCCCTATTTTAGCAGATAGGAGCCATGATTCAACTTTTTAAATATAAAAAAGCAGTAAGGGCGTCCCTTACTGCCTTAATGCTTATTATTATCCAGCTTTATTCACCCGCAACAAATGGTAGTAATGCCATTTGACGTGCACGTTTGATAGCAACTGTTAGTTTGCGTTGGTATTTAGCACTTGTACCAGTTACACGACGTGGTAAAATCTTTCCACGCTCAGAGATGAATTTTTTAAGTAAATCTACATCTTTGTAATCGATGCGAGTGATACCATTTGCTGTGAAATAGCACACTTTACGACGCTTTGCGCGACCGCCTTTACGTCCTCCTGCCATGAAAATTCCCTCCTTTATTTTATTATTTCATCACGTTCAAGGTTTTGCTTAGAACGGCAGATCATCATCAGAGATGTCGATTTGACCATTTCCGGCAAATGGATCATTATCCATATTAAAACCTTTATTTTGATTTTGGTTCTGATTTTGTCGTTGATTCTGATTGCCGCTGCCATATGGATTACCTTGCGGTTCCATTGGAGGAGCACCGTAAAAATCGTTGCTTCTTCCGCCGCCGCCCGAAGAGCCCTTCGGTTCAAGAAATTGAACACTATCTGCTACAATCTCAGTAAAATACTGACGTTTTCCATCTTGCTCGTAAGTACGAACTTGAATTCTGCCGTCTACACCAGCTAAACTACCCTTTTTCAGGAAGTTCGCAACATTCTCAGCAGCCTTACGCCAAACAACGATGTTAAGAAAGTCCGCTTCACGCTCACCTTGCTGATTTGAAAATTGACGATTTACTGCAAGAGTAAAGGTAGCAACAGCAATGCCATTCGGTGTGTATTTTAATTCAGGGTCTTTTGTTAAACGGCCAACAAGCACAACACGATTAATCATCAGAATCAACTCCTTTTTTTGGTAATTGTTTCACATGAAACATTTTTTACCAAATATATTTATGCTAATTTTTATTCTTCTTCTTTAATGACGATATGGCGAATGATATCTTCGCTGATCTTTGCAAGACGAGAAAATTCTTGTACTGCAGCAGCTGAAGATGTAGTTTTAGCGATTTCGTAGTATCCGTCGCGGAAATCGTTGATTTCGTATGCTAGACGGCGCTTACCCCAATCCTTTGTTTCAGCAGTTTCCGCTCCGTTATCAAGAAGAATAGTGTTAAAACGCTCAACAAGAGCCTTTTTCGCTTCATCTTCAATATTTGGGCGGATGATGTACATGATTTCGTACTTTTTCATCACAGTCACCTCCTTTTGGTCTAACGGCCCGAATGGGCAAGGAGCAATTATTCATTACTCACAAGTTGAAATTATAGCACAGCTTTTGTGGAAAAGCAATGTACTTCATAATTATGTCACTTTTATCCAAAAACAAAGAAGCTGACACTATAGTCAGCCTCTAAAAAAGATTACACGTTAAAACGGAAATGGATGACATCGCCGTCTTTTACTTCATACTCTTTGCCTTCTAAACGCACTTTTCCTGCTTCTTTCGCCGCATTATGGCTGCCAGCTGCGAGAAGATCATCATATGAGACTGTTTCAGCGCGAATGAAGCCGCGTTCGAAATCGGAGTGGATGACACCGGCACATTGCGGGGCTTTCATGCCCTTTCTGAATGTCCAAGCACGAACTTCCTGTACACCTGCCGTAAAGTAAGTAGCTAACCCGAGCAAATGATAAGCAGCACGGATTAATTGGTCAAGTCCGGATTCTTCAATTCCAAGCTCTTCAAGGAACATTTGCTTTTCTTCCCCTTCAAGCTCAGCGATTTCCTCTTCAATTTTTGCACAAATGATGATTACTTCGGCATTATCAGCCTTTGCAAATTCGCGCACCTTTTGCACATATTCATTATCTGCTGGATTAGCCACTTCATCTTCACTTACGTTTGCCACATATAGGACAGGCTTAATGGTTAAAAGATGTAGGCCCTTCACCAATTTCATTTGCTCTTCGGTGAAATCAACCGTACGTGCTGGCTTTTCTGCTTCAAAGGCATCACGCAGCATCGCTAAAACTTCAAATTCAGCGGCAGCATCCTTATCCTTTTGCTTGGCCAACTTTTCAACGCGGCTAATTCTTTTTTCGACTGATTCCATATCCGCTAATATCAATTCGAGGTTGATGGTCTCAATATCATCAATCGGATCTACCTTCCCAGAGACATGGGTGATATTTTCATCGGCAAAGCAGCGTACTACCTGGCAAATAGCATCTACTTGGCGGATATGCGACAAGAACTTGTTACCGAGTCCTTCTCCTTTACTAGCCCCTTTAACAATCCCAGCAATATCGGTAAATTCAAAGGCTGTTGGTACGGTTTTCTTTGGTTGAACTAATTCAGTTAATTTCTGCAAACGATGGTCAGGAACCTCGACAATCCCGACATTCGGGTCAATCGTACAAAAGGGGTAATTTGCTGATTCCGCTCCTGCCTGTGTTATTGCATTAAAAAGAGTAGACTTACCAACGTTCGGCAACCCTACAATACCAGCTGTTAAAGCCATTCACGTTCACTCCTCAATGAAAATACATCTATTTTAAAAAATACGTTCAAAAGTAATTAAAAAGCCTCCCACAATTATAGGAGACTATCGATAAAAAAACAACTGTAGCAAAGAAAAGCGTAAGAGCGCTGGAGCTAGAAGATTCTCGATGTCTTAAGGCTCCAGTTGGTTGATTTTTTCAAGAGTAACCAGACAATCATATAGCGTACTTCCAAGACCATTATCAGATTCCCGGCTTGAGGTCAGCTGATTGACAGATCCGCCAAACTCCTGCCAAATCCCCTCATCGATATTAATCGTGTCCGGGTGGGCTTTAGCCAGAATGGAAATAAAGCCTTTTACCTCACCACGGTCATTCCATACCTTGACGAAATCACCATTTGCCAGTCTCAAACTTTCAGCAATATTTGGAGCAATCTCCACCTTCACCTTTGGCCTTGAAGACCATACATGATAGTTCTGCGAGTGATTGGAACGCATTGGATGAATCGTTAGCAGGTGGTATGGATATTTTTTTGCCAGTTCAGGGCTTTTCCACTTTGATTCACCCGGAACCGCTAATGTTAACAGGCCGTGTTGACCTTTTTGTTGGGCAGTAAATTCAAACTTCCCGCTTGGCGTCTGAAATTTATGGTCATGCCATGGAAGTTTTCCAACTGGAAGTTCCAGGGTATGATTTGACTTTAACTTTTCAAGGGTAATGCCTTTTTCCTTTAAAGGTTTAAGCGTCATTTCAAGAAACTCTTCCCTTGTAAAAGCAAAATCCTCACCGAAGCCCAGCCTCCGGGCTAATTGTGTCCAGATCCATAAATCCGGATGTGCCTCACCAGGGGCGGTGACGAGCTTTGGACCATAGTTCACATAATGATGATACATAGAGGAATAATAAAGATCTTCCTCCTCAAAGGCCGTCGTCGTCGGTAATACATAATCAGCAAGTATGGCCGTATCCGTGAGGTATTGATCAATCACGACAAGTGTCGGAATAGAGGAGAAGGCTTGTTCAACCGTATTGGTGTCAGGCACCTGTGTCAGCGGGTTGCCACAAGTTACGATAATCATCTTTATTTCCGGGTCTGTTGCCTTTAGCACTTCTTCTGCCTGTTTCATGATTGAAAATTGCCGATGGTGTTTCCTGCGATTTGTTAGTGTTAATTCATCAAACGCAAAGCTTTGCCCCACTTGGAGATTGGCGTAATTGGCGCCGCCGCCAGCTATACCGATATTCCCACTGACCGCGACAAGGGCGTCAATCAAGCGAATGGTATTTCCGCCATTTTGGTATCGCTGCATTCCTAACCCCATAAAAGTGGCAGTTGGTTTATCAGCGTATACTTGTGCCAAAGTGGTCATTGCCTCACAGGGGACCTCCGTCATTTCACTGACCTTTTCTAAGGAAACCCCGTCGATAAGTTTCACGAGGTCAGCAAATCCATGTGTAGATTTCTCAATAAAATGGCGATCCTCTAGCCCTAAGCGAAGCATTTCCTTAATAATTCCCGCAGCTAATACCCCGTCCATCCCCGGCTTAATCGTGATATATTCATCGGCAATCTTTGCCGTAGCATTAAAAAGTGGATCAATGACAATTATTCTTGCTCCTAGCTTCTTTGCCTCAAGTAATTTTTCGTAAAAATGCATATTGGTCCGGGCGACATTTCTTCCCCAAATAATAATGTTTTTACTGTTAAAAATATCATTTGGTTCATGACTCCAGGCATTTCCGAAATCCCATTTCTGTGCCTCAATTCCAGAACCCCAACAAAGTGAGCCGTAAAGCTCCGTTACCCCGCCAAAACAATTAAAAAAGCGCTGGTCTAGGTTTTTTAAGATCCCGTTATTGGCATAATCATGACTGTGGAGAACAGCCGTTGTCTCGTAGTTTTCTTTTATGGATACTAATTTGGCAGCTATTTCATCCAAGGCCTGCTCCCACGAGACTTTTTCAAATATCCCATTTACCTTTTTTAGAGGGTGCAATAAGCGCTGTGAAGAGTTTGCCCTTTTTTCCAGCATTCGTCCACGACCACAAATTTTCCCCTGGGTAATCGGATGTTCCGGGTCACCCTCTACCTTCACAACCCTATCTTGATCAATCGTTACATTGAAACCGCAGCTATCCCAGCAATTCAATGGACACGCCGCTTTTTGTATTTGTGACAAAATCTCCACCCCCAAAATCACGATTCTCTATCTACTGTTCTAACTTTGATAACTACCTAGCTAAAAAGCATGAATTTATTCTTCATGCTTTACCAAAACCTTCTTCATTTTTCGTGAAAACTCTCTTCTTGGGATCAGAACGCTATGCCCGCAGCCCTCACACTTAATCCGAATATCCATACCCAAGCGAATGATTTTCCAGCGATTGGTTCCGCATGGATGCTGTTTCTTCATTTCAACTACATCATTTAGAGCAAATTCCTTTTCCTCCATCACTTTCCCCCCATTTCTATTTAGATTGACCAGATCCATTTTGGTACATCATAAAGTTAAGATTTGGAGCTTTTATCCCATTTTCGTCTAAAATAAGTTTTATATCCTTACGAATTCCCCGCGTCACTCCTGACTGTTTCATCGGTAATGTTTCCGCGATTACCCGTAAAACAATCTCGTTAGGACCCATTGTTTGAATCCCTAACAATTCAGGTGCTTTCGTTAATTCTTCATATTGGCTTGGCATTTTTTCCAAGGCATCTGCAATCACCTTTTCCGCTCGTTCAATATCTTCACCATAGGAAATGGCAATATCAATAATCGCGAGACTATTATTTAATGAAAAATTGGTGACCTGCGTGATGCTGCCATTTGGTAAAATATGAACCTCACCTGTCCAGCTTTTGAGTTTTGTCGTTCTTAACCCTATTGTTTCGACGTTTCCTTCAAATAATCCTATGCGAACGTGGTCACCTACTGAAAATTGGTCTTCAAAGATGATGAAGAAACCAGAAATAACGTCTTTTACTAAGCTTTGTGCTCCAAAACCTACTGCTAACCCCACAACTCCAGCACCAGCAATGAGTGCCTTTACATCAATTCCTAAGACTGAAAGAACCATCATAATCGCGATAAAATAGACCACATATGTAAGAACACTGTCGAGTAGTCTAGAAAGTGTATCCTCGCGGCGGTCCGATGTATTAAGCGGTGACAAATTTCTTATCTTAAAAACGTTGTGAATGGCTACTTTACCAATACGGATAATAATATTAGCAACAACTAAAATGGCAATAATTTTCAGCACATTTTCGCCAAGGTTCAACCATGTATCTTCATTTTGAAGTTTCGTAACCTCATTTTGAATTCCCTTTGATGTGAGACTCATTTTAACACCTTCCTTAACCCCATTTACATTGAATCTATTTTAACAATTTTTCTTTGCAGATAATAGCATTATGAATTTTTGTTTTTCTATCCTCTCCATGTATAGATTTCCTGAATTTTCCGTATAATGTTTAAAAAGCGGAAGCGCCTTGCCCAGGGGCGACAAGCATAAGACGAGCCGGTAAGAAGGTTGCATTTAACCTTCTTGCCGGATTGGCTTATGACCTCGAGCCCCTAGGCGCTGCAGCTAGATTGTAAAACTGATTATCGTATTAATTTTAGGGAGTGGACGTAATGAATCTCAAAACAAGCCTTTTTGACAGGATGGGGAAGGTACCAATCATTCATGATGATTTTCACGCTGCTGAAAAGCTTGCTGAAGAGTTACTCCTGAATATTCCTAATATGACAAGACGCCCCATCGTATTCATCTGCATTGGGACAGACCGCTCCACAGGCGATTCATTAGGGCCACTGGTAGGCACACTCCTTGAGGAGAAGGACCTCCAATCCTTTTACGTCTACGGGACCTTAGACGAGCCTATACATGCCGTTAATCTGGCTGAAAAACTAAAAGAAATCCAGACGAAACATGTTAATCCCTATATGATTGGGATTGATGCTTGTTTGGGGAGAATCAAAAATGTCGGTGTGATTCAAATCGGGAATGGACCTGTTAAACCGGGTGCAGGGGTGAACAAAGATCTGCCAGAGGTTGGTGACATACATATCACTGGCATAGTAAATGTCAGCGGGTTTATGGAATTCTTCGTGTTACAAAACACTCGATTAAATTTAGTTATGAAAATGGCGAAAACGATTGCGGGCGGCATTTACAAAGCAAGTCTTTTGTACTCTAAGCATGAATGGAAAGAATTAAATTGGCTGGAAGAAGAGAAGACAAACTAAAAGGAGCAATAGACTTCGACTATTCCTCCTTTGTTAATTTCAATTATTGTAAAAAATATAGAACTGTTACAATGATTCCCGTTACAACAATGCCTGGAAGCAGGTTTGCCACTTTAATTTTTACCATTCCCGTGAGGTTCAAGCCAATCGCAAAAATCATAATACCGCCGGTTGCGGTCATTTCGACAATAAACTGATCCATTAGTGCTTGAGGAACAAAACGATCAATCTGAGTGGCAAACAAGGCAATTAACCCTTCATAAAGAACAACAGGAATAGCAGAAAAGATGACACCAATGCCCAATGTTGTGGTTAAAATTAATGCCGTAAAGCCATCGATCAATGATTTTGTATAGAGGACATCATGATCACCGCGAATGCCACTGTCGAGGGCTCCAATGATCGCCATTGCCCCAATCACAAAGATTAAGGTAGCCGTCACGAAACCTTCCGAGATACTGCCTTTGCCGTTTGAGCCAACTTTAAGCTCCAACCAGCCACCGAGGTCATTTAATTTATCCTCTAGTTTTAACAGTTCTCCAACCACCGCACCGACGACAAGACTAATAATAACAATCAGGAAGTTTTCACTCTTTAATCCCATCTGCAGGCCTAAAACCATCACAGATAATCCAATCGCAAACATAACCGTCACTTTCATACTTTCAGGAATACGGTTCAAAAGTTTTCCAATTAGTGTGCCAATAATAATCAATAGCCCATTTACAAGTGTTCCTATTAAAAACATCGTAATTTCACCTATTCTTCGCCTCTCGAAATTGTAATAGTACTAAACTATCATGTTTTCATTGTATTGAAAAGACTGAATGGAAAGAAAAGCGCACACGCTTTGATCAGCGCCGTATGGCCTGGAGCGTAAAAAAAATAACCATCATAGATGGCTTATAAGGATTCTTCCTGATCAAGTAATTCTAAGATTCGTTCCAAATCATCCTGCGAGAAAAATTCAATTTCAATTTTCCCTTTATTTTTATTTTGTTTAATATGGACCTTCGTTCCAAACCGCTCACGAAGGGAATGCTCCCGCTCCTGTAAAAACACATCTTTTTTCTTTTCAGGCTTTTTTGTTTCACGTGAAACATTTTCATTTAGTTGCTGGATTAACTTTTCTAATTGCCGGACATTCAACCCTTCCTGAATGACCTTTTCTACTAAAACAGGCAGCTTTGCCTTTTGTCTAAGGCCTAATAAGGCACGTCCATGACCCATTGAAATGTTCCCGGTTGATATCAATTCCTGAATTTTTGGAGGGAGGGAAAGCAGACGAATGTGGTTTGCTACATGCGGACGGCTTTTGCCTAAACGCTTCGCAACCTCTTCCTGTGTCAACTTTAATTTCTCCATTAAGGTTTGATAGGCAATTCCCTCTTCAATTGGATTTAAATCTTCCCTTTGGAGATTTTCCAATACAGCTAATTCCATCATTTGCTGTTCGGAAAGATCACGGACAACCGCCGGAACGGTTTCAAGCTTGGCCTCCTTGGCGGCTCGGAAGCGGCGTTCGCCCACCACAATTTCATATCCTTTAATACTTTTTCGAACAACGATTGGCTGTAAGATTCCATGCTCAATAATTGAAGCCTTTAATTCATCGATTGTCTCTTGTTGGAAGGTTTTCCGTGGCTGATACGGGTTTGGACGCAGTTCTTTCAGCTTAATCTCTTGAACTGTCTCCTCTTTACTGACATCACTAAAAAATGCATTCAGGCCTTTTCCTAAACCTTTAGCCATTCGAGACCACTTCCTTTGCTAAATCTAAATACACCTCAGCACCGCGGGATTTCGAATCATAGGTGATGATGGGTTCCCCATGGCTTGGAGCCTCACTTAGACGCACATTTCTAGGAATAATGGTTTTATAGACTTTATCTTGAAAGTATTTCTTTACTTCTTCAATGACTTGAATGCCAAGATTTGTTCTCGCGTCAAGCATTGTTAATAACACGCCTTCAATTTTTAAATCCTGGTTAAGATGCTTCTGGACGAGTCTAACCGTATTTAATAATTGGCTCAAGCCTTCCAACGCATAATACTCACATTGGACAGGGATTAATACCGCATCAGAAGCTGTTAAGGCATTTAGCGTTAGTAGCCCTAATGATGGCGGACAATCAATAATGATATAATCAAACTGATCTTTTACTTCTCCGAGAGCACGTTTTAAGCGGACCTCTCTGGATATAGTAGGTACCAGTTCAATTTCAGCTCCTGCTAATTGAATCGTAGCAGGGAGTGCGTACAAATTTTTTACAGATGTCGCTTTAATGACATCTTTGGCCTCGACATCATCTACTAACACATCATAGATACATTGTTCCACTTCTGCCTTTTCAATTCCGACCCCGCTTGTTGCATTTCCCTGCGGGTCGATGTCTACTAATAGAACCCGTTTCCCTATGTATGCTAAGCAGGCGCCTAGGTTGACAGAGGTCGTCGTTTTACCGACTCCACCTTTTTGGTTCGCGATTGAAAGGATTTTCCCCACGTTGTCACCTACCCTTTATTTCTCAGAATCTGCTATTCTATCAAATGTTTACATAATATGCTTAATTATCCCCTAATAGATGAAGAATGTAAAATTCCATTCCTTTATTTTATCATGAAATAATAGGGATGTTGTTTTATTTTCAAAAAATATTCCATTCCATCTTTCCCTTTTTTACACAAAAAAAACCAACACAATTGTGCCGGTTCTTTCTGTATCACTATTTTTTCTTAGGAATCCGGATGGTAAATTGATAGAACTCCTCAAATTCCTCTTCGTCGGCATCCAAATTAATCCCGCTGTCTGTTACCATGGATAAAGATTGACGGATGGTATTCACGGCAATTCTCATATCTTTGCTAAAAGCCTTTCGTTTAGGCTTTGGTTTTTCTTTCTTTTGTTCGAGCATTCTTACCACGCGTTCCTCAGTCTGCTTAACATTCCAATTCTTTTCAATGACTTCCGCCAAAAGTGCCACTTGTTTCTCCGGATTTTTCAGCGGAATAAGCGCACGTGCATGGCGTTCAGTAATCGTTTTATTCAATAAGGCATCCTGGACAATCTCTGGTAATTTAAGCAATCGAAGCTTATTGGCAACGGTCGACTGCCCTTTCCCAAGGCGCTGCGCTAATGCCTCTTGTGTCAAATTGTGCAATTCAAGCAGCTTGCCATAGGCAAAAGCCTCTTCAATTGGCGACAATTCTTCGCGCTGCAAATTCTCAATAAGCGCTACTGATGCGGTTTCTGTATCAGATAAATTTTTCACAATAGCGGGTGCTTCTGCCCAACCCAGCTTTTTCATCGCACGCCAGCGGCGCTCACCGGCAATAATCTCATATTTATCAACAGCAAACTCCCGGACAACAATCGGCTGGATAATCCCATGTATATGAATAGTTCGTGATAATTCTTCAATCTTGTCTTCATCAAATACCGTCCGCGGCTGGAAGCGATTCGGAATAATTTGGTTAATCGGAATCTTTTTTATTTCTTCGTTCCGTTCAATATCCAGCTCTTTTTCAAGCTCAACCTCTTGTTCTCCCTTATCGCCGAGGCCAAAAAAGCGTGTAAATGAACTCTTCATCCCCAACACCACCTTTACGAAACTCCCTATTACTTATTCTCTATGTCACTAAATACTTCCTGCCTAGGATACCATTTTTCTCTAAAAATTGTTATACAGATTTTCACTCTTGGAAGCAGCGAAGGGAAAAAGCTATAGGAATAACTCTTTATTCGATTGGCATTTTTCCTGGTGTTCCTGGCTTTCGCGGGTATTTCCTTGGCGTCTGTTTTTCTTTTTTTATAATTAAAATATTCCGTTCACTATCTTCCATTGGCAAGGTAAATGTGTATACCTTTTCTACTTTACCGCCAAGTGTTGTAATCGCCTTTTGGCCCATTTCCAATTCATCATTCGCATGCAAGGCCTTCATCGCAATAAAATGTCCCCCTACTTTTGCAAGTGGTAAACAAAACTCACTTAAAACAGACATTCTAGCCACCGCTCTTGCTGTTACAACATCAAAGTTTTCCCGGTAAGCAGGATTGACGCCAAACGTCTCAGCACGGTCATGGACAAAATGGACATTTTCCAACTCTAATACGGTAGCAAGATGATTCAAAAATGAAATTCGCTTGTTTAATGAATCAACGATTGTCACTTGGATATGTGGGTAGACTATTTTTAACGGTATACTCGGAAAGCCCGCACCTGCCCCAACATCACAAAGATGAAACGGCTTGGTAAAATCAAAATAAAATGAAGCGGTAATAGAGTCGTAAAAATGTTTTAAATATACATCTGTTTTTTCCGTGATCGCTGTTAAATTCATTTTTTCATTCCACTCGACCAATGTTGAAAAATAGGTTTCAAACTGGTCGAGCTGCTTATCACTTAGGGAAATTCCCTTTTCCTGAAGACTGGATTGAAATTGTTCGATATTCATCTATTAAAACTTCCTCACTCGATTATTCATTGGATACTCTCGCTACCCGGCCTTGTTCTAAATACACAAGCAGGATCGAAATATCTGCAGGATTGACACCGGAAATCCGGGATGCTTGGGCAATGGAGAGCGGTTTAATCTTTTTGAGCTTTTGTTTCGCTTCTGTAGCTAATCCATTAATGGCATCATAATCAATATTGTCAGGGACTTTCTTATCCTCCATCTTTTTCAGACGCTCTACTTGCTGCAGTGACTTTTCAATATACCCCTCGTACTTAATTTGGATTTCCACTTGTTCTTTCACATCGTGATCCAAAGCAAGTTCACTCTTAGTCAGACTTTCAAGCAATTCATATGTCATTTCCGGTCTTTTCAGTAAATCGGATGCACGGATCCCATCTTTCAATTCACTACCGCCAATGCTGCGAATTAATTCCTGTACTTCAGCAGATGGCTTTAGAATAATGGAGTGCAATCTTTCCCTCTCTGCTTCGATTGCTTCCCTTTTTGCCAAGAATGCTTCATAGCGATCATCACGAATCAGGCCAATTTCATGTCCCATATCAGTTAACCGTAAATCGGCATTATCATGACGCAATAGAAGGCGATATTCTGCTCTTGAGGTTAACAATCGATAGGGCTCGTTTGTCCCTTTTGTAATTAAATCATCAATGAGCACGCCAATATAAGCATCAGAGCGTCCAAGGACTAATTGCTCACGGTCAAGCGCGTTTAGTCCGGCATTGATCCCGGCCATTAACCCTTGACCCGCAGCTTCTTCATACCCGGACGTTCCATTAATTTGGCCCGCAGTGTATAAATTTTTAACAACCTTTGTTTCTAAAGTCGGCCATAATTGTGTCGGTACAATCGCATCATATTCGATCGCATAACCGGCCCGCATCATTTGGGCATTTTCCAGTCCAGGAACGGTTCTAATAATTTGATGCTGGACATCTTCAGGCAGGCTGGTGGAAAGTCCCTGTACATAGACTTCCTTCGTATTTCTGCCTTCCGGTTCAAGGAAGATTTGATGGCGCGGCTTGTCATTGAAACGGACAACTTTATCTTCAATCGATGGACAGTACCTTGGGCCTGTTCCTTTGATCATGCCAGAAAACATCGGCGAGCGATGCAAATTGGCATCAATTAACGAATGTGTTCGGTCATTTGTATAGGTGAGCCAGCATGGCAGCTGATCGGTAATATATTTCGTTGTTTCATACGAAAATGCTCTAGGTTCTTCATCACCAGGCTGAATTTCTGTTTTACTGTAATCAATGGTATTGCCATTTACTCTTGGCGGTGTACCTGTTTTAAAACGGACCAGTTCGAATCCAAGTTCCTCTAAATGTTCAGACAGCCTAATCGATGGCTGCTGATTATTCGGGCCGCTTGAGTATTTCAATTCGCCAAGGATAATTTCCCCGCGCAAGTAAGTTCCCGTTGTGACGACTACCGTTTTAGCGCGATAGATAGCGCCGGTTTTCGCAATCACCCCTTGAACCACTCCATCTTCCACAATTAATTGCTCGACCATCCCTTGGAGCAATGTTAGGTTTGGTTCTTCTTCTAAAGTCTTTTTCATTTCATGCTGATAGGCAAATTTATCGGCCTGGGCCCGTAAGGCACGGACAGCTGGACCCTTTCCAGTGTTCAGCATCCTCATTTGGATATAGGTTTTATCAATATTCTTTGCCATTTCACCACCGAGGGCATCAATTTCACGTACGACGATCCCTTTTGCCGGGCCGCCCACGGAAGGGTTACAAGGCATAAAAGCTACCATATCTAAGTTTATTGTGATCATTAATGTTTTTGCGCCAAGTCTTGCCGCCGCAAGGCCCGCTTCACATCCGGCATGTCCTGCTCCAACGACAATGACGTCATAACTACCTGCTTCGTATTGCATGGTATTTCCTCCTTTTCCGTATCAAGACGGAAACGTTACTTCTTCTGGTCTATTTTAAGGTTTCAATAAGCCCTATTGGATACCTTTTTTCTATTCTCCAAGATCGTTTGGGCTCCAATATGCCCTATTGGATACTCTTTTTTTATTTACCAAGGCGGAATGGGCTCCAATATGCCCCATTGGATACCTTTTTCCTATTTTTCAAGACCGATTGGGCCCCAATATGCCCTATTGAAAACCCGTTCCTCACTACTTTAAGCATGAAGGGCTCTAATAACCCCTATTTTTCTATCTTATCCGCTCTTGTGCCGGGAAAAACCCGCTTTTTTATTTTCCTAAACAGAACTGTGAAAATAACTGATCGATTAGGCTCTCATGGACGCTGTCACCGATGATTTCCCCCAGCAATTCCCATGTCCTGGTTAAATCGATTTGCACGATGTCAATCGGAGTCCCCATTTCCACCCCTTCAATTGCATCCTCAATCGTCTGTAGACTCATGTTTAATAACGAAATGTGACGGCTATTGGATACATATGTTAAATCACCAGCATCAATGGATCCTGCAAAAAATAACGAGGCAATTGCATCTTCCAGCTCATCGATACCGCGATCTTCCAATAATGAGGTGGTAACCAAGCTATGCTCTTTCGCCAATTCTCTGACCCGCTCCATATCAATTTGCTGCGTCAGATCCGTTTTATTGACGATGACGATGACATCCATCCCTTTGACAACCTCAAAAAGGCTCTCATCCTCAGCGGTCAGCTTGTCGGCGTAATTCAACACAAGTAAAATTAAATCAGCCTCATTCAACACTTGACGAGAACGTTCCACTCCGATGCGTTCGACAATATCCTCTGTTTCCCTAATCCCTGCCGTGTCTAGCAGTCTGAGCGGCACCCCGCGGACATTGACATATTCCTCAATCACGTCACGTGTTGTCCCAGGAATATCGGTAACAATGGCCTTATTTTCATGGACAAGACTATTTAATAACGAGGACTTGCCGACATTTGGCCGTCCAACAATGGCGGTCGATAGCCCTTCTCGTAAAATTTTCCCTTGCTCAGAGGTTTGCAGCAGTTTCTTTATTTCTTCATGCACAAAATGAGCCTTTTCTAACAGCATCTTATGGGTCATTTCTTCGACATCATCGTATTCAGGATAATCAATATTCACTTCAACATGGGCAAGGACCTCTAAGATTTCTTGCCGCAGCCTGCGTACAAGCTTTGATAGACGGCCTTCCATTTGGCCAAGCGCCAGGTTCATTGCCCGATCAGTCTTTGCCCTGATTAAATCCATGACTGCTTCAGCTTGTGATAAATCAATCCGGCCATTTAAAAAGGCCCGTTTCGTAAACTCACCAGGCTCTGCTAGTCTTGCCCCATTTTTTAACACATGCTGGAGCACGCGGTTCACGGAAACAATTCCGCCGTGGCAGTTAATTTCCACTACATCCTCTTTGGTAAACGTCTTAGGCCCCTTCATAACTGAAACCATTACTTCTTCTACCACTACACCGCTTTTCGCATCGAGGAGGTGTCCATAGTGAATCGTATGACTGGCTACATCCGTAAGCCTTTTTCCACCGATACTCTTAAAAAGCTTGTCTGCAATTTGAATGGCCTCATCGCCACTCAAACGAACAATCGCAATGGCTCCCTCTCCCATTGGAGTCGAAATCGCCGCAATTGTATCAAATTCCATCTTCTTCACCTCACAACTAAAAACTCCATCTATATCAAAAATAAGATTTTTCTCCAAAATAATAGAATATCACATGAATTTCTGATAAAAAAGCATCTTACTTCTATCCACAGGGTAAAATGTCTATTTTTTATTTTAACTTATCCACATGTGAATAACAATAAAGTGTGAAATCTCAACCTAAAAGTTATCAACAATCATAAATAAGATAAAAAAAACACCCTATCATCAGATAGGATGCTGTTTCACTATACTCTTTTAACCGGTGTAATGACTATAAAACGATGCGGTTCAGTTCCATCAGAAAACGTTTTGACGCGTTTATTTTCGGATAAAGCGGTATGAATGACTTTTCGCTCATAGGAAGGCATCGGTTCCAATGCTACATCTTTTCCAGACTTGACAGCCTTTCCGGCTAATCGATGTGCTAATTGAATTAACGTTTCACTTCGTCTGTTCCGGTAATCCTCTGCATCCAAAATCACATTTAAATAGTGGGTTGCAAAGCGATTAATCACCAATTGGGTCAAATATTGCAGTGAATTAAGTGTTTGACCCCGTTTACCAATTAAGAGAGCGATTTTTTCCCCTGTCATCACAAAGTGAACCTGTTTGCCGTCCCGTTTAATCTCTATCTCTGCCGGTGCACCCATTTGTTCACTTACTTGAATAAGAAATTTCTTTGCTTCCTCAATAGGATCGATGATCATCGTTACTTTTACAACAGCCGGACGGGAACCGAAAATTCCGAAAATCCCCTTTTTGCCTTCATCAATAATATCAACATCTGTGCGGTCTTTGGTGGTTTTTAATTGAGCTAAAGCTGATTCTACTGCTTCTTCGACAGTTTGTCCTGTAGCAGTTACCTGTTTCACTTTTTTGCTCCTCCCACATTACCGGTAGCATTCGCCTTTAAATCCGGTCCTTTAATAAAATAGGTTTGCACAATCATAAAAATATTACCAACAACCCAGTATAATGAAAGGGCTGCAGGGAAACTAAACGCAAAGAACATAATCATAATCGGCATTATCCAGGTCATCATCGCCATTTGCGGATTTTGCTGCTGGCCAGCCATCATCATCTTTTGCTGAATAAAGGTTGTGACCCCGGCAATAATCGGCAAAATAAAATATGGATCCTTTTCGCCCAAGTCAAACCATAAGAAACTATCCTGAGCAATTTCCCTTGTTCTAGAAATAGCATGATAAAAACCAATTAAAATTGGCATTTGCACAATTAACGGAAAACAGCCTGCCATTGGATTGACACCATGCTTTGAAAACAGTGCCATTGTTTCCTGCTGCAGTTTTTGTTGCGTCTTTTGATCTTTTGAACTATATTTCTCACGAAGTGCCTTCATTTCAGGCTGAAGCGCCTGCATGGCCTTTGAGCTTCTTGTTTGCTTGATCATCAATGGCAAAATTGCCAATCGAATTAAAATAGTTACAACAATCAGCGCTAAGCCATAGCTTCCCCAGAGGATAGTTGCTCCCTCTTTAATCACCCATGATAACGGATACACGATGTATTCATTCCAAAGACCTGTACTTTCAGCAGTAATCGGCTTCTTAATTTCACTGCATCCTGTTAAAAACAAGAACACAGAAAGCAGGCCGAACGAAAGTAATATTCGTTTCTTCAACCACTTATTCCCCCTTACCAAATGTAGAATAAAAAGTGCGGATCTAAACCTTATGTAGTAATTTCCTTTTACATTATCTAAAAATTAGTTTATCACTTTTTCCAATCAATTGTCTTCACGACAACAGCTATATAATGACTAATTTAGCAAAGTTAGTTTCTCTTTAGTACTTTTCCAACCTTAAGGACATGAGTTAAACTCTTTTTCACCTCGAAAAAGTCCATCTCCGCCGTCGGCTTCCTTGCGATAATCACGTAATCATTCTCCTGTAAGACCTGATCATGCAATTCATGAATAGATTGACGCACATAGCGCTTAATTCTATTTCTGGTAACAGCATTCCCAATCTTTTTGCTCACAGACAGACCTATCCGAAAAAAGCCTTGTCCCTCTTTTTTCAATGAATAGACCACAAATTGGCGATTGGCGAATGATTGACCCTTCTGAAAGGCAACCTGGAATTCTTTATTCTTTTTAATTCGGAATTCTTTTTTCATAAAAAAACTCCTTTAAACTTTGTTTGTGACTTTGAGAATTGTCCAGCTACAGGCACCATCGGCTAGTGTACTTCGCGCTTCTCCCTACGATAAGTCAAGCACGGATGCGCTTGCGCTCTCCGTGTTTCCTTTATCTCAGTCGAAGCGCTCCAGTCCATACGCCGATAGGCGGGTGCCTTCCGCTTTTCTTACAAAAAAGACCACTGACGCTTCAGTGGTCTATGCTGATAATACTTTTCTTCCCTTTAGACGACGACGAGCTAGGACCTTACGTCCGTTTGCTGAGCTCATACGACTGCGGAAACCGTGAACTTTACTGTGTTTACGTTTATTTGGTTGATATGTTCTTTTCATTATATGACACCTCCCTGAGGAATAGCTGTTTAAATTTAATCAGACAGTCTTAACTATTATAAAGACGTGAGTATAATATTGTCAACTCCTCTTCTCATATTGTTTCCTTTTCCAATTTTTTTCGAACATGATTTAGGGCATTTCCAGAAATTCTATAAATAACCTTCAACTTTGAGAATTGTCTAGCTCCAGGCCATACGCCGCTGACCAGGGCACTTGCGCTTTTCTATCTGTGGATAAAAATTCGACACTTTTTCTATTATCCACACAAGATATTGACAGGTTTTGCACAAGTTATTTACCTGTGGACAATTACTATACACACAATGCTGTTGTTGTGGATAAACGATTAAAAGGCATTGCGTATTAAGCAATTATTTGATATTATATTTGTGTTTTCACTCTTAATAACTACATCCCGAATAATACGTTATCCACAATTTGTGGATAACGTGTGGATAGTTTATTCAAGGACACTGTAGAAACTTGTCCACAAGAGGTGGATATTGTCGAAACTCCACATTATTTCCTTATTATATGTTTTCCACAACCACTGTTTCGTATATTTATAAATTAATAGGTTGTACTGGTAGTATAAATCTTATTTTTTCACGGAACTTAAGTCGAATAGGTAATCTAATTGCAGAGACTACTTCATGAAGACAACATTTTTTTGGGGTTAGACAATAAATAATGCGAGTGCTAGTTTAGATAAATAATTTGTCCAAACGAACAAAAAGGAGGGATAGTAGTTGGAAAATATTGCGGATCTTTGGAATGCAGCGCTAGCCAATATTGAGAAAAAGATAAGTAAGCCTAGCTTTGATACATGGCTTAAATCCACAAAAGCCCACTCCCTTCAAGGCGACCTGCTTGTGATCACGGCACCGAATGAATTTGCACGTGATTGGCTGGAAGAACGTTATTCTCAGTTAATCTCCGGGATTCTATATGAAATCACCGGGGAAGAGCTATCTGTAAAATTTATTATTCCGCAAAATCAAAAAGAAGCCGAAAATGAGCTGCAGCTGCCGCCCAAAAGGATAAAAAAAGATGATGACCACGGGGATTTCCCGCAAGGTATCCTAAATCAAAAGTATACATTTGATACGTTCGTTATTGGTTCAGGCAACCGATTTGCCCATGCTGCATCACTTGCAGTAGCGGAAGCACCGGCTAAAGCTTACAATCCTTTATTTATATACGGTGGTGTAGGATTGGGGAAGACTCACTTAATGCACGCCATCGGCCATTATGTTTTGGATCATAACCCAGGGGCAAAAGTTGTCTATTTATCATCTGAAAAATTTACCAATGAGTTTATTAACTCAATTCGTGACAACAAGGCGGAGAATTTCCGCAATAAATATCGAAATGTCGATATCCTACTCATTGATGATATTCAGTTTTTAGCTGGAAAAGAATCAACTCAAGAGGAATTTTTTCATACTTTTAATGCACTTCATGAAGAAAGCAAACAAATTATTATCTCTAGTGACCGACCTCCACGGGAAATTCCTACACTGGAAGACAGGCTCAGGTCACGCTTTGAATGGGGACTAATTACTGATATTACCCCGCCAGATTTAGAAACAAGAATCGCGATCCTCCGCAAAAAGGCCAAGGCGGAAGGGTTAGATATACCGAATGAGGTAATGCTTTATATTGCTAACCAAATTGATTCGAACATTCGTGAACTTGAAGGTGCGTTGATCCGCGTGGTCGCCTACTCTTCGTTAATTAATAAAGATATTAATGCAGATCTTGCTGCTGAGGCCTTGAAGGATATTATTCCAAGTTCAAAGCCAAAAGTTATTACGATCTTAGAAATTCAAAAGACTGTCGGGGAACATTTTAGTATTAAGCTTGAGGACTTCAAGGCCAAAAAGCGGACAAAATCGGTTGCCTTTCCGCGGCAAATTGCGATGTATTTATCACGTGAATTAACCGACTATTCTTTGCCCAAAATAGGTGAGGAGTTCGGTGGACGTGATCATACAACCGTTATTCATGCACATGAAAAGATTTCTAAACTGCTGCAAACTGATTCAACCCTGCAAAAGCAGATGAAGGAACTGCATGAAATATTAAAGGTTTAAGGAAAAGGGGCGGAGCGCCGCATTTGTCTAGCCATTGCACGTTTAATGGCTATGGATAAGATTATCTATTTGTAATGGCAGGTTTAGCTCTGCTCACACCACCTTTTTGATGTTAAAATTGTGAATAACTTCTACCATTCTGTACACAGTCTGTCCACATGTGGATAGGCTGTGTTTCTATTGAAAATCAGGGTTATCCACATACTAACAGGCCCTACTAGTACTTCTACTATTTTTTTAAAAAATAATATTATATGTTACTGCTAAAAAAATATGCATCAAAGGGAGGAAATAATGCGATGAAATTTATCATTCAACGCGATCGTCTTGTTCAAGGTGTGAACGATGTTATGAAGGCCATTACATCAAGAACAACGATACCTATCTTAACGGGGATCAAAATTGTTGCCAGTGCAGAGGGAGTTACCTTAACCGGAAGCGACTCTGATATTTCCATTGAATCGTTTATTCCAATGGAGGAAGCAGGAGATGAGATTGTTGAAATCAAGCAACCGGGAGCAATTGTCCTGCAAGCGAAGTTTTTCAGCGAAATTGTCAAAAAGCTCCCTACTGATTCGGTTGAAATGGAAGTTCTCGGTTCTCTTCAAACCGTCATTCGCTCTGGGAAATCAGAGTTTAATTTAAATGGCCTTGATGCCGAGGAGTACCCTCACCTGCCGCAAATAGAGGAAAATAATAAATTTCACATTGCAACAGATCTATTAAAAGCAATGATTCGTCAAACACATTTCGCAGTGTCCACCTCAGAAACACGCCCGATCTTGACAGGTGTAAACTGGAAGATTGAGAACGGGGAGCTAACCTGTATTGCAACAGATAGCCATCGGCTTGCACTAAGGAAGGCCAAAATTGAAACGGAAAATAACGAAATGTACAATGTTGTTATTCCAGGAAAAAGCTTGAATGAGTTAAATAAAATTATTGATGATTCCAATGAATTAATTGATATTGTGATCACGGAAAATCAAATTTTATTTAAAGCAAAGCATTTATTATTTTTCTCAAGATTGTTAGAGGGAAATTATCCTGATACATCTAAATTAATTCCAAATGAAAGTAAAACCGATGTAACTGTCAATACGAAGGAATTCCTCCAAGCTATCGACCGTGCTTCCTTGCTGGCGCGGGAAGGGCGCAATAATGTTGTTAAATTTTCCATCATTGAGGGTGGGGTCATTGAAATTTCCTCCAATACACCTGAGATTGGAAAGGTAGTAGAGGAAATACAAAGTAGTTCGATTGATGGAGAAGATGTAAAGATATCCTTTAGTGCGAAATATATGATGGATGCCCTAAAGGCGCTGGAAGGGACAGATATTAAAGTGAGTTTTACTGGCGCGATGCGTCCATTCTTACTACGTCCCCTGCATGATGAAACTATTTTACAGTTAATATTGCCAGTAAGAACTTATTAAATAGTAATCCACTTAAATACGCCGCCATTCTTTTGGCGGTTTTTTCGATGTTTTAATAATTCTTACCGGTTTTCTTTGTAACTTACTGCTTTTTTTAGTAAAATAAAGTATTGGGACCATTTTTAGAAATGAGGGTGACGATTGTGCCTGAGAAAGTAAAGCTAGACACTGAATTTATTACATTAGGTCAATTTTTAAAACTGGCTGACGTGATTCAAACAGGTGGGATGGCCAAATGGTTTTTAAGCGAACATGCCATTTTTATTAATGGTGAGCAGGACCAAAGAAGAGGAAGAAAACTTCGTGCCGGTGACAAAATCCAAATTGCTGGCTTCGGGGAATTTATGATAACCGACTAGCTAAAGGATATGTTGCTATGTATATTGAAAAGTTAGCATTGAAAAATTACCGAAATTACGAAGAGCTATTCGTCCAATTTGAAAATAAAGTGAATGTTATCTTAGGCGAAAATGCCCAAGGGAAAACGAATATTATGGAGTCTATTTACGTTTTGGCCTTGGCTAAATCGCATCGAACTTCTAATGATAAAGAACTTATACGCTGGGACCATGAGTATGCTAAAATAGAAGGCAGGGTTCAAAAACAGCATAGCTCCTTGCCCTTGGAATTAGTCATTTCAAAAAAGGGAAAACGAGCAAAATGTAATCATATTGAACAGCAAAAATTGAGTCAATATGTTGGAAATATGAACGTGGTCATGTTTGCCCCGGAGGACCTTAACATTGTGAAGGGAAGCCCACAGGTGCGCAGACGTTTTATCGATATGGAAATCGGGCAGGTATCGCCCGTTTATTTACATGATATGAGCCAATATCAAAAAATACTGCAACAACGTAATCATTATTTAAAAATGCTGCAGATAAAAAAACAAACGGATCAAACGATGCTTGAGGTTTTAACGGAGCAGTTTATTCAGATGGCCGTGAAAATTGTCAAAAAACGTTTTGAATTCCTTCAGTTGCTTGAGAAATGGGCCATACCGATTCATCAAGGGATATCTAGGGGTTTAGAAACGCTTGAAATCACCTATAAACCATCTGTAGAGGTATTAGAAGAACAAGATTTGTCGAAGATGATAGCAAGCTTTGAAGAAAAGTTTACCAAGGTCAGAACGAGGGAAATTGAACGTGGCACAACCTTGTTCGGCCCCCATCGTGATGACTTATTGTTTTTTGTCAACGGCAGGGATGTTCAAACCTTTGGTTCACAGGGACAGCAGCGTACCACTGCCCTTTCAGTCAAGCTTGCTGAGATTGAATTGATTTATAATGAAATTGGCGAGTATCCCATTTTACTTCTTGATGATGTTTTATCAGAATTGGATGATTACCGACAATCCCATTTACTCAATACCATACAAGGGAAAGTTCAAACGTTTGTCACTACCACAAGCGTGGAGGGGATTGACCATCAAACCCTGAAGGAAGCAGCGACGTTTTTTGTCGATTCCGGTACTATGAACAAGGTTAATTGAGGTGAACCATGTATATTCACATCGGGGAAGATCTTAATATAAGGGCGAAGGATATTATTTCAATACTAGACAAAGAGAGTGCGAATCATTCTCCGTTGATTGAAGAATTCTTAACGCACCATAAAGACAGATTAATTAACTTGTCCAAAAACCCCTTTAAATCAGTCATTATTACATATGACAAAATTTACTTATCCCCTATTGCTTCTGGAACATTAAAAAAACGTTCAAACCAAATGAATATACACGAATTTATATAATACTTTTTAAAACTAAAATATTGAGCTATTTTTTATCAGAAGGTGCGGTGAACATGGATGACTATGGAACAAAAGGCAGTAGTAGAAGAATCATACGGTGCGGATCAAATTCAGGTTCTCGAAGGACTTGAGGCAGTTCGAAAACGACCTGGTATGTATATTGGCTCGACAAGCGGTAAAGGGCTCCATCACCTTGTTTGGGAGATTGTTGATAACAGTATTGACGAGGCGCTCGCTGGCCATTGTGACGAAATTAATGTCATCATTGAGAAGGATAACAGTATCACTGTAATAGATAATGGCCGGGGAATTCCGGTTGATATTCAAGAAAAGATGGGCAGACCAGCTGTTGAAGTCATCATGACAGTTCTTCATGCCGGCGGGAAATTTGGCGGCGGGGGCTATAAGGTTTCCGGCGGACTTCATGGCGTAGGTGCCTCTGTTGTGAATGCCTTATCCACAGAGCTTGAGGTTTATGTCCACCGTGATGGTAAGGTCCACTATATTAAATTTGAACGTGGCGCCGTTGTGAAAGAACTAGAAGTCATTGGAACGACAGACCACACAGGTACAATTACGCATTTTAAACCGGATGGCGATATTTTTACAGAAACATTGGAATACGAATATGACATCCTCGCTACACGTATCCGTGAACTGGCCTTTCTTAACCGTGGCCTTAAAATCACGATTGAAGATAAGCGGGTTGAAAATAAACGAAATGAATACCACTATGAGGGCGGTATTAAATCCTATGTAGAGCATCTAAATCGCACAAAAGAAGTGATTCATGATGAACCAATTTACATGGAGGGTGAAAAGGACGGTATTAGTGTTGAAGTGGCTCTTCAATATAATGAGGGCTACACAGATAACATTTACTCTTTCGCAAATAATATCCATACCTATGAAGGCGGTACACACGAATCAGGCTTTAAAACTGCTTTAACGAGGGTTATAAACGATTATGCCCGGAAGAATGGTCTGATCAAGGAAAATGATACAAACTTATCTGGGGAAGACGTTCGTGAAGGAATTACGGCAATTGTCTCGATCAAGCACCCTGACCCGCAATTCGAAGGACAAACAAAGACGAAACTAGGTAATTCCGAAGTCAGAGCGATTACGGATACCGTTTTTGCCAGTACATTCGATAAATTTTTGTTAGAAAACCCTACAGTTGCCAGGAAAATCGTAGAAAAGGGTTTAATGGCCGCGCGGGCAAGACTTGCAGCTAAAAAGGCTAGGGAACTGACACGCCGGAAAAGTGCGTTAGAGGTTTCGAGTTTACCTGGGAAATTAGCTGACTGTTCCTCAAAGGATCCCGCAGAAAGCGAAATGTATATCGTTGAGGGAGATTCTGCCGGTGGCTCTGCGAAGCAAGGACGTGATCGCCATTTCCAAGCCATTTTACCTCTTCGTGGAAAAATCCTTAATGTAGAAAAGGCTCGTCTGGATCGGATTCTTTCTAACAACGAAGTAAGGGCAATGATTACAGCAATTGGAACGGGAATCGGAGAAGATTTTGATATTTCTAAAGCACGCTATCATAAAATTGTCATTATGACTGATGCCGATGTTGATGGTGCTCACATTCGGACGCTTCTTTTGACGTTCTTTTACCGTTTTATGAGAAAAATCTTAGAAGCCGGTTATATTTATATTGCTCAGCCGCCGCTCTATAAAGTCCAGCAAGGAAAACGGATTGAGTATGCCTATAATGATAAAGATCTTGACCGGATATTTGCAGAACTACCAGCAGCACCAAAGCCCAATATTCAACGATATAAAGGTTTAGGCGAGATGAATCCTGAACAATTATGGGAGACAACAATGGATCCCGAGAGAAGAACGATGCTTCAAGTTAGCCTTGAAGATGCAATTGAAGCAGATGAAACCTTTGATATGCTAATGGGGGAAAAGGTAGAACCACGCCGAAACTTCATTGAGGAAAATGCACAATATGTTAAGAATTTAGATATATAAAACTTTTCGGAGGGAGGTAGTCAGAATGTCTGAAACACCTAATTCTCAAATAAAAGAGATTAATATCAGCCAAGAGATGCGTTCATCGTTTCTTGACTATGCGATGAGTGTTATCGTTTCCCGTGCCCTTCCAGATGTTCGTGATGGCCTAAAACCGGTTCATCGCCGTATTTTATACGCTATGCATGACCTTGGAATTCATGCGGATAAACCCTATAAAAAGTCTGCCCGTATCGTTGGGGATGTAATTGGTAAATATCACCCGCACGGTGATTCGGCAGTGTATGAAACAATGGTTCGGATGGCTCAGGATTTCAACTACAGGTATATGCTTGTAGATGGTCATGGGAATTTTGGCTCTGTAGATGGTGACTCTGCAGCAGCCATGCGTTATACAGAATCAAGAATGTCAAAAATCTCAATGGAATTATTAAGGGATTTAAACAAAGATACAATTGATTATCAAGACAACTATGATGGCGAAGAAAGAGAACCTGTCGTTTTGCCGGCACGATTCCCTAATCTATTAGTGAACGGAACAACTGGCATTGCCGTTGGAATGGCAACAAATATTCCGCCGCACCAGCTTGGCGAGGTTATTGATGGAGTTTTAGCTATTACCCATGACCCTGAGATTACAATTCCGGAGTTAATGGAAATTATTCCTGGCCCGGACTTCCCAACAGGAGGCCTAATCCTTGGCCGCAGTGGTATTCGCAAAGCATATGAAACAGGCAGGGGATCGATTACTCTTCGTGCAAAAGTAGTAATTGAACAAAAGTCAAATGGTAAAGAAGTCATTATTGTGAATGAACTGCCTTATCAAGTGAATAAGGCGAGATTAGTTGAAAAGATTGCTGAATTAGCCCGTGATAAGAAAATCGAGGGCATCACAGACCTAAGGGATGAGTCAGATCGTAAAGGAATGCGAATTGTTATTGAGGTTCGTAAAGATGCGAATGCCAATGTCCTTTTAAATAACTTATACAAACAAACGGCACTGCAAAGCAGCTTCGGAGTCAACACATTAGCACTTGTAAATGGCCATCCAAAGGTATTGAATCTAAAACAATGTCTAGTCCATTATTTAGATCATCAACAAGTAGTCATTCGCCGTAGAACAGAGTTTGAATTGCGGAAAGCGGAAGCACGCGCCCATATTTTAGAGGGCTTGCGAATTGCTCTTGATAATTTAGACGCTGTCATTACCCTTATTCGAAGCTCGCAGACCACAGACATTGCCCGCGAAGGCTTAATGACGCAGTTTAGCCTATCTGAGAAACAAGCACAAGCCATTCTTGATATGCGTTTGCAACGTTTAACAGGACTGGAAAGAGAGAAAATTGAGGATGAATTTCAAAACCTCATGAAGCTAATTGCTGAATTAAAGGCAATTTTAGCTGATGAAGAGAAAATCCTTGAGATTATCCGTGAAGAATTACTAGAAATAAAAGAACGTTTTAATGATAAGCGCCGTACCGAAATCGTTACTGGCGGAATTGAAAATATCGAAGATGAAGACTTAATCCCTCGGGAGAATATTGTAATTTCTTTAACCCATAATGGGTACATTAAGCGTCTGCCAGTTTCCACTTACCGGGCACAACGCCGCGGCGGCCGCGGTATCCAAGGAATGGGGACTAATGAGGATGACTTCGTCGAACATTTAATCACGACATCGACGCATGATACGATTCTCTTCTTTACGAATAAAGGGAAGGTTTATCGTGCAAAGGGCTATGAAATCCCAGAATACAGCCGTACAGCGAAGGGAATCCCAATTATTAATCTCCTTGGAGTTGAAAAAGGGGAATGGGTTAACGCTATTATACCTGTTGAAGAATTTGTCGATGATTGGTACTTATTCTTTACAACCAAACAGGGTATTTCAAAACGTTCACCGTTAACCTCGTTTGCTAATATTCGGAATAATGGTCTCATCGCGTTGAGTTTACGTGAGGATGATGAATTAATCTCAGTCCGTCTCACTGATGGCAGCAAGCATATGATTATTGGTACGAAAAAAGGTATGTTGATTCACTTCCCTGAGACCGATGTAAGGTCAATGGGACGAACAGCAACAGGGGTTAAAGGTATCACACTTGACCATGATGATGAAGTGGTCGGCATGGAAGTATTAGAAGAGGAAAGTGACGTTTTAATTGTAACGAAGAATGGCTATGGTAAACGCACACCTGCCTCCGAATATCGCATTCAGGGACGCGGCGGTAAAGGAATAAAGACATGCCATGTAACGGAGAAAAATGGAGACCTTGTTTCGATGAGAGCTGTCACTGGTGAGGAAGATTTAATGCTCATTACGACTGGTGGTGTTCTAATTCGGATTGATGTCGCCGGTATTTCAAAAATGGGCCGGAACACACAAGGTGTCAAACTGATTAGCATGAAAGAAAGCGAAAATGAATTTGTCGCAACTGTTGCAAAGGTTGAAAAAGAAGAAGAAGAAGAAGAAATTCAGGAAAACGAAGTGATAGAAGGAGAAGAAATCAACGTAGATGGAACTCCAGATAGCAGCATTCCTGAGACCGAAGAATAATGACCAAGAAGAGGCATACCTGGTGTGCTTCTTCTTTTATTTTGATCACAAAAGGTTTTTAAGATAATTATAGTAGAAAAACAAAAAACGTGTTGACTTTAAATAGCATAGGTGATATATTTATTAAGTCGCTTACGAGTGACTGTGAAATTGTCCTTTGAAAACTAAACAAACAAAGACGTGTAAACAAACAATAAATGATTCATTTCTTTTATGAAATGAAGCCAACGTTTTATTTTATGAGCTAATCAACTTTCTTGGAGAGTTTGATCCTGGCTCAGGACGAACGCTGGCGGCGTGCCTAATACATGCAAGTCGAGCGAATCTTTGGGAGCTTGCTCCCATTGGTTAGCGGCGGACGGGTGA
>NZ_JAANMZ010000043.1 GCF_011250555.1 Bacillus sp. MM2020_4 | reverse complement strand
CTATAAAACTTACTATAAGATATGAATGTAAGCACTTTCAATGACTGAATTTTTTAATAAATGCTATAAAAGGGAGTTATATTAAATGACAGAACAGAACATTCCGAGAAGTGAATATCCGCGTCCTCAATTCGAAAGGGCAGACTGGATGAATTTAAATGGTGAATGGAATTTTAAGTTTGATAGAGAGAACCAAGGTGAAAAGGAAAAGTGGTTCAAGGAACCAAATTTTGATAAAAAGATTATGGTTCCTTTTACATATGAAACAAAAGCCAGTGGAATTGGTGAAGAAGCATTTTGTTCTAATGTCTGGTATCAAAAAAGCGTAATGATTTCTAGTGAGTATGAAAAAAGGAATGTAATCCTTCATTTCCAAGCAGCTGATTATATAACAAAGCTATGGGTGAACGGCATTTTTGTTGGGGAAAGAAAAGGTGGGCAAATCGCTTTCTCTTTTGATATAACGAATTATGTAAATGAGAAAAATGAATTAAATTTGGTTGTGAAAATAGAAGATAGTCAAAGTTGCTTCCAACCAAGAGGAAAACAAAGATGGTTAAAGGATAGTTATGAATGCTGGTATGTTCAAACAACAGGAATTTGGCAAACAGTCTGGCTTGAGTTTTTAAATGACAACCATGTTCAAGCGGTCAAGATCACTCCTGATATAGATACAGAATCAGTGGAGTTTGCCTATGAAGTTGCAGGAAATATTGATCCATCATTAGTTTTGAAAACAACTATTTCATTTAATGGAGAGTCAATTAAAGCATTTGAGCAAACGGTAAATCGTCCATATCAAGCAATCAAGACGAATATTGCAAGTGAATTTCATCATTGGCGGGTTGTCCATTGGAGTCCACAAACTCCTAATTTATATGATGTCGAATTTACATTATTTAAGAATGGTGAAGTAGTGGATAACGTAAAGTCCTATTTTGGAATGAGAAAGATTTCAATTGAGAATGGGAATGTATTATTGAATAATATTCCACTCTATCAAAAACTTATTTTAGATCAGGGTTATTGGGAAGAGTCGCATTTAACACCGCCTTCAGATGAAGCAATCATTGAGGATATTGATCGAACAATGGAGATGGGCTTTAACGGGGTAAGGAAGCATATGAAAGTGGAAGATCAGCGTTTCCTTTATTGGGCTGATAAGAAAGGTCTGCTTGTTTGGTCTGAAATGGCTGCAACCTATGAGTTTTCAGATGAGGCGGTTCAGAATTTTACAGTGGAATGGATAGAAGTTGTTAAACAACAGTATAATCACCCATGCATCATTACATGGACCCCGTTTAATGAATCTTGGGGTGTGAAAAACATTTATACAAACCAAAAGCAACAAAAGTTTACCGAGGGGATCTATCATCTTACAAAGGCTATTGATAGTATGAGACCCGTTATTGTAAACGATGGATGGGAGCATACCATTTCAGACATTATCTCCCTGCACGATTATGTAGAATATGGTGATGATTTCTTAAAGCGATATAGCAATAAAGAAAAGGTAGTTCAAAACGAGATAGCATTTAATAACTTTAAACACGCGATGGCACAGGGCTATAAATATAAAGGCCAACCGATTATTATCAGTGAATATGGCGGTATTGCCTTCAATTCTGAAAAAGGCTGGGGCTATGGTAATCAGGTAAAGAGTGAAGAAGAGTTCTTACACCGTTATGAATCCATGACACAAGCAATAAAAGATACTCCATATATTAGTGGATTTTGCTATACACAAATTACCGATGTGCAGCAAGAGGTTAACGGCTTATTAAAGGAAAATCGAGAAGCTAAGGTAGACGTAAACAAAATCAGGGCAATTAACAATAAATAATGGCTAGATTGGTAATTAGGTATAATCCTGTGTGTCTGAAAATTGTAAAAGTTCGGCCAAGGGGATTTATATAGTAAACTATTTAGTTAAAAGTGTACTTGCTATTCATTAACCTGTATTTAATTGGGAGGGGGTACAACTTCAAGCTGTTAGGGTATCCGTTTAATAATAAAAAATCAGGGGGAAAACCAATGAGAAAAATATCAGTATTCATGTTCTCAATACTTTTTGTGGTTATGATGGCTTTGTCGGGATGCAGTTCTTCTAGTTCAGGATCCGGGGGCTCTTCTTCAGCTAAAAATGAAATTGTATATTGGAATCCGTTTACAGGGCCTGATGGCGAGAATATGAAACAAATCGTTAATGAATATAACAAGACAAATCCAAAATTCAAGATAAAGAATGTATCCATTGAAGCAGATGATATGTATAAAAAGATCCCAACAGTTGTTAACTCTGGAAAGGGTATCCCTGATCTTACAATTGTCCATGCTGAGAGAATTAAACAGTTTGTTGAGAACGACCTTTTAACCACTTATGACGATAAATTGGCAGACCATCCTGAAATTAAAGCTGAAAACTACGTACCAGCAGGCTGGAACATTGGTGATATTAATGGAAGTAGATATAGTGTCCCATTGGATGTACACAGTTTCGTCATGTATTACAATAAGGATTTACTAGAAAAATATGCACCACATGCACTCGATGATAATGTGATTACCTTTGATGAAATAAAGGCAGCTGGAGAATTGTCTAAAAAGGATAAAATCACTGGTATTGGTATAACATGGACGAGGCCAATCTTTTTATCGATTTACAATCAACTTGGTGGAGATATAACTAGTGACGGTGAAGCAGCAACTCTTAATACGCCAGAAGCAAAGAAAGCATTAGAACTATTAAAAGGGTTAGTGGATGGAAAAATTGCTAACAAGGATGGAGAAGACCCAGGTCAGTTATTCAAGTCTGGTAAGGCAATCTTTTACCCAGAAGGAATTTGGATGCAAAATAGTGTAAATGAAGCGAAGAACCTAAAGTGGGGGTTAACAAGCTTTCCTCAGATTGCACCTGATAAAATTGTAAACTGGACGTCCTCTCATCAATTCGTGATGTTCAAAGATAAAAATCGATCTGAAGAGAAGACAAAGGGAATAATGGATTTCCTTGATTATGTCAGAGAAAACTCACTTCCATGGGCGAAAGCTGGCCAAAACCCTGCCGCATTAGCGACATTAGATAATCCTGAATATCAAGAATTACCACAATCATTTTTAATAAAAAATCCTGATATGCAAAATACACTTAAAATCTTTGATTATAAGTACAATGGTTTTGTAGCCGAAGAAGTGGATAAATTGGTCGGCGATGCCATATATGGAAAGCTGGATATTGATAAGGGACTAAAGGCGGCTCAGAAAGCGGTTGATGATAAAATTGGAACGAATAAAAAGTAAAATGGCTTGAAAGCAGTTTCACTTTATTACTATTAGGTGTTAGTAGAATTATAGAGAAATCCTTATTGAGTATAAGGATTTCTCTCTCTATTCGATAACGTAAGAATAGGAGATTAAATTTATGATAAATACTGGAGTGAACAAGGAATTAACTATGTCTGCAGGTATAGAAAAACATTCGGATAAAAACCGTTTTAATCTATCTCCGTATCTTTACATCGGACCACATCTAATATTATTCGCTATTTTTTTTCTTTTTCCCACGTTATATGGTATTTATATTTCATTTACCAACTGGGATCTAATAGGAGATCCCGAATTTGTAGGATTTGCTAATTATAAAGAAATATTGGTTAATCAGGACTCTACCTTTTACGATCAACTACGTACCGGATTGGGAAATACATTTAAGTTTGTGTTGTTTACGGTTCCTGCCTGTATTATAGTTCCTTTATTGTTAGCTGCAGGTCTTAACACGAAACCGAAGGGGATGAAGTTTTTTCAAGCCTTATTCTACATGCCAACTTTGTTCTCTGTTTCGGCGGTCATGATTATTTTTTCCATGCTTTATAGTGTTTCTTTTGGGCCATTTAATCATTATCTTAATGTAGAAACGAACTGGATTGCTACCCAGCCATACGCTTGGATTACCTTAGTAACGGTTACTGTTTGGTGGACAATCGGTGCAAATATGATTATTTATCAGGCTGCTCTTAACGGTATTTCAAAAGATTTATATGAAGCTGCCGCTATGGATGGGGCAAACAGTATACAAAGATTCTTTAGAATCACGTTACCCAGTATAAGAGCTCAAATATTATATACGGTTGTCATTACAACCATCGCGCAATTTAATGTATATGGGCAGCCACTCATGTTAACAAAAGGTGGACCAACAAGCTCCACTACCGTTTTATTAATGTACATTCAAGAGAATGCGTTTGGTTCTGGAATTTCCATTGCCGGTATTGGAGCAGCAATGGCTGTAATCCTGGGTTTATGTATTATGGCTGTTTCAGCCATCCAATTCTTCTTTTTAAGACAACGTGATTAGGGGGTGCTTTCCTTGGCGAAAAAAAGAATTTCAAAAATTGTTGCTCTAGTCTTTTTACTATTAATGGTGTTTATCTGGATTGTCCCTGTCCTTTATACAATGGTCACATCCTTCAAAAGCGAGGCCGATATTCAAACAAATGCTTTTACAATTTTACCGATTAATTGGGTTATTGGTAATTACCAGGATGTCCTTTTTGGTAACACAAGTGCTCCAGTCGCCAAATGGTTTATGAACTCGCTTATTATATCAGTATCACAAACGATATTAGTATTAGTCATAGTTTCATTAGCTGGCTATGGATATTCAAGAATGAAATTTAAGGGAAGAGATGCGATCTTTGTCTTTTTAATGGCAACGATGATGTTCCCGGCAGTCGTAAATCTTATTCCACTCTATAAAATTATTGATACATTAGGTTGGGTAAATAATTATTTAGCGGCGATTGTTCCAGGGGCAGCTGGCGTATTTAATATTTTTCTTATAAGGCAATTTATGCAAGGCATTCCTAAGGAGTTTGATGAATCGGCGAGAGTGGATGGTGCTTCCGATTTTCAAATATTTATTAAGTTGATCTTACCACTAATAAGACCTGTATTGACGGTTGTCGCATTGTTTACATTTACAGCCTCTTGGAATGACTTCCTATGGCCATCCATTGTGTTTAATGACGTGGAGAAAATGCCCATTACACCAGGATTACAGTTACTTCAGGGGATGTATGCACTAGATGTAGCCCATGCTTTAACTGGAGCGTTGGTAGCCATTGTTCCAACATTTATCCTTTATTTATTCACACAAAAATACTTTATGGAATCACTCTCCCTGTCATCTGGGGTGAAAGGGTAATAAACCAATTTCTGCCTGGGGGGGTTACTGGTGAATAGAAAACTAGAAAGACGATTAGTGATGGTCGGTTCTATATGGCAAATAGTCTCGGGTCTCCTTACTATTTTTGTTTATGCATCGTATATAAAAAATGAGGGATTAAATTCTTCGTATAACACTCTAGCAAAATGGGAGGCTGCACAATCTATATTTGGCAGTTTGTATATGTTTTCGGTTACCTTTGGGATGCTATTTGTTATTCTCGGAATGGTAAACTTTGTCTTAGCGAAAACATTGAAGGACGATCAAGCAGAAGTGAAGAAACCTATCTGGTTTCTTTTAGTAGGGTTAGCTTCCTATCTTGTGATGGACCTTTTAGGATCTTTGATGTTTCTATCGGCAGGAATTTTAGCATTAGCTAAAAATAAATCAATTTCAAAGTTAGTAAGCAGTCAATTACAGAATCTATAGTCTATAACCAAAGGAAAATAAAACTTCCCTCATTTCTTTTGGTTATAGGTTTGATTTGGAGGGTCAAATATTGGAGTCTCAAACCCACAACACCATTTCAGGTCAAAGAAATGAAATGTTTATGAATCCCCTGCTTGAAAGCGGCCCAGATCCTTACATGTATAAACATGAAGACGGTTACTATTATTTGACTATTACTTTGTCTGATCATATCGCAATTTGGAGGAGCCCGACCATAACAGGGTTTTCGACAGCAGCGAAAAAGATAATATGGTCTCCTCCAGCGGAAGGTCCATATAGCCATAATATTTGGGCACCTGAAATCCACTATATTAACGGAAAATGGTTCATTTATTTTACTGCAAATGATGGTGGTGGGGATGAAACTCGGCGTATCTTTGTCCTTGAAAATCCTTCACCGAATCCATTGCAGAGCAAGTGGCATTTCAGGGGTGCGGTGAATACCGAACATCATGGTTTAGATGGGACCGTCCTGCAGCATAAGAATGTATTATATTTTCTTTACTCAGGATATGGATATTTTCCTGAGTATGGATCAGCATTATACATCGCAAAAATGGAAAACCCGTTGACACTAATAGGTGAAAACATATTACTTTCGGCTCCGACGGATGAATGGGAGAAACAAGGTGGAATGGCAATAAATGAAGGACCCATATGTCTAAAACGGAACGGTAAACTTTTTCTCGTTTTTTCTGCAAGTGCAACATGGTCTGATGACTATTGCTTAGGGATGCTTACAGCAAGTGAAACGGCTAACCTTCTTGATCCTGATTCTTGGATAAAGCATCCAGGACCCGTTTTCTCAAAAAGTATAAAAAACCGAGTATTTTCCCCTGGCCATAATAGCTTTACCCAATCCCCAGATGGAACGGAGGACTGGCTTGTTTACCACGCATTTTCGTTTTCGGAGGCTGAGGGAGACCATCGGCTGGGAAGACTCCGGAATCTAAGGGTTCAAAAAATCAACTGGAAACCAGACGGTACCCTTGATTTTGGTTCACCACTGCCAGCCTACACACCGATGGCCAAACCTTCTGGAGAAGTGTAGCCTTTATGCTAGTAAGCTGAAGGGAGTTCCACTTCTAACTGTCCATCCCACGCGGATAGGTGTTCATGAAGGGTGTCAGGCACCGATTTCCAATAAATGTATGAATCCGACTATTTAAAACCCCTTCTCGATTGGAGAAGGGGTTTTGGTCTATTTATTTGGCACATCGATAACAAATGGAACTGTAAAGACTTTACCTTCGTATTTAAATTGTCCCCAAACTTTATAAACGCCTGATTTTGGAAAAATCGTCATGAAGATGACCTTTGGACCATTTCCAGAGGTCGTCATCGGATGGATGTGTAAGTAGTTCTCAGCATCCGCACTCATGGCAACCGTGTGGCCCATGGCGCCTAAATAGGGCTGCAGATTTTTAATCGGATTATTTGTTGCTGCATCCGTGATCGTATAGGTCATATGTAGCGTTTCTCCCGCCTTCAGTTGACTAAATGAGAGGGTCACTTTTTTTCCATCCACTACTTTGACTAGCTCCTGATCTGGAACCAATGGCACTTCCTGTGCAGCTTCACCCTCCACATGCTGCCAATGGCTTTCAATACTGCTATCCCCACCACCCTTTGGGGTAACATCAGCAATCATCTTATAGTCGCTACCTGCCGGAAAAGTGGTTGAAAGAGTAAATTCCCCATTTCCTTTATAGTTTGGGTGGATATGTGAAAAATAAGATAAATCCTTACTTACAATAAATAAATGCATCTTTTTCTCATGGATGGTTTCGAAGGAATGGATGGGTTGATTGGTTTTATCTTTTATCAAAATGGAGATTGGAATGTTTTCGTTTGCTTGTGGATGCTCCGCGATTTTCCATTCAGATTTTGTTGGTATGACATTTGTTGGCGTCGCGCTCATTTTATGATCCATCGTTGACTTGGGGACTTTTATTGAGTTACATGCAGATAATAAAACAATGGATAATAAAAGAATGGCCATTATGAAATGTTTCATGGGTTTGCTCCCTTCACATCATAGTTCATCCATATACTGTACATTACCTATTTGACCCAATGCAAGAATTTTATGTAAATATACTAGTCAACAATCTTAATAATAATGATAATATAGAAAAGACTCTGTAATGTGGAAACACTATTGGGGAAAAATACGTCTTTACTAAAGACGTGTCGTTCTGTAGTTTTTTAAAAAGTGAACTTTGGAGGAATTAAGCAGTTGATACCGTTATATTTGATGCATGTAACAGCAGTGGAGCACAGTGAAAATCTGCTTTGGACTTTTGTAACGATTAACATCTTTGTGGTTACTTCTGGAATTATTTTTATGTATAAATTATTTACCCAAAGGAAAGTTCGGATTGCTGGAATTGTATTTGGACTCGCCCTAGCTATCAATTATATCCTAATAGCTATTTTTGGAGATCCATTTGATCTTCTTGGGTAGGGGAATGAGAGGAGATGAAAGTTTGAAATATTACCGTTTATGGGTGATTGCCTTTTTATTAAAATTTATAGGATCTGCATGGGATGCTTCGTATCACTTTAAGTATTTGTTTGAAGAATATTCGATTCCTCATATTGTTAATACACTTGGTTTTGTCCTGGGTGGTTACTTATTACTTCAGGAATGGCGGCGCTCGCAATACATGGACCAGTTTTCAAGAAATCTGATTACGATTGGTTATGTTATCTTTTTAATCGGGATCCCACTAGATTTTACGTATCATATTGCGTACGGTATTGATTTAACGACATGGAGCCCGACGCATTTTATTTATTATATTGGAACGGGTATCATGATATTTGGCGTCTGGCGTGGCTATTACTTGTACACGAAGGATGTATGGCCAACTTGGAAATCCCTGCATACATGGTTTGCGATGTTTCTTCTCGAATGCTTGATGTTCCCGAACATGCAGCAGGAAAATGGGGCCATTTCTTATGATCAGTACATTCACGGAAAATCGATTGCCTCTCAAGAAATCCTAGAGCTTATCTCGGATCCTGCATCGCAAATTTTTGGCGGTATTCCGGAATGGGTGTATCCTATCTATTCGGTGTTGATGGTAGCGTTGCTTTCGGTGTTGATTGTTCGAATTTGCCGTGATTTTACGATTCCAGTAATGGCAGCAGTTCTCTATATTTTGCTCCGATTTGTTGGAAAAGCAACTTTTGCAGCTGTGGGATATCCAACATCCTATGTACCAATCACACTAATCTTGATCCCGCTTTGCTATTTCTTGTTTAGGAAAACCAACTGGATAGCAGGTCTCACTGGCAGTGTAACGTACTTTCTTGTTCTGTTCGCCATCCATAAGTATGACCTACTCATCACACCGCCACTGGAAATGTGGGAGATCATACCCGTCGCCATCTTTGGCGCTCTAGTTCCTGTAATCAATGGATTAGTCAAATCACAAATAGCTATTAAAAAGAATAAACAACCTGCATAACGTAGAAAGGGTGTCAGGCACCCTTTTTTTTATGACAATTATGTGAAATGATTCACAATTATAAGTAGGAATGTGATGAACTTCACAATTTTCTTGAGGTCAGGTAATTACAATATAGATATAGAGATTATCGTGAATAACGTAATTAAACAGAACAGATAGGGAGCGACCAAATGATGAAAAAAGTAGTGATGATCGGAAACGGAATGGCTGGGGTTAGAACGATTGAAGAAATCCTCAAACTAGCACCGGAACAATTTGAGATAACGATTTTTGGACAAGAACCACATCCAAACTACAATCGAATCAAGTTATCCAACATCTTGCAGGGCGATACAAACTTTGATGAAATCATTATCAATTCGCTAGATTGGTATAAAGAAAATCAAATTCAATTATATACAAGGGAATCAATTGTAAAAATTGATGTGGAAGCCAAGTGTGTTATCAGTGATCAGGGGCGAGAAGTCGAATATGATGAATTAATTATTGCGACAGGCTCAAATTCTTTCATTCTGCCGATTCCGGGTGCAGACAAAATCGGTGTAACCGGGTTCCGTGATATCCAAGATTGTGAAATGATGATCAAGTCAGCGCGGCAGTTTAAAAAGGCTGTGGTCATTGGTGGCGGGCTATTAGGTCTTGAAGCTGCAAGAGGATTGTTGAATCTTGGTATGACAGTAGATGTAGTCCATTTAATGCCACATCTAATGGAACGACAATTGGATCCAATTGCCTCTTCTCTACTAAGAGCAGAACTTGAAGCCCAAGGTATGAACTTCTTAATGGAAAAAGAAACGGTTGAGATACTTGGAGATGACCGCGTCACTGGCCTTCGTTTTAAAGACGGATCCGAAGTTGGTGCTGACCTTGTCGTGATGGCGATTGGGATTAAATCCAATACAGCTATCGCGAAAAATAGCGGCATCTACGTCAATCGCGGTATTGTGATCAATGACTTTATGGAAACGAGTGCCCCGCATGTATATGCGGTAGGGGAATGTGCTGAGCACAGAGAAATTGTTTATGGCTTGGTGGCCCCGTTATATGAACAAGGAAAAGTATTAGCACAGCGAATATGCCGACAAGCAGGAGATCCATACGCAGGATCCATTACCGGAACACAGCTAAAGGTGGCAGGAGTTGACCTCTTCTCTGCCGGAGAAATTTTTGAAGACGACACGACCAAATCAATCATGGTTTATAACGAGTTTGATGGAATCTATAAACGGGTGTTAACTAGAGATAATGTGATTGTTGGAATTGTTCTTTATGGGGACACAAAGGACAGCACACGGCTATTCCGGATGTTAACGAAAAAAGAAGACATTAGTGGGGTATCCATTTTTCAAACAGCATGTATGGGAAGCGAGGCAAGTGATGATATTGCCGCCATGCCGAATGATGAACTGGTTTGCGGTTGTAATGGTGTGACAAAAGGGGCGATTGTTGAAGCGATTAAGGCGCATGGCCTCACAACTCTTGACCAAGTCAGCCATTGCACAAACGCCGGACGTTCATGCGGCCGCTGTAAACCGATGGTCAGCAGCATTCTTGCCCATACACTTGGTGACCAATTTGATGCTGCCGCGGCACAAAAGACGAGTATTTGCGGTTGTACTACGCTTAGCCGAGAGGAATTGGTGGCAGAAATCAAGGCCAAGGGCTTAACAAGTGTAAAAGAGGTCATGAACGTCCTTGAGTGGAACAATGAGGAAGGCTGCACGAAATGCCGTCCGGCCATCAACTATTACCTTGGCATGATTCACATGGATGAATACAAGGATGACCGTGATTCCCGGTTGGTTAACGAAAAAATGCATGCCAATATTCAAAAAGACGGAACGTACTCGGTAGTACCAAGAATGTATGGCGGAGTCACAACGGCTGCGGATTTGAAAAAAATTGCTGAAGTCGCAGAAAAGTACAATGTTCCGTTAGTAAAATTAACCGGTGGACAGCGGATTGGCTTGTTCGGTGTGAAAAAAGAAGATCTGCCGTCTATGTGGGAAGAACTCGATATGCCGTCAGGTTATGCTTATGGAAAAACACTGCGTACCGTTAAAACATGCGTTGGTGCACAATTCTGCCGCTATGGCACCCAAGATTCCATGGCTCTTGGCATCGAGCTGGAAAAGAAATTTGAACGTCTTGATACACCGCATAAAGTAAAAATGGGCGTATCCGCTTGTCCGCGAAACTGCTCTGAAGCAGGAATCAAAGATATTGGCTTTGTCGGTATTGATGGCGGCTGGGAAATTTACGTTGCGGGTAACGGGGGTGTGGATCTTCGTCCTGGTGATTTACTATTCACGGTGAAAACGGAAGAAGAAGTCATGGAGATGACGGGAGCTTATCTCCAATACTACCGGGAAACAGCGAATTATTTAGAGCGTACGTCAAAATGGGTGGAACGCATGGGTCTTGATCATGTGAAAGAAGTCCTGGCGGATGAAGAAACGCGTAAAGCGTTAAACGAACGCATGGATCAAACATTGAAAAAGTATATCGAACCTTGGAATGAAGCGATTCAAAGTGAAGAAATTCAAGATAAATATTATACTAAACACATCGTAGCGGTTGGGAGTGAGTCCAAATGATTAAAACCTTAACACGGATTCCAGTAGCACATTATTCGAATTTAAAGGCAAGATCAGGCTATTCTATTAAAATTGATGACATGGAAATTGCGCTATTTAAGGTCACAACTGGCGAGGTTTATGCACTTGAAAATCACAGTCCACATCCGAAAGGGGGCGTCCTTTCCGAAGGGCTTGTCAGCGGCCATTATGTTTACTGCCCAGTCTATGATTGGAAGATTTCATTAGCTGATGGTACAGTTCAGGCTCCAGACGAGGGGCAAGTGCGGGCTTTTCAAGTGGAAATTAATGATGATATCATTTTTATCGTATTATAGGAGCTGTTTTTCTTAGAATTTGAAAAAAGCCTTACTTAAAAGAACCTCAGAAAATATTTTATCGGCGAATTAAGCATGTTTATCAGCGAATCTTAAAAACTACTATCTTAGGCATGGCGACACGAAAGGAAGGCTGCATAATGAAAACAGGAAAAGTGTTTTTAGTTGGGGCAGGGCCAGGGGACGTTGGATTAATCACTGTTAAAGGAATGGAAGCCATTAAGCAAGCTGAGGTCATTTTATATGATCGGCTTGCCAATCCAAAGCTATTGGAATTTGCCCCTAGGGATTGCGAGTTGATTTACTGCGGGAAATTGCCAGATCGCCATATTTTACGGCAGGAGAATATTAATGACCTGTTGGTGGAAAAGGCAATGGCAGGAAAAATAGTCGTCCGTTTAAAAGGCGGCGATCCCGGCGTTTTCGGCCGCGTGGGGGAAGAAGCGGCCGCCCTTGCCCAATACCAAATTCCTTTTGAGATTGTTCCAGGTATTTCATCGGGGATTGCAGCCCCCCTTTATGCCGGGATTCCTGTGACACATAGGGAGCATGCTGAATCCTTTGCCGTCGTCACCGCACATGACAAATCCCAGAACGGTAAACCATTGCTCGACTGGGCAGGGCTTGCCCGCGGTGTGGATACGATTGCCTTTTACATGGGAGTGGGGAATTTACCGTTTATCTGCGAAAATCTTGTAAGCAATGGTAAGCCAGCCTCCACACCGGTGATTTTAATCCAATGGGGGACATTTGGCCGCCAAAAAACCTTGCAAGGGACACTTGCAAATATCTCTGAGAAAGTGTTGAAGGCTAAGTTCACCAATCCTGCGATTATTCTTGTCGGCGGAGTGATTTCTCTTCGGGAAAAGATTAGCTGGTTTGAGAATAAGCCCTTGTATGGCCGGCAAATCCTCTTGGCCCGAACAGGTGAGAGCGTAAGCGGAATGGCGCAGCATTTGATGGATCAAGGCGCTGATGTTATCGAATTTCCGAAATGGAAAAAGACCGTACTGCCAGTTGACCTAACAAAGGTGTCATCGTATGACAGGATTCTATTTACCTCACCTGAGAGTGTTGGCGAATTTTTCAGGGCTGTTTTTGAAAATGGCGTCGATGTCCGAAAAATAGGTGCTGATTTTTACGGAGCATCTACAAAATCGGTGAAAGCGCTAAATGAGCGTGGATTTACCGCGAAGCTTGCTGAGGAGATGACGAAGACTGGAAACTTACTAATTGTTGGTGACGATAGTATTTTGCAAAAAGGCTATGAAATGACCGACTTTTTAGTTACTAGTAAGAAAGAGTTGGATCGTCAATTCCTGCCGATTTTTAAAAGAATGCTAGAGGAAGCAAATGTGAATACATTGGTATTCCCTAGCAGCGCCTCTGTTGGGCCGTTTGTTGATGCATTGCAAGAATGCGACATCGATGCCCTCAAGTTATTGAGAGATTTGCAAGTTGTCAGTATGGGAAAACAAACAATGGCCGAAGTGGAAGCTGCAGGACTGCCTTCCCACGGAATGCCAGAAAAAGCAACAATGGATGCCCTAGTTGACTTTTTGGCAAGTCAGCAATGTAAGGAAGTGTAAGGGATGAAAGCCATTCTGTATATCGCACACGGAAGCCGGCGGGCTGCTGCAAATGCAAAATTTATTGCCTTTATTCAAAAAGTAATGCAGCGGTCTCCGGCAGTCATTCAGGCATTTGGTTTCCTTGAACATACTGAGCCATCTGTGACGCAGGCAATTGAAACCTGTATCGGGCAGGGGGCAAGTGAGATTACAGTTGTCCCTGTATTCTTATTGCCAGGAATTCATACAAATGTTGATATTCCCGCGGAGTTGGAACGCTATCCGGATAGTGTCTGTCAATATGGAAAACCGCTTGGTGTTGAGGATGTTTTGGTAAGCATTCTTGTGGATAGGCTCGGTGAGGCAGGCTTTGGCGGGTTGGAGAACGAGACGGTGCTGTTGGTGGGGCATGGGAGCCGTGTGACTGAAGCAGCGATTGAATTTGAAAGACTTGCTTCAAATTTAGCTGAGAAAATGGCTTGTAAGGTTCTCACAGCCTTCGTTACAACGCCGCCATTTTATCAAGGGGTGGCAGGGAAACTAGCGGACCAGAAGATTTATATTCTCCCCTATTTCTTGTTTTCAGGAGGATATACCGTCAAAATGGAGAAAGAACTAGATGGGGATGTTGTTTTTTGTGAACCGATAGGCTTTGATGAAAAATTAATTCCGCTGATTGAAAAACGGGCAACGGAGGTGGAGCATGAGTTCAAATTATCCGATTATGATACAGCTTGAAGGGAAAAAAGTTGTGGTCGTTGGCGGCGGAAAGGTAGCTGAGCGGAAGGTTAGCGGCCTACTAGTGTCAGGGGCTCGTATAGTGATGATTAGCCCGAAAGCAACGGAAAAATTACAAGAGCTTTTCGAGGCTGGAAAAATTGAATGGTTGCAACGGCCGTTTTGTGATGTCGATTTAAAGGGAGCGTTTATGGTTTTTGCGGCCACAAATGATAGTAGGGTGAATCAATTGATAAAAGAATCTGTGGAACCTCACCAACTGGTCATGATAGTGGATGACCCGGATGGATCCGATTTTCACCTTCCAGCGGTTGTATATCGAGGTCGTTTGTCGATTGCTGTTTCAACGGGCGGTGCCAGCCCAACGCTTTCCAAGAAGATTCGTGCGCAGCTTGAACGAGAGTTTGATGACAAGTACGCGGAATACCTCGAGTTTCTTTTTATGAAGAGGAAGTGGATTATTGGTGAAGTTGCAGACCCTGCTTTAAAAAGAAGTTTGTTAACAGCTATCGTTAGTGACGATTTTTTGCACAGCCTCGATCGTGAGGGAGATTTTCAGCGGCTATATGAGGGATTGATTTACTAACGATACCATGTACTTGAGGGTCTCTCCTTAGGTAATTCTGTGAAAAAAGAACTCAAACATCGATGTAGACGCATTCGTAATCCATGAATTTACCAAATTACTCTCGAACCATCGTGATAAATAAAACATCCCCATGCCTAAATGACTTTTTCATCTCAAATCCATGTTTTTCGTAGAGATGAATAGCACGGGTATTAAATGCCACCACGGTTAGTCGGAGTGATACCGTACCGACCTGACTCTGTATATGATTTAGAATAAACGTTAAAAACAACTGACCTCGCCCTTGCCCCGTAAATATGGGGTTCATCCCAATCCCGATATCCAAAAAACCAGCAGGGTAGGCCCCAAATATACTTCCAATCGGTACCTGTGCCGATTCCCCCATGCAGAAATATCCGAATATCTCATCAAGATCGTCTACGACCACAAAATAGGAATGATTCAGCAATTCCCTCACAGCCGCCACACTGTACTCATTATTATAAAAATCATAGGGCGCCTCGTATTTCCAACTCAATATTTCTTCTGCAAAAATAACATCCATTTCCATCACTTGTAGTAACATAAAGTCCCTCCCAACATTCAAGTAAGGTCAGAGTACACTGGCGTTTTATAAGGTGATTATATCGCAACAGGGGAAATTTTACCTATTTTTGAAAAAAATTCAGAAAAGTAGTTCCATTTTTGAAAAGTGTGTTATATAATACAAAACATAAATAGTTGTTGTATTATAACAAAGAGGTGATCAAGTTCATGTCGACGCAAACGACAGGTATTGAAGTGGTTGGGGCATTGAAAGCCCAGTACGATGAGGTTTTAACACCAGAGGCTTTAAATTTTATTGAAGAATTGGAACGCAACTTTGGTGAAAGAAGAGTGGAACTGTTACAGTACAGGGAAAAACGACAAGCAGAAATTGATAATGGGAAATTGCCAGATTTCCTGCCTGAAACGAAGCATATCCGGAATGGGGAGTGGACAGTTGCACCACTGCCGAAAGACCTTCAAGACCGCCGGGTAGAAATTACCGGACCAACTGACCGGAAAATGGTGATCAATGCCTTAAACTCAGGGGCAAAATTATTTATGGCAGATTTTGAGGATGCCACTTCACCGACATGGGAAAATGCGGTTGAAGGACAAATCAACCTACGGGATGCAATAAACCGGACGATTATCTTCGAACATCCAAATGGAAAGAAATATACCCTTAATGAGGAAACGGCAGTCCTGATCCCTAGACCGCGTGGCCTCCACCTTGAGGAAAAACATGTGCTATTAGATGGCAAGTCTATCTCAGGAAGCTTTTTCGATTTTGGGTTGTACTTTTTCCATAATGTAAAAAACCTGCTGGCTAGAGGTACTGGACCCTATTTCTACCTTCCAAAACTTGAAAGCCATTTAGAAGCCCGGCTTTGGAATGATGTGTTTGTGTATGCACAAGAAAAGCTTGGAATTCAACAGGGAACCATTAAAGCAACGGTTTTGATTGAAACAATTATGGCGGCGTTTGAAATGGATGAGATTCTTTATGAATTAAAGGAGCATTCAGCAGGCTTAAACTGCGGCAGATGGGATTATATTTTCAGTTTCATTAAAAAGCTGCGGAACCAAACGGATGTTATTTTACCAGATCGAGCTCAAGTCACGATGACTTCGCCGTTTATGCGTTCTTACTCATTACTTACGATTCAAACCTGTCATCGCCGTAAAGCACCGGCAATGGGCGGAATGGCTGCCCAAATCCCGGTGAAAAATAACCCACGGGCAAACGAAGAGGCCTTTGCCAAAGTCCGTGCTGATAAAGAGCGAGAAGCACGAGATGGACATGATGGAACATGGGTAGCCCATCCAGGACTTGTGCCGGTGGCAATGGAAGCATTCGATCGTGAAATGCCAACACCAAACCAAATACACACACCGAAGCAACAAAAAATTACGATTACCGCACAAGACCTACTTGAGGTACCGGGCGGAACGATTACAGAAACAGGCGTCCGCACGAATATTAATGTGGGCATTCAATATGTCGCTTCATGGCTTTCCGGCAGAGGTGCCGCACCAATTTATCATTTAATGGAGGACGCGGCAACAGCTGAGATTTCACGTGCCCAGCTTTGGCAGTGGATCCGCCATCCGAAAGGTGTACTCGCTGACGGCAGGAAAGTAACAATTGAAATGTATGAGCAATTGAAGGTAGAGGAACTGGAAAGAATCAAACAGGAAATTGGAACGCCAGGCTTCGAAAATGGCCGGTTTGATGAAGCTGTTCACCTTTTTGATAAATTAATTTTAGAGGATGAGTTTGTTGATTTCTTAACATTACCTGGATATAAGCAATTATAAAATAGCTATTAAATTTTACTAGATTAATAGGAGGAAAATAAAATGACAAATTTAAGAGTAGCGCAATTACAAGAAAGTTGGGAAATGGATAGCCGTTGGAATGGAATTACACGACCATACACTGCGGAGGATGTCATTAAATTGCGTGGGTCGATTGATATTGAACATACTTTGGCACAAAAGGGCTCCGAAAAACTATGGAAACTATTAAATGAAGAAGACTATATTAATGCCCTTGGTGCCTTAACAGGAAATCAGGCGGTCCAGCAGGTAAAAGCAGGACTGAAAGCCATTTACTTAAGCGGCTGGCAAGTAGCGGCAGACGCCAACCTTTCCGGACATATGTATCCGGACCAAAGCTTGTATCCGGCTAACAGCGTTCCAAGTGTTGTGAAACGAATTAATCAAGCATTACAGCGTGCTGACCAAATCACCCATTCAGAGGGAGATGATTCCATCGATTGGTTCGCCCCGATTGTTGCCGATGCGGAAGCAGGCTTTGGCGGCCAATTAAACTGTTTCGAATTGATGAAGGGCATGATTGAGGCCGGTGCGTCAGGTGTACACTTTGAAGATCAGCTTTCTTCTGAGAAAAAGTGCGGCCACTTAGGTGGTAAAGTATTGCTGCCAACACAAACGGCGGTTCGCAATTTGATTGCGGCACGGTTAGCGGCTGATGTGATGGGCGTGCCAACGGTACTAGTTGCCCGGACGGATGCCAATGCGGCAGATTTAATTACAAGTGATATCGATATGAATGATGCGCCTTTCATTACCGGCGAGCGGACACCGGAAGGATTTTTCCGGGTGAAAGCAGGGATTAACCAAGCGATTGCCCGCGGCTTAGCTTACGCTCCATACGCCGACCTTATTTGGTGTGAGACTTCTGAACCAAATATTGAGGAGGCTAGACAATTCGCCGAAGCCATTCATGAGCAGTTCCCTGGTAAGTTACTCGCTTACAACTGTTCACCATCCTTTAACTGGAAAAAGAAGCTCGATCAAGAAACGATTGCAACATTCCAACAAGAGCTTGGGAAAATGGGCTACAAGTTCCAATTCGTCACACTTGCTGGCTTCCATGCTTTAAACCATGGTATGTTCGAGCTTGCACGCGGCTACAAAGAGCGCGGCATGGCGGCATACTCCGAATTACAGCAAGCTGAATTTGAGAGCGAGCAGTATGGCTACACGGCAACACGTCACCAGCGTGAGGTTGGAACTGGTTACTTTGACCAAGTTTCCATGGTGATTACAGGTGGAACGTCTTCAACAACAGCTTTAAAAGGCTCTACGGAAGAAGAACAATTCACGGGCGCAACTAAAAAATAATGCCGTAGGGCTGCGGCGGCGGATCCTTCCCTCCATATTGGAGGGGAGGATTTTTTTCGGGGGAGGGGCATGGGTTACTGTCGGATAAGGAAGAGTAACTGTTGGATAAGCTATGTTTACTATCGGCTAGAAGAAGATAACTGTCGGATAAGCTATACTTACTGTTGTATAGCTACTTTTCCCCTCAAAAAGGCAATTCCGTTATCGATTACTTTGGTCTGGAACACTTTTTAGGGTATTATCATACATAATAATAGCCTTTATATGGAGTTGATTTGTTTGAATAAACCTACCGTTGACGAGGTCTTGCAGCAAGGTATTCATGGTCCATTGGAAACAAAACCGGATGAACGGCGCAAATACTTAGGAACGATCCGGGAACGTATTATTGTTGCCCTTTATAAGAAACAGGTGGCAGAGGCTGCGGTTTATCCACAAATCGAGCAGTTGATGAAGGAACACCCAGGGGCTCAGCTATTACTAAATGGAAACATGATGTATGAGGAATTATCAAAGTATGTTAAATTGGCCACGAAACAAAAGATCGAACATAAACTTGTTGCCAACAAAGAGTATGACACAGAATTTGGCTTAATTTTAGCCATGCCCCATGCAATTGATAAGGAAGAAATTTTTATCACAGAAAAGAAACCATACTTGGAGAAGCCCCAGGAAAAAAAGGGACTATTCGCAAAGATTTTTAAAAGGTAAATAAAAAGTGTGTGATTCAATTAAATTGGATCACACTTTTTATTATTTTTAGGACAAAACTGTCCTCATGAGGCGTTCATGAGGACAGTAATCATTGAGGTGGAGCAGAAACTGTCCTCATGGGGCGTTCATGAGGACACAAATCATTGAGGTGGAACAGAAACTGTCCTCGTGAAACCCCAACCTCTTATGAGTTTGCTACTTCCACCTTAGCCTCCAACTCGATTTCCACATTTCCTTTAACGGCGCGGCTGATCATGCAGGATGTCTCTGCTTTTTTTGCAAGCCGCCCCGCCAACTCAACGTCTTTTTCTGTGGCGTCGGACTTCAAGACAATACGCGGTCGGTGGATTATCTTCTTATATGTAATAACTCCTTTAGTTACATCCACAATGCCTTCGGATTCCATTGTTAGACCTACCTTTTCAAGCCCACTCCGTTCCATCATCGCCGCAAGGGTAATGATATAGCAAGTTGCCGCAGCTCCGAGAAGCATTTCATCTGGATTGGTTCCGACTCCAGGACCATCCATTTCCGGCGGTATCGAGACCTTTGTTTTCAACCTCCCTGTCTCAATTTCTCCGACATCATTCCGTAATCCCGGCCAGTTAGCTTTTAAGTGAAAAACATGTTCCGCCATTCTAAATTCCTCCAATTTGAAAATTGTCCCCATACACGATGGAAAGTATGGTATGGTTATTCTGATATGTTAAAAATGGAGCAGTGATGCATGAAAATTATTTTTAAAATGGCACTATTACTAGTTCTTTGTTTATACTTGGCCATTCTATCAAAATTAATTTTGTTTAAATATATTTCGTTATCTGAGATTATTAATCATTTTAACTTTACCTATGATGAATACCACTGGAGGTCGAACAATTTCGTCCCCTTAAAAACCATCTACTTTTACTTGTTCTTAGCAGATATCAATCTAAATATCCGAATCGTAAACCTTGCAGGAAATATTATTGGTTTTGCGCCTTTCGGCTTTATTTTACCATTGCTTGCAAAAAAGTTTCAAAAGTTTAGTGCTGTGACCGTTGCCACCTTCTTTTTAAGCCTGACGTTCGAACTATTGCAGTTAGTCTTTGAATTCGGCAGCTTTGACGTGGACGATTTAATTTTGAATACCATTGGTGGGATGTTGGGTTATATTCCTATCAAACTTGGTTATCTTCTTATTAAATCGAAAAAGAGAATGATGGATAAACAAAAATATACGTAATATGAAGACACCCGATGGATTCTTAAAAAGATCCACCGGGTGTCTTTTTACTACTATTGACAGGCACACTATTCGCTAAATGTTGAATGTTTTTTGCTACTTTAGTGCTGTAGGTAAAATCACCATAACAGTAGGGATAGCGGAAATTATGTGTATCACCGCCACAATTATAAAGGGCCGGCTTTTCTTTTGCCCTTAAAAGTGAGTATTCCTTTGCCAATTCCTCGCTATGTTTGCCGCCATGCTCGGCGATATAGTCAACATAACCACTTCCCATATTGTAGGCTTGAATAATAGTTGGGAAATCAACCTTTTTTTGATTCCCATATGTGAGTACACGCTGAAAGTGCTTTACCCCAACTTCAATACTTTGCTTGGGGTCTGTAATGGAGTTTGGCGCTAACCCAGCAGATTCCGAAGCTTGCATCGGATCGCCGCCTTTTCCGTGGCTTTCTTGCTGCATCAGGGCTATAAGGACATCTGTATGACTTTCAAGTTGATATTTTGCTAATTCATCGTATAGTAAGGGGCTATATTTTTTAGCATCAGCAAATGGGTCGTTTTCTATTATGTGTGGAAGGGAATTTTGTTTTTGAAAATAATGTTGAAACATCGCTAAGCCGCAAAATAGGATAAACAGAACGAAAAAGGTTTTGAATTTCTTCCGTCTTCTTTTTTTCATGAATCCTTCTCCTAAACCAAATCTTACTTTAACATTATAAGGGAATAGTAAGGCAAAGTCATGATGAACGTTTAAAGATAGAGTATTTTTAAATGGAAATAATCTAAAAAAACAAACTATTGTCCATACTGAAGAAGGAATCATTGCGGTAAAGCGGAAAAGTTTGGTATTATCAATAGTAAAATAACATTGGGATTGGGGGTCAAAATAGATGTCACGAATTTCGGAGGAACAGGTCAAGCATGTTGCCAATCTGGCGCGCCTGGCGATTACGGATGAAGAAACAGAAAAGTTTACAAAACAGCTTGATGCCATCATTACTTTTGCAGAGCAATTAAATGAATTGGATACGGAAAATGTAGAGCCTACATACCATGTGCTTGATATGAAAAATGTCTTACGGGAAGATATTCCCCAACAAGGGTTACCAAGAGAAGAGGTACTCAAAAACGCACCGGAGCATCAAGACGGGCAAATTAAAGTACCAAACATTATGGGAAAGGAGGATTAAAAGGTGAGTTTATTTGATTATAAAGTGGCGGATTTACACGAGTTACTACATAAAAAGGAACTTAAGGTTACGGATCTTGTAGATGAATCTTATAAACGAATTGGCGCAGTCGAGGACAAAGTCCAGGCTTTTTTAACGTTGGATGAAGAACAAGCCAGAAAAACGGCAAATGCATTTGATGAAAAGCTAAACACAGACACTGAAAAAGGATTGTTGTTCGGAATGCCGATTGGGGTGAAGGATAACATTGTAACAAAAGGCTTACGAACAACCTGTGCGAGTAAAATACTTGAAAACTTTGATCCAATATACGATGCAACTGTTGTGCAAAAGCTGCAACAGGCGGAAACGGTGACGATCGGGAAACTAAACATGGACGAGTTTGCCATGGGTTCATCAAATGAAAACTCAGCATTTAAAAAGACCCGCAATCCGTGGGATCTTGACCGGGTGCCAGGGGGGTCTTCAGGCGGTTCAGCAGCGTCAGTTGCCGCAGGGGAAGTGCTATTTTCATTAGGATCCGATACAGGCGGTTCGATTCGCCAGCCTGCATCGTTCTGTGGCGTTGTCGGTATGAAGCCGACATATGGCCGTGTTTCTCGATTTGGTCTTGTTGCGTTTGCATCATCCCTTGATCAAATCGGACCAATTACGAGAACCGTTGAGGACAATGCCTATCTGTTACAAGCAATCTCAGGGCTTGACCCAATGGACTCGACATCCGCAAATGTGGCTGTTCCAAACTTTACCGCAGCATTAACAGGCGACGTAAAAGGTCTCAAAATTGCTGTGCCAAAAGAATATCTTGGCGAAGGTGTTAGCGAAACGGTTCGTCAATCTGTGTTAAATGCGCTTAAAGTTCTTGAAGGTCTTGGTGCAGTTTGGGAAGAAGTTTCATTGCCACATTCTAAATACGCTTTAGCAGCTTATTATTTACTTTCTTCATCTGAGGCATCAGCAAACCTTTCCCGTTTTGACGGTGTACGCTACGGTTACCGGACTCAAGATGCTGAAAGCTTAATTGATTTATATAAAAAGACACGTGCCGAAGGCTTCGGTGATGAAGTGAAACGCCGGATCATGCTCGGAACATTTGCACTAAGCTCAGGCTACTATGATGCTTATTATAAAAAGGCACAACAGGTCCGGACTTTGATTAAGAGGGACTTTGAAGATCTATTTGCCAAATATGATGTCATTGTTGGGCCGACAACGCCAACGCCTGCTTTTAAAATCGGTGAAAAGATCGAAGACCCGTTAACAATGTACGTGAATGATATTTTAACCATTCCTTTGAATCTAGCTGGTTTGCCGGGAATCTCTGTTCCATGCGGTTTTGATGCGGGTCTGCCGCTGGGATTGCAAATCATTGGCAAGTATTTTGATGAAGAGACAGTATACCGTGCTGCCCATGCGTTCGAGCAAGCAACGGACTTTTATAAACAAAAGCCGAAATTATAGGGGGTGAAAACAATGGAATTTGAAACAGTGATTGGACTTGAGGTCCATGTAGAGTTAAAAACAGATTCAAAAATCTTCTCAGCGAGTCCAAACCATTTTGGCGCTGAGCCGAATACGAATACGAGTGTCATTGATTTAGGATATCCAGGGGTTTTGCCTGTCCTTAATAAAAAGGCAGTTGAATTCGGAATGAAAGCGGCAATGGCGATAAACTGCGAAGTCGCGACCCATACGAAGTTTGACCGCAAGAACTATTTTTACCCGGATAATCCAAAGGCTTACCAAATCTCTCAGTTTGACAAGCCAATCGGCGAGCATGGCTGGATTGAGATTGAGGTAAATGGTTATACGAAACGGATTGGAATTACACGAATTCATTTGGAAGAGGATGCCGGAAAGCTGAACCATGGCAAGGGTTATTCCTTGGTTGACTACAACCGCCAAGGTACACCGCTAGTGGAAATTGTTTCAGAGCCGGACATCCGTACCCCTGATGAAGCCTATGCGTATCTTGAAAAATTAAAGTCCATAATTCAATACACAGGCGTTTCCGATTGTAAAATGGAAGAGGGTTCACTCCGTTGTGACGCCAATATTTCGATTCGTCCGGTAGGACAAAAGGAATTTGGAACGAAAACGGAATTGAAGAACCTAAACTCTTTCAACTTTGTCCGCAAAGGTCTTGAGTATGAAGAGAAACGTCAACGAGAAGTTGTTTCTGCAGGTGGGGTAATTGATCAGGAAACACGCCGCTTTGACGAATCAACCGGGGCTACGCTATTGATGAGGGTGAAAGAAGGTTCGGACGATTATCGTTACTTCCCAGAACCAGACTTGCTCGATTTGTATATTGACGAAGACTGGAAAGCACGAATTCGTGCTGAAATCCCGGAACTTCCAGATGAAAGACAAAAACGTTATGTGGAGGAACTCGGATTACCCGTTTATGATGCCAAGGTTTTAACAGTAACGAAAGAGATGGCTGATTTCTTTGAAGCCACCGTTGCTGGGGGTGCCGATGCAAAACTTGCTTCTAACTGGATCATGGGTGATGTTTCCGCCTATTTGAATGCTGAGTCGAAGGAACTTGACCAGGTTGCTTTAACTCCACAGGGCTTAGCGGGAATGATTAAGTTGATTGAAAATGGTACGATTTCATCAAAGATTGCCAAGACAGTTTTTCAAGAGTTAATCGAAAACGGCGGCGATGCTGAGAAAATCGTAAAGGACAAAGGGCTCGTGCAAATTTCCGATGAGGGAACCCTCTTGAAAGTTATTTCTGAAGTCCTTGATGCCAATCCACAATCAATTGAAGATTTTAAGAATGGCAAAAATAAAGCAGTGGGTTTCCTTGTTGGACAGCTGATGAAGGCGACAAAAGGACAAGCCAATCCACAAATCGTTAATAAATTGTTACAGCAGGAATTACAAAAACGTTAAAATAAGAAAAGCGCAAGCGCCCTGTTCAGCGGCGTATGGCCTGGTGCTAGACATTTCTCAAAGCCGTAACTTATAAATTCTTAATAAGAAAGCTGGCAGATCCTTCGTCTGTCAGCTATTTTTGTGGTGAAAAAAGTCGAACGAATTTCGACATTTAATTTTTCAATTTCCCGGGAAAAAATCAAGAGTTATATAGATTTTAACCATTGCTAATTAAACGTTTGGTTAAAAGGGAAATAGGGGAATGCTAGTCGAAATATGTATTATTAACGGCATTGTGATGTATATCGTCATGGTTCATAGATAAAAATATATAATTGATTCTCAAATTCGACATTATTTTTACTGATTTTAAGAATAAAAACCTTTATTTATAAGCCCTGATAGCATTTTAATCAAACATTTGATTGGTTTATTTTTTCTTAACTAATCGTTTGATTAAAAGTACCAAAAGCTTTGATATAACAGACTTTTCTTACTGAAGCTACTAAGAATTTTGTTGAAAATTGATTTTAACGTAAAAATGAAAGGGTATCTTAAAATCTATTTAGATACCCTCCTCTAATCATTTAAAATGAAATCATCGCTCCGCGCTCATCAAAGACAGAGCTTGGGTTCCACGCCACTTCCCACAGATTGTTTTCAGGGTCGGCAAAATAGGCGGTGCGTCCGCCCCAAAAGGCATCACTTGGTTCCCGTAATATTTTCCCGCCGACCTTGCGAACCTCTTCAATCGTTGTATCCACCTGAGCAGACTCCTCCACGTTTATCGCAATGGACACAGGGCGATAGGTTTCAGGAGAATGCGCTAGTTCTATTCCGGCATCTTTTGCTAACTCGGCAATGGGGAACAATGAAAGCAGAACACCAGCCGTCTTAAAGACAGCATATTGATCAGAGCTAAATTCTGTTTCTTCCCAGCCTAGCGATTTGTAAAAAGCACGTAGAATGGGTAAATCAAATGCACCTACTGTAAGCAGGCTTACTCTTTGAGGAATCATTATTTTATACCTCCATTTTAGTATTTGTCCTTGTAACTGTTCTTCAAATGTTTATTATTCTCCTTCTTAATATGGGAATACGGAAATGACGGAAAAAACGCTCGGATTCATTAAATCCGAGCGTTTCCTATGCATTATTCTTGTTTTAACAAACGGACACTTTCATTAAATTCCTTTTCAATGGTCTCATTCTTCTTGTAAGTAAGTAGGCTGACAACAACAGCCACAATTAGATTCAAAACAAACCCTGGAACGATTTCATAAAGTGATTCGCCGAAAAGGACTTTACCAAGGTCACCATTTTTCCAGAAGATAACGGTAACGGCTCCGACAATCATGCCGAACAAGGCGCCCCAGTTTGTGATCTTTTTCCAAAATAGACTTAGCAGAATAATAGGACCAAAGGCAGCTCCAAATCCTGCCCATGCATATGCGACTAGATCTAAAATGGTACTATTTTGTTTGAAGGCAAGTGCTGAAGCGATAATCGCGACGAGAAGGACGGCCATTCTCCCTAAGAAAACAAGATGCTTATCCTTAGCGTCTTTGTTCATGACGACTTTGTACAGATCTTCAACAAGTGCACTTGATGTTACAATTAACTGTGAAGAGATCGTACTCATAATCGCTGCTAGAATCGCAGCCAGTGCAAACCCTGCAAAAATAGGGTGGAATAAAATCTGACTTAGTTCAATGAAAACGGCTTCAGGATTTTCTAAGACATGCTGTGGATTATTATGAAAATAGGCGATACCAATTAATCCGGTAAAGATGGTGCCGATAAGTGAGATAATCATCCAGCCCATACCAATTCGGCGGGCGCTCTTTGTTTCTTTTATCGTTTTGATAGCCATAAAGCGGACGATAATATGCGGTTGTCCGAAATAGCCAAGGCCCCAGGCCATCGCTGAGATGATGCCAATCCCTGTTGTCCCTTTTAATAAGTCTAATCTTGTAGGATCAATTGCACGCACGGTATCAAACGTTTCCGCTGGACCGCCAGTACTGAAGATTCCAATGGCTGGGACAAGCAGCAAGGCAATCAACATCATTAGCCCTTGAATAAAGTCGGTATAACTAACAGCCAGGAACCCGCCGAATAAGGTGTAGGCAACAACAACACCGCCCACGATATACAGGCCAGTATGGTAGCTAGTTCCAAATGAACTTTCAAAAAATACGGCTCCTGACACCATCCCCGATGAAACATAGAAAGTAAAAAATAGAAGAATAACAATACCTGAAACGATTCGGAGTAGTTTCGTTTTGTCTTTGAAGCGATTCTCGAGATAGCTTGGAATCGTAATTGAATCATTCGCAACCTGAGTGTATGAGCGCAGGCGTGGTGCAACCAGGAGCCAGTTTAGGTATGCCCCGATTGTTAAACCAACAGCAATCCATGCGTCGGCTAAACCGGTTACGTAAATACCCCCAGGTAGCCCCATCAAAAGCCAACCGCTCATGTCAGCGGCGCCGGCACTCAAGGCAGTTACAGCAGGCCCTAACGACCTTCCCCCAAGCATGTAATCTGTCAGATTGCTCGTTTTTCGATAGGAATACCAGCCGATGAATAACATCATGGCAATGTAGACCCCAATTGAAACCAGCTGTAGTGAAACATTGGACATATATTTACCCCCTTTGTTATCGATAGAAAATAATTCAAATAATATTTCCTATATAAAAAATATTCTATCAATTTTATTATCCAATTTCTAGTGTAAAAAAATTGCTTTTTTGAAATAGGAAAATGTACTTGTAGAATAACAATAGAAAGTGAACGGAAAGCAGTTCTTTTGTAACGAATGCTTGAAACAGTTATCATTATAGAAAATGGAAGGGGTGCGGGATAAGATGGATTTAAATGCCTGGTTTCACAAGGGTTTGACTGCGTCGGAGTATATTGGTTTGATGAAGCAGAATAAAGAAGAAATGCTTCAAATTTATGAAGGGTTTTCTTTAAGCGATGCTGATAAAAAAAAGCTCGAGGACGTGAGAGCCCAAAACTTGCGTGCGATTGTCCTAACAGAGGATTGGTGCGGGGATGCGCTGCTGAATAATCCAATTTTGATGAGGGTAGCCGAAGCAGCGGGTATCGAACTTCATTTTGTTCTTCGTGACCAAAATCTCGAGTTGATGGATCAATACTTAACGAATGGTACTTCACGTGCGATTCCTATCTTTATTTTTATAAATGAAGAAGGCGGTGAAGTAGCGGTTTGGGGCCCTAGAGCAGCTGAAATGCAGGCGCTTGTGATGGAAAGGCGTGCTGGGCTGCCGAATAAGGATGCAGCAGATTTTCAGGAGAAGCAAATGGAAGTGTATAAGCAGCTGAAGGTGGAATATCAGACAGATTCGGCGATTTGGCAAACCGTTGCAAATAGTATTATGGCTAAGCTTATATAAAAAGAATCCCGGTGGATGGTTCCGCCGGGATTCTTTTTAAAATCCGCTGTTCTTTGGAGGGATACGGTCGTTCATTACGTTTTTATCATTAATTTTTGGTTCAATTCCAAGGATGAAGTTGCGAATGTTGGAGCGGTGCAGAAAAATTAAAAATAAAGAGAATAATAAAAAGATAAGTTCTAGTTCAAGACTTGGGGAAATGAATGAATAGGTAAGCATACTCAGGCCAACTGAAATGGAGCCGAAAAATACATATTTTGATAAAAGGATTACAAAAAAGAAGGTAACATAGGCGATGATTAGCAATGGAAAGTTTGCAATTAAAAGTGCGCCTGCGGTTGTTGCAATGGCTTTTCCACCTCTGAAACCTGCAAAAATCGGGAAGCAATGACCGACAACTGCCATTAGCCCAAAATACAGTGGTTCTGTATGAAGGTTAAAATGGATGGGCAGATACGTCGCCAAGGCTCCTTTAGCTAAGTCGATGATAAGGACGAAGATCGCTGATTTCTTGCCGAGTACCCTTAAGGTGTTGGTTGCACCGGGATTTTTGCTGCCGTGGTCGCGAATATCGACACCGAAGACTAGTTTCCCCACAATGAGGGCGGTGGGAATGCTTCCAATTAAGTAAGAAGCAAGGAGAAGCAACCAAAACATATGAATCACTCCCTTCTAATAATTCTTTTTTATACTACTATTCTATCATAAATAATTGGTACTATTTTGGTGAATTACCATTACCAGGGAGTGCACTATTATACATATATATTGGGTTTTTGGACTAATAGAATAGTCTATTTGGACGTGCGGGCTTGTTCCTGCACGTTTTTTGGTATGGAAAAGGGGCGGAGCGCCGCAAGAACAAAAAAGAATAGACAAGTAATGTGGTAAAAATAAATTTTTAGCTTAAGATTAGTATTATCTTGGCTTTGCTCACACCGCCTTATTGGCAAGGGTTGGTACTCTGAAATAGTTACCATAGTAAATGGTGGTGGAACACAATATTCATTTTGTTAATGATAAAGATTCATTAAACTTTTTAAAAAAGGTGTAGGGGTTCAGAGAAATCGAAACGTCTATTCATGTGTAAGGTAAAAAGAAAGGGGGAGAGAACGATTAGTGATACAGCCTTAATAGAAAAAGTGCTGGAAGGCAATGATCATGCCTTTCGCCTTTTGGTTGAGAAGTACCGCAATGATGTGTTCCGGACCGTCTTTGCTGTTCTTCGTGATCAAAAGGAAGCGGAAGACGCTGCACAAGAAGTGTTTATGAAAATTTACACCTCTCTCCCCAAATATGAACATCAAGGGTTTAAAACATGGATGACACGGATTGCTGTTAACCATGCGATAGATGTAAAACGAAAGCAGGCAAGAAGAAGAGAGGACGTAGTGGATGCGCTCGAGCAAGAGGCATTAGCGACGCCGAGGGATAGTGTTGAAAAGGAAATTATTGAGATGGATCAACGCCATCTGGTTCGGAAAAAGCTGAATGAAGTGCCAGAGAATTACCGCGAAGTGATTTATGGATTCTACATAGCTGAGAAAAGCTATCAGCAAATGGCCGAGGAACAAAATGTCCAGGTGAAGACAATTGAAACGAAGCTATACCGGGCGCGAAGTTGGATGAAAAAGAATTGGAAGGAGGACGATTTTTCATGAAGCATTATAGTTACGATGAATGGATGCAATATGTGAAGGACGAAATCAACGACACAGACCGTGAACAGCTAGAAAACCACTTATATACATGCGACCAATGCCTAGAGGACTACCTACAAGCAATCACAGCCAATGAAACATCCCTTCCAGTTCTCTCAAGCGAAAGCAGCTTCACGGACCAAGTAATGGCAAAAGTGGTGCCTGACACCGTAAACGATTTAAGTACTATGGGAACAGTTAGATTGGTGCCTGACACCAATAACACTATTAACACTATTAACACCACGAGTAGCAGGAAAAAGCCTTTTTATCAGCAGGCGGTGTTTCATTATTTGTTGGCGGCGGCGGCGACGATTGTTCTGATGTTTTCGGGGGCATTTCAATCACTGGCAACTTATGCGAGTTCGTTAGAAACTCCACCGCACGTACAGGAAAAAAAGTCTTCGGTGACGGAAGGCGTTATTAATAAAACATTTGCATGGATGGATTCACTAGAAAAAAAGGAGGCAGATAAGAAATGAAAAATTCCACGAAGGCTTTAACATTATCGCTTTTTCCCGGCCTTGGTCATATTTATTTCGGCAACATGTTTCGCGGGGTGATGTACCTTCTATCGGTTATTGGCCTAGCGTTTGTAACGGTTGTTGCATTATTTACAAATAATGAGGAAGTGGCAATTCTGGCCTTTATGGCAGGTATCTTCCTATATTTGATTAGCTTTATTGATATGGGTGTACAGATTTCAAAACAAAAGAAAGCTTTGACGGAAACAAATCCTGAATACGGGAACACCAAGGCAAGCCAGGACTCAGAACGTTTTTATACCATTGTCTTATCGTTTATCCCGGGCCTTGGTCATTTTCAACTGGGTTTAATGAATCGAGGCTTAACCCTACTGGCCACTTTTTTCGGCCTTGGTGCCATGGTCATATTTATTACGGCTCTTGCTAGCCGGGAAGAATTTTTAATCTTTTTAGCCGCACTTCCCATCATTTGGGTATATGGATTTTTTGATGCAGTGCAACAGGTCAATAAAAAGCAGCGTGGCGAGGAATTAATGGACCGGACGATTTATGAAGATTTTGAATTACGGCGAGAGGATGGCAAGAAAAGCAAAGCGATTGCAACGTTTCTTTCAATATTCCCCGGAGCTGGACACTTGTATCTAGGTTTACAGCGACGCGGCATTCAGTTGATGGCAGCGTTCCTATTTTCAGTTTATATCTTAGATGTTTTACGGCTTGGCATCTTTTTATTCCTCATCCCGATTATCTGGTTTTACAGCTTTTTTGACGCGATGCAAAAGGTGTCCAGGTACGGTGACGAAGCGATTGAAGATGTCCCGATTATCGCCTATTTCCTTAATCATCAAAAATGGGTCGGAATTGGACTTATCTTAATGGGGCTTTACTATTTGGTCATGAATGTCCTGCTTCCGGCATTTTCACCACTGTTACAACGATTGATCAATTTTGATGTCATGTATTGGATTCAGGGATACCTCCAAACCGGTCTTGTCTGTGTCTTATTGATTGGCGGCGGAATCAAGCTTTTATCAGGAAGTAAACGGAAAAGGGAGGTTAAGAATCATGAGTAAGTGGAAAAAAGGGTTGGCGGGCATGATTATTATCGGAGCGGGGATTGGGTTCCTTTTTAGAAAAAGAAAGGGAGGAGAAGAAATATGAGGTCCTGGCGTGTTGGAACGTTTTCGATGGGGGCATCACTGTTACTGCTCGGTTTATTCCTCTTTTTTTCGAAGTTTTTGGGATTAGATCTTATTCAGGTGATGACGGCATGGTGGCCGCTTTTATTAGTAGTCCTTGGTATTGAAATCCTTCTCTATCTATTTTTATCCCGGCAGGAAAAGCCTGTATTAAAATATGACTTTCTAAGTATTTTCTTTGTCGGCGTGATTGGGACGGTTGGGATCGCTTTTGCTGTCTTAAACGCGACAGGCCTAATGGACAAGGCTGAGGAAGTAATGGCAAGGGAGGAGCGTTCGTTTGAACTACCGGCTTTTTCCTATCAAATGGACGATAGCATTAAACGTGTGGTGGTTCGGACTGTCGGCTACGATATGACAATTGAAGCTACGGAGGAAAAGGAAGTATCGATGTTTGGTACGTACCGGGTGCAAACGGCGAAAAAGGAAAAGCTGCTGAAAAGTGCGGAAGATTTCATGGCGGCAACCAAAAAGGGAGATACTCTTTATTTAAATGTAAAGACGCTGCCCAGCGAGATTGGCCCGTTTGATTCACAGGGAAGTCTGGCGGGAACAATTCTTGTGCCGGGGAATGTAAAACTTGAAGTAATCGGAAATGGTAATTCGCTTACCTTAAAACCGCGTTCGCTCGCAAGCGACTGGAATATTGAGAGTGTGTCATCGATTGTTGTGGATGCTGCGGAAAATAGTAATCTGAAGGTATCAGCCATTGGTGTGGAAAATGTAAGTGGGAAAGAAGGCGAATGGCAGGTATCAGAAAAAGAGAGCCCGGAATATGGGACGAGAAAAAATGCTGTTTATCAATCAGGTGAAGGTAAATACCAAATTCACATTGCGGGCGCCTACGATGTCAGCCTAAATTCGAAACAATAAATTGCTGCTCTAATTTTTGCAAATAAATAAAAAGACGTTATGATAGAATACGGACGTTGGAGGAGATAGTAATACAATGGCTTTGCAATTTGTTTGTAAGCGATGAAGAAAATTGGTAGAATATAGAATTGATAAAGCCATGTTATTTAAAAAATAGGATGATGATAATGAAAAGAGCAAGACTAATTTACAATCCTACATCAGGACGAGAAGTTCTGAAACGGAATCTGCCGGAAATTCTTGAAAAATTAGAGGTTGCCGGATATGAAGCATCTTGTCATGCCACAACAGGTGCTGGTGATGCGACGGCTGCAGCACGGTTAGCGGTCGAGCGTCAGTATGATATCGTCATTGCTGCTGGCGGTGATGGAACGATTCATGAGGTCGTAAATGGCCTTGCAGAGCAGGAATATCGTCCGAAGTTAGGAATTATTCCAGCCGGTACAACCAATGATTTTGCCAGAGCCCTTCATATCCCTAGGGATGTTGGAGCTGCTGTGGATATTATCACGAAAGGGGAATTAATTCCCGTCGATATTGGCCGGATTAATGACCGATACTTTATTAATATTGCCGGCGGCGGAAGGATAACTGAGCTTACATACGAAGTGCCCAGCAAATTAAAAACGATGCTCGGCCAACTCGCCTACTATTTAAAAGGAATGGAAATGCTTCCTTCGATTAAAGCTTCTGATCTAACGATTGAATATGATGGAAAGCTTTTTGAAGGAGAAGCGATGATGTTTTTAGTGGGGCTGACCAATTCGATTGGTGGATTTGAAAGGCTTGCACCTGATGCTTCCATAAATGATGGATTATTTTCCTTGTTAATTTTGAAAAAAGTAAATCTTGCTGAGTTTGTCCGAATCGCCACGTTAGCGATCCGTGGTGAACATGTGAATGACCCGAATGTGATCTACACGCAGGCAAACAGGATTAAAGTATATTCAGACGAAAAAGTTCAGTTGAATTTAGATGGCGAATTTGGCGGCTTGCTGCCTAGTGAATTTGAAAACCTGTATCGCCATTTAGAAGTGTTTGTGCCTCTTGAGAATATTCGCCCGAATGACCGCCCGACAGATTGGGAATCGGGAAAGAGATATAGTTAATGAGTTCGCTCCTGCGGGGCGGACTTTTTTCATATAATAAGAAAGACCAAATGGCTGAGCACTCATAGAGATCACAATACCCATTGCGAATAGTAGAGCCCTTGGAATTTAAAAGTATCAGCCGTTAAAAAAACTGTGTATAATAAATTCAAGACACACGTCAAGACAATAAAAAGGGGCGATGGAAGATGAAGGCATTCATTAATATCGATTACACCTATGATTTTGTTGCGGATGCAGGAGCGTTAACCTGTGGAGAGCCTGGGCAGGCTATTGAGGGGAAAATCGTTGAGTTGACGAAAGAGTTTATCGCAAATGGTGACTACGTTGTATTTGCTATTGATGTTCATGACGAAGGAGACGAATACCATCCGGAAACAAAGCTGTTCCCTCCGCACAATTTACGCGGCACCTCTGGCCGGGACTTGTATGGCGCCCTACAACATGTATATGAAGAGAATAAACAGCGTGAAAATGTTGTCTATATGGATAAAACAAGATACTCGGCATTTGCAGGAACAGATCTTGAAATCAAATTACGCGAGCGCGGCATTAACGAGGTTCACCTTGTTGGTGTTTGTACCGATATTTGTGTTTTACATACCGCTGTTGATGCCTATAATAAGGGTTTTAAAATGGTTGTTTACAAAGATGCCGTTGCTTCCTTCAATCCAGCAGGACACGAGTGGGCTCTTGGACATTTTGAACAATCGCTAGGTGCTGTGGTTAAATAGTGTATTAAATGATATTATCAGTTATAATGGTGAAAAGCTGTAATAGTATTTCGGAGGTCGAATTATGAAACACATTTATCATGATGATAGTTTAGCTCTGCATACTGATCTATACCAGATTAATATGGCAGAGACGTATTGGAGAGATGGGATACATAATAAACGTGCGGTCTTCGAACTATTTTTCCGCAAGCTTCCTTTCGGAAATGGCTATGCTGTTTTCGCAGGGCTAGAGAAAATAATTCAGTATATTCAGGACTTCCATTTTAGTGAAGAAGACCTAGAGTATTTGAAAAATGAAGTAGGGTATAAGGACGATTTTATTGAATATCTAAAAAATATGCGGTTCACGGGTTCCATTCGTTCGCTGAAAGAGGGCGAACTTGTTTATGGGAATGAACCGATTTTACGTGTAGATGCACCACTAGGCGAAGCGCAAATTATTGAAACTGCCTTGCTTAACATTGTGAATTACCAAACATTGATTGCCACGAAGGCTTCAAGGATCAAGCAAGTCGTCGGTAGTGAAGTGGCGATGGAATTTGGGACAAGACGGGCGCAGGAAATGGATGCGGCGATTTGGGGAACTAGGTCAGCCTACCTTGCAGGCTTTGAAGCGACAAGCAATGTAAGGGCCGGGAAACTGTTTGGTATTCCTGTTGCGGGCACTCATGCCCATTCGATGGTACAAGCCTATAAGGATGAATATACAGCTTTCATAAAATATGCTGAAGCACATAAAGACTGTGTCTTTTTAGTAGATACGTATGATACCCTCCGTCTCGGTGTACCAAATGCCATTAAAGTGGCGAAAGAGCTGGGAGATAAGATTAATTTTATCGGGATCCGCCTTGATAGCGGCGACCTTGCCTACCTATCCAAGGAAGCACGAAAACTACTGGATGAAGCAGGATTTACGAAAGCAAAAATTTACGCATCAAGTGATTTAGATGAGCACACCATTATCAACTTAAAAGCCCAAGGTGCTAAAATCGATAGCTGGGGAATCGGTACGAAACTGATTACCGCCTTTGATCAAGCGGCGCTCGGTGCAGTCTATAAAATTGTTTCAATTGAAAATGAAAAGGGTAAAATGGAGGACACGATTAAGATCTCCTCTAATCCAGATAAGGTCACAACTCCGGGGATAAAAAAGGTTTACCGGATTATCAATAATACCAACCACCATGCCGAAGGCGATTATATTGCAATGGAGGATGAAAAGCTACCGGAAAAACGGCTACGCATGTTCCATCCAACCCATACGTACATTAACAAGGTGGTTACGAACTTTACAGCAAAAGAGCTGCATGAAGATATTTTTACTGATGGCAAGCTTGTATATGAAATCCCATGCCTCGAAGAATCCCGCGAGTATCTAAGGCAAAATCTTGAAGCATTATGGGACGAGTATAAGCGGATTATGAATCCAGAGGACTACCCACTTGACTTAAGTCAAAAGTGCTGGGATAACAAGATGAAAAATATTGAAGAAGTGAAAGAGAAAGTAGCAGCGATGAAGGAATAAGCAAGAGGGCGTCCTAAGAAAGGGCGTCTTTTTTTACATAGAAAAGTAGGTGCAGTCTTATTTAGAATGCGCCTTTGAAATGTTATAAGTGGAATCCAAACGACAACACCTACTTCATTTGTGGTATGCAACGGACCAGCAGTTCAATCAGAAAGAAATGATCATTCTATCTTTACCGGCATACGTTCCCATGGTAGCACCCATGTAACTAATAATGACTGCTTTTGGGTGAAAATGTTTGATCAACTCTTGTTTGATAGCCTCGACATCATCTACATTTCCTGTGTGTGTGATCCCAAATGTCAGGTTGGAAAGATCTGTTCCTCTTTCCTGAATGATTTCTAGTACTCTCTTTTGGACTTTCTTTTTCCCACGTATTTTCTCTAGAATCTCTACCTTCCCTCCGGCGACTCTTTCTAAAATCACCTTGATATTGAGAATTTTGGCAATGGACCCTTGAAATTTACTTAATCATCCGCCTTTTACGATATTTTCTAATGTGTCTAATAGGACAAGGATATTCATTTTATCCCGATAAGCGATTAACTCGTTGACGATTTCTTCCATTGTATGTCCCTGACCGGTAAGCTCAGCCGCACGAATAATCTGGAGACCATGTCCTAGTGAGCCTGCTAAAGTAATTTAGTATAACAGTTCTGGACTTATATCGCAGAAGAGACCGCTGATTGCTTCTCCCTTAATTGGAGAGGTTTTCTTTTTACCTGGTAAGGAAGAGACCGTTAACCAGGTATTGGTCATTTTTAAGCGGGGGAATTCCCCCGCTTCTCTATGCTATTCGTCCTTATTTACCTGTGTTCTATAGCGGAAAGTTCTTGATATTTCTTGATAAAGATTACTCATTTTTCTTCATTCAACTTTCTCCGGCTGGTTTCGTATTACTCTCCTGCTCTTCTAGGGTGCCTTCTTGCTTCGACGCTCCCTTTCTAGGCATTAATAATGTTACAAGAAAGGCGATGATAACCAAAATGACGGTAAAAATGTATGCATCACTCGTGCCAAGTATCGACGATTCCATCATTAGCTGAGATTTTGACTGCATATGACCAGAATGAATTAATTCAGTGGCATGACTTTTTGCTCTAGATGTCATGATGGTTACCACTAATGCAATTCCAATCGAACCTGCTACTTGGCGGACGGTGTTAGAAACGGCCGAACCGTGAGAGTGCAAGTGTTTCGGAAGGGCATTCAGCCCGGCAGTTGTAATGGGCATCGTGATGAAAGACATCCCAATTCGTAAGATGATGGTTCGAATCATCAAATAGCGATAACTAGTGGTTTCGCTTAAATCGGTAACTCCCCATGATGCAACGATAATAAAGACCAGGCCGATCATTGCCAAAGGTTTTACGCCAAATTTATCGAATAAGCGGCCAGAAACAGGTGACATTAATGCATTTATTAATGCACCCGGTAGTAATAGTAAGCCCGTTTCAAGGACTGTGTATCCCCTGCTCGACTGCAGGTAGATAGGCAGCAAAATCATATCCGCATACATGACCATTGTCACTAAGACATTCACGATGGTTGTCATTGTGAACATTCTATCTCCGAAGACTTGTAGGTTTAACAAAGGATCCTTAGAAGTCAGCTGACGCCGGCAGAAGAGTAATAGGAAAAGAACACCACCAGCTAGGCAGGCCAACACCACAGTGCTTCCCCAGCCTTTGTCACCAGCAATGCTGAATCCATAAAGTAACGCGCCAAACCCTGCAGTGGATAGAATAATACTGTTCATATCGAGTTTTGGTTTGGATGTTTCCGATACATTGACTAGAAATTTAAGTGCTAAAGCGATTACGATGGCGACAAGCGGGAACATACCGATAAATAACCAACGCCATGACAGCTGCTCGATAATGAATCCTGCCAAGGTCGGACCAATCGCTGGTGCAAAAATGATTACAAGTCCGAGTGTTCCCATTGCCGTTCCGCGGTTTTCCACGGGGTACACCGCAAGGACGACCATCATTAATAGGGGCATAATGATACCTGCACCGGCAGCTTGAATCATTCGGCCAATTAATAAAAATGTGAAGCTTGGGGCAATGGCATTAATGAGAGTACCTACTAATAAAAAAAGCATGGAACTGATAAACAGCTGCCGAGTGGTAAATCGTTTCATTAAAAAAGCAGTCACTGGAATTAAAATTCCATTCACCAACATAAAGCCAGTTGAAAGCCATTGAACGGTTGAGGCAGAAACCTCAAATTGCTTCATCAAATCTGGTAAAGCAACATTTAAAATCGTCTGATTTAGGACTGAAAGAAATGAGCCTAAGAGCATGACGAATAGAAGAAGGCCTTTGTTTATTTGTTGAGTAGGTTGTTCCATAATCTAATACACGACCCTTTCGATTTTTATAGCTGATTGACAATGAGTTGATTAATTGATACTGTGTCAATAAAGTAAATAGTAACATGTGAACAATTAAAATGGCCATTTACACTTTTAAGATAAATGTAGACTAATTGACAATTTGATAAATAAGTGTCGAAAAAGTATAAAATGATAGACGAAGGGTTGATAGGATGTCTAACAATGAGAAGCCAAAAGTGGATCCTCGAATTAAGCGGACAAAGAAAATGTTTAAAGATGCCCTTATTTCATTGATTCAGGAAAACAGCGATAAAAGTAAATTGACTGTCCAAACGATTGCAGGTCGTGCCGAATTAAACCGTGCGACTTTCTACTTACATTATCAAGATATTGATGACCTAATGGAGCAAACGATTGATGAAGTTCTTGAAGAGTTAAATAAGACAATGGAGTCTCCACCGGAGGACAATAGGTTAATTCAAAAAGGAAACCTAACACCCCGGAACCGACTTATATCTTTTATAGAGCACTTTTATCAAAATGCCGGGCTCTACAATGTGATGCTCGAGAACAAGGATTTTCGCAAAAGAGTATTCAGTATTTTGCTGGATATCGTCACTTTTCGGGCTGAAGATAGAAAAGCAAAAGGCAGGGCGACGTTCAAGGTACCCAATGAAATTAATGCCTCCGCAACACTTGGCATCATATCTTGGTGGTTGCAAGAAGGGACTCCATATAGTCCAAGCTACTTAGCGGAACAGATTATCCTGATGTCCAAATAAAAGGTGAAAGAGCAATAAAAGAAGGCAGATCCAGGGGGAAGCTTTCCCGTCGGATCTGCCTTCATTTATTTCTGTCTAAAGTATTCCATAAAGGCATGGAATATTTCAATGCCCTGGTAGGTAAGCATGCCGGCAGCTGATAACGAAAAGAAACCAATTAAAACAAAACGGATCCACATATTACTTCCTCCCTTATTTTGATTTTCCTTTATGATCCAGGAGGGAGGACTAAGTAGTTTGATTGATGAAATTTGGGGCTTAAAAAAACGTGCTTTCCCTGAAATTGCTCGGCTAACAAATGAAGTGGAATCACCGCTGCCGTTAGGGTGGAAATAAGTACAAAAAGTGTTTGCAGGCCGAGTGGCTGCTTTTTCTCATCGTCTGAAGGTGTCTTTACTGTCCAATCATCTACGACAATGATTGCTTTTATTTCTGCATGTGAGTGTGGAATGGTATTGGAAAAGTGTAAAAAGTTGAAAGCAAAGAAGGCAAGCAGCAAGGGAATGGAAAGGATCTTTAATTTCTTAATCAATATCCACTCCTTCCAATGAGATAGTTTTAATCATATACACTTTTATTATATTTTAAAATAAAAAT
>NZ_JAANMZ010000042.1 GCF_011250555.1 Bacillus sp. MM2020_4 | reverse complement strand
AAACATAATAGTTAAATGTATTAATAAACCCTACAATGACAAATCTCTAAAATTGGGCTGGTAATAAAAACATTAATGTATTCCTTCCTGATCATTTTGATTCATTTGTAGATTTTGTGATTCAATAATATAATGTGGACGCCTTTTTGTTTCAAAATAAATTCTACCCATATATTCTCCAATGTCAAAATAGCCGTACGAACTTCAAAAAAATAGGGCGACCCTGTGTTACTTGGAAGGGACGCCTTGAAGAAACCGTTACATATCTGGACGGGTACACTTTGTTATTTATTATACCCACAAAGATTAGGACAATACACTAATATGGACTCCTTATATATTTCTTCTTGTTTAAAACATAACTGACCAAGTATTTGGCCCTACAATCCCATCAACAATTAAGCCATGCCTACCCTGATATGCTTTTACTGCTGCTTCTGTATTTGGACCAAAGATTCCATCTGGATTAACTCTTACAGCTCGTTGGATTCGCTTTACGTCAATTCCAGTTGAGCCTCTTCTAATCAAATGACTCGGATAGGGAACTATTGACAGTTCTTGTCGGACAGTTTTATTACTATTACTAACTGTAGATTGAACCACACTGCCACCAACCATTTTTATAAAATCATTCCACCCAATTCCCTTTTCCCCACTTCGAAGATATCTTGGACAATTCTTGCCTGTCCAGTGATTATGCTGGACGACATTTGAGATAGAAATATTGAATTGTCCCATTAGTTGCTTTGTTACTTCAGCTGTATTCTGAACAGCCTTTTGAAAATTTCCATCGGAATTAACACAAATTTCAATGTGAATGGACAGTTTATTACCTGGACCGTTTCTGCCGTCTCCAGCAGCCCAGGCTATTTCATCGAAAGGGATCGATTGGATTGCCTCTTGATCATCGATTTGAAGGTGCCATGATGCTGTACGATCATTTCCTCGCTCTTGTAATCGAGCGTGGGCGTTTGCGTCTGCCCCTGCACCCGGATTGTCTGTTTCATGGATGGTAATGTACTTAGGGCTCATTTTTATGCCCGGGCGAGTTTCTTTATTAGACGTTGGTATAAATCGTTGAATGATATTCATACATATCCTCTCCTTTACTAACTATATAGACTAAAGACCCATGATTTCGGCAGACCTCGTACAAATTTTTATATTAAAATGGAAATAAAAAGGGTGTCACCATTAATGGCAACACCCTTCCTTCATTCTATTAAGATTGTAATCGACGTCTTCTTCTAACCATTACCGTTACGCCTGCTGCCACAAATAGCATACCTAAGAGGAGGAAGTTATACATATTCGTTGCTGTATTTGGTAAGCCTTGTCCTTTAACAGGTGTTGGTGCGCTAGCCGATAATTGGGATTGGTCTCCAGCTACTTCAAATACAGTAAAAATGCTGAAGTGGCTCGTTTTCACTTCCACTTTGCCATTACTATAAATTGCACCCGGAATGAGTTCCCAAACCTTTTTCGTTTCATTATAGTAGTAAACTTTCAGATCCTTCGTGTTTTTCACTTTGCCAGGATCGACATTAAATGTCAATGTAATTGGATCCGCGAATTGATGAATTTCTTTGCCATCAATGATAATCGTAAATTCATAAACTGGGGATTTTGCATGGCTAATGTCTGACAGACGAGTTAATTTTACCGCAAAGTCCTTCCCACCAGAAAGAACACTTAAAGGAATGGATAGCTTCACATGATCATTATTCACAGCTAATGGAATTCCTTTTTCTATCAGTTGTGCCACTTGCTCTTTTGTTAATTTTAGAGTAATAGATTTTTCTTTACCCAAATCAAAGGATACACTACCTTTTTCCTTTGCTGCTCTTTCAAGTGCTGCTGTAAGTTCATTTGTATTGATTGTGGCTTGTCCGGCTTTTATTACTGGTTTTACCGTTACCGTTGTTCCATTTGCTGGCACTTCTGGCGTAGGAACTTCTGGAACCGTCACTGAATCCGCAAGGGTAATTCTGCCTTCAATTTGAGCTGTAATTGGTCCCTTTTGGGCTTTAACGTAATTGACAGATGCATCTAGGTCAGTCATCCATACTGTGCGCTCTTTTCCTTGCTTAAGCACGACAAACCCATCGCCGCCGTCTGCCATAAAGTTATTTACTGCAACTGTATATACAGCTTTCGGATCAATTTTCTTTCCATTTGAAAGGAAAATATCGAGAACTTTTTCCCCAATTGGTAATTTTTTCAGACCATGTATATTTCAAACCGGAAATCTGCATAATCTTCGCGCCATTAGCGGACCATTGTTGATTTAATAATGTTCTGACTTGTTCACCAGTGATTTTCAAGGTAACCAAATCATTGCCAAACGGCTGAATGGCGAATAAATCTCCCCATGTGATTTGACCCTTTTTAAGGTTATCACGAATGCCGCCGACATTCATAAACGCAAAATCCGTTTTGGTTGTTTCACGCATTCCATCAGCAATGAGGTTACCTAGTGCTGTTTCACCTGCAGTATTCGCTGTACGAGTGATTTCGACGGCAGCTTCACCCACAACTTGTCCTGTAATGGGCGCAATATCAGCCTTGTAAGCATCCAGCTCTGCCTTAATGTTTGCATCTGGTGTCATTCCCTTTTGGAATGTTGATACAATCTCGGCTTTTTTCGCTACGATATCATGTGTAGCAGGGTCGATTGTTAGATCCACGTCAGAGAATGCAGTACCATAAGAATAAGATTGAACAAGTAATTTTCCATCTACAGTTGAATTCAAGTATTTATGATCGTGCGCTCCAAAGATCACATCGACTTCATCGTCTACCGCCTTAGCAATATCCACTACTTTTCCAGTAGGATTAGATCCATCCGTTGCTGATGTTCCAGGGTCATGGGCAAGAACCACAATCGCCTTTACACCTTTGGACTTTAATTCTGCTGTATATTTATTAATAGCTTCGACTTCATCAGTAAATTTCACTCCAGCTACACCGCTTGCTGTCACAATGCTTGGTGTTTCCGTTGTTACGACACCGATAAAGCCAACTTTTTGACCTTCTACTTCTAAAATTTCATATGGTTTTAAGATGTTCTTTCCTGATTTTTCATACACTACATTGGCAACCACATATGGGAATTGAGCACCCTCAAATGCGCCATACTTCTCAGCGGTTGCTGCATGTGGTCCGCCATTGATTAGGCGCAGCATTTCCGTTACACCTTCATCAAATTCATGGTTACCAATCGTACCAATATCAAAGCCGATTTCATTTAAGAAACGAATGGTCGGCTCATCCTGCAAGAGGGCAGATACCGGACGACTTGCTCCAACTGCATCCCCCGCTTGTATCATCAAGGTATTGACTGGGTTTATCGCTTCTCTTTGTTTTAGGTAAGCAGCTAAATATTCAATTCCCCCAACTACTTCCCCATTTACCTTAGATGTGTAATCCAATTGTCCATGGAAATCGTTGATCCCTAGTAATTGGGCATGGATTTCTTTACCAAGTGAATATATCCCCCATGTACCAGCACTGTCTTTTTCCGTACCAATCGATTTAATCGTATTCGACTGATCCGCATAAACTTTCGCTTCAGGAGCCGATCTGAATGTTAATTGAACGGTTTTATTTATTGGAGCAATGGACCAGTTATTATCTGCACTAGGATTAACGGTTCCTTGTTCTTGAATATAGTTGACTAATACTTGACGACTTTCATCTGGTGAATTAACGACAACTTTTCCAACTCCGCCTTTTAGACCCGGGAAGTCACCACCGCCACCAGCGCGATAGTTATTTGTTGCCACAATAAACTTCTGATCATCGTTAATAGGTGTCCCATCAGGCATAGTTAAGTTGATAATACGGTGGGAGTCTGCATTAGCTAAATCTCCTTTTGCCGTATATCTAGCCGGTTTTGTAATATCAATCTGGTATTTTACACCGTCAATAACATCATAGTTATAGGAAGGAAATGCATCATCGATAATATTTTGTGGATGCGCATCATTCGGATTGACTGTTTTAAATTGTCCTGCAGACATTTCCAGCCATTCTCTAACTGTAGCACCGGTAACCTCGACCGCTTTAAGAGTATTAGGGTATAAGTACAAATCATTGGCACTTTTAATCGAAAGATCCCCTGTGGCGATATTTGTATAATATCCAGGACCGCTTCTACCGCCAGCTTTAAATGGAGCTCCTGCGGATAATACCGGGATATCTTTTAATTCAGGGTTCTTTTCAGCGATCCACTTTTTTACATAGGCAGTCTGAGCATTGTTGACAATTTGAATGGTCGGGTCATCTTGAACCTGGGCAAAATAGCTGTACAATGGAGCAGATGTTTTCCCAATTGTTCCACGAACATACGCTAAGGTTCCTTCGTGCTCTACTTGTACATCATCAATAATTTTTTGGTCTTGTGCAGTGTCTGCTGCTACAGGACGGTTTACTGATTTCGAGTTCGTTTTGTCAACGGTCCATTTTCCGTCTTTTTGAACTAAAGCAAGATCAAGTACGCCAAGGTTATTTCCCCAGAATCCCGCTTCTACTGCTGGTGTATTGTTTAGATGGCCATCTGTATTATCCACACCTGTTTTCCCATTAAACGAGGCGTCACCAGGGAAGTTCACATGGGAATGTCCAAATAGCAAGGCGTCAATCCCAGCCACTTTACTCAGGGAGTAAACGGCATTTTCCGCATCTTTTTGGCCATCACTTGTTACGTCACAACCAGAGTGTGCGATCGCAACAACGACGTCTGCTCCATTATCTTTCATTTCTTTCACATACTTATTGGCTGTTTCGACGATGTCTTTAACAATAACTTTTCCTAAAAGATTATCGCGATCCCAATTCAGGATTTGTGGCGGTGCAAATCCTACCACCCCAACTTTTATCGTAGATGTAACGCCGTTTGCATCAATGATTTCTTTATCAATGATTTTGTATGGCGTGAAATAATTTTGATCATTATCAGGGTTTTTGTCCCCATCATCTTTATAAATATTTGCATTTACAATAGGGAAATCTGCTTTCCCGGTAACTTGGTTTAGATAATCCAAACCATAATTGAATTCATGGTTTCCCACAATTCCTGCGTCATAATCTAAGTAATTCATCGCCTTGATAATCGGGTGTGTTTCGTTTGCCTTAAGCGGATTGACTTTTGCTACATAGTCTGCGAGGGGATTTCCTTGAATCAAGTCCCCGGCATCAAATAGCATGGAATTTTTTGCTTCAGATCTTGCTTGCTGAATCAATGTGGCGGTTTTAGATAGTCCAAATTTAATATCTTTGCCAGAATCAAGATAATAGTCATATGCTAAAACATTCGAGTGAAGATCTGTAGTTTCTAAGATACGGAGATTAGCTGTGTTAAGTGCGGTTTCCGCCTTCACATTATAGGCATTCAATGGTGAAAAAATGGTTGTGAACATTAAAGCTGCGGTCGTAAATGTGCTTAGTTTGCCGAAATGCTTCCTTTTTTTCATTCAGGTATGCACCTTTCTATTCATAGATTTTTAGCTTCTAAAACAACAATTTTAAGAGGGATCCTCTCCTTTTTATGATGCTCGACAAAATCCATCTATGGTAGTCTGTAGATGTAAGCGCTTTAGTCCGCTTATATAATTAGATTTATGTCGAAATCCTAAGAATCTCATACTCTCTTATTATATATTGCCGAATTGTGAACGAAAAGAGAAATTTTTGTTAATTATCACTTTTCACTATTTTTGTACTACTAGTAAATAGACATATTTCGCCATTTTGTTGAGGAAAGGCAACCCTAAAGAGCTTTGAGATGCAAAAAAAAAGAGGCAATCGCACATGTGCGATAACCTCCATCATTCCGCCGCCTTCACCAGCTCAACTACTTCCTGATGCCTCAAGCGTCTTTGTTGTAATTTTTCCATCGTAAAAAGAGTTACATGAACAATTAACACAGCTAGCGCAAATAGTTCAACAGCATAGTCAACATAGTACCACGACAATGTGGCGGTGATATCGTAAAGCGCATGAACGATGACGGTCACCCACAGGTTTCGTGTCCATAATAAGATTAATCCAAAGAGTAATCCCATATTGGCGAAAGTGACGATGGCGCCTATGCGCACGGACCACGGCTCAACGGAATCTAACGTATGGTCGATTCCGAACAGGATGGACGTGAGAAACAGCGCGCACATCAAAAAGATGTCCCTGCCCCCGCGCTCCCAACTGTGAGGGAATATTTTTTTAAACATAACAAGGAAGAGAATGATGTAAGCGAGGCGCCAAACCTCTTCTAACCCGGCAAGTGTGTCGGCATATAAATCATAGCCAATCGTATCTCCTTTTTCGAAAAAGGACAAAACAGGTTCGTCTGACGTAGAAACATTATTTTCTCCTGCAGCCATCTGAATGTCGCTGTAGTCTTGAACGTATTGATCATAATCCGTATTGAAATCATGAAAGGTATAGGTGGAATACATATTGATGATGGTGCTGCCGAGAATGAAAATCAAGAAGGCACCTGTGAATTGAAGGGTAAGCTGCCGTTTCGTTTTCGGTTGTTCATTAGGACCTTGAAGCCGTTGATGTAGCTTCAAGCCAATAAAAAAGGATGACACCATCATTGCATCATATAGGGTACTCGCCATATGGCTGTATCGCATGCAATAAAGGAAAATTTCCGCACCAATGGTTACGATGAGCATGGCAAACAGTAATCTCTTTGAAATCGGTTGTGTTAAGTTTGTTGTCATCTACTGCCCCCTGCCTCTCCTATTCACCTAAATAAAGTAACCGCCAGAATTCCAAAACCATTTAAGAACAGTAGGAAAATAATACAGCCAAGCGCCCACTTCCATTTTCTTGTCACAGTGTTTTCTCCTTTACATTAAAGGTCATGTTTAGCAGTACTAGAAAAAGATAATAATAGTACTAATTTATCACAGCAAAAGCCATAGGTCATCAAAATATTATTTCTCCAGCACAGCAATTAAGGTGATTTTTCGCGGTGAACAAACATATGAATGTACAAGCTGTTAGCGTATTTTTATAAGATAGGAGTTCAGAAGATGAAGCGTCTTAGTTCCATTATTTTGTCAATTTTTATCATCTTTGTTTTATCGGCCACAAATCCTGAGCGCGCCGAGTATCTTGATTGGATTAATCATAAAACCATGGATCAGTCGTCGAACATCCTTAAAAAGGGGATTCTTTCTGTTGCGGGAAAATCCATCTTTGATGCCGGAACAACCAAATCCGATTATCTTGTTTTCTCCGTCTATAAAACTGATTTTACGGATGTGGGACTTGGGAAGGTTACGACTATTGGCGTTTTCAATCAATTTATCCCGCTCAACAAGTTTGAAAAATGATTTTTGCAGCAAGGTCGCCATTCAAGCGGATTGGCGACCTTTTCTATTGATTATCCTGCTGGAAGGTATCCAATAAGCCCTATTGGATACCTTTCCTCTAGATATTCCCGACGAAATAGCTCCAAAGGCCCCTATTGGAAACCTTTCATCCTAATTTTCCGGCTGAAAAGGCTCCAATAACCCCTATTTGAGCCCCTCCCCCATGATTTTCCAACCCAAACGGCTCCAATAACCCCTTTTGTTAGTTCTCCACTTTTTCCACTGTAAAAACCGGTACGCGAACCTGCTCGCTATTTTCGTTGATGATATCCTCGTACCCGTTCAAGGTTCCAATGACAGTATAGTTTTTATAAATGATAAAATCCGCTTGCCCTTTTAATAATAAGTACGTTTTCTCCCAACTGCTAGAGGTATTGTTATAGGTTTCAGACAATGTGACCAATGCCCCACCGTTTGCTTTCGCTGCGGCGTTTGCAGTGAAGCGCACCTTTTTCCCGACGTAATTCGTCACTTCGCTTACCTGAATATCGACATAATCTACCTTTATTTTTGAAAAATGATACACGCCCTGTGCATCCGGTTCAAAATAGCTGAGTTCCCCAGCACCTTGGCCGGCTGGATTGTCTACTACTAACAGCTGCTTCGATTCAACGGTTAAATTGTCAGCCTCCACATCAAGAATTTTCACCAGTGCACCGGAGCGGACTTCATAGGCCAAATAATGATGTTTCCGTTCCGACGATTTGGCATCCATCAAAATGATCGGTTGGTTTGCTGAACCGAAACGGCTTTCGAGGTCTAGTGATGTAACAAGTGGCGAACCCTCTAAGGTTCCTTCCATAACTGCCAGCGCCCCTTCCCCCTTACGTTTACCAAAATAGATTCCGCCATCTTTGGAAATCGCAGCAATGACCAGATCTGCGCCCCATTTGTTCTTCGCATTCACAGCGCTAGTAAATTCCTTTGTTGGATAAAGTCGCTTTAGAAGGCGAACTGGCTCATGTTGATCCCAGGCAAGATTGGCATCCGCAATCAACTGCTCCGTATTTTCTATTGGTTTAAGTGCTTCATAGAGGCTGATCGCTTCCTCGTATTTTTGGGCGGTGAGAAGGCTTTTTGCCTTATTAAGTAAATTTCCCTTTGTTTTTTCAATAACGGAAAACACCTTGGCCTCCTTCATATGGGCTGTTAGGCTTTTAACAGCGTTTGCTTGCTCAGCAAATGCCGCATAATCCTTGTTACCGACTGATGTAGTAAGAACCTTTATGAAATGGCCGTCAAGGATCGCTTGAAGCCAGCTGGAATCAATCATGAACTTAGTCAGCATGGTAAATTGCCGATTTCCTTCACTGGCAATTTCAGCAACGGACCCATTTTTCGCTATCAATGCCTTGATTTTTGCCATGTAATAGTGCTGGAACACGGACTGGATTTCTTTTGTTTTGGCCCCATCATCGCCGTAGTATTCTGCGGGAATCTTCGTTAAGATGGTAAAAGTCTTTTCCTCCTCGCCGTCCCCCTTCTGTAATTTAGCAAGCTGTGTTTTCTTGCTATCGGAAAAATAACCGGCAAAATCCACATCCAGCTTTGTCAAAGTAAGCATCTCTCCATACATATCCTGTTGAATAGTCGTACCTGACACCCAGTTTTCTCTGTTCCCCTGCCAGCGGTTGTAGGTATCCACGAGTTTATCCAGATCCCTTTGATAGGCTGCTGCCTCTTTATCTAGGTTCTCCATGGCCTCACGAATCGGTGAGAGGATGGCAAGTTTCTGGTTGATATCTTGATTATGGTCTGTGACAGCCAAATTTCGCTTAGCAGACCGGAACTTTTTTTCAGCGGCCACCAAATTTCCGGACTGATACAATCTCACTGCTTCTTCATAGTCAGCGATTTTTTCATGTGCCAGGATGATTTTGCCGCCGACAAGGACAAGCAAAATGATAAGTAGCAGCAAAAAAGCGTTCCGCGATCGAATCACTTTTTTATAAACGGTAGATTTATGCATGACTAAAGGCCCTTTCATTTCCGCTATTAAAACGCTTGAAATCCGGATCATAGGAATACTTTTTCTCCACTAACCGAATGGTTGTTTCCTTCAGACTGCCCCAATCGATTTCTGGATTGGCCTGGATGATATTGCAAAGTCTTAGTACGCGGTCTTTAGGAAAATAATCTAGAAATTCTTCGATGAACGGGGCAAATTCAAGAATGTACAGTTTCATTCGTAAGGCTGTGCCGGCGGCCGCAATGAGTGAGTCCATGCCAAAATCAATGACAATCGCATCTCGATAATGGATAAAGTAGGCAATCCCCTTTTTCGTCATCAGGGTGCGATTGATTTTTACCACTTCAAGCGCATATTTTACAAAATTCGTATCATAGGAGGATGGAATAAGGGGTTCAAGCGCTAACTCCATATCACTCCGTAGAGCAATTTTGTTTAATACCTTCACACGGCGGATTTTCATGCGATCTGTAGAAATCAGATCACCAATTTCACGAAGCTTTTCATCAGCTTGAGCCAGTCTAGCTTCTGTCACATCTGCTTTTGCAAGGTCACTGTCAAACTGAATTCCCGCTTGAATTTTACGGAAATCGACCCGGAGCAGCTTTTTCAATTGATGGAAATACTCACTTTTCAGGAACAAAGAATTTAGGGCTATATAGCAGGTACAAAAGATGAGGCCGGCGAATACGGAATAGTACATGGTGTGAATCGTAGGAGCGAATAGAACGCCAAGGCAGACAACCAATAATAGTCGAATCACCTCGGTTGTTAACCGTTTTTTTATAATCGTTTTTACGAGACACTCAATCCCTGTAAACTTTGTGCCGCAGGTCTGACATGTCTCATCCTTTAAAACAGAATATCGTTGGCATTTTTTACACATTTTCAGCTTTTGAAAGCGATAGGTTGTTCGTTTCTTTTTCGATAATTGAACGGCCTGTTTAGCCAATGGAATCACCTTCGTTTAACATGATGACTAATTCATCATCGATATCCTTGAAATCGCTGCTGCGTTTTTTCTTCAAAGGTTTGTAGGCTTTCCAAAGCAGGATTATTACTAGAATACTAGTAAAGATGAGGCTGTACATGAAATTCCCCCTGTTTGAATCATTTAACTTTATAAGATACTACATAATTTTTCCAAAATGATAAGGTATTTTATATTATAATAGGAAAATTTTTAAAATTCTAGAGATTATTGCTTGGGCATATAATAACAACGATGATAGAATGGGTTCATATTAGGATTTTTTTGTAATTATTGCACGAAAAAGGAAACTGCTAGTGGAGGTGCACACAGATGGTAAAAAAATGGATTAGTAGCTTTATAGTGATAACGTTCTTTCTCTGCAACAGTCATTATTTAAGTGTACGCGCGGCGAGCCCGCTGCATTCCACTTCTCGGATTGAAGGGATGCTGGTGGTGGATGTCAGTAATTCCATGAAGAGCAGTGATCCCCAGAATATTAGCAGTGAAGCGATGAAAATGTTTATTGATATGGCCTCCCTTAACGGCGATAAAATTGGGGCGATTGCCTATTCCGATGAAGTAATGCGGGAAAAAGCACTCGTCAAAATCCACTCGGAACCGGATAAGCAGGATCTGAAGGATTTCGTGGACTCGGTTGAAAAATACACCTATACCGATTTATCTACTGGGGTGAAGGAAGCGGTTAAGGTGCTGGGTTCGAGCCATGAGCAGGGGTACTTCCCATTGATTGTGTTGCTTGCAGATGGAAATAACGAATTGAATCCAAAAAAATCCAAAACCGTCGCCGAGGCGGATGAAGATTTGAAGAAGGCAGTTGCGGATGCGCGGACGAAGGGGTATCCCATTTATACCATCGGCTTAAATGCCGACGGAAAGCTAAATAAAGAGGTGCTTACCGGTGTAGCGGAGAGCACGAACGGTAAATTTTTTGAGGCTACCTCTGCGGATAAGCTTCCGGGTATCCTCAGTGAGATTTTTGCCAATCATTTAAAGTTAAAAATTGTTCCTGTCGACCAATTAGTGGGAAATGGCGACTTTCAGGATATCAAGATTACGGTGCCGAACGAAAATGTGTTAGAAGCGAATATTTCGCTGATGTCGAGCCAGCCCGTGGAGGTTAAACTGGTGGATCCGTCCGGTAAGGAGCTAGCCGTTCCGTCTGATCAGGTGCTGCTGTCACGGTCAAAGAGCTATTCAATGTTGAAGCTGCGGAAGCCTGTGGAGGGTGATTGGACACTGAAGGTAAAAGGCGTACCCCAGGATAAAATCGATATCAATCTGGTGTTCAACTATGATTTACAGTTGAAGCTTGCCCCCTTTGCCAAGCAAAGCTACAAGGCGGGCGAAACGGTAGAGATTAGCGCTGCTTTTGAGGATAACGGCACGGCCATTTCCGATAAAGAGATCTATAAATCGATGAACGCTACTGTTTATGTCAAAGATCTCGATAAAGGGAAAACGGAATCGTTTGCCTTAAATTCCGGGGAACAAGGGTTTACCGGTCAATTTAAGCTTGGAGCTTCTACAAGCTATGAGGTGGTTGTGAAGGCGGAGGATAGTAGCTTTTTCCGTGAAACCGAGCCACAAAAGATGACTGTACAACGGTCGGGGGCTGCGCCTGTGACGGCGAAACCGGTAGTATCGTCTGAGGAAGAGCAACCTTTTCCGTGGCTTTATGTGGTTGGCGGTTTGGTAGGTGCCCTGGTGCTCGCAGCCCTTGCTTACCTCCTTTTAGAAAAAATAAAACAAGCGGGGCGCGGCTTTAGCGGCCAAATCGTCGTGGAAATGAAGGATGAGGATACTGGCGAACGCACCAGCCCGCAATTTAAGAAATTAAAGAACTTTAAAGGGAAGTTTCGGCTGCACCAGCTTTTATCGCTATCCCCAGCGTTTGCGGAAACGGAAGGAGTCGTTTTCAAACCGGCACCAGGTGATGCCCTCCTGCTCGTCAATAACTCTAACTGTACCATTGAAAAAGGCGGCCGTGCCATTGACGCCAAAAAAGGCCTTGTCATAAAACGAAACGAGCGCCTGCGAATCATTCCGAAAAAGATTAATAAAACTATTTACATTGAGTATATAAGTTAACATGTAAAGCGTAGTAACGGTGTCAGGCACCACGAAAGTGGTGCCTGACACCCATTGAATCTTTATCACGTTATTTTTCGTCTTTATATGTAGTAGGACTAATTGATTTTACAGCCAGGGAGGAATTTGTGCATGAAAGCTAGTGTGAGAGAGCATATTCAGCAGTTGGATGTTTCGTTAGGCGGGGGCATTATTTCGGAGAAAATCCGCGTTGATACGATTGATAATCCGATGTTGGTCATTGGGCTTGGGGGAACAGGGATTGATGCCCTGCTGCGTTTGAAATACCAAGTGAATCGCCGCTTTAAGCTGCCGCAGGACCCATTATCTAAGAAGAAGAAGGAAAAGCCAAATAACATTGAATTTCTCGCATTCGAAACGAATGAGTATGATCGCAATAAAAAATACAAAGGCATTGGCCTTGATCCGAACAAAGAATTTGTTCTCTTGTCCAATCCGGAAATCGGCGGCCTTCTGCAAAACCGCAGCACAATTGAGCCGTACATAAAGGAATGGCTGTCACCAGAGCTATTGATTACCGACGGCATCAGTGGTGCGTCCGGCGTCCGCCAAGCAGGCCGACTCTTGTTGTTTACAAAAATCAACCAGGTCGTGCAAACGATCGAACGAAAAATTGAAGCAGTTCTGGAAGGAACGGGCAAACGATTATATGTCTTTATCCTGACAGGTCTTTCCGGTGGAACCGGCAGCGGCTGCTATCTTGATATTGCCTATATCACGCGCGGGATAATGGAGCGGAAATTTGGCCCTACCGGTGTTGATAAGGTTAACATCCTTGGGTACCTATTCACGCCAGATGTGAATTTGTCCAAACGAGGCTTAAGCTCGCACACCGTTGAATATATTGAGAAAAATGGCTATGCCGCCCTCAAAGAACTTGACTACTGGATGAACTGTGATGAACGCAATGAACGCTTTGCCATGAAATACGGCAGCCTCTTAGATGTCAACTCCCCCATGCCGCCGTTTAATCTCTGTCATTTAATCTCCGGGACGAATCTCGAAGGAAAATGGCTTGAGAATGCCTATGATTACTGCATGAATGTCACCGCTGAAAATATCACCAACTTTATGGCCAATGAGGAAAAGAAATCCGGAGAAGAGTTTGCCATCCACGACTACATCAGCAACATCCGCACCAATATCGCCCAAATGCCAAAGCCCTATGCCGCCAACTACCAATACAATATCATCGGCGCATCGATGGCGGAAATTCCACTGGAAGAAATGACGACCTATATCGGTTATAAGCTGTTTGAAAAAATGAACACGATGTTTGATGCCGGTCCGGATCAAACGGAAGTGGAGCAGTTTTTAGAAAAACTACGGATCGATCCTGACTCTGTACATCAGCGCTTTAATGATCGCGTCCCGGAGCCATTATCCGGTTTTGAAAACAGCGACCGTTTCTCCTACAACAATGTCATTAAAACATCCGTGATCAATCTGGATGAAGAGTTAGAGCGTGAGTTTTTACTAAAAGCAAAGGATCAATATCGCAAATGTAAAAAACAGCTACCCGGAGAAATCATGGAGGAATTCCGCCGCCAGATGGAGCGCTTATTCCTGCATCCACAAAAGGGACCCATCTTTGCTTCACGTTTGATTTACTCTAACGACGGCTTCTGCATGTTAAAAACCTTACAGGCTTATATAGAAGGGCTTCGCGACCGTTTAGAGCGACTGCCGAAAGCCATTACGACGGAGCAGGAGTATGCCTACAATAAACTTGAGGATGCCCGCAGCGCCTTTATTTCCAAGGATCGCAAAAAGAATGCCTATATTGAAGCCAAGCTAAATGAATACGATGCCCGGGCAGAAAAGGCAAGAATTGAAGAAATGATTGAATTCTATGAGGATGTAACCCAGCTGCTAAACAATCAGAATAACAAGATTTATGTGGTGTATAAGGAAATCCTCGAAACGCTCCGGGGGATCTTCGAAAAGAACGCCGATATCCTTGTCGATGGTGAGGAAGTAAAACACGATAACGATGTCACCTATTATTGGCATCTTGTCAGTGTGCCTGATGTCGCCCGTGAAATTCAGCGGATGTTTGATTCTAAGGACGGCGAATTATTAGTGCAGCAATGGTCGGAAATGCTCCTTGAAAAATCAACCTATTGGGTGAAGGAAACCGATGTCGATGTCGTGGGCACAGTCTCCGAATTCCTGACCGACCAGTTCGGGGAATTGATTACCAAGTCGATGGAAGACTTTTTACGGCTGAAATACGGCGATGACCTGCCCATCGATAAGATTATTGAAGATAAGATTGCCGCTCGCTTGGACCGCGATGCACTGCCTGTCTTCCATCTTGCCAACAGCAATGGCCAGCTGCACTTCCCGCAATGGGGTTTTGTCTCTGTACCTGTGAAGGCACCGAATATTTTCAATGGCATTAAAAATTTCGAGAAGCATTCACTCAGCCATTCCCGGTTTACCATCAAAGAAAGTGAGCTAAAAAATCGGATATTCTGGCTGAATACCAAGAACGGGATTCCCTTGTTTGCCTACTCGCCATTGTCTATCTATGAAAAATCCTATGAAAAAACCATTTTGGAAAAAGAAGGCGTCGGCCGCCACCTCGTGCAAACCGCAAAGGAAAACTGGGCCTACCTCCCTTCACCGATTCCAGAGAAGTCATGGGGCGATACGTACCAGAATGAGCGAGTGAAACAATACAATTCTGGAGTACGTGCTCTATTTAATCAGGCTCAAGGATTTGGCTGTATTTCAGAGAAAAAGGACGACCAGAATACGAGCGCACGGTTCCAGTGCCATTTTACAAAAGATGTGAATATTGGGGCACTATTTGCCGCATATGAAGTGGATCCGAAGAAGGTAGAGAAAGCGAATCTTGGAGACTTGAAACAGGTGCTTCGTCAACTGCAGGACATGTTTGCCGGCAGCATAGAAGTGGTCGGTTCGAGTGATATTTTTGGCAGCACGAATGTGGAATTGGCGATGGAAAATCTCATCCGCTCCCCAAAACTGATTGAAAAGGTGAAATCAGAGGTGCGGAAATACCGCTCTATTCAGGAAAAGATTGCTGAGATTGAGCAGGTTCTGGCAATGCAAAAGGACAAAGAAGTGTTGATGAGTCAATTTATTCAAGCTGTTTATACAAGAACCATTAAAAAGCGCGGCGCCCTCTATGTGTACGATAAAGAGCTTGAGGAAGACGCATGGGAGCCGTTTGTGAATTTAACAAAAACCACGAAATTTGTGGAATACGAAATCTATCAAGCTTTTAAATCGCTGAATCAAAAACAAATGGCGCAGCTTGAAAAGAAGTCGGAGCGCCGCAGCGTGGAGTTAATTAATCAAGAAAGTGCTGCCCAGCTCATTTTCGCGTTAGAGGAAATGGCGGCCGCTTATCAAAAGGAAAAGGAAACCCTTGATTACGACTACAAAGAGTTTGCCAACGGCGAGGAATTGTATGCGTTTTACAAAGAGATGATGTTGAAGGTGCAGGAGATGCTGCGGCAGTTGAAATCTTAGGGGGAATCAGCTTTGCGAGAACTTTTACAAAAGTATGCCAACACCTTTTCGATCCAATTGGAACAAATCAGCTTGTCGGAAAATGAACAGCGCAGTGTCAATCATCCGGTTATCTTCTTATTCCTTGGTGACCTTGTCAAGAATGCCCTGCAGACCATCATGATGATTAATGAGGAAAAATGGCAGAACAGTTCGGGCGTTCTGTATTTTCACGCCTATCACGAGGACACGATAACCGGTGGCGAAAATGTGCTCTCCATTCAGCTACCTGGGGACAACGATGACCGCAAGTACCAGCGCAAAGGGATGCACGAGGCCTTCCAGCAAGACGAAAATAAACGGATCGAACTCAATAAGATGTTTCGAAAGCTTTCATCGAGAATGGCGGAATACGGGAAGCAATATTCCTCGCTAAAAAAAGTGAACCTTTGCGTGGTTACAAGAATTGATGATCCGGCCAATGTCCTCATCCAAGAAGTGACCTTGCTGCTAAAAAGCATCCTTCAGGAATCCTTCCGCCTCGTCGAAGTGGATTTATACGGATTAATGAAGGAAAAACAGGATGGCGAGAACTTTGCCCACTCCACCTCCCTAGGGATTAGCTTTTTAAAAGAACTCGATCACTATCAAAACGATGAATACACGTTTGAGCAAGAGCTACAGCTGACCGAGGATTCCCTTAGGCTGCCTGTGAGCCATCCTCCTTCCCCGCTCTTTGCCATGGTGTATTTATTGAGCGATAAAAATGAAGATGGCTTGATTTCCAGTGACGCCTTTCAACAAAATGTTGAAATGATCAGCAACCTCAATTTATTAAAAAACCGCAAGATGATTACCGACTATCATGAAAAAATGGACAGCTATCACCACCAGGATTTTAAACGGGGAATGAAAGGCAACTCGCAGGAACCTGTGTATGCTTCTGCCGGCTTTTCAAAAGTGACGAGGCCCAATAAAGCGATAGCCCTCCATGCGGCGCACCACTTTTTCAAAGAGTTCTTACAATCAATGAACGCTGCGAGCCAACAGCCACGGGAAAAAGTGCTCAACCTCTTCGAGCTGTCCGAGGCATCCTTTCAAAAGTACTTTCATGAAGGCCTTCCCTCTGCCGAAAAACTCTGGGACATGAATGGCGTGATGGGTGTTTCGAATTCGTATCAAACGGTAAAAAGAATGTCGGTGAGGGAAGCGGAAGAATATCTGTATGAGGGCGGGACGCAACTATTCTTTTATAACAACTTTGAGGAGCCGCTCCGTGAGCATTTACAAGGATTGAACATGAGGGCCCATATTGAACGCTGTCTCTACGAAAATGTGATCGACCATGAACAATATGGGTTATTTTGTGCCATTCATTGGACCTCTGAAAAACCTGGGACGGACATGAGTGTATTGCATGAAATCAATAAATTGGAACGCGAAACGAAAAATGAACGGATCGATAAAGAAGCCCGTCTCGAGCAGTACTACCAGCAAGTGGTTGATCACTGTGAATTTAACAAGAGCTACCTGCCGTTTTCGGACAAGAAAAATTTAACCAACTTTGTGCGCTACTTTGTCGAAGTGGTTTATGGTACAAAGTACGAAATCCTGAAGCTTGAGATGAAACAGGCCATTTTGAAGCAGTACCGGGCAGTGCTGGAGGAACATCATCCCATTTTACGGAAGAAAGTGGCGCTGATCGACCAGGTAGGGTCTTTGCTGAAACAAGCAGCTGCGGAAAGCCTCTATTATTCAGATGATGTGTTAGATAAAAATATTGCCGAATATTATGCAGGCGTGATTGCCCAAATTACAGCAAAGCTGAAGGAAAAACGTGGGCCACATTTCTTCTCAGATGAGCGATTCTTCGGAAACCTGCTGCCATTACTGGAAAGCGGCAATCCCAAGACTCTCCTAGAACGCTTGTTGCTCGTCTGCAATCGCGAAGTGCTGACCCAGGAGGAGTTCCATCGCAGCTTTGAGGATGAGCTATTAGAGCGGGCTAATGTCATGACGCGCTATGAAAATCGGGAGATTCTATCCAAGGAGGATTTGTTTAAGCAATTATATTTGCGCCTCCATGAAAATTCCTCCATCCACATTGAGGTGTTTCATTACACCCAAGATCATCGCTATGAGGAAAAGTACTTCTTTGGGGACTTTTATAGCAAATTCATGAAGTACGCTTTGGAAAAAGAATATGAAACAAGACAATATAAAGTCGGCTGTGCCCATGAAAAAAAATCGAGCGGGATGGAAAAACTGACCTTAATGGGCGGGTTCCGGCTACGGGACCTTATGTACTATCGTAACGGTGAAAAATACTATAAGGCCTACACTGAAAATGGCTATGAATTTCACGCCAGTAAAGCCGAAACATCTGTTTAGCACTAAACTTGTAAGGAGCATTAACTATGCCTGTCCGGAAATTTAGTATTCTCTTTTTTGTATGTAGTATCATAGCCGGAATCATCGGAGCTATTAGTGGTGAATGGTTGATTAACACCTATTATGGCGTCTGGCCCAATCTCCTGCTAATGGGCGTCTATTTTGGGCAATTGGCCCTTCTCTTCGGCCTTTTCTGTTTGCTTGCCGAGCTCATTCACCCGGTGATGAATGGGCGCAGCTGGCGTTTGGAATATTCGGGGTTATCGTGGAAGGTCCTCACCCCTAGCACTCTCGTCATGCTGTTTGCTGCCGGACTTTTATTTCAATTCTTCTATTCTCTTCATTTTTCACCGGTTAAACCGCCGGATGATATTGTCATGGTGCTGGATACTTCCAACAGCATGAATAAAACGGATCCGAAACACGAAAGTCTAAAGGCGGCGGCAAAACTGATTGACCATATGAAGCCAGGCCACCGCGCCTCGGTGATTTCGTTTAACGACAAAGCCGCGGTCACGAAATCGATGTTCCCCATCGTCGATAACAATGAGAGCGCGGATGCCCGCGTGCAAATTAGGGGATTGCACTATGATGGGGGGACGAATATTTCCGCAGCATTAGATACTGCTTTAAAGGAAATGGATGACAACCACATGCCAGGAAGGAAACCAATGGTGATTTTGTTTTCGGATGGCTACAGTAAACTAGACCTTGCTGCTGTCGTTAAACCCTACCAAGACAAGGAAATCATCATTAATACCATTGGCATGAGTAAAATAGACAACGACGGTGCCCGGCTCCTGAAATCAATTGCCTCACGTACGGGCGGTTCCTTCCATGATGTCAAAAAGGCAAACGATTTACCGAACGTATTTGAAAAAATATATTTAGAAAACCAAGATCGACTGCTGACGACAGAACGATATGGTTTGTTCAAAGACAGCCTTTATCTCGCCATTTTGAGGGTGGTCTCCATAACAATCATTGGCGGGTTATTTGGCTTAGCGCTTGGCATGATTTTTGATAATCGTTATTTGGCAAAAAGTTATGCGGTGACTGGGCTGATTTCAGGAATTTTTGCAGGGCTTGTACTCGAGATGGGTTTGCAAGGCTCCGCGATCCTATCCGGTTTTTCCTATCGCCTGATTGCCGCTATCCTGTTAACGGCCTTGACCGGTCTTGGAACAATGATAATCCCGATTCGTGAAAAATTCTCCGGTACAACAGGTCGGCAGCCGACTGGAACTGATTTTTTCAGATCGTTTTAGCAAAGGATTTTAATAGATTGTGGGTGATTGCAGGTGAATTGGGAACCTATTTCTTCCCCTAATCAGGAAATAAAGGATGTAAAACAAACCATCCAAGATGCCGAGGTACGACTGAACTGGTTCTGGTCAAACGAAATTGACTTTGTCTACATTTATAAAACGGCCTCGGACAATTTCAAGCCGGCTGATGAAATCGCTGAGCGCGACGTAAAGCTTTACACCCGTGAGGAATATAAAATCAATCGAGGGTATGTAAGCAAATTAGATACGATCGGCCGGACGTTATACCGCATCTTTCCCTGCCAGAAACGTGAGGGAAAGCTTGTTGTTTTCAGGCAGGAAGATGAAAAGAATCTGATTACGATCATGGGGGCGCGGGCGAAGATTTATTTTTCCATTGCATATAAAAACAAACTCTTTCAACCTCGTAAAAAAGTAAAGATGGCCATCCATACCGAACTTCCACTCGAAAAAGGGCTGCTGGTCTATGTCAAAAAAAGCGGCGGTGTGCCAAATTCGCTAGAGGATGGCACGGCCTATCCGTTTGTTCGCGACTTCCCGGCTGGGAAAACCGTCTCACCGGAAATTGAAATTGATAAAAATGAGTTTATTAGAATTTTCTTTAGTACGGGAAAGAACATCGCTCAGCATTATGAGCTGATTCCTGAGTAAAGGGGGCATAATCATGTTCACATTATTAAAACGAATATTTGAAAAAAAGCAGCCGCCAAAGGAACGTTTACCATTTTACGATATTGTCTGTCCCTACTGTTTTTCCAAATTCCATCATGAGGATGTCGTCTTCCGTGCCGCCCATCACCGTGATGATGATGAGGCCTTGGCATTACAGGAAGATGAACGGTTAAACAACTATCGCGGGAAATTCGGACTGGCTCCGATTGATGAACTCGAAGCCATCATTGATCCTTCCATGATCCCCGATGAAAATAAGCTTTACACAGACCGAATTCTCATGGGCGTATCTGATAAATATGCAGTCGTGACGCGCAATCGCCTCTGCCCTTCGTGCCATAATGACTTGCCGATTACGGCAGGCAAGCATCCAAGCAACATCGTTTCGATTGTGGGCGCCACCTCGGTCGGAAAATCGGTATACATGACGTCGCTGATTCACACCCTTCAGCACGTGACCGCCAACAACTTTGATGCCGCCTGTCTGCCGCTTGATAATGAGATTAGCAAGCGATTCCGGGTAAACTATGAAATTCCCCTTTTTGAAAATGGAAGCCTCTTGCAATCAACTGAAAAATCGAACCGGCAGGAGCCGTTTATTTTTCAATTTATTTTTAAAGATGAAGACCAAGCACCGCTGACACTCGTATTTTTCGATGTGGCCGGAGAAGGAATGACCGATAAAGAATACCTTAAGCTTCACGCCGCCCATATCAAAAATTCTGCCGGGATTCTATTCTTAGTCGACCCCATGCAGATCCGTGCGATACGTGAAAAGCTGATCTTTCAAATGGGGGAAAGTCCCGGGAAGATTGTTGGTCAAGGGGATGAACCGCGTGAAGTGGTGATCTCCCTGTTCGGCGATTTTATTGCCCATCTGGAAAACAGTAAAACGGATATTCCGACGGCGGTGGTCTTAACGAAGAGTGATCTTTTAAATGCTTTGAAGGATGATGATGGTGAATATGTCAGCACAAATAGTAATGTGTTTCGCAATGTCATCCACCGGGGCGGCCTTAATTTAGCAGAATATGAAAATATTAATGGAGAAATCAGGAGATTTTTAGCAAAAGTCGATACACCGTTTGTTAATGCCCTTGATGTTTATTTTAAGGATACCTCCTACTTTGCCGTTTCAGCACTCGGCAGTAACCCGGTCGATCAGCAGGTCAGTGGCATTATTAGCCCCATTCGGGTCGATGAACCCTTCATTTGGCTGCTTTATAAGCTGGGTTATATCGAAGGGAGAAGTGGTCTGTGAGCGGGAATATTCAGCAGCAAATGTACACAAGGGAACGCGGCGGAATCTTTCATGCTACCGATGGATACGACACGATTGCCATTTCCGAGGGCCTTGATCACACCTTTGTGAAAAAATATTTACATCCGTTTTGTCTGTATCATGCACCTAAAGCTTTAAGTGAACACGGGGAAAAAGACCGCTCCCTTTACCCTGAGGCCGTGACACTGTTTCAGCCGGAAACCGGTGAACTTGTCATCGGCCAGGCCGTGTTTGTACCCGCTGATTTTACTGGTTCGCGCAGCACCTATTTTATGCATAACTATGTCATCCCTGCCGGACGAAAAGAGGAGTGGATCAAGCAGCCAGAGAAGTTGTTTCAAATCAATGACTTTCAAACGTCCTATGATACGACGCTCGGAAAGGTCCTGCCAGAGCGGGAGGCTCTTGCGTACGACTCCCGTGTTGTAAAAAAGGAATGGCTAGCATCTGTAGGGATTTCGGAGGATCATGTCAAGCAGCTTTTATTCGCTGTCATGTCATCGATTTCCGGCAAGAAAAAGGTGTTTATTTCTCTAAATGTCCCTTTAAAGGATTATACGAAATATGCGCTCGAGCTGCTGGAACTACTCTATCTTTATTTACCCTATGCGCACCGACGAAAGGTAGGGGCAATGACGTTTACAAGTGAACCTGCCGCAAAGAATTATCTCCATGTGATGTTTTTTGAACCGGGAACATTAAATAGCGGGGATCGTGCCATTGAAAAACAATACATTTTTGATTTTGCGAATAACCGGATTTCCGGTGTTAGTCTGAAAGGCCAGCAGCATGAGTATTTGGACTTTGCCATGCACCATTTTAGCGAATCAGAGCCGATGGATGACTTTTTTGAATTTGCAGAAAGAGCCTTGACAGGGTTAGCTGAAGGGGAAACGCTGGAATTAGCAAGCTATTACCAGTTAACCGATATTTATCTAGCACTAACCTTTCCTGACTCCCCTTTTTATGAAAAAAATAAAATCGGATTTCTGCAAAGTTTGCTAAAATTTTTACAGGTAAACGGTGATGAAAAGCCTGATTTACAAGGATTGTTTTTGCAGCTGTTAAAGGAAGAACGATTTGTCTCCGACAAGGCCTTTGCTCTTGATTATCTTCATGCAGTGGTCGCGATTAATGCCTTTGTACAGTCGGATGTAGTGCTTTCCTTTCTTTTGGAGACACTGATCCATTATCAACATGATCCGCTTTACGGTCATTTATGGCAAGCGATTGAAAAGGACAAGTTTACCCATGAGGCTCTCATTCTGTTTTTGACTGGACATCCCGATTCTCAGCAGCTTCTTGAACGGTATCTGGATGAACGGTTCAAACCGTACATCCGGATGGACGACATCCTAGCAGAGGTAAACAAACTGGTCGGAACCCCCTATTTACTGGGGCTTGAGCCACTGATGTTTCTTTTAAGAAAAAAAATTACGGCGGCAGTTGAGTCTGAAAAGAATCCATTCAATGCTGTATTGGCATTGAAGAAGTTTAGCATCGACCCTCGCCTTTTAAAGCAGGACATGCTGCCACATGCCATGGTTGCCTTATTACGTTCGATCCGCTTGCAGGAGCTGACAGTAGCAGATATCAAAGCATTCGGGGCGATTTTTACAAAAGAATTGAATGTGAGAGACATGAAGGATTTAAAGGTGAGGGAAAACTATCTGGTCACCAACACGCTATATCAATTAATTAGCTTCCCATCACAGGCTGATTCATACAGCTTAAAACCGTTACCAATTTCTGCACGTGAGCAGCTTAGGGTTATTCTACAAAGATTATTACAGGACAGACCTTCTATAGAGAAAATTCCGTTACTGTATATTGCTTTTGATACAGAGAGTGATGGCGTGGATTATAAAGGGGTTCTGGCTTACTTGATTAAATATAGTGATGACCAAACATTGCTTTCCTTTATAAAGAAAAATGCTCACCTTGTTGACCAGGACTTTACCTTTAGAAGGTCATTACGAACGTATTTCATCACCCATCCAAAATCGATTTGGAAGAATAAAGCCCTAAGGAAAGAATTATCCCTAATCAAAAACAATAGCTTTAAACGGTTACTGAATGAAGTGGAAACGGAGACGGCCAGTCCTGTCGTGAAATTCCTTAGAAAGAATGGGCTGAAGCTGCTAATGGCACTCCTCATTGTGGGCGGAGTGGGCAGGGGAGCTTGGTTTGGACTTGATTATATTACCGAAAAAAGCAATCCACCTATGGCAGAAAAAACTAGTAAGACTTCTGTCTCTACGAAAAAAGGAACAACGAGTGATCCCGATTCTATTACCCTTGATTCTTTTACAAAATGGAGCACGGGTGATCCTGACCAAAAAGTAGAAATAAATCGGGATGGCACTCTAGAAACAATTACCTTTGGCGAACAGCATCCCAATGGAATTTTACATTATGACCAAAATAAAATGTGGCCGTTAGAACTGCCAGCTATATTGGATCGGACACCATTTGCTGACAATGGTATGCTCAAGGCTGGTTTTTCTATGTATACGATGCTGCACGACTTTGATGGAGATCAAACCTCTGAACTGGTTGTGGTGATGAGCGATCGAAAGTCAGATTCCTTTGTTTGGATTTTTAAAACTAGCAGTCTTAATTTGGAAGGTGATCCACTCCAGCTACTCTATTCCGCTAAAGGCCTCAAGGATGTTCAGTTAGCTGGGCCGAAACTTATTATTCCAAAAGGTGAGCAGGAATTAGTTTTTGAATACTCAACAGCGAAGCAAACCTTTGTTGCAGTTACTAAATAGAGCGTCCCTTTTGGATGCTCTATTTTTTTCTCTCTTATTCTAAAAATGGTATTTTGAATTGAAATGGCGGGGCTGAGGCTTCCGATTTGTGCGTTTGGCGGAATGAATGGTCAGTTTGGCGGAATTAATTACTAGTCTGGTGGAATCCGTGCCCAGTTTGGCTGAATTAATCACTAGTTTGGCGGAATTCCCAATATGTTTGGCGGAATGAAACCCAAAATAAGCACAACTAAAACAAAAAGCGATGGACTCAATAGAATCCATCGCTTTTTGTACTATTATTTGTCTTCTTCCACTTTTCTCCTTCTTAAGATTGCAGCCCCGCCTGCTGATAACAGAAGCAGTCCTGCAGCAATCGTTCCGGCAAAGAGTGGTTTATTTTCATAGAATTTAACAACCGCACTTTTTTCGACGATTTCGAAAGGCATAATGGATACCAGTTCATTCCCTGCCTTATCGGTTGCGACTACTTTGATTTCATACGGCTTGATGTCTTTCAGCGTCGTTTTAATTACTTGGGTTCCATCTTTTGTCACCACGTCACCCATAAATGATTCGCCATTTACTGTAAACGATTGAATCGTATCCTCCGGATGTTCAAGCCGGATTCCCACCGTTACCGCTTCGGTGTACTTCTTGTTTTTCTTAACGCCCTCGTACACGACCTTCGGCTTTTTTTTATCGATGATAAATTCGACACTTAACTGCTTGATATTCCCAGCCTTGTCCTTGATCTCAAAGTATAGAACATGCTTTCCTTCCGTATCAATCGGTGACCCCATCGTATAGGGATCCCCGTCCAATGTGAGGGAAATGATATCATAGTCACTCATATCTTTAATGAGCAAGGCTGGGATGATATTTTTATTAAAATACTGATCAGTAATTGGCTCCTTAAAGCTGATCACCGGTGCCGATTTATCAATTGTAAAGACAATCGTTCTTGCATGAACATTCTTAGCCAAATCGGTAATTGTCGCTTTTAAGACATAGTCCCTTTCGTCTTCTAGCTTCTGCCCCTTCTTAAAGGGCTTGCCATTAAGGGTAACCGACGTACTGTTATTGTCCAAATGAAGATCAGAATATTCTACTTCCGGTGTAATATTCTTATTAAAGAAGCCATCTACCACTCCCGAAATCACGAGCTTCGGTCTTGTTGTATCTAAAGTGAAACTAATTTCTAGTATCGTTTCATTTCCGGCTTTATCCTTGGCAACCACATGATAGCTATATTCCATTTCTGTGGCCACAGTCGGAATTTGCCCCTTGATATCCGCGCCACCATTCAGGGTTACAGATACAATGGTATCTTCAGGCTGGTCTAAGGCAAATTGCGGCGTGAAGATTTTATTGATATACTCGCCATTTTGAATCACCCGATTTTCACCCTTAAATTTAGGGGTAATCACTGGCTTGGTTTTATCAATCGTAAATGTCATGCTGCGGCTAAAGCTGTTACCTGCTTGGTCAACGGCCTCGACATTTACTTCATATTTGCCCTCATTGCTAAAGATGTGACTGAATGCAGCCGTTTCACCATTGACACGGAAATCTCCGGCATCGTAGCGGCTGCCATCTCTTGTTACCTTAATGGTATTCAAGTTAAGGTTTTTATCCTTAATGGTCACATCCATTTTTTTATCGGTATTATAAAAAGCATGATCCTCTACACCTTGAATCTCAATGGCCGGATTGGTTTGGTCAATCGCAAAGGCAAAGGGCGGAATCACCGAACGGTTTCCGGCTTTGTCCGTCAGTCCAAGCGAAATCGTATAATTTCCATCCTCAGTCAGCGTCTTCGTTACATGGGCTTTGACTAAAAGCGATGGGTTTACCTTTGTTTCCTCAAAAACCTTCTTCCACTCGCCAAGCGAAAGGGCCTTCCCATCCTTTGTGACCACAAGCTCAAGATCCTTTGGCGCAAAATTCCGATCCTCTGCCGTAATCGATACTTGTTTCCCCGTAGAGTAATAGTGGTAATTCTTTTCATCAGGATCAACACCTGTAATCGTTAAACGTGGTGCTGTTTTGTCGATAATGAACGCTCGTTTTTCCTGGACACCAACATTCCCCGCCGTATCTGTGGCTCCGAGGGTAACGGAATAATCACCATCCTCGGTAAACGTATAGGCACCAACACCGGAATCCTTTGTTCCAGCCAACAATGCCAGCTGGCCGGCTTTTGAAAAAGGAGAACCATCTTTCATCACAGACAATTCATTGCCCGTTACCCGCAGATTAGTGTCACTGATTTTAAACTGGAAATCCGTATTTTGATTAAAATAACGCTTTTCAGTGAAGGCCGGGTCAATGGACACGACTGGGACAGTATGGTCAATCGTAAACAAAAGCGACTGTTGCTCTGCCACATTGCCCGCCTTATCCTTGACGTTGATGACAAGTTGATAATCGCCTTCATTTTGGGGGTCTTCTTTTGCAAAAACAACCGTGTAGACCGAGCTTTCTGGATTCTGGCTCCATGTTCCAGTAATGCCATCAACCGGCACATAGTCTTCACCATTTTTCCTTCTGGCATCAATGGTCACAGCGCTTGTCTCAAAATTTTCCTGGTTTTCATGGACGATTATCGAGATGGTCCCCTTTTGAGCGAAATGATTCCCATTAAAGTCCGCACTTAAGTCGGTTTTCACTACAGGCGCTGTGGCGTCAATAGTAAATTCCACTTGCTTTACTACTTCATGGCCTGCCGCATCCTTAGTAGTTACAGTGATACGGTATTCACCATCAGCATTATCGCTATTTCCAAATGGCAATGCGACTGTTGATGTCTCCCCAGTATTTTCCCATGTTGCAAACCGGTCATCGTGGAAAGGCGTATATTGACCATTCCCACTCCGTTTTTCCACTAGATATGTGACATGGTTGGTCTGATAATTTTTCTCCTTTACCGTGATGATGACTGTGCCATTGTTTACAAAAGCACCAGGCTCGATCCCGGTAAGAGCCACTTCAGGTGCCTGGGTGTCAACGACAAAGTCGACTGGCCCAATCGAATCGCTATTTTCCAGCCCATCAATCGAGCTGAAGGAAAGACGATACTTGCCGTCAGCTAAGGTTTCATCCTTTTTCGAGGTCGCAATCATCCCTGACACATCTGCATTCAAGGCGATCTTATTCTGATTTAACGTAAGGATCGTTTTACTTAGATCCAATGTTAAATCGCTTGCTCTTACGGCAAAACTTCCGTTATCAACATGCTGCTGATTGAGTAATGGCTTGCCGCCAACCGATACTTCAAGCTCCGGTTTTTGGCTGTCGAGAGTGAAAAGAACCTTTTTACCGGCCTCATTGCCGGCAATATCGCTGGTTGCAATCGTCAATTCATATCGTCCATCCGCAAACTCTTGCTGGAATGATGCTGTTTTATTGTCAGCGGAAAAGGTTGGTGGTAATGGGATTGTTTCTGTTTTGCCGCCAACAGATCTTTTCGTCATCGTCATCTTCGTTGCATCTGCATGTAATTGCTGGTCTTCGGTAATGGTGATAGCCACTGTCTTCTTCTCTTTATATTTTTGATTGTTCTCAACACCTGTAACAGAAATAACCGGTGCGCGTTTATCAATGGTTAAGGACAATGGATAGGTGAACGGTTGCCCTTGGCTATCGGTAATCGTTACGGTTCCTTCGTAATGACCTTCCTCTTTAAGCGTAAGGGTGGCGGTCCTTTTTTTCTGAAATAAAGTTGGCGTAAAATCCACCTTGTGTTCAAGGCTTTCACCATCATGTGTTCTCACCAGGTTTGCTTCAGCCTTGGTGATTTTCCCATCATCTTCAAATGTAACGGTCACATCATTAGGATAGTATCCTCCTTGGTCGATCCCGGACATTTTTGGCTCATTTTTATTGATGGTAAACGAAACACGTTGCTTGTCACTTTCATTTCCTGCTTGGTCACGAAGGAATGCCGTAACATCGTATTTTCCTGACTGAGGGAACTCCAATTTGCCCAAATTCTTATTCGTTTGATCCCAAAGAATCTCTGCTGGTTGTCCGTCTCCGTCCTCATCCACTACAACGAGGGCCGATACCTGATCATGTGTGAAGTTCTTTTCCACTACTTCCAGATTTAAAACGACGATACCATCTCTTTCCGTGTAGATTGATTTATTGATCCCGGAAAGGTTGATTTTTGGCGTAACTGTATCCCTTTCAATGCTGAATATAGCTGGTTTGGCAGTGAAGCCCCAGGTATTGTCAGCAAAATCGACCGTTACATCTAATAGACTGTCCCTATCTGAAGGCAGGGGGATTTCCACTTTATACTCGCCTTGAAAAGCCGATGCAGCATCGAGAATTTTACTTACCTTCACATCGCCTGCCGTTTTTCCATCATAAGTAGCGTTTAGGATAAATGGCTGCTCCACTTCTTTAGGCGTCGTTGCTCCGTCTTGTTTAGACTCCTTTAGAGAAGTAAGGTAATTTTGATAATCCTCTTTCAAGTCGACGGTAAACGTCACAACATCCTTTTGGTTCGAAAACCACGCCGGATTAGGATCTTTATCGATATCCCAGGTTTGATCATTGAATTTGATGACTCTCGTTGTCTCGTTTTGCGATAAGACATGATTCGTAAAAATAAAAGCAAAGATGAGCATGATGGTAAAAAAGCTCGTCCATACCAGCCATTTATGCTGCCTATAGTTTTTATTGATCCATTCTCCCATCCTTAAAATCTCCTTTTATATGGTTGCATCTGTATGGACAATGACCACGTCTCGTTCTTTCCTAAAGTGACTGGTAGAACCCGATTCTGCTAGTACAGTTGTTTCTTCCGCTTCTTCAGTCAACCATTCGGTCTCGTCCGATTCCACGAATAACAGCTCCGTTGCTGCCGCATCAGTTGAGAGCGGTTCTGTTTCGTCTGCGGCAGCTTCAGCTTCTGCAAGAAGCTCAGTAGGCGCCGCAGCTTCTATCAAAAGCTCGGTAGAATCGCCATCGCTTCCTGTTCCTGTCACGGCTACTTCCAGTTCAACATCACGGCGGGGCTGAATCTCCCTTGTGATCGGCTTATTGAACTGTTCTTGACGGGAACGTCTGCGTTGCTGCCATTTTTTAGCCCATTTGTGAATGTTAAATCCTGTTAAATCCTCAAATACCTCTGAAATGTTCATTTTTATAAAAACAATAATCGAAAGAATGAGCGAGAGGATAGCACCGGCAATGCCGCCATAAAACATGAGTTGAAAGTTCACATTATCCCCCCTGCCCGACAAGATTCAAATTCACGTACCTTCTTGTCAGTTTCTTAAAACCCTCATCCTGATCGGCATCCTTTAATTGGGCTGCCTGCTCGTACACCTGTATAGCTGCCGAATAATTCCGATCCTCTTTCGGCTGTTCGATATCGAGCAACAAGTTTCCTAGTTTTGTATAGGCATTAAGACTAGTAGGGAAATCCGTGATCGTACGCTCGTATTGTTCAGCAGCCTGCTCACGCTTACCCAATTCTTCGTAGATCGTGCCAATTTTAAGCATATCCTCCTCTTTATTCAATTCCTCTCGGTAATCAAGAAGATTGGTATACAGACGAATGGCTTCCTCAAAATCACTAACCGCTGCCGTTTTATCCTGTGAATTAATTCCTTTACTGTAGTAGGCCTGTGCCAGTTTCCGCTCAAAATCTTGTGCATATTTGCTTGTTAAGAAATCATCGTCTAATTTGATTAGGACATCATTTGCCTTTTTGACTAATTGAATAGCCTTCTTATTGGCATCTGGAATTTGCGCTTTATACGATAAGTAAATATTCGCTAATGAATGGTAGTTATCAATTTTTTTAGCATCATTACGGGCTTTATCGGTAAATTTTTCAAAGGCATCCAAATCACCGGCAAACTTATGATAGTCGATATTTAAACTTCCCATTGTCGCAGCTAATGTACGGTAATACTCTACTTCCGGCTTATCTTCTGGGTTGACCTTGTTAAAAAAATCCTCAGCCCGAATATAATCTTTTTCCACGTCGAAATAGGTCATTCCTACTTTAAAGAGAACCTCGCTATTTCGATCAATATGTCCATAGCCATCATCCATATATCTTTCAATATTCGACAGGCCCTTATCTGCTTCCCCGTTTTGAATATACATATCTAGTAAATTGTTATAGGCCATAGCCCTGCCCTTATCAAGTTTTATCGCCTGTTCGAGAATTTTGCTTGCCTCGGCATTCCGGCCATTTTGAATATCGCTGTTTGCCTCATTAATTAGGCTCAAATAATCCTGGAGCTGTTCATTCTTCATCCCTTTGTAGCCAAAGACGGACGTCGTGGAAAATCCGAGAAAGAGGAGAGCCGGAATTAGAAATAGACCTAACTTTTTATAAAGCTTGTGTTTATAGCCCTGGGTTAATTTGTTAATGTTCAGCAAATCATGGGCCAGTTCCGCGCAGCTTTGATACCGATGGCTGGGTTCTGCGTGGGTACACTTGGCAATTATATGTTCTAGACCCTCCGGCAGTGCCGTGTTCCACGATCGAATGGGCCTCAATTCATAGGGCGGGTCACTCAAGGTTTTTCCCGTCACTAAATGATAGAGTGTCACACCTAAACTATAAATATCGGTCCGTTCATCCGATTGCTTGCCGGATAATTGCTCAGGGGCTGCGTATCCCTTTGTCCCGAGATTCGTAGTATCGGTCGTATTTTCTGTTTTAAACTCCCTGGCGATCCCAAAATCGATCAGCTTGATTTTCCCTTCAGGGGTCAGCATGATATTATCAGGCTTCATATCGCGATAAATAATCGGGTTCGGCTTTCGTGTATGAAGGTAACCGAGCACATCGCTCAACTGCTTCGCCCAATCGATGACCTCATCAGCGGAGGCGATTTTCTCGCGCACCAGCTTTTCCTTTAGCGATTCGCCTTCGATATAATCCATGACCACATAAATTTCACCTTGGCGGTCGATGACATCATAGATCCGCGGCAGCGCACCATGGTCCAACCTTTTTAACATATTGGCCTCCACAACAAGGCTGTTAATCAGCAACTCATCATCCTTGTTGGCCCGCTTGCGGATATCCTTTACGACCAGCGATTTCTTGAGTCTGTTATCCATCGCAAGATAGATTATACTCATGCCGCCACGGCCGATTTCTTTCAATATTTCATAGCGTTCATCAATTATTGTGCCGATTTTAATCAAGGCGCATCACCCCGGTGTTACTTTCGTTAGTAGAACAGTGATATTATCGGTTTCCTTGCGATTCTTTACTAATTCAACGAGCCCCACAACCGTTTCCTTCATCTGGGTTTCATTTGAAAAAGAGTCCGGTTTCAAACTGGCAAACATCTCTTCTTCACTGATTTCATGGTAAAAACCATCGGTGCATAGCATGAACAAATCTCCCTCTTTTACCTCACCTTGTGTGATGGCAAGCTCTAGTTCCGGTGTGGCGCCTACACATTGCAACAGAACATTTCGGCGCGGATCGACTTTTGCCTGTTCTTCTGTGATATTGCCCCGCTCCAATTCCCTTGCCACTAACGTTTGATCTTTTGTTAATGGGAATAGATTTTTGTGGATCCGGTAGGCTCTACTGTCACCGATGTGTAAAAGGAAATAGTTCGTTTGCACAATCAATAGAGCGGTGATGGTGGTACCAAGCTTGAGATTGGCCGCTTCTCCATAATCTAAAATTCTTCGATTAAGGGCATTCACGCGATATGCTAATTGTTGTATGATTTCCGTTTCCAGCTGATTGTTATCGGATAGGAGGATCTTTGGCAGCTCAGTGTCAAACCAGTCGGACATCCCTCTGATGACGGTTGCACTCGCCAATTCCCCTTGCGTAAGCCCGCCCATGCCGTCACATACGATAAACAGACCAACCCGCCCCTTTCGAGTTTGTGCCGTTTTAAGCAGCAAGGCATCCTGATTGGTTTTCTTTTTAATTCCGGCGTCAGTATGGTAGGCCATTTGAAAAGACATGTACCCACCGCCTTTCTTATGAAGTATTTTGGTCTATCGGCGATTTTGATCGTTCTATCAGCGAATCGAAAAAGGTCTCTATTTTACAGAAAAAAACGTATTAAAATAACTTAAAAACAAACTCTTCATTTGCTAGTGTTATTCGGTCCTCATGTTTGATTTTTACCTTTTCACTCTTGGCAAGCTTAATATCGTTGACAAAGCTCCCATTGGTGGAGCGGTTGTCCTTTAAAAAGTATTCGCCATTTTCCGTTAGGATATGGGCGTGGATACGGCCCACCGCTTTATTACTTGACTGATAATCGGCATTCTTTGGATCACGTCCAAGTTTAAATACGTCTTTCCCAATCGTGATTTTCTCTTGAGTGGTAAGGGTAAGTAGAAACGGCATCGAGGCCTCTTCCCCAAGTGTGGTAGTTCCCACATCCGTTACGCCTAAAACGGTTGTCCCTTCATCCTGGAGACCTATTTCAGCCGCCATTCCTTTTCCATTACCAGGCACAATATGTATTTGTGTCCCGGCGATCGCGGCCGCCGCTTCAAAACCGGCAGCTTTGTACTCTCCAAGCTCTGTTCTCGTTACCCGTTTGTACTGAATTTCTTCCTCAATTTCAAGCTTAGGGCCTTTTTGCTGATTCCCTTTCACACTCTTTTTCTTGGAGGCTGTGACCTTGTTTTGATCTTCAAGAAGAAGTTCAGCATTGCCTGGACTGTAAAAACCAATACTCTTTCTGGCTGGTTCTGCAGTAAAATCCTTTCTTCTAACCACTTCCGTAATATTATGCATGGGTAATGATTCCACCAAATCTTTACCCAATTCTTCAATCATCCCCCTAAAATGGAGCAAATCAATCTCCTCTTCCGCCCGAACAAGATAATTATGAATTTTTATAAAGAAACTCAAATCATCTTCCTCATCATACGGTGCCATCCCTAGTAAACTTATTAAGAACTCCTTTACAGTGCCGGTTTCATAGCGATTTTCTTTAATCGGCAAGTAAAAAAATAACGGTCTGCCCGATAACGGATCAATATAAATATGCCTTTTATCGGCCACAATATTGCCGAGCCGCAAGCCAATTTTTTTTGAATGAAGCAGGGTTTCTACTATATGTAATAGAAACTTGTATAACCGTTCCTTCGAGAAACCTTTATAGAATAATGGTTTAATATGTTCCCATGAAGACAAATCATACCGAAAGGAAATTTCTTTCTTTTTTTCGATCACAACCATTGACAACAAACCGAATACTTGACTATTTTCCAATAGGCCAATTTCATTCTTTGCTACTTCCTCATCGCTGCTCACCTGATAAAATAAATATTCCCGGCAATTCTCCAAATTAAAATCAATTTGTTTGATCAAGGCTGTCCGACCCCTTTTTTAAAAATTCGAACTTACATGGAAGTAGGCACATTTTGGCACCTCTCCCTCCATGTTATAACGATTACTTAAATTGACTGGCATTATTATTAATCGCTGCTTCTGTCGCATCGTAATTGGTAACCGTTCCATCCAAAAACTTGGCATAACTCTCAACCACATCTCGATAGTTATCAAAACGTGCGGAGAATGCATTGAAATTAGCGCGAATCGTATTGGACGCATCACTATTCCAAGTTTGCGATAGTGCATTCATTTCTTTCTTAATATCTTGTAATCTGACATATAAGTTATTGTTTAAATTTCTGATTTGGCTGGCCGTTTTACTGACTTCGCCAAGCGAGATCTTAACTCCTTCAATTGTCATGCGTTCCACCCCCTGATTTTTATCATTTGAAGAAAAGATTAGTTCGAAAGTCGCTTCGCACCGCTAATGACTTCGTTTTGTGTATCACGATACGTTTTTGCAGATGTTTTAAGGAAATGAGAGAACTCATCCATTTTTGCTTTCATTTTCGTGAAATCATCGGTAAAGCCTTTAATTTGATTCACATAGGCAAGATTATCTGCCCCTTGCCAGGCAGCACCCATTGCTTCAACTTCCGAAAACAAAGATTTATAGAGTCTTTCATAATCAGCCGCTTGTTGATCAATACTTGTTGCCGCTTTTTCAAGCTTTGCTGGATCTACCATAATCGATCTAGCCATTCTGAACACCCCCTTTCAAATTTTTTCATATTGGTGATTTCCACTAATGGTTTGCCTTACAGCAGCATCAGTTTCGTACCGTTCTTGATGCCAAGTTCTTCTACAGTGGTATTGATGTCATAGATTTCCCCTGTCTTTCTGCTGCAAAGAACAGTATGCTCGGTGCCGATAAAATACCCTTGCGACAGCTCTGTCATGGTATTCGCTACTAAAAGAACCACTTCGTGAAGCTTGCTTTTCCGTGGGAGGAAGATATCAAATGTCTGATTGGCAGCGGGGATAAACACTTCCACTAACACCTTATCCATACACTACCTCCTCCTCATTCACTGCCGCTGAAGACAGCAGCTTCACTAATACCGGCTTTCCTTTCTTAATGACGTACCCAAAGCCAGCTGGCATTTCCTGATACATATCGCTTGTCGTCTTATTCGTCTTTAAGACAAATTGATTCGTTATACCGCCGCCGACCCAAATGCCATCACATTGCGATACATGGTTTTTAAACCAGCCTTCATACGAAATCGTGTTGATGCGGTCGGCCTGATCGCTGATAATCAGGTGAACAGCGAGCGAACTGCCTTTATCTAAAAAGACTGAAAGCTTATCCTTGCCATCTGCGGATAAGGCATTATTCATATCAATGAACGAATCCATCACACAGAAAATCGGTGCAAACACAGGTGGCATCACGCCTTCTGCCAGCGCATCCTTTGTTGTGTTATGACGGTAGACAAGTGTATTGAATAGATAGACAACCGTCTCTTCGATTGCTTGACCCCCTGTCACATAGCGATAGCTGCGGTTTGCATCCCTACGGAAGCTATTGTGCGGGTCAATGGCAATGACTTCGCTTCCGCCGCTTGCTGCGAGCATCTCAGCAGAACCTTGAATAAAGTCCGTGCATTCCTCATCGTTAGTACCTGTAAGCACAAGATTCACAAAGGATTCGGTAAAGTCAAAATATGAAATTGCCAGTGCGTTTTTCTCAACCGCTACTGGAATAGTCCCCGGCTGCTTCGATTGAAATTCACCCGCCGCAAGATAATCTCGGTCGACTTTTTCAGGCAGAATCGGAATTCTTCTTGCTCTTGCTTTCTGCCACTTCTTGTTTTGTTCCACGCAATAATTTGTCATAAACCGGTACATATCCGTTGTTACATCGGTAATAAGTGCGGTCTGGAATTCATAGACACCGTCCGTTTTAAAAATCCCGCGGCCTTTATGTTTCGATGGATAGACTCCATCGACGCTTCCCAATACACCTGAGTATTCCGTTGTATCGTTTAATTGCAGGACAAACAGTTGCTTAAAGTTTTGCAGCAGACGATAGCGGATGGCTCCCGTATTAGCCGCGGTAACAACAAAGTAGATCCCGTATTTAAGCCCTTCACGTGTCAAGAAAGAGATTGATTCTTCATAGTCCTCATACATCTCGGAAAAAGCAGCATAATTATGAATGACGACAACAATCGAAGCGAGCGGCTGATTCGCCAAGCGGTTATAGGTACCAAAATCACCGCCATACTTCGCGAAGCATTTTTTCCTACGTTCAATTTCAGTTGTTAACATTCTAAACAAATTCGTGATTTTCTCACTTTCATAGGAGAGAACGACATCACCGACATGCGGTGCTTCGCTGAACCTGCTTAAGGTTTCGCTGCTGAAATCCAAGAGATAGAGGTTAACCTCCTCCGGTGTATGCTCCTCCATGAGTGAATAAATCATCGTTGCCAAGAAAGTGGTTTTACCGCTGCCTGCGACACCATATAGGACGGTGTTGCCTTCCGTTGTGATTGGCAGTCTTAGAATGTGCTGGCTTTGAGTGGCCGGGTCATCGTATTCGCCGATTACCGGATGTAACAGATGGCTTCGTTCCACTGTTACGCGATATTTCTCATGCAATTTTCCGAGGAAAATCTCGCTCGGAATCGGTTCAAGCCAGAGCTGTTTTACCTTAATCTCTTCCTGGGAAGCCAAATGAGCCAGATAGTTCGTGATTTCATCCAATTGCTTCGGGGGATTCTTCACTAGTGTCTTGCGTTTGTCCATTCGGGCACTCTTAAGGACACGACCAAGATGGTCAATGACCACGATGCTGTCATCGACGTGTTTCTTCATTTTTTCCGCAGGATAATAGGGTGCCCCGCCCCAAGCTGACTGCCCAAGCATAAACACTTCATTAAAGCCCACCTGCAGATAGAATCGGCCTGTTGTCGATAATTCCGCTGCGTCCGGTCGCTTGATGACCTCCATACTGTCCGCTTTCTCCTGTACCTTCAAGCTGATTCTAAATTTACTGTTACTCCATATTTGATCATCGACAACCCCCGACGGCTTCTGTGTCGCCAGAATCAGGTGAATCCCCAAGCTCCGACCAATCCTTGCAGCACTGACAAGCTGATCCATGAATTCCGGCTGTTGGGTCTTCAACTCGGCAAATTCATCGGAAATAATAAACAAATGCTGCAGCGGCTCAGTGACCCTGCCCTCGCGGTAGAGCTTCTGATATTTATAAATATCAATATTGCTTTCATTGACCCGTTTGCTTGTTTCACTAAAAATGGACTGGCGCCGCTTCAGCTCACTTTGTATCGAAATCAGCGAGCGTTTGACAGCTGCTCCGTCGAGGTTGGTTATCGTCCCGGCAAGATGCGGCAGATTTACGAACGCATTCGCCATGCCGCCGCCTTTATAGTCGATTAAAATAAATGCCACTTCATTAGGGTGATAGTTCACCGCAAGTGACAAAATAAATGTCATGATAAATTCACTTTTCCCCGACCCGGTCATCCCGGCAATCAGGCCGTGTGGACCGTGGAATTTTTCATGGAGGTCAAGCTTACATAATTCACCCGCCTGATCCACCCCGATTGGCGCTTCCAGCGTCTTCACCGGATCATTTTCCTTCCATTTTGTCAGCACGTTGAGATGCTCAATTTTACTAACCCCAAACATCTCTAAAAAAGTGAGCATTTCCGGTAGCGAATAAGCCTTATTTAACGAAGCAAGGCTGATGTTGCTTAGTTGAATCGCAAGTTTCTCAGGTTCATCCTGTAAATGAATATCGGGACAAAATCCGGTAAACTGACCGGTAATATCATCCTTATCAAACACCTTTGCTGTTTCATCGTCCAATTCAATGACAGCTGAACATTCCTTCGGCAAATTTTTCAATTCATCATAAAGGGCAACCAAGCTGAAGCCGATGTTCTTTTTCGAGCGTAACAACATCGTAAACATTTCCGCCTTTGCCGCCAAATTCTGATCCATTGAAAAAATGACATAATGCTGTGTACCATTTGCTAATTCATCGTCTGCCATGGCCTGACGCTGGGCCATTTCTTTTTCAAGAACAGCTGACAATTCCTTCAATTCATTGGCGTTTGTAGCAATGTATCGGATGCTTTTCGCATCATCCCACACATGCGGCAGCCATTTGACAAATCCCCACCTATCCTGCTCATGTCCGTCGTATACAAACACCATCTTTAATTCATCATAGCTATGTAAGGACGTTAATTGGAAAATCAAGCCCTCCACAAACCTCATCACCTTATCCCTGCCGCCAATAATCCCGCTTATCCTCTCTTCAAAAAGGGAAATCGTTACAGGGACTTCCTTTAAGAACTTAGGGGCTGACGCAAGTTTTTGCAGCTCCCCCTGCAGCTCATCATCCGCGACGCTAAAACGTTTTTCCGGAAATTTGATAACCGCATTCAAGGGCAAATTTCCAAGGCCCAAACGCAGCTTTAAAAAATCATCCTGGCCTAGCGACCGTTCCCACAAGTTCCGCTGCCGTGCCTGAATCCGTGCAACACAATGGCCAATGGGGACATGGTTCTCATGCAAAATCTCACTTTGCCGTTTCTTTTCTTCCTCCATGACTGCTGCCATTTCCACCAGGTAAGCACGATATTTCTCCAGTCTTATGTTTTCCTGCTTGGCCCGGGACTTTTTCTCATGCCTTTTTTGTAAAATAGGCCAAAGAATCGTTCCGACCAGCATACTAAAGGACATCACCAGTGTCGGCATCGCCATCATGATATCTCCATTCGTGGACAGTACATTTTGCAGGGTAAACAGTCCCATAAAGAGTGAGGCCATCCCCATTGTAAGCGACGGGCCTAATAGCAGCATTAAAGGGGTTTCTTCCTGGTTCACCGGCAGCGGCGGAGGATCAATTTTAATCTCGGTTGTGGTAATGTCCCTTTTGAAACGAGGAGAACGGAAAAAAAGATCGGTTGTCTCGTCTTCTTGTAGAAACTCCTCAAGCTCCTCTTCATTTTCAGGGAGAGGCTGTTCAACCTTTAGTGGCTGAAACGCATTCCGCTCAAGAAACACGAGCTGGTGCGGATTGTTTAACGACAACAAGTTTCCATTAAAAATAATTTTTAAACCCATTATGTAGATAACATCGCCAATTTCTAACGTGTGCTCCGTCACTCTTTCCCCGTTCACATAAGTACCATTCGAACTTTGCAGGTCACGAATGACTGCACCGCCACTTGTCCTATAGTCAATCTCACAATGCGAGCTTGATACTAACTTATTGGCAAAACAAATCTGACTGTCCTTCGAGCGGCCAATTTTTACTTTAGTTGTGGTGGTGTAGTGCTTTGTATAGATATTTTGGTCCGGATCCGCTGGTGCAACATATAGCAGTGAGGGCGTAGCAGTTTCCCGTTTAATCGTGTAGGTACTAAATGGTTCAATGTGCTGCTTACTGACTTTTTGACCTTCAGCATTATGTAATTGGGCAGATTTATTAGACTTTAAAAACCATTGTCCCTCCTCAGCCTCAATCGCCATCATTTCTCTTTTTACGCCATCATGGTTCTCTGTTGTCAGTACATACCGTCCGGTGACTCGCTCCGGCAGAACAAAGGTAAATGCCTTTTGCCGGTCAAATAACGTTAAAATCAATGTAAGTCTCTCCCTAATCCTTGCAAAAATCTCAGGTTATCTATTATTTATTTTTCGTTTAATAGTGACTATTCCTAGGTATCTTACGTGAGCTATGATCCCAATTATGTGCTCCTTGTAAAAATTTTACTTCTTTATCATACCATTTTCTTAATAGGGCGAATTTCCTTTACTAATGGGTCGATGGAACCATTTTGAAGGGTATCTTTATATGGATTGTATTCTATCAATCTTACTTCATTTTTCTCAACCATTGGTTTGCGATTGGATAGGTTGGCGGTTTTAAAAAGTTTTGATGGTAATCGTGAAGGTTGGCGGAATTTTCTTTGAAATTGGCGGAACTATGACTCAAGTTGGCGGAATTAATAGTGAAGTTGGCGGAATTCCTTAGAGGTTTGGCGGAATAAAGTGCTAGGTTAGCGGAATCTTCTCCTTAATGGAAAAAAACACAAAAAAGAACAGCTGGATCAGCTGTCCTTTTTCGTGCCTGGCAACGTCCTACTCTCACAGGGGCGCATGCCCCAACTACCATCGGCGCTGAGAAGCTTAACTTCCGTGTTCGGTATGGGAACGGGTGTGACCTTCTCGCCATAATTACCAGACTAATTTA
>NZ_JAANMZ010000041.1 GCF_011250555.1 Bacillus sp. MM2020_4 | reverse complement strand
TAGATATATATAGAGTTATTATTGCATTATTTTGCAAATAAAAGACGAACAGTAACTAATTACTGTCCGTCTTTTATGGTATCGGCTGTCATTGATGTGCCGGCAGGTCGATCCCCATTTTGTAAATCAGCAATACTCAAGCCAAAATTCATCTCTAAATGGGGATAATCTTTAAAGTCAGCCCAATCCCCTCCCCATTCAAAGCCGAGAACCTTTGCCATTTCAACAACCTCGTTCCAATCTGCTTTCCCGTTTTTATTTCCATCATACTGCCGATCCCAAATGATATCTCCTGAAGGGGTCTTTAGCGCAAAATCAACGGCAAGCCCAAAATTGTGGTAGGACTCTCCCCCTTTGGCATACGTGACAATTGTCCCGTTTGCTGTCCGTCCTTTTTCATAAAGTCGATTCTGATCTTCGGCACTTCGGAAGTCATCCGTAATCACAATCACGATTCCTTTTTTCGCAGATTGTTGGATCAATTGATTGCTCCGTTCTTTCACAATCGGATGAAGTTCAGTCGGGTATGAGTCAGATCGAGTATTTGTTGAGTCCGTAAAAGGATTAATTTCTTTATCAAAAAATATAAACAATAGGATAGCGGTTAACACAAGGAGAAATAAATAAATGGAATTTCCTATCCGTTTTCGTTTCAAGATTGCATATTCCTTTCACAACAAAAATAATTTCATTAGCTATGACGAAAAATATAGCCTAATTGTTTCATATTATTATAAACCTTATGCGAGCAATTGGATTATCTATACTCCGTTCTGGTTTACCATTGCTTTACAATAGTACTAAAATATTTGGGGGGAAATGGTGGAGGGATTATCGGAGGAATTCTGTCTATAGAGCTCTTCGAAAATCCGGAGCAATAGCCTGATGGCCTTTGGAAGCGAATAAGGCTACTTAGATCATAGTCCTTGGCAGAAAAGGGCGTGAAATTGATTTCATTGAAACGATTTAGATGAAGATTAATAAACTTTTCTAATTCCGGATAAACGGATCGTGAAGGAATTTTGTTGTTCATCCTTCAATGAAAGGATTTGTTCACGCAAATTAAGACAATAGACACGCCCTTTTATCGTTTGTGATCTGCCATTTTTAACATAATCAATCGTAACAGGTTTTCTCTCAGACAACTTTTTCAAAAACATCTATATCCCTTCTTTCAGCAGTATTGGTTTAACCAATACCATTGTAAACTGAGGATATTAAGAAAAAATGAAGAAGATGTTAAGGAAAGGTGTTAAAAAAGTAAATATATTAAAAGGTAGTGGGAGCCTGTTCTTTTTTCACGATGGTTAACTCACTTAAAAATGTTGCCCCCAAAACTAGAACACCGCCGACTAGTTGTATCACTGTCATGTTTTCGCTTAAGAAAATGGACGCCATGAGGACAGCGGAAATCGGATCGATATAGCTTAGAACGGCAATCGTTTGCCCCTTTAACTTTTGAATGGATGTAAAATATAAAAAATAGGCAGCCCCTGTATGTACAACACCAAGAATTAGGATAAACATAATAGAAGTCGAGTTTAAACCAGCCAAATGAAGATGACCCTGCCACAATATATAGGGCAGTAAGACCAATGCTCCTGCCATTAATTGTACTAACGTGGTTTCAAAGCCTGATAAATCTTTAATAAATTTGTTCATTAACACTATGCTTGCATAGAATGCCGCCGCTAATAGACCATAGAAAATCCCAAGTGCATGATGTCCAGAGCTACTTGTGCCGCCACTCCCAGGATTAACGATTAAAAATAGACCAACCATGGCCGTTATGATACAAGCAACCTTCATGCTTGTCAGTTTTTCCTTCAGAACCAATGGTGACAACAACATAACAAAGATAGGCGCAAAGTAATAGCTTATTGTTGCATTGGATATTGTCGTGTAGCGATAGGATTCAAAAAGGAAGATCCAATTAAAGCCAATCGCCGCCCCTGATAAGAGTAGGAGAACGGCATTCTTCTTAAGCGCTTTAAATGATGGCTTATGCTTCACTAGCAAACTAACAAGAAGCAGGAACAGACTTCCGATTACCCCTCGTAAGAACGCAATTTCACTTGAAGTTAGATCAATCTTTTTTACAAAAATACCGATGCTTCCAAAAATGAGCATGGTCGTGATCAGTCTCATTTTACCTTTCATTTTGATTCCCCCTTATTGATAATCCAATCACAAAACAAGTGAATTCTCAACCACTAAAAATGTGTATGAAGGCCATTTTTGGGAAGAGAAGCGGGATTTGCCCTTCAAAAGGAGAATGAAGATAGCCCGCCTAGATGATGGTCATTTATTAGTAAAAATCGGCACATGAAACCAGAACAGTAAAAATACAATAATAGGTATCGATAACATATACGCCCACATGGGGTGCTTATGATGGAGTAACAGCATAGGTATCATCATGCTTGCAAAAGAAATAGACCAGCCATATGACCAGCCGTGATGATAAACGCACAGTCCAAAGTAAACCATAAAATATTCGAAAACTGCCCAAAGTAAAATCCATATCAAAATAAACAGAAGCTGATGAAAGAAGTTTCGTTTAGGAAAGCGATATAAAAAAATGAGCACCGTACTTGGATAGATGATAAACATAATAAAGAGGTTAGTAAACAAATGATTTGGCAAAAGGTTTGGCGGATTGGGATATTGCCACAACGGAAAGCCCATCGTGAACAAGTTATAAAGCATGTCACCGATAATAAAGTATTGGATGGTGCTAAGATACCGGCGCCAATTTTTCCAATCTCCCCATCTCCAGGCGCAAAGGATTGAGATAAAGCCACTTATTATAAGAAACATATGATCCACCTTTATATGTAATAACCGTAAAAGATTACTCAAGTTTTGACAGCTTTATAGTAGAATGATGGTAGTATTCCTCAATAAGCCGTAAATCATTACTTTAAGTAACTTCAAAGGAAGTGTAAGGCTTGACAAAACACTTAACAAGAAATGATAAAAATATCCATCGCTACAGTGCTAACTGTGAAGATTGCTTTGGGCTATGCTGCGTAGCGTTACCATATGCCAAGTCAGCAGATTTTCCAGTTGATAAAGATAGTGGGACTCCTTGTTCCAACTTGCAAGCAGATTATCGATGTGGGATTCACAGCCACCTGAGAAATAAAGGGTTTCGCGGTTGCACGGTATATGAATGCTTTGGTGCAGGTCAAAAGGTATCTCAAATTACTTATGATGGAAATGATTGGCGGGATCATCCAGAGTCAGCTAAGGAATTGTTTGATCTATTTCCGATCATGCAGCAACTTCATGAAATGCTTTATTACTTAAATGAAGCACTTAGTTTACAAGAAACTCAACCTATTACTCAAGTTTTGCAGAAAGCTCTAGAAAAAACGGAGAAACTCACTTATTTAAGCCCGAAATCAATTATGGAGCTTAATATACCGGCCCATAGAGCCATGGTTAATGAGTTACTGCTACAAACCAGTGAATTGGTTCGTGCCCAAGTGCCCTCTTCTAAAAAAATAAAGCGTAGTATGGACCTACTAGGTGCAAAATTAAAAGGTGCTAACCTTAGAGGGGCTAACTTACGAGGAGCATTGTTGATAGCAGCTGACCTCAGAGGAGCTGACATGCGGGTAACTGATCTGATTGGTGCTGACTTTAGAGATGCTGATATAAGTGGTGCTAATCTTACAGGGAGTATTTTTCTCACTCAGGCACAAATTAACTCGGCTAAGGGTGATAGGTCGACCAAATTGCCCGCTTCTTTACGTATTCCAGACCATTGGAAAAAATAGTCAAACAATGCTCATTCTTTTTCCATCATTCAGTATCTGAAAAGTGAAAATTCAATCAGTTGTATGATACTATTATTGTTAAAAGGGAGGAATAAATAATGCCAATTAATTTACAAGACACGACTACATTACATAACGGTGTAAAAATGCCATGGCTGGGTTTAGGTGTTTTTAAGGTTAAAGAAGGGGCAGAGGTTGTCGAATCCGTAAAAGCAGCAATTCGAAACGGGTACATTAGTATTGATACGGCAGCGGTTTATAAGAATGAAGAAGGTGTCGGACAAGCGATCCGTGAATCGGGCGTTAATCGTGAAGAATTGTTTATTACTTCAAAGGTATGGAATGCGGATCAAGGGTATGAAACTACTTTAAATGCGTTCGAAACCAGCCTTAACAAGCTTGGCCTTGATTACTTGGATCTTTATTTAATTCACTGGCCTGGTAAAGATAAATATAAAGATACCTGGAAGGCTTTGGAGAAGTTATATAAAGAAGGGCGCATCCGTGCGATTGGTGTAAGTAACTTCCAGATTCACCATTTAGAAGATTTAATTAGTTCCGCGGAAATTAAACCAATGGTCAACCAAGTTGAGTACCACCCGCATTTAACACAAAAAGAGCTCCAGGCATTTTGTGTGAAGGAGGGCATTCAACTTGAGGCATGGTCTCCATTAAAGCAAGGCCAGCTCTTGGAAGAACCAGTACTTGTCGACATTGCCCAAAAATATAATAAATCCGTCGCTCAAGTCATTTTGCGCTGGGATCTTCAAAATGGAGTGGTTACCATTCCGAAATCCATCAAGGAACACCGTATTATTGAGAATACAGATGTTTTTGATTTTGAATTATCGGCTGAAGATATGGAAAAAATCGATGGCTTAAATCAGGATAGCCGTGCTGGATCCCATCCAGATGAGATGTCTGTAGGGTTTTAATACTGGCTAAGTCGTGTGGACAGTTACCGTTGTGAAAAAAATAATAGTAGACTAAAAGAGGGTGCGAAACACGGTTTCGCACCCTCTTTACATACATAAATACCCCTAAAAATGGAAAACTATATAAAAATTAGGGGTGGTTCAGAATGATTAAAAAAATGATTAAAACAATTAATAAGGCATTCAACACAGAACCACAATTCAGCGAACAATCCAATGCGAATGTCATAGAGGTAAAAAAGCAAGAAATTAGTCGCTATTATGAACAAAATAGGGAGATATTTAAGGCGCTTTTTAGCATTCCAAAAAGTGTTGATGTCAAAATTCGTGAGTTTACCATCCGTTCTTTAAAAAGGCGTGCCTTTATCATATATATCGGTACCATGGTAGACACGGATCAGGTTCAGAGGAGCATTGTAGAACCACTCATTGAAAACGAGCAGCCAACTGGGAATGTTGAAGATATTGTATCCTTTCCCGTCGCACAGACAATAGCCAATATCGGTGAAATTACAGAAAATATCACCAGAGGTGTTACAGCACTTTTTGTGGATGGTGATGACCAATGCTATGTATTTGAAACGACGAAAATTTCAGGTCGTGCCATTGAAAAGTCGGATAATGAGGTCATTGTCAAAGGGGCAAAAGAGGCCTTTAACGAAAGATTAGCCGATAATGTTGGGTTAATCCGCAAAAAAATTAAAAATGAGAATCTGATTGTTGAGGTCCATGTTGTTACAAAACGGTCCAGGAATGACGTGCTGATTGTTTATGAAAAAGACTTAGTAAAGGATGAACTGGTTCAAGAGGTTAAAGATAGGCTGGCTTCGATTAATACGGATAGTATTCTTGATTTAAGTATATTGGAGCAGTATCTTGAGGAACGGCCAAGATCCATATTTCCAACAATTTTAAACACGGAACGTCCTGACAGGGCGGCCTCTTTTATTGAAGAAGGTCATATTGTTTTGTTAATGTCCAATTCACCAAACTGTCTTGTCCTTCCTGCCACTTTTTGGGCGTTATTCCATTCACCGGAGGATCATTACCTACGTACACCGTATGGGAATTTTATCAGGCTTTTGCGATACCTTGCCTTTTTTATCTCATTATTTGCTTCCTCCTTTTATATTGCGATTACAAATTATCATGTGGGGATGATTCCGCCTGACTTATTAATGGCCATGGCAGGAACAAGGGAACGGGTTCCATTTCCATCTGTCATAGAAATCCTCATGATGGAAACTGCCTTTGAACTGATTCGTGAAGCCGGACTCCGGGTACCGTCCCCAATTGGGCCGACAATTGGGATTGTGGGTGCTTTAATTCTGGGTCAGGCTGCTGTTCAAGCCAATATTATTAGCCCAATCGTCATCATTGTCATTGCCCTAAGCGGCTTAAGTTCTTTTATTATCAGTGATACAAGCATGAATTTCGCGATTCGCATATCGCGCTTTTTGTTTATTTTAACAGCAGGCATTCTTGGAATTTATGGGGTAGCTGCATTAATCATTGCAGGTTTGTTTTATTTAGTTTCGCTAAAGTCGTTTGGGACATCGTATTTTGCACCGATGACCCCGCATTTTTTCTCTGGGAAGGACTTACTTATCCGTCATATTCCGATGAAAGCAAGGTTTCGGCCAGGTTATTTAAAACCAAAGGATATGGTCAAACAAAGAAAGGGTTAATCATCCGATGAATCAGTTGCCTGGAAAACTTGGAATTCGAGAATACGTGTCTATTGCCATTTTAATGGTAGGATCAAAAGCAACAGAAGATACCCCTGCTGTATTGTTTACTAAGGATCAAAACGCTGCCTGGATGATTCCAATTCTATCTGCAGGAATTTTTTTTATTCCTTTCTTTTTATTACTTAAGACTCTGTCGTTATTTCAAGGGAAAAACCTATTTTTTATTATTCAAAAATTACTGGGGAAATATATTGGTTTTTTCGTATGTCTTGTTATTTTTATCATTACTTCAGCCGGTATTTCATTTGATTCGAGAACCTATACCAACATTATTAGGGCATTTTATTTCAGAACAACACCCATCCTCATTCTCTATGCTCTTTTAATGGCGGTTTGTGCCTATGGTGCAAAAAAGGGAATTCAGCATATTGGGTCAGTTGCGTACCTGCTTATTCTTTATGCCATTATCGGCTTGTTTGTTGCGTTAGGATTAAGTACTCAAGATAGTAATGTCCAAGCCATGCTGCCTATTTGGGGCCCAGGGAAAATGGAGATCATCAGGCAAAGTTCACAAAGCTTAACCCTTTTTGCTGACTTTTTTCTGCTTACGATGCTTATTCCATATCTTACTTCATATAAAGAGTTTCGAAAGGGCACGTGGATAGCCTATATATATGTCAGTATCCAAATTAGTGTGGCTACGCTCCTTTTCATTTGCATGCTTGACCATATGTTGGGTGGCGTGGGCTATCCGTTTCATACGGCGATTCGCTATATATCACTTGGAAGTTATATTCCTAATATCGAAATTATTTTTTTCATTATTTGGATTATGTCCGCATTTATTCGTTTCACTGCCTTTTTGTATATTAGCGTTCAGATGTTCGGACATATATTTAAAATTAAGGATTTTGAATTCCTTATTCCATCGCTCGCTACCCTTTATTTATTGATTGGCATTATTCCGGAATCACCGATTGAGCTTGGTATAGAGTGGGAAAAAATGGTTCAAACAGTAGCTGGCCCTGCATTCGCAGCAATTTCTCTCATTTTATGGCTGTCCGCGCTGTTAAAAGGAGAATTTAAACATGCAAAAGACCAAAACAGTAGGTAAAGTTTTGTTGCTAGTAGTGATTGTTTTTTCTTTAACAGGCTGCTGGGATCGGGAAGAACTTGAGGATAGAGCCTATGTAATTGGACTCGGACTGGACCGCTCCCAACATAAGGGGAAGCTCAAAGTTACGATGTTACTTGCCAATGCCGAAGTTGGGAGTATGCAGGGAGGGGGCGGTTCGACGGAAAAGCCAAGGGAAATTATCTCATTCGATGCTAATGATTTCACCGTGGCGAAAGTGACAGCTAATGCCATTATCTCCCGAATCATTAGTTATGATTTATTAAAAATTATTGTTGTTTCGGAGGAACTTGCTAAAGATCCAAATTTTTTTCGGATTATTAGCAGTGCTTCCTATGATAAACAAATTCGGTTGAATACGTATATAGCGGTATCGAAAGAAAAGGCCAGTGAGTATTTCTTGAAAAACCGTCCAAAAATGGAAACGAGGCCGCATAAGTATTTTCAATATATGGTGGAACATGGGATTAAAAATGGGCTCATTCCCGATTCTACCCTTTTTCGCTTTTTTAAAACAAAGGAAAGTGGAACAGATCTCTTCCTGGCGATGAACACAACTGCAGTAAGAGAGAAAAAACCTAAATTTAAAGGGGAGGATGAGTACATGGCCGGTCAGGTGAATGCTTCAGGGGAGCTTGATGATACCCAATTTATCGGGTCAGCAGTGTTTAAGAATGGCGTGATGATTGGAAAGTTGAACGGACAGGAAACAAGTATCGTCAATACTCTTGATGATACAACAAACATTAACAACTTTTTGCTGAATATGCCGAATCCATTTCCAGGTAAACAGAAATCATTCGCAGCTAGAGTCATGAAAATTGAAAACAATAAAATCAAAATGGACTTAAAGGGACCGAGGCCAAAGATTTTTATCACTCTCCCATTAAAGTTTGAAATTATGTCAAATCCATCAATGGTTGATTTCTCTAAGAAGAAAAACCAAGAAATCATAAAAAAGGAAATAACCCGCCATTTCGAAATAGAGAATGAGCAGGTGTTAAAAAAAACTCAAAGAAACTATAAAGGGGCACCATTTCCGTTGTCCTATAATGCCCGAAAATATTTTGGAACGATTCAGGAATATAAAAGATTCAATTGGAACAAATCGTATCTAAAAGCGGACATTTACGTAAAGGCAAACGTTGAAATTGTTGATTATGGAAGGATAGTAAAGGAGGCGGGGAAGTAGGTTGAAGATAATCACTGTCATTGTGCTGATTATCATTGCTATTTATACCGCAGGTTTTGCCGTTACTTTGTGGAAGGAGAAACAAAAATTTGGAGCGGCAGCCGTTTTTATTCTTACCATTGCTATTCTTATTCTTCCATTTTTTTCGATTTTAAAATAAGAACAAAAGGACTTCTAGCTGGCAAAAGGCGTACAGGATTTGTGCGCCTTTTCATATTAAAATGGATACGCTAGGTAGGTGAGAACACCAACAATAATTCCTGTAATCACTCCGAAGAAAACCTCTGCAGGTTGATGTCCCAATAGTTCTTTCAGCTTTTCTCTGGATTCAGTCTTCTTTAAATTCGGATTTTTTAATGTTTCAATCAGACGATTCCAATCAGCTAACAAAGTATTTAACACCTCAGCATGGTATCCGGCATGCCTTCGGACACCTGTGGCATCATGCATAACAATCATCGATACGACCACGCAAATGGCAAACTCGTTTGATTGAAATCCTGATGTTAACCCAATAGCTGTAGTCAAAGAAATAATGGTTGCTGTATGTGAACTAGGCATTCCGCCCGTACTAACCATCAGATTCCATTTTAGTTCTCTTGACGTGATATAGTGGATGGGAATTTTTACAAATTGAGCAAACAACATCCCCAAAAGTGCCGCTAAAATAGGATAGGATAAAAACATGGTGATCCTCCTAATGATTGTCTGTCCTTAGAATATGTCAAAAAAACCAAAATGATGAAAAATAGTCATTATGGGCGAAAGTATTGTACAATGGTTCCTTTTCCATCTGCGACTTCAACTTCTGCATGAGCCCCATTGATAAATGTAATCTGTGGTGGAACATGGCCGCAATCAATATCATAAATAATCGGGATATCGAGTTCAGCAGTAAGGTCTTGATAAACATTTACAGCCGTATAGTTTTCGACGGGCGTATTCGCGGGGCTTCGGCCAAACATTAGACCGGAGCAATGGTCAAACCAGCCAGCTAATTTCATTTGCACCAATGATCTTCGAAGGTCAGTGGTATTTAATTCACAGTTCTCTAAATACCAAATAACTGGATCCCCATTTATATATTTTCCTCTAAAGCTTTGAACATCACCGAATGGTGTGCCGATCAAATGTCTAATCATATCAATACACCCGCCAAGTAAGCGGCCTTGAATTTTGACATTGTGATTCGAGACAGTTTTCCAACTGGTTTTTTCAGTTAAGTGAAAAACGCAGGGAGAGGGATGATCATGCTGCCATTCTTTCTGAAACAGTTCAGAGGACCGCTGTAGGACTGATTCGCCTGTTTTTGTCGATAAGACTGTCTGCCACATGGCGGTGGTTTCATCGGAAAATTCTCCTCGTAAATCAATTAAATTCGTTCCGTGAGCAGTTGCGATTCCTGTCTTCAATGTGATCGATAAGAGCAAGCCGCTAATGTCGGAGTACCCTAATATCCACTTGTTTTTAATATTTTCATAGTCGATATATTCGAGGATTTCAATTAACAATTCGCCGCCCCATGGGGGAATAAGGATGTCGATTTCGCTGTCAGCCATAAGCGTATTAAATTCGGTTGCACGTTTTATAGCAGATGCCGATTTTGCCTTGTTTTGCGTCCAAACAGTCTCACCACAGGTCATTCGAAAACCACTTCGTTCCAGCCTGGTGCAAGAATTTGTAACCAGTTGATGTAATTCAGCAGGTATACCAGATGAAGGTGCTGTTACCCCTATTGAGGCGCCTTCTTTTAAATGTGGATACGTAATCATGGAAAATCCTCCTCACTTTTAGATGATTTTACCAGATGATTTGCTTGAAGTTAAACAATATTTCTAAAAAGATAATTTATTTCCAAACCCAATGTAAATTAACTAGTACTGGCTCCGCCTTCGCCAAATACCATGATAGCCACGCATGCTATCCCCACTACAATTTACTATAGCTCGTAATTATTAATAAAATATGAATTAGATGTTACTCATCGGTTAATATTTAAAAACCAACAACGAAAATAGTAGGAATAATTGTGTGCCATTTTTAGATTGTGTATACTTCAAACAATAGAAGCAATCTAAAGGACAAAACTCCAGGAATCCAGATGGAAATGTCCAATAGAAGCACTCTAATGAGGTTAGCCAGATAGCTGATAGCTGGTTGACCTTTTTCAATGTGGTCTTTTTATTACAGTTGTCGAGGGAGAAAGATGCATGCCTGCAGTCCCTCAAATAATCGGATAATCAATTAATCTCTTTCTCTTGCCCTCTGGGTATCTCGTATATTCTTTTGAACGGTTATGGATGCGAAGATACTTAGAATAAATGACATCCCATAAAATCCCTTTTCACTTAAATCAATACTTCCTGCATTGAATAAGCCGATACCCATTAATGAAATAGATACAATAAGCGCAAACCAACTAATCCCATAATAAATAGTGGTTACTGGTATCCCCTCATCTTTATCTCTTACTGCTTTTTGTAAAGATACTGCTGCATAAAGTCCGAATACTAAAACAGCAAAGTAATACCCTTTTTCATTTAATTGCATCGATGCGTTAAACAAACCTATGAGATATGCCGCAACCCCTACTAATAGCGCTGCCCAGGAAGCCCCTATGAAAGCTGGAGTCGGTTCTCCTTCTTTCCTTGTGACTTTCACTTTTGGATCCTTGTGTTTACCATTCTCTACTACAACTTCATTCTCATTAGACATGGAATGTTCCCCTCCATCTTTTTAAAAATAAAAATGGAGCACTATAGTGCCCCTACCTTAATCTTATTATATAGATTTTTTTTACAAATAATAGTTAATTTATTTGAAATTTCCAATTAGAATTTCTGTAGTGGCGACTTGTTAAATTGTTGTTGTTTCAGAGTTTTTTTAAAAACAAAAAGAGCGAACAGTCCCAACCGCTATTCGCTCTTGATTCCAATGAAAAATACTTTGCAAAAAAACGCCAATAGACATAACAGTGACAACACCATAAGGGTCGCTCCTAGTTGGTTTTGCTGCCCAATTAAATAATTATTACAAAGGCGAATGGGGGCGTTGGCGTAAAGCCAGCCCATGACAAAAAGCATGGAAATAACGTTTGCCCAGACGACCCCTTTGACTGTTCCAGGCAATTTCCCCCAGCTCCATGCAAGGGGGAGGCCGATTAATAAAGGAACCGTCACATATTTTAGTATTTCAAACACGCTGCTATTTAAGGCAGCATCAAGGGAACGCGGTAAAAGCCAATAGATGCTTGCGAATAGTACTATTAGGAGACCAGGTATACCCAGGCTGTTATATTCGGAATCGTCCTTTCTAAATCCGCTCCCAAGAAAATAACCGGCTAATGCTAACAAAGGAATTTGAATGATCATCTGCCCAATCATGGTATCCACAAGACTTGTTCTAACCTGCGGGATGCTTAGGATTGCTACTAAACCAAGGCCAATGAGGATGTTCCTTTTCATTCTGCCCCCCTCCTCAAAAAGAGATAATCTCCCTCAATTCTTTGACCACTTCATTGGGAGAGTCAAAGTTGAATATTCGTATAAATTGACCTTCAGGATTGATTAAATAAAAAGCGGCATTATGCTCAAAACCGTTCTCAATGGGAAGGACAATTACTCCTGACTGTTCTAATAATAAATCCAGCTCTTTTTGGTTAGGAACACGCGCCATTTTCCAATAGACACCGTCTGCTTCATACATTTCTCGATGATGTTCAAGCATCTCAGGTGTATCTTGTGCAGGATCAAAGCTGATGCTTAGTAACTGTATTTTTTTTTCTAAAATTTTTGGGGGCAGCTGTGTGTATATTTTATTAAAATTCTTTTCTACTAATGGACAGACGTCACCGCAAGTTGCATAAATGTAAGTAACTAAAATATATTGACCACGGTAGTCAGAAAAGGTGAATTTTTCACCCTTACTATCTTCGAGTATCACATCCGGAACTACTGGGCTATTTTGTAAGACATTGACCCGACGCGCTTGTTCAGCCGTCAAAGCCTGGAAATGATCGGTAGAAAAGAATAAGAGCATGATCCCAAACACCGGTATTGCCATTAGAAGAAAAATACTTTTCTTAGCCATGTGTTGGGGTTCCAATATTATCTGTGTGGTCCTTATTCGTGCCAATTTTGCTGGAATAGTTAATGAAACGGACGATAAATAGCAGGAAGATAAGGGTTACTGCCATCCCAGAGAATGCGGCCATAACATCAGCCGGGATCCATTCCGGAAGATGTTCAGCCCAGCGCCTTGGGGTACTATCCGCTCCCGAAAATAAAAAGGAGCCTGTCAACCCAAGGAACGTTAGGACAAACAACCATAAGGTGAGAAAGTCCATTTTACTATCGCTCCGTCCGCCCTCCACTTTGGTCAGGTAATACATGAACCCAATAAGCATGGAACATACTCCAATCCCCATGTACATATGGAAATGTCCTGGAACCCATTTGGTGTTGTGCATCACATGATTAATGACAATGGTGGCATCGACAATCGCTGGAATAACCCCAATGACCCAGCCAAACATTGATAGGTATAAGAAGCCCGAGGCCACATCCCATTTAATGCCGGAACGATAGATGATCATCAATGCCCCATAAGCAGTGATAACTAGAACCGGTATTCCATTTAAATAGGAAAGAACCTGCCCCATAATTAGCATCCATTTTGGCATGACAAAGTCCATCAACAAGTGATGAGGATAGATAATCAGGGTGAAAATGGTTGATATATTCCAAGCGATTAGAAAAATCTTATTGGATTTCCACGGTCTTCCGGTATATCTAGGGAGCAATTCATAGACAACGATCACGGCCATATATATGGTGGAGTTTGCAAGGACATGGCCAAATCCGTAGGTCAAGTTTTTGGCTAGGAGGGGATCAATTGTAAAGCCTGGTGCATAGAGGTTGATAAGGCTTATTAACAGGATGGCAGCCCCTGCGATAATCGCTGTAATGTCAACAATACAAACCATAGTGCTGGCAACGACAGTCGTTGGCGGACCAAAGCCCTTTTTTAGACCTAAAATTTGTGGCCAGCCAAGTGTTGCCGCAAAACTGCCATATTGTTTAATCATGGCACGTGCAGCTTCTAAAAATAAAATTAAAAATCCGCTGCCAATCACCAGCATTCCCCCTAAATAGAGGGCAGCAGCCGTTTTTCCCCACATTCCCCCTGAAATGCTCGGTAGGGGATAAAGAAATGTCCAGCCTCCTGCGAAATCATAGGCAAATATTGCTACTAATACCATCGCCACACCCACAATGAAAAAAATGAGATTTACATAAAATACCGATCTTTTAAGTGAAACATATTGACTAAGGAAATACCACATAATGCAGGATACGGCCAGGGCTGCAGTTCCAATCATTCCTGTTCCGTGCAACGTCATAATTTTATAGAACATCCTTGGATCTAACGCAATCAACTTTCCTTGAGCCAGGAGCATGAGTACCCCCACGATCATCATTAGTAATAACAATGCCCCACTTAAGACTAGTGGAAAAATGACGCTTTTCTTTGTTTTCAAATCTATTGAAACTCGTAAAGTGTGCATCCTTTAATCACTCCCTCCGATTATTTGTTGACGGTGATTTCCCGTTTCATTAAGTGATGGGCCATGCCGCAATATTCCATACATAAAATTGTGTAGGTTCCCGGCTTCGTAAATTGATAGTACACCGTGTTTGTATATTTAGGCATTGCTTGAGTTTGCGCAACAATATTCATGGTTTCATCGTATAAACCGAAGCCGTGATTGACGTCCTTACTTGTAACATGAAAGGCGATATAATCTCCCACCTTAAACACATCTTCAGAAACTTCAAATCCAAATTGCATGGCCGTTACCTCGACATCAATCGGTGTTCCTTTTGCTTCCACTCGTTCAAAAGGCAAGTCTTTTAAGGTAAAATAACTGGCGGTTAACAGGGTGGTAAATAAAATGAGGAACCAGACCTTGCGAATGAAATACCATTTTTTCTGAACCTTGGCATAATCGGCTTTCTTTCTAGATTGGGATAAGACATAGAGGAAGAGAAAAATGACAAACATGCTTAGCAGTATCGTAATGATCCAGGCTGCTTGTTGATACATAAACGAACCCCCCTTATTTAAAATCAACCTTTTCTTCTGTGATGGTGGAGAAAAGAGCTATGTCTTAAAAATCATACAAGAGATAGAAGGGAATTACTGTTAAATTTATCACAATTTTCAGTTATTTAATTCGCGTGGTGGTGCCTGACACCAATTGGATATTGTTGGATATTAGCGAAAATTGGCTCGGGAGATAAGAAAGTTTTAAATTCGCTCATTGAACCCCGAAATTCGCTCATTGAAACATAAGATTCGCTCATAGAACTCCGAAATTCGCTCATAGAGTGGGACAAGTAGTGAAATGAATAATGAATTTCTGATAAAGGAAAGGAAATTTTAGAAATACGAAATTTACCGCGAATTAATTTGAACAAATTTAATGAAAATACCCCTTTTAAGAAGATTTTAGAGAGTTTACTATTATTTCGGGTCACTAAACGTTCACAATTTTCAATTTTGTGATAAAGTTAGGGGGAAATTATTAGGATACTAATGGGAGCGATTGGCATGCAAGGCTGGAAACGTAATTTATGGGTTTTATGGATTGGTGTCTTTTTTACATCGGCAAGCTTTTCGATGGTTATCCCCTTTTTACCGATCTTTCTTCCACAAATCGGCGTCCATGAACATATTGAAATGTGGGCAGGATTATTATTTAGCGCAGCTTTCTTTGCGGGAGCGATCGCTTCGCCGTTCTGGGGGAGCGTAGCCGATAAATATGGACGAAAGCCGATGATTATCCGGGCGGGATTTTGTCTTTTTATCATCTATAGTTTGACCGCATTTGTGACAAATCCCTATCAGTTATTGTCCTTACGGATTGCGCAAGGGCTATTAACCGGATTTATTCCTGGGTCGATTGCTTTAATTGGGACGAATACACCCGGTAAAAGGATCGGGTATGCACTGTCGATGATTTCGACTGCATCTGCATCTGGCGGGATTCTTGGACCGCTGCTTGGCGGAGGAATTGCACATTTGGTCGGAAACCGCTGGGCTTTTGGCAGCGCGGGAATCTTTACTTTGATTTCGACAATTTTGGTCATTTTTTGGGTAACGGAGGAGAACTTTACCCCAAGCAAAAAGCGTGGTTCTGTAAAAAATGATATAAAAGAAGCGTGGAGCAATCGGCCATTTATGCTAGTGCTGATCTTAACAGTTGTTACGGCAGGATCGATCATGACGATTGAGCCGGTTCTACCCTTGTATATTGTTAAATTGGGCGGCTCAGTTGATAAGGCTTCACTGTTAGCCGGTATTGTATTTTCACTTCCGGGGATTGCCAGTGCGTTATTTGCTCCTGTCTGGGGGAGATGGGCTGATAAAGTCGGATTTCATCGCGTACTTGTGGTCGGGCTGCTTGGCGGCGGTCTCGGCACGCTGGCACAGATTCTGTTCAGTGAAATCATCGGATTTTCCATTATCCGTTTTGTCTTTGGTGTCTTTTTCTGTGCGGTCTATCCAGCATTAAATGGTCTTGTCGTGAAGTCAACAGCCGAGGAATTCCGCGGTCGAGCATTCGGATTAAGCCAAACCGCTAATCAGATTGGCGGGATGACAGGACCGATGATTGGCGGCTTCATAGGCGGGATTTTTCCGGTGCAGATGGTCTTTCTCGTAACAGGTGTTTTATTGTTAGTGGCGATGGGAGCGGCATATTGGAAAGGCAAAGGTCTTAAAAGCTTGTCGATGCAGAAAAGAAACGCTTAATTTTGGAAGAATGTATAAATAAGGAGCAGGGCTTTCATCAAGATGATGAAAGCCATTTTATGTACAGTTGTGGATGTTGACACAAGAAGATAAATGTTTTATAATTATCTCGAATTCGAGATAAATGAATTCAAGGGAATTGGTATCAGAAATGAGATGTTCGGAACTTTAAATAATGATAAAACAGAAAAAATATGATAAAGAGGAGTGAAATGGAATGGAACTCTTAGGATTACATCATGTATCCATATTGACAGGGAAAGCGGAAAAGAATTATGAATTTTATACGAAGATTTTAGGAATGAGATTGGTAAAGAAAACAGTGAATCAAGATAATACAGAATCTTATCATCTCTTTTATGCGGATGCAGAAGGAACTCCCGGAGCCGACGTAACGTTCTTCGACATTCCTGGCCTTGGACAATCATATAGAGGAACTTCAGATATTTCCTTCGTATCGCTAAGGGTGAAAAGTTCAGATTCATTGTTATTTTGGAAACAACGTTTTCAACAATATGGTGTAGAACATGAGGATATTCAAAAAGGAGCCAATCGTGAGACATTGGCCTTCAGAGATTTCGAGGGAACCCGTTTAATCCTTGTAGCAGATAATGGGGAAAAAGGTGTTAGAGCTGGCGTACCTTGGCAAAGAGAGGACATTCCTTTGGAGCATGCTATTGTTGGATTAGGACCTGTAACACTTACAGTCGGAATCGCCGAACCAACGATCGGTGTTTTAACAGATGTTATGGGCTTCCGATTTGTCGGCTCCTATCCATCTCTTGAAGGGAATTTTCCTGATATATTGGTTTACGCGACTGGTGAAGGCGGCAGCGGTGCAGAAGTTCATATTGAAACAAGACCTGATTTGCCAAAAGCCCGACTTGGGCGCGGCGGCGTTCATCATGTTGCCTTCCGCATTCCCAATGAAGAAGAGTATGATCAATGGGCACAGCGGATAAAGGAAAATCGATTACCGAATTCGGGGAAAGTGGAACGGTATTACTTCAAGGCATTATATTTCCGAGAACCCAATGGAATATTATTTGAATTATCCACAGATACACCAGGGTTTGCAACAGATGAACCAATGGAAACCATGGGGGAGAAACTAGCTCTGCCGCCATTTTTGGAACCAAAGCGAAAAGAAATTGAAGAAAAATTGCGTCCATTGATCTTAGAATAAAAATCTAGCTATTATGGGAGGAATATATAATGAACCATCTAAAAGGACTGCACCATGTAACAGCGATTACAAGTAGTGCTGAAAAGAACTATGAATTTTTCACCTATATTTTAGGTATGCGGTTAGTGAAAAAAACGGTCAATCAAGATGATATTCAAACCTATCATTTATTCTTTGCCGATGATAAAGGTAGTGCAGGAACAGACATGACCTTTTTTGACTTCCCAGGCATTCCGAAAGGCATTCACGGTACAAATGAGATATCAAAAACATCATTTCGTGTACCAAGTGATGCAGCCTTAGACTATTGGGTAAAACGCTTTGATCATTTGGAAGTCAAACATACTGGAATCCAACAGCAATTTGGTAAGAAGACTCTCTCATTCGTTGATTTTGATGATCAGCACTATCAATTGATCTCGGATGAATTGAATACAGGAGTAGAATCCGGCACACCTTGGCAAAACGGTCCGATTCCACTTGAATATGCGATTACAGGTTTAGGACCAATTTTTGTTCGGATTGCCAACTTTGATTACTTTAAAGAAATGATGGAAAAAGTTCTCTTATTTAAAGAGACTGATAAAGACGGATCATTCCATTTATTTGAAGTCGGTGAGGGCGGAAATGGCGCTTCGGTTATTGTCGAATATAACGCGATTCTTCCAGAAGCCCGACAAGGTTTTGGTACGGTACACCATGCCGCATTCCGCGTAGAGGATCGCCCTGTTTTAGAAGAATGGATCCAGCGGATGAGTAGTTTTGGTTTCCAGACATCCGGGTATGTCAATCGTCACTTTTTTGAGTCATTGTATGCAAGAGTTGCACCGCAAATTTTATTTGAATTTGCCACGGACGGGCCAGGCTTCATGGGTGATGAACCTTATGAAACACTTGGGGAAAAATTATCTTTACCTCCATTCCTAGAGCCTAAACGTGCACAAATAGAAAAATTAGTTCGCCCAATTGATACAGTGAGGAGTACAAAGGTGTTTAGTAAAGAATAACAGACTCCTGAAAATATGTAGGTTCAGCCAATTTATATGGCTGGACCTTTATTTAATTTTTTTTCTAAGTATCTGTGAATCCTAGTGAACCAAATAAAACCTCTGGTAAAAAATGAAACCTTTTTTAAAATTAGGCAGTATACTATGTAGTATGTGTTTTAATTTCTGTTTCTGAAATAAGGGAGGAATGGTCACGTATGAGTATTATTTCAAGATTTAAAGATATTATGGCGAGCAATATCAATGCTTTATTGGATAAGGCTGAAAACCCGGAGAAAATGATTGATCAGTACCTACGAAATCTTAACAGTGACTTAGGGAAGGTAAAATCGGAAACAGCATCCGTGATGGCTGAAGAACAGCGGGCAAAAAGGCTCGTAACTAACTGTGAAGAAGATATGGAGAAGATGGAACAATATGCGATGAAGGCCTTAGAAGCGGGAAATGAAGGAGATGCAAGGAAGTTTTTAGAAAAGAAAGCCGCACTCACAGCTAGATTAACAGAATTACAGTCAGCCCATCAATTAGCCTCTGCGAACGCTCTGCAAATGAAACAAATGCATGATAAGCTTGTCGCGGATATCGGTGAATTGGACTCACGCAAAAATATACTAAAAGCGAAATGGTCTGTTGCCAAGACACAGGAACGAATGAATAAACTTGGGGCATCGGCAGCCGGTTCCGGCCAATCGATTACAGCATTTGAGCGAATGGAAGAAAAGGTGAATCGTGCGCTGGACGAGGCGAATGCCATAGCGGAACTTAATGCAGGCCCGAAAGATGAAATCGAAGACTTAACGGCTAAATATGACGAAGCGAGCCATGATGTTGAGGACGAACTTGCGGCGTTGAAAGCAAGAATGAAGAATAAGGGATAGAGGTCTATCAAAAGCTGTAGTTTTTATGCTGCAGCTTTTGAACACCGACCATTAAAAGATAGATATAAAAAGGGGTTGAAAACATGATCCTTCACTATAAATGCCCCAGCTGTGGAAATGATATGAACTTCGATTCTGAATCAGGCGAATTGTCTTGTCAAAGCTGCGGTAGACACGAAAATATAGAAAATTATCCTGAAGATTTGGTATCAGTCAGGTTTTCAATTGATGAGGCGAATGAGTACCATTGCGAAAATTGTGGAGCTGTTCTCATTACAGAAGCAGAAACAGCCGCAACAAGCTGCAGTTTCTGCGGTGCGGGTGTTGTAATTGCCGAACGAGTATCAGGTCAGCTTGCACCGGCAAAGGTGATTCCTTTTACCATTAATAAGGAAGAAGCAACGAATGCGTTTAAAAAATGGTGCAGGAAAGGGCTTTTAACTCCGAAAGGCTTTATGACCGCCGATCGAATTAAAAGTATTACTGGAATCTATGTTCCCTTTTGGTTATTTGATTTAAATAGTAAGGTGCAAGTAAATGCCACGTGTACGAAGGTAAGGACCTACGAACAGGGCGATTATATTTACACAGAAACAAAGTATTATGATGCCTTCCGCGATATCAACCTTGATTATGTTAAGATTCCAGTTGATGCATCGGAAAAGATGAATGACGAATTAATGGATAAACTGGAACCCTTCCCATACGATCAATTAAAAGAGTTTAAAACTCCCTATTTAGCTGGATATATTGCGGAAAAATACAATTATACAGATGAAGAGCTGCTACCAAGGGCGAAGGATAGAATCAGCGGTTACATTGAATCCTTTATTTCTTCGACTTTAACAGGCTATCATTCTGTAAATATAAAAAAGAAGCAGATCAATACGAGAAACGTGAACAGCTTTTATGTTTTACTGCCCGTATGGATGGTCAGTTATGATTACAACGATTCTGAGCACACCTTTGCGATGAATGGACAGACTGGAAAAATTGTTGGCAAACCGCCAATCAGTTTTGGTAAAGTAGCGATGTGGTTAAGTGGAATCACAGCAGGAACCTTTTTTGCCTTAAAATGTGTCTCTTATCTGATGGGGGGCGGGTTCTGGTGAGTGGAAATTTTGTAAAAAAATGCAGTATCCCATTCTTGTTTCTTACGATTCTCCTACTTCTACCGTTGGGGCTGTCGGTAAAAGCTCAAGACTTTGATCGGAATCAGTATATATATGACTCCGCCGGATTGCTAACGACCGAAGAGGCGGCAGAACTTCAGAATTTGGCAAGTGAGTTGGGAAATGAGAGGGAGACCGCTTTTATTATCCTCTCCTTAAATGGAACGGACGGAAAGGTCCTGAAACAATATGTGGAAGATTTCTATGATGAACAGGCTCCCGGGTTTGACCAACCACATGGAAATACCGCAATCCTAGCTATTGACATGCAAGAACGGGATGTGTATTTGGCGGGGTTTAAAAAGGCGGAGCAGTATTTGGATGATGGGCGGCTTGATCAGATTCGTGATTCCATTACGCCTGATTTATCTGCGGGCAATTATTATCAAGCATTTTCGGCCTTTTTAAATACTTCCTATGAATTTATGAGTGAAGAGCCGAGTTACAGTTCGGATGGATATTCAGGCAATGGTTCAGGTGGCAGTCCAGAGGGGTATATTGCCAACGATTCGGAGGGCAATCAGGAAAATATCTTTTTCCAATGGTGGTTTCAATTAATAGTCGCGCTTATCGTGGCAGGTACGGCTGTTGCGATTATGGCCTATCGTTCCGGTGGGAGGATCACGGTTACTGCCCGAACCTATATGGACAGCGATAAATCAAAAGTAGTTAGCAAGTATGATAACTTTGTCAATCAAACAGTGACTCGACAGAGAAAACCAGATAATCCGAAAAGTGGCGGTGGAGGCGGGATCACCGGTGGCGGCCACTCGCATAGCGGAAGCAGCGGTAAATTCTAACTAAGAAAAGCACAAGCGCCCTGGAGCTAGAAAATCTCTAGTTCAAAACATATAAATTCTGATATAAGTGGAAGGGAGTAATGAATCAATGTCTTTTTTTAAAAATCAATTTGCAAATGTCGTAGAATGGCAAGAATTTCGGGATGATATGATCTTCTATAAATGGAGCAATCGTGAAATCAAAAAAGGGAGCAGACTGATCATTCGGCCCGGTCAAGATGCCATATTTTTTAGCAATGGAAAAATCGAAGGGATATTTCGCGATGATGGAGAATATGATATCGAATCGCAAATCATTCCATTCTTATCAACTTTAAAGGGGTTCAAGTTTGGATTCAATAGTGGGATGAGAGTAGAAGTACTGTTTGTGAACACCAAGGAGTTTGTGGTGAAATGGGGAACTCAAAATGCAATTAATATCCCCGCACCGGGACTCCCAGGCGGTATGCCAATTCGGGCAAATGGAACTTTTACATTTAAGGTAGATGATTATATTGCTTTAATTGATCAAATAGCCGGTGTGAAGGATCAATATGTCGTGGAGGATGTAAAAATTCGCATTTCTTCTGTCCTTGACCAGCTCCTAATGAAATGGATTACAAAGGAAGGGAAGGATATGTTTAATCTTCAGGCCAACTCCTTCGACATTTCTAAAGGAATCCAAGAGGATTTGGATATGCAGCTGCTAAAAAGCGGTATTACGATCACCGGATTTACCGTCATGAGTTTCAGCTATCCAAAGGAGATTCAAGATAGGATTACCAAAAATGCTTCACACGGTATGGTTGGCAATATGGATCGGTACCAGCAAATCGAGTTGACAGATGGCATGGCCTCAGGGAAAATGGGCGGTGGCGGAGCGGCATCTGATATGGCCGGGATGATGATGGGGATGAATATCGCGGGGCAAATGATGAACAAAATGTCTCAGCAAACCCCAAACCAGCCTGCACCATCTCCAAATATGGCACTCCCTGCTGATACTGGTAACCAAAAGAGACCAAACTTTTGCCCGAATTGTGGAACCAAAACAGCCGGGGCCAACTTTTGTTCAAACTGTGGGCAAAAACTTATTTCCTAATTTCAACCACATGATCATTAACTCAATAAGTAGCACAGAAAAACGTCTAGGGTTTATATTACCCTAGCTTTTTTGTTTTGAATTGGCTGTTGCTATTACTCACATTTAAACTTCTAAAAACGTACTAATGAGGCGCGAAATTACATTTTGTTCGTAAGTTAATCTGATTTATCGGCGAATTTTCCAATATATCAGCGAATCTAAAAAGCAATCCATGTCCCATCAGTTAATGTTCCTGGAGCTTCAAACTAATCAATGAATACTCATTCAGTCTATGTTAATATTTAACAAAGGGATGGTTATAGGGGGGGCGCTTAATGTTTGTAAAAAAGAATTTCAAACAGCAGACGATAAATGGAGTCCAAATGGGGAACGGTACGGTAGCACTGCAAGGGGTAAGATTAAATGTTCATTGCTTTGTTGTGGACGGGGTATTAATTGATACGGGGGCAAAGTCATTAGAAAAGGACTTTAAGCCATTTTTTAACCAACAAGATATAGATCAGGTGGTCATCACACATTTTCATGAGGATCATACAGGCTGTGCAGCGTTTTTACAGAAAGAGCTGCACCTGCCTATTTATATGAGTGATATAATGATTGAATATTGTGAAAATAGAGCAGACTATCCAATGTATCGAAAAATATTTTGGGGGAAACGAAGTCCCTTTCAGGCGACGGCAATTGGAAAAACCTTTTTATCTCACCATGCAACATGGGACGTGATTGAAACACCTGGTCATGCTATCGATCATTTGGCGTTTTTAAACCGTGAAACCGGTCAACTTTTTACCGGTGATTTGTATTGCCAGGAAAAGACAAAGGTCGTTTTACGTGAAGAAGACATTCCCACCATTATTCAATCCTTAAAGAAAGTGTTAACCTATAATTTCGAAGAAGTGTTTTGCTGCCACGCTGGCTATTTAGAGGATGGACGTGCTGCATTACAAAGAAAGTTAGATTATTTGTTAGATCTTCAAGGGAAAATTATCAAGTTCCACCAAGATGGATTGTCGCCAAGTCAAATCAAAAACACTCTCTTTCCAAAGAAATATCCCATCGTCTTTTTTTCAAAAGGGGAATGGGATTCTGTTCACATTATTAATTCAATTATTCAAGAACATATGAAAAATTCATTTTCGGTATAACGTGGAAGAAGTGGGTATATAAGAATATGGTTTGGGAGCTGAGATTAATTGAAGAATTACCTGATTCATACATACGAAGAAGCCATTGAGGTGATTGAGGAAAATGGCTTGTTACCATTGGCAAAGTTAGTACCTAATTATCCTTCGTTAGATAGTATTACTTCAAAGGATCATTGGTATAGTGGTTCAGAATTGGATCCGTGGATGTGGCGTGTCGAATTCGCAGTTGATGGAGTAGCGGCATACGGAAAGTTTATCAAGAAAAAATCTGTTTTAATTTCACATAAGATCCTTCCGTTAGTTAGGATAATTTTGGGCTCAGCGCAACCATTGGAAAAACGATATGATGATGGAATGGTTTCAAGGGAAGCCTTAGAACTGTACAGGCTTATTCATGAGGAACCAGGCATTGATACTAGGCTGTTAAGGGCCAAAGCAGGAATGAAGGATAAAGAAAAGAAAAAGCCATTTGATAATGCGTTGCTGGAATTACAAGGATCCATGGATATTGTTGTTTCTGGGACGAAGGCAAAAACCAACGAATTGGGTGAAAAAAATGGCTGGAGCAGCACGTCATTTGAGACAATGGAATATTGGGCGGAAAATAATGATGTAAAGGCACTAAGCATGGATATAGAAGAAGCCAAAATGGAACTTAAAGAGCACTTCTCACGAATCTGCAGCCCGGAATCCATAAAAGGATGGGAAAAGATATTTAAGTTTTAACTTGTTTAAATAAAAACAGAAAAAAACGGGCTATCGAGGCAAATGATCTATATTTGTATCGTGATGGTGCCCGTTTTTCTTTGGAAATTGGTCGCTATTTGGGGTGGTTTTGTTTTATTTGCGAAAGTAAGCCGTTTGTTTGCGAGACCAATGGATTTGTTTGCGAAACCGGGTAGTTTGTTTGCGAACCTACCCCATTTGTTTGCGAACCTGAATTTTACCAAGGAATAGTATCGGGAGAATATGAACGATTCTTTTTTTCACCGGAACTGGTAAGTCCTGCGGATCGCAGATGCCTCCCTGCTGCATCGACAGATGTTATATGCGCAAAGGCACGAAACTCGTGGTTTGTTATTTTGGAATCAAAGAGCAAAAAATAATCCAGGAGCGCCCTATCTAGTGCATCATTAGCAAAGGTATTACAGGATGGGCAGTACCATTTTCTCTTTTTGCGGACAATCGGAAGATAATCACATGAAGGACAATGAGGACCGGTCCTTAATTCGCTCCTTTTAATACCACATCTTTCTAATACATGGATTGTTGGCGGAGTATTCTTTTTAACTAGGAGTTTACATAACTTTCGGAGCTCTTTTTCGGTGAGGAATTCATTTGTGTACATTTTCTCAAACATATCAATCTTTTTCAGGAGATTATGAGATTTGCAGACTCGTTTCTTCACTTCGGAGTGGTTTCCATTGTAGGAAATAACAGCATATGGATTACTAATGACAACTAAGTAATCAACTGGAACAGGAGGGAAATTATATTTTAATAGAAACTCCTGGATGCAGGCCTTATGCATCTCAGCCTGCGCGATGGGATCTGTGTAGCCTTTATCATTTCCATCAATCGTTTGAAAAAATTGCTCATTTTCTAAATCAAATTTTAACGTTCCTGTCATATTTTTAGTTTCTAGGATAAGGGCGAGTTTAGGTGTAAGGAGAATCGTATCGTTTTGGCAGTTATATTTTCCGAAAGGAAGGTTTAAATCGTGGAAAATCATATAGTCTTTTTCAGGTAGTCGGCATAAATAGTAGTCTAGGGACTCTTCTCCTTGGTATCCGGCCTGCCTTCTAGCAAGTTCCTTCATAATTTGTGACCGCTTATCATGATTTTTGGGAAGCCGACGCAATAGAGCCAACAAAATCAAGATAATTAATGGGACTTTCCGTGCCTTGATAATCAAAATAATCACTCCTTGTAGTTAATATCTACTAATTCTCATTTAGCGTGGTAAAATCCTGCAGAATTTGTAGAAAAATATCATTCATTTGTTACGAGATATTTGAAACTTTATAGTAGAAAATTTTATTTGCGAAAGTAAGCCGTTTGTTTGCGAAACCAATGGATTTGTTTGCGAAACTACCCCATTTGTTTGCGGAAACCAAACCAAGATAGAGAAATTTTGCGGCAGTTCATACTAAATTCATACATTTTTAATATAATTCGAATGGAGCAATGGATACTGAATGATGAGTGCTTGATAATGAAAGGATGTATAGATATGTCAAAAGAAAAACCCGAAAAAGGGTGGCGTCAATTTATTCGATTAGTGCAACAAACCAAGCCATCAAAACTACTGATTGCGATTGCTTTATTACTAAGTGTCAGTACAACTTTAGTTGGATTATCCGTTCCACTATTTACGAAAAACCTGATTAATGACTTTTCAATAAGCTCTTTAAGTCCAGGGAAAATTATTCTTCTTGCTGGAGCTCTTTTGATTCAGGCTGCGGCCAGCGGGATATCGATCTACCTCCTCAATCACATCGGACAATCGGTTGTTGCAGGTATTAGAGAACGTCTATGGAAGAAGCTTCTCACCTTACCAATCCCTTATTTTGATGAGCATCAATCAGGTGAAACGGTCAGCCGCGTGACAAATGATACAGGAGTTGTAAGAGGTTTAATTACGGAACATCTCACTAATTTCCTATCAGGAACGATATCTATTATGGGTTCCATTATTGTCATGTTTGTAATGGATTGGAAAATGACCATGTTAATGATGATCGCTATCCCACTTTCTGCTGTGATATTGATGGTATTAGGTAGAAAAATGCATCTAGTGTCGAAGGGTCTTCAGGACGAGACGGCAAAGTTCACTTCTGTCATCCAACAAGTATTATCGGAAATCCGGCTCGTGAAGACCTCGAATGCAGAGCCAATGGAGTATGAGAATGGAAAAAGGGGAATAACAAAATTGTTTCAATATGGGCTAAAAGAGGCAAAGATTCAAGCATTACTTGGTCCGCTAATGGGAATAGTCATTATGCTTTTACTCGTTACCATTTTGGGATATGGAGGAATGAGCGTTTCCTCTGGGGCTTTAACCGCAGGTGATTTAGTCGCCTTTATTATGTATCTTTTCCAAATCGTTATGCCAATGGGGCAATTAGCGGCATTTTTTACTCAATTTCAAAAAGCCACTGGTGCAACGGAACGAATTATTTCAATCATGGATTCGACGGAAGAACAGGATGATTCCAAACCACATGTAAAAAATATGAACCAACTCATTACCGTGAAGCAATTAGATTTTTCCTATCAAAACGGAGAAAAGATTCTGCACGATATCAACTTTACGATAGAAGCTGGAAAGGTGACAGCGATTGTTGGTCCAAGTGGAAGTGGTAAAACGACACTCTTTTCTTTATTGGAGCGTTTCTACCAACCAAATCAGGGAACGATTCTTCTTGGGAAAGAGTCCATTGATCATTTTTCGCTAGCTTCATGGAGAAGTCATATTGGCTATGTTTCACAGGAAAGTCCGATTATTTCCGGAACTATACGTGATAATATTTGTTATGGAATGAAAGCTGCCGTCGGAGATGAAGAGATCGCTCGTGTAGCGAAAATGGCTTATGCCGATCAATTTATTTCTGAGCTGCCGAGTGGATATGATACCGAAGTCGGTGAACGTGGAATCAAATTGTCGGGTGGTCAAAGGCAGAGAATCGCCATTGCGCGTGCCTTTTTGAGGAATCCTCAAATTCTTATGTTAGACGAAGCGACCTCTAGCCTTGATAGCAAATCAGAGCTTGTTGTTCAACAGGCATTGCAGAATTTAATGAAGGGAAGAACAACTTTAATCATTGCCCATCGTCTTTCGACTGTGATTGATTCTGACCAAATCATCTTCCTTGAAAAAGGAGAAATTACGGGGAGCGGGACACATGAGCAACTTGTCCAAACACACTCCCTGTATCGCCAATTTGCGGAGCAGCAATTACGTAGGGCCGAACTTGCTTAATCAATTGAAAGGATGAGAATAAATGACGAAGGTACTGATCGTTGACGATGACTCCCACATTCGCGAGCTTGTCCTTCTTTTTTTAAAAAAGGAAGGATTTGAACTTTACGAAGCTTCGGACGGATTAAAGGCATTGGAATTGATGGAGAAAACAAAGATGGATTTGGTCATCATTGATATTATGATGCCCAATATGGATGGTTGGGAACTATGTCGGGAGATAAGAGTTTTTAGTGATATTCCGATCTTAATGTTAACCGCTATGGGTGAAACGCCCCAAAAGGTTAAGGGCTTTGACCTTGGAGCAGATGATTATCTAGTGAAACCATTTGAGCCGATTGAATTAGTAGTGAGAGTTAAAGCATTACTAAAAAGGTATAACTTGAATGTCTCACAAATAATTAACATAGATGGCTTCAAGCTGAATCGGAGAACACATGAAATGTCTTATGGAGAACAGGAATTCACGATCCCATTGAAGGAATTTGAGCTTTTATTTAAATTAGCTAGTTATCCAGGAAAGACATTTTCTAGAGAAATGCTCATTGAAGATATTTGGGGTTATGATTATGATGGTGACGAACGTACTGTGGATGTCCATATTAAAAGGGTGAGGGAGCGATTCCCTGAAACCTGGGTCCCTTTTCGGATTCAAACGGTATGGGGGTTAGGGTATCGACTTGAGGTGAAACCGTGAAGAAGCGGAGCCTTGTTAGACATTTATTTGGTATTTTCATCTTTTTAACTACGATAATAGTAAGTTTTTCAATCGCCTATTTGGTTAAGATTATTTTTTATCAGAAATTTCATTTGCATTTATCTCATTATATTCAGTATTTAGGAACAACCATTCTAGGCTTTTTTATTTTTGTTTGTATTGGATATAGTTTTGGTAAAATCATTCGTTCTAGGCAACGTAACCACTTTAAGGAAATCATCGATGCTTTGCGAAAAATTGCGAATGGGGACTTTAATATTCAGTTGCAAACATTGAAAAGAGAGGATCCCTTCACTACATTAATTGATCATATCAATCATATGGCAAAGCAATTGAAGGAAATGGAAGCGATGCGACAGGAGTTTATTTCAAATGTTTCTCATGAAATTCAGTCCCCGTTAACGTCAATAGGTGGTTTTGCCAAAGCCCTTCAATATGATGAATTGACGAATGAGGAACGAAGCCACTATCTTAGTATTATTGAAACTGAAACGTACCGATTATCGAAATTAAGTGATAATCTGCTAAAGCTAACATCCCTGGAATCTGAGCATCATCCATTTGAGCGGAAAAACTATCGATTAGACCAACAAATCAGAAATATTATTTTGGCATGTGAACCTAATTGGATGGAAAAAGAAATAGAGATCGATGTATCATTGGAGAAAGTCCACATCTTAGCGGACGAGGACTTAATGAGCCAAGTATGGACAAATTTACTCCATAATAGTATTAAATTTACTCCTCATTTAGGAAAAATTCGTATCCAGCTTAAAAATATTGATGGCAAGGCAATGATAAAAATATCTGATACAGGGATTGGTATTTCTAAAAAAGATCAAGTCCACATATTCGAACGGTTTTTTAAAGCGGATAAGGCACGGGAGCGATCGAGAGGCGGGAGTGGTCTAGGGCTTTCTATTGTGAAAAAGATCATTGAGATGCATGATGGGGCGATTTACGTTGAAAGTGAAATAGAGAAGGGAACGACTTTTACTATCTTCATCCCAGTTTGATTAGTGGAAATCCCATCAGCGGGATTTCTTTTTTTGTTCTTTTCAGGAAGGAACTAGGACCTATGAAGAAGGTCCACTTTTATGTCAGGAATAATTTTAAAAAAACATGAAAAATTGGCATAGAAGGATAAAAAGGAGAAATATAATGAAGGTAAACTTAGTTAATTAAATTTATAAAGATTTTCGTATTCCGAAAAGGTGAGGATCGTTATGCTTCGAGGGACATTTGAATATATGAAATCAGTCAATAAAACAACTATTTTAAACAAAATTCGATTGTCCGGTTCTATTTCCCGTGCAGATATCGCAAGAGAAACAGGCATTACCCCACCTACCGTAAGCAGTCTAGTGAAAGAATTGATTCGTGAAAATTTGGTGATAGAAAGCCGCCTGGGGCAGTCAATAGGAGGCAGGAAGCCAACACTGCTTCAATTAAAAGAAGATGGATATTATGTGATTGGGTTGGATGCAGGTTCGAAAACGATTAAAGGGATTGTTAGTGATTTGGTGGGCAACATCTATGACCGTGTAGAAGTGGATATTTATCCAAACATCACCAAAGAGGAATTCTTGACCTGTTTGTCAGTGGTGGCAGAACAGTTAGTGGGGGGCAATAAACAGTATACAGGTAGGATTCTGGGGATTGGTGTTGCCATGCATGGGATCATCGATGTTAAGACAGGTACCTCTCTTTCCTCTGTCAATTCCGGTTTATTAAATGTGCCAATTAAGCAAACGTTGGAGAAGCAAACTGACTTACAGGTCTTGGTGGAAAATAATTCACGGGCCATGACGCTTGGCGAATATTGGTTTGGAAATGAGAGTGTCGCCAAACGTTTTGCGGTGATAAATATTGGCCGCGGTGTGGGATCAGGCCTGATTGAAGACAATAAGTTGATCCACGGTGCTCACGGTGTGGCCGGTGAAATAGGCCATGCTTCGATTTCATTAGAGGGTGAACGATGCAGCTGTGGCAATATTGGGTGCCTTGAAACTTTCGTTACGGGTGAAGCCATTGTCCGCAGAGCAAAAAGGTCTATACCGGATGCACCAGAAAACTTAACCGCAGAAGGAGTCTATCGTCTGGCAAAACAAGGAAAAAGGGAATATATTCAGGCGTTGGAGGAAACCGGGAGATTAATCGGAGTGGGAATTGTCAATTTCATCCATACGGCCAATCCGAATAAGATTGTGTTAAGCGGAGGAGTTATGAAAAGCAAAGAGTTTTTATTGCCGAGTATACAGCAAATAATTAGTGAGCGGGCTCTGATAGACGAAACTATTATTGAAGTAAGTAAACTAGGAGATGACATCACAGTACTTGGAGCGGCAGCATTATTGCTGAATGATTTGTTCTATTGTTATATCGTCTGAGAATACAAGTTTTATAGTTTAAGGATAATTTTATTAAAAGAGCTTTTGCAAACGGTTTCAGGTTAACGTTTTATTATGATTAGACCGAGCATATGCTGTTTTAGACCAAAACTTGAAGGGTGGGATGCGATGGAAGGAAAACAAAGAGAATTTAAGAAAGAAGAAACCTGCTTTGACCTAGTATTTGGATTTAGAACATGTTTTTAAAATCCTTATAGGGAGGTTTTACAATGCAATTTTTAATTGCATGGTTGGAAAAGTATTTTCTGCCACTTGCGGGTAAGATCGGGGGCCAAAAGCATCTGGTTGCTTTAAGGGATGCATTTATTGGAACAATCCCGGCAACGATGGCGGGATCTGTGGCTGTTATGATTAACGCTCTTATACGGGATCTGCCACCGCAATTCTTTGATGGATACGATGGGAACAGCATTCCAGTTATTAGAGAAATTATTGCCGTTAATGGATATGTATGGAGTGGGACCCTTGCGATTGCCGGTTTAATTTTTGTATTTTCCTGGGGGTATAATCTTGCCAAAGCCTACGGAGTTGATCAGTTATCTGGTGGAATTGTGTCAACAGCGGCTTCAATTGCTGGGATTACGTTCTCTTTCTCCGGTGGCATTTCTGGATTGAAATTGGATGCAACCACTGTAGATGCCATAAATGCAGCCGGGTGGTCTGCAACTGCTGATAGCATCACAGCTGGTGGATGGGGCTGGCTCCCATTAAACAACTTGGACGCGAACCTCTTCTTTACGGCCATGATTATTGGTTTTGTTGCTACTATGATATATGTAAAATTGATGTTGAAGGATATCACTATCAAGTTGCCGGATTCCGTTCCGCCAGCCATTTCGAAAGCATTTGCCTCCATTATCCCGGCAACTGCCGCTCTATATGTAGTTGGTATTTTCTATTTCGTTTTCTCCAAGATCGTGCCAGATATGACTTTCTTACAATGGATGCAAAAAACGGTGGCTCAGCCGCTTCTTGGACTGTCCCAAGGGTTTGGAGCAGTTATCCTAGTTGCTTTATTCGTTCAGTTGTTTTGGTTCTTCGGAATTCATGGACCGAATGTTCTTGCGCCAATCCTGGATGGGGTCTTCGGTGTTGCCCAATTGGAAAACGTTAACTTGTTCCAACAAGGCGGAGCTGATTTGGTCATTTCTAAAGGATACATGTGGGTTCGCGGGTCATTTGACGCCTATGCTTGGTATGGCGGCTCAGGCGGAACCATTGTATTAATTTTAGCGCTTCTTCTATTTTCTAAACGGAAAGATTATCGGACAGTTGCTAATTTGTCCATAGGACCTGGTATTTTCAATATCAACGAACCAATCCTGTTCGGTTTACCAATTGTATTGAACCCGATGATGTTCATTCCATTCTTGCTTGCACCAGTTGTGTCTGTTTCAATCGGTTACTGGGCGACGATGTGGGGACTTGTTAATCCGGTTTCGCAACAAGTGACCTGGGTGACACCTCCATTCTTACTATCCTTCTTGGCAACTGGGGCGGACTGGCGTGCACCAATTGTTACATTGGTTGCCATGCTAGTATCATTTGTCATTTGGATTCCATTTGTTATCTCCGCAAACAAGTTGGACCCAGATTTAGGACCTGATAAGTCTGTATAGATGAATTCTCAAATGGGGGGCTGCTTCCCTAGAGAAGTGGCTCATCCTTCTTTCCCATGGAGAAAGGGGTAGAAAACATGATTGAAATAAGTGCAGGAGTATTTCACGACAAAATCATTGAACTATTGAACCATTATAACGAGGAGGGGATTCAATTTTCTTTTAAAGAAAAAAAGGGTATCAATCTTTATTTTGAAACAAACGCGGAAGATTTGAAGGAAGCATCAAATTTGGCGAAATTGACCATTAAAAAACAGCCGTGGGGTTCGGTTCTTTATTTCCGTTCTTCCCCAGCCAAATAAAAAGGATGATGAACGTGGGTAAATGGGGTTTATTTCTTCTTAGTATTGGCTGTCTCCTATTACTATTCAGCGCAAATGCTAAAACAGGACAGTATGATATTCTTAATTTGACTACGGCACTCTTTCTTCTTATTGTTGGTACTATTATCCTTTTTATGGAAAAGAAGCGAAATAAAACAGAAAAGAAGATTAGGTGAATGGGATGGAAATAGTAAAAAAAATGAAAGTACCGGTAGCATTTCTTTATGAGACGATTATAAAATCAGTCTTGGCGGACATTCATTCCCAAACGGGGAAAAAGGTATCGGAAAAACAACTGGCAGGGTTCGAATATGTTAAGACGTTTTCAAAAAATGCCAAAGCCACCATTCGGATTGAAGAAATCACCCAAAATACGTCCTATCAATATCGAACAACTAGTAATAAACATGACTTTTTAGTAGCATACCAGATTCGTCCACTTACAGAAGAGAGTTGTGAATTGCACTATATTGAAAAGATGGACTCCTTTGGCTATCTCCAGAATGTAAATGATCTATTTATCGGAATCATTTGGTCTCCGTTGAAAAAAAGGAGATTTAAAGAAATGCTGAAACAAATAGAAGCGGCTTATTTACAAGAAGTCGATGGAAAGTGATTAAGAAAAAAGTTCAAACTGACAACTGAAAAATAAACCACTTTTATATAAAATAAAATGTTCCGTTGAAATAGGAGGAGGAAAAATGGGGAATTTAGGCTTATCTATATACCCTGAAAAAAGCACCTTTGAACATGATAAAGAATATCTTGATCTTGCCAGGAAACATGGCTTCACAAGAATTTTCACTAGCTTATTAGAAATTGATGGAGATGCAGAAGAAGTTATTAATAAATTCAACAGAATACTTGAATATGGCAATTCAATTGGAATGGAAACGATCGTAGATATCAATCCTGGATTATTCAAACAACTAAATATCAGTTATGATCAACTCAGTTTTTTTAAAAATTTAGGGGCGGCAGGAATTCGTTTGGATATTGGCTTTACTGGTTTTGAGGAATCTCTCATGACAAAGAATCCCTTTCATTTGAAAATCGAAGTAAATATGAGCAGCGGCACAAAATACATTGAAAATATCGTAAGCTACCATCCAAATATGGAAAACTTTCGCGCCTCACATAACTTTTACCCACAAAAATACTCTGGTATATCACAATCTCATTTTGAAGAGACCACAGCCCAATTTACTAAATACAATATTCATACCGCAGCTTTTGTTACGTCAATGGAAGGTAAATTCGGACCATGGCCTGTTCAAACGGGCTTGTGTACATTAGAGCAGCATCGGGGCTTAAATGTACAGACTCAAGTTACCCACTATCGATTAATGGGGACAATTGATGATTTATTAATTGGTAATGCATATGCAACTGAAGCAGAATTAAAGGCAATGTCAGAAGCATTTTTTAGCGCGCATCCAAACTTTGAAATTGAATTAATTAATAGTCTTTCTGATGTAGAAAGGAAAATAATTCTTGATGAGATCCATCTATACAGAGGGGATCGCTCGGAATATATGATTCGTTCAACTTCTACACGGATTAAATATAAAGATGAAAGTATTCCGGCCCATCATACGGAACCCATTAAAAAAGGTGATATTTTAATTTGTAATGATAATTTTGGTCAATACAAAGGCGAAACTCAAGTCGCATTAAAGGATATGGAAAACGAGGGCAATCGGAATGTCATCGGGCATCTTAAAAAGGACTCCATCTTTTTAGTAGATTACCTCAAGCCTTGGTCAACATTTACACTTTCAATATAGGAGGGGAATAGCTATGAAAACCATTATGTTGGTATGTTCAGCCGGAATGAGTACAAGTCTGTTAGTATCAAAAATGCAAAAAGCAGCCGAAGCCCAAAATATTGAAGCGGATATTTTCGCAGTTCCGCAATCAGAGGTTGATAGTATGATGGGAAAGAAAAATATCGATGTACTATTACTTGGTCCACAGGTCCGTTATATGCAAGCTCAATTTGAAAAAAAACTACAAGGAAAAAATATCCCGGTTGACTCAATCAACATGCAACATTATGGATTGATGAACGGTGAAAGGGTGTTAGAACAGGCCTTAAAACTAATGGATACTAAATAATCAATCTTTGAGATTCCAATTGAAAGAGTAGTAACGTACGGTTACTATTCCCTTTTAAGATTCTTAGGCGAATAGAAGGATGTGAATGAAAATGGCAGATGAACGTTTAGAGATGATCGCTTTTCAAATTATTAGTCATGTCGGAACAGCAAAAAGTTTGGTAATGGAAGCCCTGTATGCAGCAAAGGAAGGGGATTTTGTTCTGGCAGAAGAAAAAATAGAAGAATCAAAGAAATATTTTGTTGAAGGACATAAAGTACACGCTTCCCTAATTCAAAAAGAGGCCGCTGGAGACAAAGTTGAATATTCCTTACTCTTTATGCATGCCGAAGACCAATTAATGAGTACAGAAACAATTAGTGAATTGGTGAAAGAAATGATTGAAATGTATAAAAAGTTCGGTAAGTAATGAAGCGCAACAAAAAAAGTAGTCTTAACGGCTACTTTTTTTGTTGCGCAACGCCCCGCATTCCACCTTTTGAACCCCAACTAGTAAACGTTAAGAAATTCTTAAGAAATCTATCCACTAGTTTCTAAGATTTTTCCATTAAGATAATCCCATCAGACAAAAAGGCTATTAGCCGTGCGTGAGGAGAGATTCTTTGAAAAATCACCATTCCTTTTTATTCTTGCAATCCTATTTACGAAAGCCAATGGAGATCGGCAGTGTATGGCCAAGCTCACGTTTTTTGGCAAGAAAAATGATTCAGCCGGTGGCATGGAATGAAGTAGAGGCAATAGCTGAGCTTGGTTCCGGTACGGGTGCGATTACAAAAGAAATAAAATCACATGCATCTAAAAAAACAACTGTGCTTCTGTTCGAGAAGGATGAAAAAATGAGGAGGAACCTCCAGCAAGAATTCCCGAATTACCCTTGTAACCAGAACGCTGTTCATTTACTAAATGTAATGAGCCACAATGATATTCAGCAATTAGACTGTGTCATTAGCGGACTACCCTTCTTTAATTTTTCAAAGGAACTACGTGAAAGATTACTTAATCAAGTGCTGAATTCATTAAAACCGGGGGGTTATTTCATTGCTTTTCAATATTCTTTACAAATGAAAAAGCAACTCTCCAAAACCTTCCACATTGAGAGAATTGATTATGTCCCGTTAAATTTCCCGCCAGCTTTTGTTTATGTTTGCAAAAAAACTAGTTAAAAACGAATAATAGGGGGAGTGACATGACATTTTAGCTTATTTTAGGGGTGGATTTAGTGAATATATTGGTTTGTGATGATGATCAAGCAATTGTTGATGCAATAGGAATTTACTTAGAAAATGAGGGTTTTTCTATTTTCAAAGCTTTTAATGGAATAGAGGCAATTGATGTCATCGACCATCAGGAGATTCATCTAGTGATCATGGATATTATGATGCCAAAAATGGATGGAATAAGAGCTACTAGGAAGATTAGGGAAGAGAATAACATACCACTGATTATGCTTTCCGCCAAAACTGAGGATTACGATAAAATATTAGGATTAAATATTGGAGCAGATGACTATATTACCAAACCTTTTAATCCCTTGGAGCTAATTGCGAGGGTTAAATCGCAGCTTAGGAGATATACCACACTGGGAAGCCTTGAAACCAAGAGCAATGTTTTTAAAACAGGTGGGCTGATGATTGATGATGAATGTAAAATGATCACCGTGGATGGAGAGGCAGTTCAGCTTACTCCAGTACAATACAAGATTTTAAAACTATTGACAGCAAATGCAGGTAGAGTGTTCTCTATCGAGGAGATTTATGAGAAGGTATGGAATGAAACAGCCTTTAGCCCGGAAAATACCGTGACCGTTCATATAAGAAAAATTAGAGAGAAAATAGAAATCAATCCGAAAGAGCCAAAATATTTAAAGGTGGTGTGGGGAATTGGATATAAGGTCGAAAAAATTTAGCCACTCAATGATAACAAAGTTGATGGTCTTTATCATCATGATTGCCTGTTTTACAGGTGTCATACAAGCAATTGTCGATTTAGATGACATGGCAGATGGGGATGTTGGAATGGTTTTTGAAGACAACTACTTCCTAAGCAAGTCATTTATGAGAGAAAGTGATAATCTCATGAGTGATCTGACCCGTCTGTTGAAGTATAAAAATGAAGAATATATTTTAAAGGGTGAGACGATTAGTAAGGAAGAATTAAGAAATGAAGTACAGGACTTGTATTTCAATTTTCAGGTTGATTCAAAAAGTTATAATCCAAATCTTAGTGAAGCGGAGAACTATGAAAAGTTTAAAGTGGAGAATGCCGATAAAATTGCCCAGGTAAGGGATCGGTTGATCAAGAAGGATGTAAGAGAATTTCATTTACTAGAGCAAAATATTCAAGAGGTTAAGGATCCAGTATATTATGCAAGCGATGGTGTAAATGTATATTCAAATAGTATGATGAAAGAAAAAGAACCGTTTAAAACCTATCCATCCTACATGGTGTTTGAGGGATATAATCAAGAGGTCTATCCAAAAGAAATTGAAGCAAATAAATACTTGGATTGGGTTACGATGCAAATGGATGAAATGGGCTCGGATAACAATAAGGTTTATGTTGCTTTTTCTAAGGATTTCTTACATTCGAAAATAAATGCGTGGAAAGAAAATAAAGGAACTGCTACGAAAGACTTCTATCGATTACTTGGGTTTCTAGCTGGATTTATCTTAACATTTTTCTATCTGATCCTTGTAAACGGGAGAAAGTCCTTTAAAGATAAAGAGGCGCACTTTCATGCACTCGATAAATTATATAGTGATTTGAACCTCTTGTTATGTGTAGGACTTATAGCGCTTTGGGTTGCGATAGTTGATTTTGTTGGACTTCCAACTATCATAAAATGGGTCACTCCCATTACGATTCTTTTTTCCGTAGTTTTTTTCGTATTGATTCTATCATTGGTAAGGCATGTTAAGAATGGAACGCTGGTTAGGCATAGCCTGATTTATCAAATTATCAAAGGAATTGTCCTATTTATAAGGAATGTCTACGATAGCGGAAATGTTGGAGTAAAGACAGTCCTGATTGTTATAGGCTATCCACTATTGATTGCTATAACATTTTTTATGTTTCCGATCACCATAGGGGTGGCTGCCTGGTTCGCCTTAAAGAAAGTGAAGGCCTTTAAGGCCATAAAGGATGGAGTAGAGAGAATCAAAAATGGCGAAATCCATCATATCATTGATATAGATGGAAAGGGAGAGTTTGCGAGTCTGGCTGCCAATATTAACAGCATTACTGATGGGTTGAAAAATGCAGTAGATAACGAACTAAAAAGTGAGCGTTTAAAAACGGAACTGATCACCAACGTTTCCCATGATATTCGAACACCGTTAACATCCATTATCACGTATGTAGATTTATTGAAAAAGGAAAAGGACCCATCCAAGATGGAAGAATATATCGCCGTGTTGGATCAAAAATCAAAGAGGCTTAAAACCTTAACGGATGACTTATTTGATGCTGCTAAGGCTTCGAGCGGAAATATTCCGGTCCATCTTGAGAAAATTGATATTGTATCGTTAATCACTCAGGGGCTGGGAGAAGTAAGTGAAAAAATTGAAGAGCAGGATTTGGAATTTAGGTTCAACAACCCTAATGATAAATGCTATGTGGCCGCCGATGGAAAATTAGTGTGGAGGTCTATTGAGAACGTATTATCCAATATATTTAAGTATGCCCTGAGAGGGTCAAGGGTTTATATTAATATTGAAGATTTAGGTACCGAAATCCTTGTTACCTTCAAGAATATTTCAGCTTATGAGTTAAATATTTCGGCAGATGAACTAATGGAGCGTTTTAAAAGAGGCGATGAATCCAGATCCAGTCAAGGCAGCGGGTTAGGGCTATCCATTGCCAAAAGCCTAATTGATATACAACAGGGTAAATTTATCATTCAAATTGATGGGGATTTATTTAAGACAATGATCTATTTGCCTAAGCATAGTAATGAGTGATAATAAAGTTTTAGGGACAGTCCACAGGCTGCTAATCCGCAGGTAGAGACTGACCCTCATTAATCATTTGCTCTTTCAAACTCTCTAGCCTACCCTAGAGAGTTTTCTTCTTTCGTTCTTTTTGCGTTTACACTTAAACGTTTTCAACAAAGTTAGCAGCAACTTTATTTAGGAAATAACTGTAACCAACTTGCTGTTGTTCTAACATAGATCGTTGAAAATCACTTCACTAGAACATGACAAAAATGTCACGTTAGACATTGATATATCGATGGTTGACGGGCAAATTAGTCTGTATAGTGGTTGGTGAAGGAGGACGAAACAATGATGAAAATGATTCAAACAAAGAACTTAACGAAATCTTATGGGAAGACACAGGTCTTAAAAAATATTGATTTGATCATTGAACAAGGAGAATTTACCGCCATTATGGGACCGTCCGGTTCTGGGAAAACAACCTTAATGAATACCCTCTCAACTATTGATTCCTTTAACGGCGGAGAGGTTTGGATTGAAGGACAATCCCTGTTAGATTTGAGAAAGAAAGCATTACGAGACTTTCGCCAAAAACGAATGGGGTTTATTTTTCAAGATTACAACCTGCTGGATACTTTAACGGTGAAAGAAAATATCCTCCTGCCGCTTTCATTACAAAAAACCCCTATCAACGAAATGGAGCAGCGCTTAGCGAAGATAATTGAAGCGTTAAATATAGAATCGATTTTACATCAGTATCCGGCAGAAATTTCCGGTGGGCAAAAGCAGCGCACGGCTGCTGCCAGGGCGATTATTACCAATCCGGCGATTGTGTTTGCCGATGAGCCGACGGGTGCACTGGATTCAAGATCTGCCACACAGCTGCTAGAACAAATTCAATTACTGAATAAAACGTTTCATACCACAGTTGTGATGATTACCCATGATCCGTATGCGGCAAGCTACTGCCAGCGAGTCATATTTCTTCGTGACGGAAAAATCGTCAATGAAATGTTTAAAGGAGAACAATCGGAAAAGGAGTTCTTCGACCGGATCCTGACGATTCAGAGTGCAATAGGGAGTGACAAGCGATGAACTTAATTGATTTATCCTGGCGGAATATGAAACGGAACTTCCGTTTGTATACCATCTATTTCATTTCCATGCTTGTCGGGGTTGTCATTTACTTTACTTTTTCTGCGTTAATGTTTAACGAGGACATTGTTGCTGCCATTCAAAATAAAGAAAATTACAAAATGGTTATTTTCGTTGCCTCGATGATCGTCTTTTTATTTATTGTCTTTTTTATTTTGTACGCTAACTCGTTTTTCATGAAGCAGCGGAAAAAAGAATTTGGCATGTATTTACTTTACGGGATGAAAGAAAGACAAGTTGCGGCAATGGTCTTTTTTGAAACATTATTTTTAAGCGCCATTTCTGTTTTCAGCGGGATAGTAATCGGTGGATTATTATCGAAATTTTTTGGGGCGATATTAATGAACTTAATGCATTACCAAGACAACATCTCTTTTGCCTTTCCACTGGAAGCCATCGGCTCAACTATCCTGTTATTCGCCGTATTAATCGCCATCATTACGATTCAAAGTTATTTTAATGTTCGGCGGGTGCAGTTAGTTGAATTGTTTCGTGCAAAGGAAAAAATGGATAAGCCTTTTACCTTTTCTTTTGGGTTGGCGCTATTGTCTATCCTATTCATTGCGTCGTCTTATTACACGATTACACTAGCGGACAATACAAACATATGGAAGGATCATTTTAATGAAACCTTAATTGCTGTAACCGTGGCATTAATCATCGGAACATATCTATTTTTCCGTCAGTTCTCGGGTTGGATTTTACAAAAAATGACTCAAAAGAAGAATTACTTTCATGGTAACAAAATGTTATGGATTTCTTCCCTTCGTTTTTCTATCAGGGGAAATACGATTAACTTTACGTTTAATTCTCTGCTTAGTGCGATTATTATCTTTTCCGTTGGATTTATTGCTGTAGATTACGCAATAAAAGCAGATGTTGTAAAAAAGGAATTTCCGAACCATTTTGCTTTTTCACAGCAGGATCATCAATCTCAAAAACAAATTGAACAAATAATGAGTGATTCCCACCCGATAATTGCTCATGAAACGATAACAGGAATTCAAACAGAAAAAGTCTCAAATCGAAGTACGTTTTTAAGCCATCCCGAATATTACACAGAGAGATTTACCCTTTTCCCTGAGTCACAATTAAACGCGATTATTGATTTGCGTAAAGTGGGTGAAAAAGTAGATTTAGAAGGGAAAGAAGCTATTGTTTTAACCAGAGGAATCGATGCGCCGACTAAATATCATAGTCCTAAGTACAAAATGACTGTTTTAAAAAATCATACATTCCGAGTCGTCGAAAAAATACGTTACCCGCTGTTAAGTATCCCAACGACTCCTGATGGAGATACTGCTCCACAGCCTTCTGTACTCGTTATTTCTGACGAAGCCTTTGCGGACTTAAAAGATCGGCACACCCTTTCTTCCTATGAAATATACAAAATAGAAGATCCGAAGACATCCAATGACGTATCACGAAAAATATACGATATCGTGATGAAAACAGAAGGGGCCTATTATTCTGCTTATGTCGATCAGTATGCCCTTAATACAGAATCATCCTCGTTAGTATTGTTCTCTGTGGCGTTTTTTGCTGTCATTGCCTTGTTTGCTTTAGGAAGTGTCATTTACTTTAAACAGCTGCGTGAAGCGACAGAAGAGCGAGAACATTACGCGATTTTACGAAAAATGGGTGTTGGCAACAAAGAATTGAAACAGATTATTCGGAAACAATTGCTGTTCGTCTTTTTACCGCCACTCATACTGGGATTGGTACACAGTTGGTTTCTTTTATACTACTCCGTCATCCTTGTCATAAAAGATTTACCTTCCTTAACGACGATTATCTTTTCTGTCATGGGATTGTATGTGTTAACGTACCTCATCTTTTACGTATCATCAACGTCTATATATTACAAAATTATCAACGAAAAAAACACATGGTGAGTTGTTTGATATGCTCCCCTTTAGGTAGACAGATTAAAAAATAAAAATCTGGCTACTTAAGGGGAGTATTTTTTATGTCCAAAAGAGCTTTTTCTGCAGAGTATAAATATGAGGTTCTAAAAGCTTGGGAG